>NZ_JBVIVK010000009.1:0-306269 GCF_055595715.1 Streptomyces sp. NPDC040410
GTGTTGTTGCGGCCCTTGCGGAAGGTGGTGCCGATCGGATGGATCGGCGGCAGGTAGACCACGTCGAAGCCCATCGCGGCGATCGCCGGCAGCCGACGCGCGGCGCTCGCGAACGTGCCGTGCGGCTGCTCGGGCGTGCCCTCCGAGCGCGGGAAGAACTCGTACCAGGCGCCGTACAGCGCCCGCTCCCGCTCCACCAGCAGCTCAAGCGTCGGCGACGCGGTGACCAGCTCCCGCAGCGGATACCGGGCCAGCACCGCGTCCACCTCCGGCGTCAACGCCGCCGCAAGGCGGGTGGCGACCGGCAGCGAGTCGTCGCGGACGGTCTCCGCGGCGGCCAGGACCACCGCGCGCGCGGGGCCCTGCGGCACTCCGGCCGCCACCCGCTCGTACAGTTCGGCGCCCTCTTCGAGGACCAGCCCGGTGTCGATGCCGGCGGGCACCTTGATACGGGCGGTCCGGCGCCAGGTGGCCACGGGGTCGCTCCAGGCCTCGACGCGGTACGTCCAGCGGCCCTCGGCGTCCGGGGTGACTTCGGCACCCCAGCGGTCCGTGCCCGGGGTCAGTTCCCGCATCGGGGTCCAGGGGCCGTGGGTGCCCTCCGGGTCGGTCAGTACGACGTTGGCGGCCACCGCGTCGTGACCCTCGCGGAACACGGTCGCGGTGACAAGAAACGTTTCTCCTCTGACCGCCTTGGCGGGGCGCCTGCCGCATTCCACGTTCGGACGGACATCACGTACAGGGATGCGGCCGATGGCCTGGATCGGATTCATGGGTCTCACCTCCGCCGTGCTGAAGGCCGGGCCTGTTGGCCCGGCCGGGGATCGAGCTGTGCCGGAAGGGCTACCTCCCGGCGCGGGAGCGCCGGTGCCTGGTGGGCGGGCCCCGCCGGGCGACCGTGCTCAGCCGGGGCCGCTCGTCCTGCTCCCGGAGGTAGCCGGCGAGTGTGCTCCGCAGATAGCGCTCGGCGGCGTCCGCGGCCTCGCGCGCGCAGCGCTTCCCCATCAGTACGCAGAGGGTGTAGCCCGAGTCCTCGAAAGTGGCCCGTACGGCATGGTCGGCGGGGGCCGCGAGCATCATGCGTTCCCAGGCCCGGTACCGCCGCAGTTGCCGGGCGACTTCGGCTTTGGCCGGTAGCAGCATGGCGCCGTTCACCTTTCAGGGGCTCGAACGCACGTCTCCCGACCGTCGGGCGGCGGCCGTGCGCACAGGCACGGAACGATCCGTTACGGGCATCGAGGTCTTCACTCATGGTGCACGTGCGACCACGTTGCGTCTTGTTGGCCCTTCAACCACTTCGGCGGTGTGCTCGTGTTGCACGAATGGCGTAGTGGTCTCACTCTGGACCTTACTCAGAAGCGATCAGTGCTCACGCTTCGTGTTCGGGGCCCAGTCCCCGCAGGGGGCGAGCGAGAGCTTCGCCGGTGAGGAGCCAACGAGATGAAGACCGCAGTGCCCTGCTACTACCACCTCGACGTGGAAGTCAGCCCGGAACGGGTCGGACAGGTCAGGCGCATCCTGGCCGCTCACCTCCGGTTCTGGGACCTGGAGACCCTGGTCGAGCCCGTCTGCCACGGCGCCGAGATGCTGCTGAAGGCCATCGACGAACACGCGACGGACAAGAACACGTCCATCGAGATGTGGTGGAACGGCCAGCACCTCATCACCGCGATCGGCGGCAACGACCGCGACCTGCGGCCGGACCAGGACCTGCGCGCCTGCCTGGAGCACCTCGCCGCGATGAGCGACGGCTGGGGCTGCTGTGCCACCGACACCGGCAGCAAGGTCATCTGGTTCTCGCAGCGCGCCCGGGCCGGCGAACGCGTCCCGCTCGTGCCGACGGCACCGGCACCGAGCCTGCGCGAGGGGCTTCAGGTGCCCCGCGAGCTGCCGGTCGCCATGCTGGCCGGCACCGCGCATATGCCCGAGGGCGTACGGGAGGGCGCGCGGTGACCGCGCGCCGCAGCCGGAAAGGGGTGCCCGCCTGGAGCGGGCACCCTTACCCGTTGGGTGCCGCATTCGACGGCAAGGGCACCAACTTCGCCCTGTTCAGCGAGGTCGCCGAAGGCGTCGACCTCGTCCTCGTCGATGACGAGGGCAGGCACCGCCGCGTCCCGCTGACCGAGGTCGACGGCTTCGTGTGGCACGGCTATCTGCCCGGTGTCGGACCGGGGCAGCGCTACGGCTACCGGGTGCACGGGCCGTGGGCCCCGGCACTCGGCCAGCGGTGCAATCCGGCGAAGCTGCTCCTCGACCCGTACACCCAGGCCGTCGACGGGCAGGCGGACAACCACGCCTCGCTCTTCGAACGCGCTCCGGACGGCCCGTCCCCCTCCGACAGCGCCGGGCACACCATGCTCGGCGTGGTCACAGACCCGGCCTTCGACTGGGGCGACGACGCCCCGCCCCGGCGGCCGTACGCCGACAGCGTCATCTACGAGACCCACGTCCGCGGACTCACCCGCACCCACCCCGATGTCCCCGAGGAACTCCGCGGCACCTACGCCGGTCTCGCGCACCCCGCGGTGGTCGAGCATCTGACCACGCTGGGCGTGACCGCCGTCGAACTGATGCCGGTGCACCAGTACGTGCAGGACGGCGTACTGCAGGACCGCGGCCTGTCCAACTACTGGGGCTACAACACCATCGGCTTCTTCGCCCCGCACAACGCCTACGCCGCCCACGGCACGCGCGGCCAGCAGGTCACCGAGTTCAAGTCGATGGTGAAGGCGCTGCACGCGGCCGGCCTCGAAGTGATCCTCGACGTGGTCTACAACCACACCGCCGAAGGCAACGAGAAGGGTCCCACCCTCTCCTTCCGCGGCATCGACAACGCCTCGTACTACCGTCTGGTGGACGGCGACTGGGGGCACTACTACGACACCACCGGCACCGGGAACAGCCTGCTGATGCGACACCCCTACGTGCTGCAGCTGATCATGGACTCCCTGCGGTACTGGGTCACCGAGATGCACGTCGACGGCTTCCGCTTCGACCTCGCGGCCACCCTGGCCCGCCAGTTCCACGAAGTGGACCGGCTGTCGGCGTTCTTCGACCTGATCCAGCAGGACCCGGTGATCAGCCGCGTCAAACTGATCGCCGAGCCGTGGGACGTGGGGGAGGGCGGATACCAGGTCGGCAACTTCCCGCCGCTGTGGTCGGAGTGGAACGGCAAGTACCGGGACGCCGTACGGGACTTCTGGCGCGGGGAACCGCACACCCTGGGCGAGTTCGCCTCCCGGCTGACCGGCTCCTCCGACCTGTACGCGCACAGCCGCCGCCGCCCGCGCGCCAGCGTCAACTTCGTCACCGCGCACGACGGGTTCACCCTGCGCGACCTGGTCTCCTACAACGACAAGCGCAACCAGGCCAACGGCGAGGGCAACCGGGACGGCGAGAGCCACAACCGGTCCTGGAACTGCGGCGCGGAGGGCGAGACCGACGACCCGGCCGTCCTGGAACTGCGCGCCCGCCAGCAGCGCAACTTCCTGGCCACGCTCCTGCTGTCGCAGGGCATTCCGATGCTCTGCCACGGCGACGAGCTCGGCCGCACCCAGCGCGGCAACAACAACGCCTACTGCCAGGACAACGAAGTCTCCTGGATCGACTGGGCTCTGACCGGCGAGCAGCGCGAGCTCGCGGAGTTCACCCGGTACGTCATCGGGCTGCGGGCCGCCCATCCGGTGCTGCGCCGGCGCCGCTTCTTCCGCGGCCAGAAGGCCAGGCACGCGGGCGGGCCGCTGCCCGACCTGGTGTGGCTGCTGCCGGACGCGAGCGAGATGACGAACGAAGACTGGCGCTCCGACGCCCACAGCGTCGGTGTCTTCCTCAACGGCGACGCCATCGCCGAACCCGACCAGTGCGGCCGGCCCGTGGTGGACGACTCCTTCCTGATCCTGCTCAACGGCTACTGGGAGCCGGTCGACTTCCGGCTGCCTGACGTCGCGTACGGCGAACGGTGGACGACACTCATCGACACCGGGGAACCGCAGGGCGCCGACGAGTCGGAGCACAAGGCGGGAACGGGCCTGACCGTCGAGTCCCGCAGCCTGGTCCTGCTGTCCCGCCCGCCCTCCCGGCCGGAGCGCTGAGGTCCGGGTTCAGCGCTCGCGGCGGGAGGTCACCGTGAACTGCGCGCCGTCGGGGTCGCGCAGTACGGCCTCCTCGCTGCCCTTGGACAGGACGCTGCCGCCGTGCAGCTCCGCCGCCCGTGCGCAGGCCGACACGTCCGAGACCGCGAAGTGGACCTGCCAGTGGGGGCGGATCGTCGGGTCGGGAGCCGATTCCCGTGCCTCGGACACGATGCGCGCGACCACGTGGCCCTCGCTGCGCAGCACGACCTCGCCGCCCTCGTACTGGACCTCGCAGCAGCCCGGACGCTTCGACGCCCAGTCGAAGACCTCACCGTAGAAGATGGCCGCGTCGAAGGCGTCACGCGTGTGGAGCCTGATGAAGGCGGGTTGTGCGCGCCGCCACTTCTCCCAGTCGGAAACGAGCTCGCCCTCCCAGATCCCGAAGGTGGCGCCGTCCCGGTCGGCCAGCAGCGCCGCCCGTCCGGGCGGGAAGGAGATCGGACCGACCGCAGCCGTACCGCCGCGCTCCTGCACCCGCGCCACGGCCTCGTCCGCGCTCGGCACCGCGAAATACGGCGTCCACGCCACCGCCATCTGCCACATGGTGGCGACCCCGGCGATCCCCGCGACCGGCGTCCCCTCGGCCAGCGCGACCCGGAAACGGTCGCCCAGCTTGGCCGTCTGCCACCGCCAGCCCAGCACGGCCGAGTAGAACTCCTCCGTGGTCTTCAGGTCGCGGCTGGTCAGGCTCACCCAGCAGGGTGCGCCGAAGAAGGAGTGGGTGGAGACGACGTCCGTCGTGCCACCGGGAAGTCTCGGGTCGTGCTTCATGGCAGTCGCGTCCTGGTCTCGTCGGCCTGGGCCACCGGGTCTCACCCCCCAGTGTCCGGCCGGAACCACTCCGGGCGCCTGCCGAGTACCCCGGCGGCCGCGTCGAAACGGTGCCGGGCGGGGCCCCCGCTGGGTGGCACCGGGCACGATGAGTCGCCAGGATGGATGCGTGGCACCAGCACCCCACGACCCGGCTGACGAGACGGACCGGATTTTCGAGCTGCAGGCAGAGGTCGAGCAGCTGAAGGAAGCCGTCGCCTCGCACGCCGTGGTGGACCAGGCGATCGGCATGGTCGTCGCGCTCGGCAGAGTGACGCCCGACGAGGCGTGGGAGGTGCTGAAGGACGTTTCCCAGCACACGAACATCAAGCTCCGCAATGTCGCGGAATTGATCCTTGTCTGGGGGCGGACCGGGGAAATGCCCCCGGAAATACGGGCCCGACTGGAAGACGCCCTCGACCGGTACGGCCCCACGGAGATCCCGGGAGTACCGCCGGAGTGAGGGCACCCTCGCGCTTCAGCCGGCCTCGGCGAGGACCTCCTCGCGCAGCCGGTCGAAGCAGCTGCTGAGCAGGCGGGAGACGTGCATCTGGGAGATGCCGAGCTGCTCTGCGATCCCGCTCTGCGTCATTCCCCTGAAGAAGCGCAGGTACAGGATGGTCCGCTCGCGCTCCGGGAGTGCCTCGAGGCAGGGCCTGACGGCCACACGGTCGACGACGACGTCGTAGTGGGGGTCCGGCCCGCCGATCGCGTCCGTCAGGGCATAGCCGTCGGTGCCGGGCATCTCGGCCTCCAGCGACAGCGCGGAGAAGCACTCCAGGGCCTCCATGCCGGTGCGCACCTCGTCCTCGCTCAGCTGCGCGCAAGCCGCGATCTCGGCGATGGTCGGAGGGCGCCCCGGGATCGTCTGCGACAGCTCCTTCGCGGCCTGGCGCACACGGTTGCGCAGGTCCTGGACGCGGCGTGGCACATGCAGCGACCACAGGTGGTCACGGAAGTGCCGCTTGATCTCGCCGGTGACGGTGGGCACGGCGTACGCCTCGAAGGCGGTGCCGCGCGCCGGGTCGAAGTGGTCGACGGCCTTGACGAGCCCCAGCGCCGCCACCTGGTACAGATCCTCGACCGACTCGCCGCGTCCCCTGAAGCGGATGGCGATCCGTTCGGCCATGGGGAGCCAGAGCTGGATCAGTTCGTCCCGCAGCGCTTTGCGTTCCGGCCCCTCCGGCAGCCCCGCGAGCCGTTCGAAGTCCTTGCTGGTGTCGGGGGCGTCGTCGTGCGGGTGCGGCTTCGTTTTGGTGGTGACGCGCATGGCGCGCTCCTCGTCGCCAGGTGCTGGTGGGACAGACCACCATGGGAGGCGCGGGCTCGGACCTGACGGAGGACACCGGGGCCGGAGGCCGGCTCCCACGGACGTGCCTCCTGTCCGAAGCACTGAATGGCAGATTCCCTCGGACGGCCGTGCCAAAACAATTCCGTGAATACGGTGACGCGGTGCGACCGGTTGATTCTCTATCGTTGCCGGCCCGTCGCGCAGAATTCCACCCGTCGCGCAGAATTTCAACAGAGTGAACGATCTGAAATCGGCGGAGTTCGTCGCGTGAATTCCTCTTGACGTCCCTCGGCGATTGCCTTCGTGCGGGCCTGGTCAGCGCACTCCGCCTGCTGATCCCCGGCGAACCGGTGATCGGTCTCGACCCGATCGCCCGGACGGGTGTGGGGGAGCGCATCGACGGCGTCCGCGCCGCCACCGGCAGGCGGTCCTGGTGACCACCCGCTACATGGACGAGGCCGAACAGTAGTGCGACCCGGTCGGCCTGATGCACCACGGCCGCATCCGCGCCCTCGGCACCCCGGCCGAGCTCGGGAAGGGCCCCGGCGAACGCCGGCGCGCCGCAGACGCGACGGCCCTCTCCTCCCGGGCGGTCAGCAAGGTCAACCCGCTGAGCTGTCAGGCGGGCCCGATGATCATGGCCTGGAACGTGATGTGCGGCACGCCCGCGGGCACCGTTCTCCCGTCGGCCGGCGGATTCTTCCTGCGCACGGCTTGATCAGCGATCAAGGGGGTGAAATCGCTGGCCACAGCGCATTCTGCCCATTTGACAGTGCAGTGAGCCCACAGATAGGAAGCAGCTGTCTGAGGTCGAAGAGGTGCATTGTGTACGAGCCGAACGTGACCGGGGACTGGCAGGAGTACGACGGGCATGCCGGTCTGCGGGTCCGTGTCCACCGCCTGGAGGCGGCCGAGCCGCCGCGCGGACGGGACGACGCCGCCGACGGGCTGACTTACTTCAGTGTCCGGGTCACCGTCGAGAACCGCGGCAGCCGGCACTTCGGCATCCACCTCGAGGACGGCCAGATCGACGTACGTCTAGGCCCCGACGGCGAGAGCGCCTTCATCGACTGGCGCAATTCGCAGTTCATCGAAGGCTTCGACGTCTACCCGCTGCGCCGGGCCACCGCCGTGCTGTACGCGGCCGGGCCGGAGGCGTCCCTGAGCCAGGTCGACGTCCAGATCCAGCTGCGTGTGGACGACGAGTGGACCGACCGCCGGCTGTGGGCGGGCGGCATCGGCGTCGGTATCGACGAGGGCCGCGCCCACCCCGGGACGGGGCGGGAAAGCCTGGCGCACCAGGTGAGCAACTTCCTGCGGGACCAGGCGGAGGAAGGCACCGCCTGACGGCCGGCCCGGGTCGGCGCGGGATGCCGGCGAGTCGGAGTGGCATGCGAGGCGTCGGAGGCACGGGCCGCGTGATCAGTGCGGGATCCCGTCGATGATCTCGCGGGCGCCCTGACGCAGCAGAGCCACGGCCACCGATGTGCCGAGGGTGGCCGGGTCGAGCCGTCCCGCCCATTCGTGGGCGTTCAGCCGGGTCTTGCCGTCCGGGGTGAAGACGCAGGCGCGCAGGGACAGTTCGCCACTGCGGTCCACGCGCGCGTACCCGGCGATCGGACTGTTGCAGTGGCCCTGCAGGACGTGCAGGAACATACGCTCCGCGGTCGCTTCCCGGTGCGTGTCCGGGTCGCCGAGCGCACTCACCGTGTCGATGAGCTCGGTGTCGCCCACCCTGCACTGCAGGGCGAGGATGCCCGCGCCGATCGGCGGCATCATCGTCTCGGGGGAGAGGACCTCGCTGATCACGTCACGGCGGTCGATGCGCTCCAGACCGGCCACCGCGAGCAGCAGCGCGTCGGCCTCGCCGGCCGCCAGCTTCTCCAGCCGCCGGTTGGCGTTGCCGCGGAACGGTACGCACTCCAGGTTCGGGTGGGTTGCGGCCAGTTGGGCGACCCGGCGCACCGAGGAGGTGCCGATCCTCGTTCCGGCCGGGAGCTCGTCGAGGGTGAGCCCGCCCGGATGGACCAGGGCGTCGCGGATGTCGTCGCGCTTCAGGAACGCGGCGAAGGTCGTACCCGCGGGGAGCGGCCGGTCCGCGGGCACGTCCTTGACGCAGTGCACCGCGAGATCGGCCTCGCCGGCCACGAGCGCGGCGTCCACCTCCTTGGTGAACGCCCCCTTGCCCTCCACCTTGGACAGGTCGCCCAGCCACTTGTCACCGGTCGTCTTCACCGGCACGACCTCGGTGCGGACACCGGGATGCCGCTCGGCCAACTCGGCGCGGACACGTTCCACTTGGGCGAGCGCCATGGGCGAGTCGCGGGAGACGATACGGATCATTTCGGGGACGGACATGCGGACACGATAGACCTCGCGGCGGTGTGCTCGTGCCGTACCGCCGAGTTCCGCCCTGACGATCCGGGTCGGGCGTGGGGTCAGCCACCGGACCTCGTGACGTCCCCTGACCTGGGTCAGGGGCTCGATCCGGGACGGGCTCAGGCGTTCGGGTCGAACGCGATCCCAGAGGGCTTGGCCTCCGCGAGGTTGGAGGCGAAACTGTCTTCCCTCAGGCCGAAGTGGGCGCTGCCGAAGTCGTACGTGCTCAGCTTGTCGCGCAGGCCCTCCGGGTAGCCGTTCCAGCCGACCGGCGGCGGGTACTGCCAGGTGCCCTTGTGGTTCTCCGGCGGCTCGTCGCCCGAGTTCGCCGGCCGGAAGCAGTGCGTGCTGATGCCGTCCTTGTGGTAGACGATCTTCGGGTGGGTGCCCTCGAACCGGACCGTGGAGGCCGCGTGCACGGTGAAGTCGCCATGATCGGACGTCGAGACGTACTGGACCCGGTCGTTCCGCACCCACACCACGACGTGCTCCCAGTCGTGGCGGTGCCCGCCCAAGCTGGTGCCGGGCACGGCCTGGTCCTTCTCGAAGTACAGGTCGTACATGTAGGCGCACCAGGCGTTGTCGCACTTGTAGCGCGAGTAGGTGTTGGTGTTGTCGAGGTCCGAGGCGTCGCGGCAGCTGCCGTTGAGGGCGCCGGTCGGTTTGAGGCCGCCGTTGACGGTCCCGTCGGGCCCGATGGCCGGCGTCGGGTAGCAGCCGTCCCTGTCGTAGTCGAAGGCGGGCTGGTAAGTCCGCTCCGCGGCTTCGGCGTTGGCGGGCAACGCCGCGGGCACTGCCGCGACGGCGGCGGTGGGAAAGGCGACGACGAGCGCCACGGCGCCGGCGAGACCGGTGAGCCATCTCTTGCGGTGCGTTGTGGAGGTCATGGACGACGACACTGCGTCCTCCTCTTGGGCGCAGCCCAACGGTTGTGGGGGCAAGGGCAGTTCAGCTTCCCCGCTTTCCACTTCCGCGCCAAGAGCCATGGGCGTACCAGTGATGAAGGGCAGCCGAGCCGTCTGCTTCTGATGCCGTTTCAGGCGATGTCGTCCGGGAGGTCGGCCGACGACTCCCCGGGTGCGAGATCAGGGCGCAGCCGCAACCAGGAGGGCTGCCGCAGCATCCCGGCCCGGGTGCGGGTGCTGTAGCGGACCTCGCCGACCAGCCGGGGCAGGACCCAGTGCGCGCCCGCCACCGGCGGCACGGGGTCGAAGGGGCACACGTCCGTGGCCGCGGCCCGCAGCAGTTCGGCGAGCCGGGTCCGTTCGGCCTCGCTCCAGCCGGTGCCCACGCTGCCGACGTACCGGAGAGCACCGGCGGAACGCTGTCCGACCAGGACGGCCCCCGGCAGGCCGGTGAGCCGCCCCTTGCCGGGCAGCCAGCCGCCCACGACGACGTCCTCGCTGCGCATGTTGCGGATCTTGATCCACGCCCGGGAGCGCACCCCCGGCTCGTAGACCGAGTCCAGGCGCTTGCAGACCAGACCTTCCAGTCCGTGCTCGCGGGTGGCCCGCAGGGCCTGTTCGCCGTGCCCGACGATCGCGGCGGGAGTCGACCATCTGGGCCCGGCCAGGCCCAGCTCCTCCAGGTGCCGGCGCCGCCGCGCGTAGCGGAGCGGGAGGAGGGAGCGCCGCCCCAGGTGCATCACGTCGAACAGCACCAGGTGGACGGGGGTCTGGGAGGCCAGGCGGGCCGCTTTGGCGGGGGAGTGGGCCAGTCCCATACGGGACTGCAGCAACTGGAAGTCGGCGCGGCCCCGTTCGTCGAGCGCCAGCACCTCCCCGTCCAGAACGGCGGGCGTGGTGCCGAGAGCGTGTCCCAGCGGGAGCAGTTCGGGGTACGCGGCGGTGATCTCCTCTCCGGACCGTGCGCGTAGCACGACACTGCCGTCCCCGGCGAGGTAGGCCACCACCCGCTGGCCGTCCTGTTTCGTCTCGTAGGCCCAGCGGGCGTCCTGTGCGGCGGGCGGCAGGGAGCCCGGCGTGGCGAGCATGGGGGCGATCAGGGGGAGGCGCACGGCTCAGTTGTCGACACCCGCGCCCATCGCCACGCGCCCTTGCCGCCCGTTTCCCCTGAACGGCGTCACTTCCTCGGCGGCGTCCGCGCGGGCGGCGCCCGAGGAACCGCGGCAGTTCGCCACCCTCTTCCACCGCATGGTCGACGACAGCAGCTCCCGCACCAGCTGCCCGCTGCGGGCCGCCGACAGGAAGACCGCCATGGCCGTGCACCTCTGGGCAAGGCCAAAGTGGCCCCCGCACTTGTCTACCGTCTAGTAATATCGCGCGGCAGGTCATCAGAGGAGGAACCGTGTCCCGGTCCGAACGCTCGCCCCTGCTGCTCGCCGGCCTGCTGGCCACCGCGGGTGTCGCCCACTTCGCCTCGCCACGCCAATTCGACGCGACCATTCCGCGGGCCCTGCCGGGCTCGCCCAGGACATGGACGTACGCCAGCGGTGCCGTCGAGCTGGCGCTGGCCGCGGGCCTCGCGCTGCCGCGCACCAGGAAGACGGCCGCGCTGGCCACGGCAGCCTTCTTCGTCGGCGTCTTCCCCGCCAACGTGAAGATGGCCGCGGACTGGCGCGACAGGCCCGCGCCGCTCAAGGCCGCGGCCGTGGGACGGCTGCCGCTGCAGGTGCCCCTCGTGCTGTGGGCCCGTAGTGTCGCCCGGAAGGGGGAGAGCCGGTGACCGGGCGCGTCGAGGTCGGCGACAGGCTGGAGGACTTCGCGCTGCCGGACGAGACCGGCACGAGCCGCAGCCTGTCCGAACTGCTCGCCGACGGGCCGGTGGTGCTGTTCTTCTATCCGGCGGCCCTGACCCCGGGCTGCACCGCTGAAGCCTGTCACTTCCGCGACCTGGCCGCCGAGTTCGCCGACGTCGGCGCACGGCCCGTCGGCATCAGCGGCGACGCAGTCGAACGCCAGCAGGACTTCGCCGGCCAGCACGGGCTCGGCATGCCGCTGCTGTCCGACGCCGACGGCACGGTCCGGGAGCGGTTCGGCCTGAAGCGCGGGTTCTCCCTGGCACCCACCAAGCGGGTCACCTTCGTCATAGGCCAGGACCGGACGGTCATCGAGGTCGTCCGCAGCGAACTGAGGATGAACACGCACGCCGACCGTGCCCTGGAGGCCCTGCGCGCCCACCGGAAGTGACGCACGGACCCCACAGGCCGTAGCGCGGTTGATGCGGTGCCGCAAAGGGACCATCCTGGACGATATGGAGCAGGTCTCTGCTGCGGCGATCGTCGATGCCCAGGGCATCGTGACGGGGTGGAGCGAGGGTGCGCTGCGGCTGACGGGATACACGGCCGAGGAAGCCGTGGGGCGAGCGGCACGGGAACTGCTCGCCCAGGACCCGCCGTCCGCGGTCCTCACGGCCGGGGAGGGCGCCGTCGTGCTGCGGCACAGGGACGGCACCCTGGTCCCGCTCACCCTGAAGGCCTGTGCGGTTCTGGGTGACAACGGCGAGCCTGACGGATACGTGATCACCACCGAACGGCCCCGCGCACCGGAACCCAGGCTCTCCGGGAGAGCCTTCGAGCAGGCGTCCATGTCGATGTCGATCTTCGACACGGAGCAGCGCTATCTGCGCCTCAACGACATGGCCTGCCGGGTCATGGGGGTGGAGGAGGACACCCTCCTCGGCCGTTACTTCCCGGACACCGTGGAGGACGCCGAGCACAGCCGGGGCTTCCTGAACAACCTGCGCCAGGTGGCCGAGACAGGCAGGCCGGTCCGCTACGAGAGCTTCACAGGTGCTCCCACCAGCAACCGGGAGCATGCCTGGAGCATCGAGATGTGGCCCGTACGGGACGCCGGCGGTGAGCTGACCGCGGTGGCCCTGGCGGCGTTCGACAGCAGTGACCAGTACTGGGCCCGGCAGCGGCTGGCGCTGCTGAACGAGGCGGCGGCCGCCATCGGCACCACCCTCGACGTGGTGCGCACTGCCGAGGAGATGGTGGAGCTCCTGGTGCCTCGGTACGCCGACTTCGCCAGCGTGGACCTGCTCGACTGGGTCCTCGGGGCGGACGAACCACCGACGGCGCTGGACGGTGACATCGTCCTGCGCCGCGTCGCCCACGGCTCCGCCCACGAGGGCACCCCCGAGGCGGCCGTGCGCCTGGGCGAGGTGGACTTCTACCCGTCGTTCTCACCGCCCGCGAAGGCATTGCGGCAGGGGCGGGCGGTCCTCGGCCAGGCGGGCGAGCCGGACTTCGTGCGGTGGGTCGCCGAGCGCAACGCGAGGGCACCCGAGGGCCGTTCCTACCGCAGAGGCGTCCATTCGCTGCTCGCGGTGCCGCTGCGGGCACGCGGCACCACGCTCGGTGTCGCCGTGGGTGTCCGTATCGCCCAAGTGGAGGACTACGCCGCCGACGACGCCGTGCTGGCCGAGGAACTCGCCAGCCGCGCCGCCGTCTGCATCGACAATGCCCGCCGCTTCGCCCGTGAGCGGACGACCGCGCTGGCCCTGCAGCACAGTCTGCTGCCCCGGGGACTGCCCGGACAGGCGGCGGTCGAGATGGCCCACCGCTACTTGCCGTGCGGATCCCTCGCGGGCATCGGCGGCGACTGGTTCGACGTGATCCCCCTCTCCGGCAGCCGCGTCGCCCTGGTCGTCGGCGACGTGGTGGGGCACGGCATCCCGTCGTCGGCGACCATGGGGCGGCTGTGCATGGCGGTCCGCACCCTCGCCGACGTGGACCTGCCGCCGGACGAACTCCTCACCCATCTGGACGACCTGGTCACCCACCTGGCGGGGCACGACGGAGGTGAGGAGGTCGCGGAACTGGGCGCCACCTGTCTCTACGCGGTCTACGACCCGGTGGCCCGTCGCCTCACCCTCGCCGCGGCGGGCCACCCGGCGCCGGCCGTCGTCCTGCCCGACGGCACCGCGCACCTCGTCGCGATGACCCCCGGACCCCCGCTCGGCGTGGGCGGTCTGCCCTTCGAGGCGACGGAGTTCGAGCTGCCCGAGGGCGCGATCGTCGCCCTGTACACGGACGGCCTGCTCGAGGACCGTGACCGCGACGTCGACCGCGCCACCGCCGAGCTGTGCCGCTCGCTGACCGCGCCTGCGGAGTCGCTCGACGCCCTGTGCGACACCGTGCTGAAGGCCGTACTGCCCGAAGAGCCCAGCGACGACGTGGCACTGCTGCTGGCCCGCACCCGGGTGCTGGGCGCGGACCGCGTCGCCACCTGGGACGTACCGCCGGACCCCGCCCTTGTGGCCCCCACCCGGCAGGCGGCAACCGAGCAACTGGCCGAGTGGGGACTGGAGGAGGCCGTCTTCGTCACCGAACTCGTCGTCAGTGAACTGGTCACCAACGCGATCCGGTACGGCGAACCGCCCATCCAGCTGCGGCTGATCCGCGACCGCAGCCTCATCTGCGAAGTCTCCGACGGCAGTTCCACCTCACCGCATCTCAGGCGTGCCCACGCCTTCGACGAAGGAGGGCGCGGCCTGCTCCTAGTCGCGCAGCTGACCCAGCGCTGGGGCAGCCGGCAGACCGACAGGGGCAAGACGATCTGGGCGGAGCAGGCGCTGTCACCGTACTGATCAGGTGGAGTCGTTGTGGCTCAGCGTGCCCCGCTTGACGAAGGCGTGAAGGGGACCGTCGTGGTAGTGCCGGCCCGTGGCCTGACCCGGCGGAATCGTGATCTCGCGCACGATGTGGTCCGTGTGGCCCACCGTGGTCCGGCAGATCAGCCGCCCGGTGACACCGGGGCCGGGCCGAGTCAGAACTCCTCGTGCACCTCGGGATCCCCGCCGATGCGGCGATGGGCACGGCCGGCGACGGCGCTGAGCTGAGCCGGTGCCAGCTCGAAGCCGAAGACGGCGAGGTTCTCACGCTGCCGGTGCGGGTCCGCCGACTTCGGGATGGGGACCGCGCCGAGCTGGGTGTGCCAGCGCAGGACGACCTGCCCGGCCGTCACCCCGTGAGCCTCGGCGATCGAGGCGACGACGGGGTCGTCCAGCAGGCGTGTGCCACGTCCGAGCGGGCTCCAGCTCTCGGTGAGGATGCCCTTGCCGGCATGGAAGGCGCGGAGCTCTTCCTGGGGGAGGTAGGGGTGCAGCTCGATCTGGTTGACGGAGGGCAGGACCCCGGTCTCCTTCTCCAGCCGCTCGATGTGCGCGGGGGTGAAGTTGGAGACGCCGATCGACCGCACGAGCCCCTCCTCCCGCAGTTTGATCATCGCCTTCCACGAGTCGACGTACTTGCCGACGCGGGGGAGCGGCCAGTGGATCAGATACAGGTCGACGTACTCCACGCCCAGACGGCGACGGGACTCCTCGAAGGACGCGAGGGTCTCCTCGTGGCCGTGGTGCCGGCCCGGAAGCTTCGTCGTCACCACGACCTCCTCGCGCGGGACCCCGCTGCGGGCCACCCCGAGGCCGACGCCGGTCTCGTTGCGATAGTTCGTCGCCGTGTCGACGAGGCGGTATCCCAGCTCCAGGGCACCGCGCACCGCCTGCTCCGCCTGCGCGTCGTCCATCGGCCAGGTGCCCAGACCGATGGCGGGGATGGTCGTACCGTCGTTGAGCGTGTGCACCGGGATGTTGATCACCATCGGGCCTTCCCTCGGCTGTGTCCTCCACCCAGAGTCACGGATGGGGCGAGGATCGATCAAACGGACGGGACTCGCTCCGGGAGATGCTCCTCGGTCAGGCGACCCGGCCGGAGTACACGGTCCGGTTCCGCTGGGAGCCGGGCGGTGTGGCTTTCTGGGACAACCGGGCCACCATCCATCTGGCCCCCGGTGACAACGCCCACCTCGGCTTCCCCCGGACCATGCACCGGGTGATGCTGGCCGGCGACGTACCGGTGGGGGTGGACGGCAAGCCCGCGGAGCCGGTCGTCGGCAGTGCACCGGGGTGCTGGTGACGCCCTGTTCAGACGGCCTGCTGCCGGCCCGGGGCGGGGCCGGGCTTCGTGGCCGTGCCGGTGAGGATCTGCACATGGTCCTCGCGCTCGAAGCCGAACGGCAGTGGGAACGCCACCTCGTCCACCTCGCGGAACGCGACGTGCGCGTCCCACCGACTCCGCCTCGGCCGACCAGCGCGGGGCGGCCTCGCCGTCGGGGTGGTGGGCGCGGAAGGCTGCGGCGTCGAGGGCTTCGAGGTGTTCTCGGACCGGGTGCAGCCGCACTCACTGAAGTCGGTGGCGGACTGTGGACGCCGACGGTCGCCAGGTCCTCCGCGAGCCGCAGCGGTTCTCCCCGCCGAGCGGGATCACCGCGGTGCCCAGCTCGGTCCGGCGGGTGCGCTGCGAGGCCGCCGCCAGGACGGCGACGGGGGAGGAGGGGCCGTACCGGAGGTGGCGGTGGCGCACCCACGCGATGTCGGTTCGGTGCGGCTGTGCGGCCGTACAGCCGCACCGAACCACGGTGCAGGCCGCCATTCCGGCTCAGGTCAGCGGGATGACCACCTCGTCCTCGACCGGCGGCTCGACCTCCTGCGCGCGGTTGCCGGTGGCCGCGTAGCAGCGGAGCCGGACCGAGTCGGGCGTGACGTCGAGGCGCAGGAAGCACTTGAAGAACGGTGGACTGTACGTCGCCGAGCCCGGCGAGAACAGCTGCGTGTAGATCTTGCGCACGGGGAGGCGGAACCGCGAGGTGTGGTCCGGGCGGCCGCTGGCGCCCAGCAGGCTCGCGACCAGCCTGGTGCGCCATGTGACGCGCGCGTCGGGGCCCGGGGCGCGGGCGGGCGTGATGCCCAGGCGCTCGGCGATCACCGCCGTGGCCTCGGCCTCGGTGAGGGTGAAGAAGCGGCGCAGGCGCAGTCGGCGTCCGTAGAGGCCGCTGTAGAAGGCGAGGGAGTCGCCGCGCAGCGGGTAGCAGCGGAAGTCCTTCTCGGTGACGTCCGCGACGCCGATGCGGGGGATCGTGTGGGTGGCGTGCATGAACGCCCCGCCGCCGCCCGCGACCACGTACTGGAGGGTGCGGCCGTCGAGCCACACCGGGTAGCGCTGGTAGTTGTGGATGTCGCCGCCTATCGCGGCGACGTAGTGGTGGCCGGGGTCGCGCACGATGTCGTCGACCGTGCCGCCCCCGTCGATGGGGCAGGGGTGGTGTTCGCCGTCGACGTAGAGCGGTGACCCGGTGATGAGGATCTTCGGGCGGGGCCCTCGGGACACCTCGCGCAGCCAGGCGCCCTGTTCGGCGTCGACGGTGCCCAGCAGCCCCGTGTCGATGCCTATGATCCGCACCGGTCCGGCGTCGATCGCCCAGTACGGGCCCGGCTGGACCGCCTGTTGGGCAGGTTCGGCCCGCAACTGCCGTGCCTCGTCGAAGTGTTGCCCGTCGTGCGCGCGCGGACGGTGCCACAGCAGCGACCGCAGCCAGGCCCGGCTGAGCGGGCGCGGCGCGGGTTCGGGCGGGAGGGGAGGGGCGTCGTCGCAGAAGACGCGCATGAACGCACCGAGGTCCTCGTACCAGTCGTGGTTGCCCGGTATCGCGTAGATCGGTGCCCGGTAGTCCTGGTAGGGGCGGAAGAACTTCGTGGCGTAGTCGTCGGCGCTGCCCACCGGGTAGATCACGTCGCTGGCTATGACGGCGAAGTCGGTTCCCTGACTTGCCTTCAGAAAGCCTGGTACGACGGCGTACTGGGGGTCGTCGCCCTCGCCGGTGTCGCCGATGACCATGAAGGAGAACCGGTCCGCGTCGCCGCGCCGGATCACCTTGTCGGCGGGTGCGCCGGCGGCCGCCCGCTGGGCCACCCATCTGCCGCGCGTACGGCCGGTGGGGTCCCCGAACCAGGAGGCCAGCACGCCGTTGCGGGCGGCCCAGAGCATCTTGGGGTTCAGCCAGGAGATCTTCTCGACCTTGTGCGGCATGAGCTGCTTGTACTCGCCGCGTTCTGCGGCGCCCCAGCCCGCGCCTTCGGCGGTATCGCGTGAAGAGTCAGACACCGGTGCACCGTAACAACGATCCAGAGCTGGGCGAGAGAGGCGGGCGCCGCGCGGGCGCGCCCGACCGACCGCGCCCCGCGGCGCGTTGCCGCGGCAGCAAGTGCGTTTCCTGCTATGTCACTTGACCCGGCGCAGGTCACCGTGTGCCCACAGTCCGCTCACAGACGCGCCCGGCCTCCCGGCGCAGAGGGACGACCCTCGGATGCCCGGGATTCTTGATGGCACGACCCGGTCGACGCTGCCATCCTCCTGGTTCACCGGGGCCGAGGACTCCTCGCCCCAGACCGGCTTCGTCGTCGACGACACCGCCGTGACGACCGGCTGACGCGTTTCCCCTGACCGGCGTCCCGCACGCGGGCCCTCCCCGCGTGCGGGACGCCGCGCGCTCAGCTCAGCGGATCGAGCGTCAGATAGGCCTGGCGCGGCGAGCCGTCGTGGACGAGGGACTCCTGCCGGCCGACGTCGTCGAACGCGAAGGCGTACGCCTTGCCGTCGGCCATCTGCGCGTGGATCTTGCGGGCGTAGTGGTTGGTCACCACGTCCTGGTAGAAGTTCGCGGTCGTGGTGTCCGGCTGGTTGGGGTTCACGAGCAGCGTGGACCGGTTGAAGCCCGCGCACAGCGTGCGGGAGATCGGGCCGCGCACCGCGTCGTTGGGCGCGTCCAGCCGCTTGTGGCAGCCGAAGATGCTGTCGGCGTCGGGTTTCTGGAAGCTGGTGACGACCGCCCCGGAGCTGTTGGTGAAGGTCATGACGCCGCCGGAGACCCGGCCGTGGTACCTGGTGTTCGGCTGGTCGGCGAACGGTGTCACCGTCAGGGTCGCCGTCACGTACTTCTGCCAGACGCGGTTGACGTAGTCGTCCATCACCGAGGCCGGCAGCGCCCCTGTCTCCAGACCGTACCCGGGGGAGAGCGCCCGCAGCACGGTGCCGTCGGACCGTGTCTGGATCAGGTCGGCCCACCCGCCCGGCTGCCCGCGCAGGGCGTTGAAGAACCCGTTGTAGCCGCCCGCCTTGAGGCGTCCGGTGCTGTCCGTGCTCCCGTCGGCACGCTGGACCCCGACCGCGTAGGGCGCGGAGAACATGTCCACCTGGGTGCTGTTGAGCCACAGTCCGGAGTCGTTCAGCGTGTACTCGGACCAGTTGAAGAGGATGTTGCGGTTCGGGTCGCTCGGGTTCTGTACGGCCGGCTGCACCAGGCCGCCGGTGGTCAGCCGGAACACCAGTTTCTGGCCGTACGAGAAGTAGATCCGGCCCGAGAACTCGGGGAGCTGGATGGTCTTCGACTGTCCGGCGGCCGGCCCGGGGATGGACGCGTCGGGCGCGGGCGTGGGCGGATTGCCGCCCGCCGGCCACGGATGGAACGTGCCGCCCGCGTCGGCCCAGCCCTGCCGGCCGGTCGCCGGCAGGGTGCCGAGATTGTAGACGTAGACCGGCTCACTGCGGCCGGAGTTGTTGGTCAGTCTCAGAGGGATCGTGGCGGGCACCGCGGCGGGTGCGGGCGCCGGTGTCGCGAACGCGAGCAGCGCGCCGAGCAGGGCGGCTGTAGCGGTCGTGGCGAGGAGTCTGTGCCTGAGTCCTGCGAGCACTCTCCACCTCCGTACGGGTTGTGGGGTTGGTCCGTACCTGTTTGAGAGCGCTCTCAGCGTCGCGGCAGGGCGCGAACATGTCAATAAGAACGGCGAGAAGCGGCGCCCTGGGCCGTCCGCGGGCGCCGCCGCTCCGTCAGAAGGTGCGCTTCGACAGGTCGAGCCGCGCCGCCCGGTGCCGCTCGGGCGCCTCACGGTGCTACGTGGCCGTGCCGGCCTGCGTGAATCCATGGTGCGCGCCGGGGCAGACCTCGCAGCGGTGCCGGACGCCCGGGTACGCACGCCCCGTTCCCCGGCTCACTCGAAGCGCGTCGTGTCGCCCGCCCCACGCCGTACGATCTCGGCCTCGCCCCCGGAGAAGTCGATGACCGTCGTCGGCTCCGTGCCGCATTCCCCGGAGTCGAGCACCGCGTCCAGGACATGGTCGAGCCGGTCCTTGATCTCCCAGCCCTGCGTCATCGGCTCGTCCTCGTCCGGCAGCAGCAGCGTGCTGGACAGCAGCGGTTCGCCGAGCTCGGCCAGCAGTGCCTGGGTGACGACGTGGTCGGGGATGCGCACGCCGACCGTCTTCTTCTTCGGATGCTGCAGCATGCGCGGCACCTCCCTCGTCGCGGGCAGGATGAAGGTGTAGCTGCCGGGCGTGGACGCCTTGATCGCGCGGAACACGTCGTTGTCGATCCGCACGAACTGGCCGAGCTGCGCGAAGTCCTGGCACACGAGGGTGAAGTGGTGCCGGTCGTCCAGGCGGCGGATCGTGCGGATCCGGTCGATGCCGTCACGGCTGCCCAGCCGGCAGCCCAGCGCGTAGCAGGAGTCCGTCGGATACGCGATGAGCGCATCCGCGCGGACGCTGTCGGCGACCTGGGAGATGGTGCGCGGCTGCGGGTTGTCGGGGTGCACGTCGAAGTACTTCGCCATCCGCCGAGCTTATGCCGTGAACGGGGGGCGGCCGAGCAGGACGGTGTGACACCGGAGGAGGAGCCGAGGGAGGGGACGCGGACTTGGGTCTCCCGCGGGGGGAGACACGAAGCGTGGGGTCATGAACGGCGGAACCCGTTACTCGATCGGCGCACCGCCCGGAGTCACCCCGCGGATCCCGTGGTCGCCGCGCTCACCGGCCACTGCGCGCGCACCCTAGTGCCGCGTCAGCCAAGGTTTGCCCGTCAAGGAGCGGCGTCCGGTGCGTGCTCTCGGCGTGCCGGCCGGAAGTCCTCGTACTGGACGTACTTGGGCTTTCGGCCGGTGCGGCGAGAGGGCGTGCCGGGCGTCGCGACGGGGCGAACCTTGGCTGACGCGGCACTAGGCCCCCCGACGACGCCACGCTGCACATCCGGTTGCCGCGTCGCCTCGAAACCGCGAACGACCCGCGCCGGGACCGGTGCGCCGAGCTGGTTGCCCGCGTCAACGGCCGGCCGGACCGGAACCTCTGACACCGGTGATCGACTGGTCCGTCACGGCACTGCGCGTGCGGACTCCCCGATGATGCCCCCACGGACCCGGGCCATCGGGGCAGGACGCCGGGGCCGCGTACGCTCCCCCCATGGACGACGACGCCGTACGGCTGGAGGTGCCCGCCACCCCCACGGCTCCCGCGCTTCATCTGCGCCCCTGGAGCCCCGCGGACGCCGCCGGCCTGGTCTCCCTGCACCAGGACGCGGCCCTGCGCCGCTGGACGAGTTTCGCGGTGGACGACGAGCCGGGCGCCGCGTGCTGGGTACGGGAGCAGCGACGCGGATGGGAGGCGGGGGTCCGCTACGCCTTCGCGATCGTCGACAGCCGCGACGGGACGGCCGACGGGCGGCTCGTGGGCAACGCGGTCCTCAAGCGCCCCGGCCCCGACGCCGCGACCGCCGAGGTCGGCTACTGGACCGCTGCGCACGCCCGCGGCCGGGGTGTGGCATCGCGGGCGCTGGAGGCGTTGACGGACTGGGCGTTCGGCGCCTTCGCCGACCCCGGGCTCAGGCGTCTCGAGCTGCTCCACCAGGAGGACAACACGGCGTCCTGCCGCGTCGCGGACAAGTGCGGGTTTACGTTCAGCGGGCTCCTGCCCGCCGTCCCGCCCGCCTACCCGCTGGACGGCCACCTCCATGTCCGCGTTCGCGACACCGACCGCCGGGCAGCCGTCGGGTAACGTCCCCGACCGGTGGACGAGGCAACACACGAGGAGAAGGCCGACATGGCGGGCCGAGAGGACGACAACCGTCCTACGACGGAGGTGCAGGACATCCACGACGCGACGTGGGCGCAGGGGCTGCTCGAGCATCTGCGGCCGACCGGGCGCGACGTCCGCAGGGTCGTCGCCTGGCTCGCGAACACCGTGGACGGCACGGCCTGCCTGCGGGACGCCGCCGGCACCGTGCTCGGCGGCGCGCCGACGGCCCTGGACGAGGACCTGGTCGCTGACATCGCCGCCGGCCGGATCGCCTCCGCGGCCCTGGACGAGGCGGGACACCATCTGCGCCTGGTCAGGGTCGAGCACCCGTACACCGCGTCGGGCTGGGTGCTGGCGGTGGCGCGCGAGACCCCGTTCGACCGGCGTGCCTCGGACATCGTGACGCGCACCGCCCAGCTCGTCGAACTCCTGCTGCGGGCGCGGGAGACGGCCGAGGCCGGGCGGCGGCTGGAGCGGGCGGCGGCCGATCTCAGGCTGGCGATCCTGCAGCTGCTGATGGTGGAGGACACCGTCTCGGCGCGCCGCGTCGCCGCGGGGCTGTGGCCCGGCCTGCTCGACACCGACACGGCCTGCGTCTACGTCGCCGAAAGCCGCCCCGGCGAACGCGACCGGCTCGCCGAGGCGTGTCTGGACGCGACGGCCGAGCAGGCACTCGTCGTGCGCTGCCCGGCCATGGACCAGCACGTCATCGTCGTCACTCCCGGCGAGGCCGCGGCCGAGGCACTGCGGTCGCTGATCGGCCGGCACCCGGGCACGTTCCTCGGCGGCAGCGCCCGGCAGAGCCTGGCCCGGACCGCCACGGCGTACGGGCAGGCCGTGAGCGCCCTCGCGGTGGCACGGTACCGCCCGGACAAGGCGGCGGTGTACGCCGAGCGCACCCACCCCGAACGCCTCATGGACCCGGAGGTGCTGCGCGTCTGGACGACCCGGGTGCTACGCCCGCTGGACGCGCTGCCGCACCACACCCGCGCCGAACTGCTCGCCACCACCCGGCTGGGCCTGGAGTTCACCGCCGTGAGCGCCGCGAAGGTCCTCGGCGTCAGCCGCAACACCGTCCGCGCCCGCATGGAACGCGTCGAGGGCCTGCTGTGCACCGACTTCTCCGACCTCACCGTCCGCGCCGTCGTCCATCTCGCGCTGAACACCCAGGTCGGCCTGGGGGAGGAAGCGGTCGACGACGGCGCCGGTGAGGCAGTCCACACCCGGCTCGGCGATCTGCTCGCCGGGCCCGCGCTGCGCACCTGGGGGCGCGACCTGCTCGGGCGCCTGGACACCGACGCCCGGGACCTGCGCCGCACCCTGCGCACCTGGATCGCGGCGGGCGGCAACGCCGAACGGGCCGCCCAGACCCTGGGGGTCCATGCCCAGACCGTGCGCGAACACGTCCGCAGCGCGGAACCCGTCCTCGAACGCCAGCTCCTCGCCGCCGGCAGCGACCTCTACGAGGTCGTCGTCGCCCATGTGGCGGTGGGTGACCTCGAGCCGCCCGCCCTCGACCGGGCGATAACGGGCCATCCGGACTCATCTGTGCACGGGTGAGCCCTCCGGGCACGGCAGCGGGCATTGACGCGGTTCACAAGGGCGCTGCCTGCGACGTAAGTTCGACGGGCCGCGGGGACACGACCGGAACGGGGGACCGGTCGCGTCCCCGCTTTCTGCGCTTCCTCCGCGACGTCACACGGTCAGCGCCCGGTGACGATCTTGTCCCGGCTCTGTGACATCAGGAGTCCCGCTGCTGCGGTGCGCCGAGGCCGGTTGCTACGGTCCCGCTCCGGGGTGCGGCCTGTGGGCCGCCTGTGAAAAAAGAGGGGGACGTCCCAGATGAATGCCAACCGTCTCAGACCCGCCGTGCTCGCGCTCGCGGCCGTCGCGCTGACCGCTGTGCTGACCGGGTGCGGGGAGGGAAGTTCTGCCACCGGGGCCGACTCGGTGCCGAGCGGAGGCGCCACGGCCACCCCGTCGCCCGGTACGACCGCCGGGAAGCCTGACACGACGCCGAGCGCGGCGGCCACCGCCACCCCGTCGGCCGGCACGGCCGGCAGCGGCAAGCCCGCCGCCGAGCACACCGGATCAGCCGCGACCACTCCACCAGCCGCCGACTGTGCCTCCGAACCGCCGAGCCCGGACGACGTCGACCCGGACGAGCTCGCCCTCTACCGGATCGAGGAACTCGACGGCAGCACCGGGAAGGTGAACCTCGTCATCCAGCACGGGGCCTGGGGGTGCCCTGGAAAGGACACGGACGGTCCGCCCTTCGTCGTCACGGGCGAGGACAGCCGCTGGGCTCTCGACCAGGCCGCGTACGTCACCGCGACCACTCCCATCACCGAGAGCACCGAGAACCAGCGGATCGGCGTGCAGGAGCTGATCGACTGGGTCAACGAGCATCCTGACTCCGGCCTCGTGTTCCGGTACGAGACCGGCGAGGACGGCGCCATCCATCGACTGGAGCAGGTCTTCACGCCGTAGCCGGTGTGCCGGTGCGGGGCCCGCCGATCAGCTCGGTCCTCCTGCGGCCGAGTGGTCGGCCCGTGCCGCCGCACCGGTACCTCATGCCGCCAAGCCTGCGCGGCCGCGCGTGGCCGGCGCCGTACGTGGAGAGCATTGTCGACCACGCCCACCTAGCCAGCAGCCGGCCCCAGGACGGGTATTGGCCGATTTCGGGCCACAGCCGCCACCGGCATCGAAGGATCTCGCACGGTGGATGAATGTTTCGCCTCCAGTGATGAATCAACTGTGATCATGATTGATTCAATCGTTCTCCATTGATCTGGTGCTGGTTTCCGTCGTACTCTCCGATGGTTCCGTTGTCCCCGATCTTCGAGGTCTCCCATGGATCGCACCCGACTGCAGGACCTGCTCATCCGTGAACGGGCGGAGGCCGAGCGCCGCTGCCCGCGCTCGCGGGACGCCCACGCACGTGCCGCGCACCTCTTCGGTCAGGTGCCGATGACGTGGATGAACAAGACGGCGGGCCCCTTCCCCCGCTATCTGGAGGGCGCCCACGGTGCCCGCGTCAGCGACATCGACGGACACGAGTACGTCGACTTCTGCCTCGGCGACACGGGCGCGATGGCCGGTCACTCCCCGCAGGCAGTGGCCGAGGCGGTCCAGTACCGGTTCGCCGAACTCGGCGGCGCCACCGCGATGCTGCCGACGGAGGACGCGGAGTGGGTCGGCGCCGAGCTGACCCGCCGCTTCGGCCTGGCACGCTGGAGCTTCTCGCTGACGGCCACGGACGCCAACCGGTGGGCGATCAGGCTGGCCCGGGCCGTCACCGGCCGCCCGAAGATCCTGGTGAACAGCTACAGCTACCACGGGAGCGTCGACGAGTCGCTCATCGTGGTCGGCCCGGACGGCCGCGGAGCCGCCCGCCCCGGAAACGTCGGAGCCCCCTGCGACGTCACCCTGACCAGCCGCGTCGCGGAGTTCAACGACCTGGAGCAGCTGGAGCGCGAACTCGCCCACGGCGACGTGGCCGCCGTACTCATGGAACCGGCGCTCACCAACATCGGCATCGTGCTGCCCGAACCGGGCTACCTCGCCGGCGTCCGCGCCCTGACCCGGCAGTACGGCACCCTCCTCATGAACGACGAGACCCACACCTTCTCCGCCGGGCCCGGCGGCTGCACGGCCGCCTGGGACCTGGAGCCCGATCTGCTGACCATCGGCAAGGCGATCGGCGGCGGCATCCCGGCCGGCGCGTACGGGCTGTCCGCCGAACTCGCCGACCAGCTGCTCGGCCGCGCCGACCTCGACCTCGTGGACATGGGCGGCGTCGGCGGCACCCTGGCGGGCAACGCCCTGTCGGTCGCCGCGACCCGGGCCACGCTCGAGCACGTCCTCACCGACGAGGCGTTCGCCCGGATGGCGAAGCTCGCCGAACAGTTCGAGGCCGGTGTGCGCGCCGGCATCGACGCCCACGCGCTGCCCTGGTCGGTCAGCAGGCTCGGGGCCCGCACCGAGTACCGCTTCGCCTCCCCGGCACCCCGCACCGGCACCGAGTCCGCGGCGGCGGGCGACCCGGAACTCGAGGACTTCCTCCACCTCTACCTGGCCAACCGCGGCATCCTGCTGACCCCGTTCCACAGCATGGCGCTGATGTGCCCGGACACCACCGAACGGGACGTGGACACCCACACGGAGATCTTCGCCGCCGCCCTGTCCGCACTGGCAGGCTGAGCCGTCCCGCGGGGCCGGCCGAGCCGGCCGGAAAGGAACAGGAAGCACATGGACGAGATCGACCGGGCCATCCTGCGCGAGCTGCAGACCGACGGACGCATCGCCTACGCGGACCTCGGCCCGAAGGTCGGCCTGTCGGCGTCGGCGGCCCGGCAGCGACTCCAGCGACTGCTGGACTCCAAGACCGTTCAGGTCGTCGGGGTCACCGATCCCATGGCCATGGGCGGGCAGGCCATGGCGCTGCTCGGCATCATCGTGGACGGCGACCCGCGCGCGGTCGCCGACGACCTGGCGGGGCGCGCGGAGGTGGTCTACTCGGTGCTGACCTCGGGCGGCTTCGACCTGTTCGCCGAAGTGGTCGCCCCGGGCCCCAGGGAACTGCTGGACTTCGTCAACGACGTCGTACGCCCCATCGACGGAGTCCGTCAGATCCAGTCGTTTCCGTACTTCGGCATCCACACCCACCGCTTCCTTTGGGATGTGGGCTGAGACCGTGTGCCAGGTGGGCGGGCGGGTACCCGGGCCGCACAGATGAAGGAGGCCCGAATGACCAGCACTGCGGAAACCGGCGGCGTGACCGGAACGCCGGACAAGGACTACAACCTGATCTGGTACGTGGAGGCGTGCCTGAACAACGCCCTGCGCCTGGAGACCTACATCCAGGACGCCGAGCGCGAGAAGGACACAGAGGTCGCCGACCTGTTCCGCAAGGCCCAGGCGGACAGCCGCAAGGGAGCGGAACTGGGCAAGGGACTCCTGCGCGCGCGGCTGAACGGCGGCTGACAGCCGACGCCTCCGCGAACAGCCCGGCCACCGTGGCGGCGCGCCTGGTGACCGGGCCACGTCACTCACCGCGTCGGATACTGCTTCGAAGCGCCAAAATCCGTATGACACCCGGGGTTTACTCCGGGTCGGTCGGCGAGGCCGACGGGAGTTGCTACAGTGCTACTCGCCGGTAGCAACCTGAAACGGGGACCGCGGGGAGCCTGTGTGACCACGCTCGGTGGACGACTGGTCGAGACGGACGGTCTGGCAAGGGGGCCAGGGCGGCCACGACCTCCGCGCGTACAAATGGCGCGGCTCTCGAACTCCAGTTCCTCGCCCACCGATCCAGACAGGTGAGACTCGTCATATGGCTCGTTCCCTGGTCGACCTGCTGACCACGCACGCCGCGCACCAGCCCGACCGGACCGCCTACCGCTACCTCGTCACCGGCGACTGCGACGGAGAGATCCAGGACATCTCGTACGGGCGTCTGGCCGCCCGGGCCCGGGCGATAGCCGCCTGGCTGCAGGAACGCGGCCTGGCCGGCTCCCGCGCCATGCTGCTGTACCCGCCCGGACTGGAATTCATCTGCGGCTACCTGGGCTGTCTGTCGGCCGGAGTCGTCGCCGTACCGGGCGTGCCCCCGCAGGGCCGGTCGCAGAACCACCGGGCCCTGACCCGGACCAGGCGCCTGATGGCGGACGCCGACGTCAAGGTGATCCTCGGCGGCCGTGAAGTCCTCGCCGCCCTGGGCGCCATGGCGGAGCACCTGCCCGAACTCGCCGACATCACCCGCACGGCCACCGCGGACATCCCCGACGACGCGGCCGTCTCCTGGCGCGCACCCGAACTCACCGCCGACTCGGTCGCCTTCCTCCAGTACACCTCCGGCTCCACCTCGGCCCCGCGCGGCGTGGTCGTCACCCACGGGAACCTGCTGGACAACGAGCGCGTCATCACGGACCGGATGGGCCACACCCCCGACGTCATCGCGGCGTACGACCACGAACTGACCGTCAGCTGGCTGCCCGTGTACCACGACATGGGCCTCATGGGACCTGTCCTCAACACGCTCTACCTCGGCGCGACCGCCACGCTCTTCTCCCCTCTGCACTTCCTGCAGCGGCCCCGGCGCTGGCTGACCGCCGTCAGCCACTTCCGCCCGCACGGCAGCGGCGGCCCCAACTTCGCCTACGAGCTGAGCCTGAAGCACGCCACGCCCGAACTCCTCGACGGTCTCGACCTGAGCTCGTGGAAGGTCGCCTTCAACGGCGCCGAACCAGTTCGGCCCGCCACCCTGCGCCGCTTCACGGAGACCTTCGCCCCGGCCGGCTTCCGGCGCGAGGCCTTCTATCCGTGCTACGGCCTGGCCGAGGCCACCCTGATGGTCACCGGCGGCTCGGTGGACGCCCCGCCCACCCTCATCGAGGCCGCAGAGACCGGCCCGCACGCTGGCGAGGCGGACGCGGCGGCCGTCTCCTCCGGCCGGCCCGCCCCCGGCACGACCGTGGTCATCGCCGACCCCGAGCGGCAGGAGGAGCTTCCCGAGGGCGAGGTCGGCGAGATCTGGGTCGCCGGCGCGAGCGTCGCCAAGGGCTACTGGCGCAACACCCTCGCCACCCGCGAGACCTTCCGCGCCACCCTCGCCGGCCGCGAAGGCCGCTTCCTGCGTACCGGCGACCTCGGATTCCTGCGCGACGGCGAACTGTTCGTCACCGGCCGCCTCAAGGACCTGATCGTCATCGACGGCCGCAACCACTACCCGCAGGACCTGGAACTGTCTGCCGAACTGTGTCACCCGGCGCTGCGGCCCGGCTGCACGGCCGCGTTCTCCGTGGACGGGGGAGCGGAGGGCGAACAGCCCGTCCTCGTCGCCGAAGCCGCCCCCGATGCGGCGGGCGAGTTCGAGGAGATCACCGGCCTGATCCGCAGCACCATCGGCGAGGCCCACGGCCTCGCCGTGCGCGACGTCGTCCTGGTCCGCCCCGGCACGATCCCCAAGACGTCCAGCGGGAAGATACAGCGCCACGCCTCCCGCGCCGCGTACCTCAAGGGCACCCTCGCCACGGTCGGTGCCCCCGCCGCGAGCTGACCACGCCGGCCGCCGGCGCCCGCCAACCGTCCGTGCCGACGGATCAACGGCCGTACTGCGGCAGCACGTTCGGTCCTGCGATGCCGAATCCGCCGTAACCCCGCCACAGCACTCGGCCGTAACCGACGCACGTCGGCCGGACCGGTCGTACGGAATCAGCCCGAGCCCGAGTTCCCGAGGACACCTTTCTAGATGCCTGCGAACGAGTCCCCGAAGCAGTCTCCCGAACCGACCGTCACGACCCCGGAAGGGGTGCGTGCCTGGCTGGCCTCGGCCGTGGCGGAGGCGACCGGGCTCGACCCGCTGACCGTCGACCCGGCCCGACCGCTCGCCGAACTCGGCCTGGGATCACGGCAGTTGGTGACCCTGGCCGCGGAGTTGTCCGAGCGCGTCGGGCGGTCCCCGAACCCGGCCCTCGTCTTCAACCACCCCACCATCGCGGAGCTCGCCGAAGCGGTGCTCCACGACGGACCCGGCGGACCGGGCGAATCCGGCGCGGCGGAACCGCAGCCGCCGGCCACGCCCCCACGGGCCGACGACGACATCGCGATCGTCTCCATGGCCTGCCGCTTTCCCGGCGGGGCCGACGACCCCGAGGCGCTGTGGCGGCTGCTGGCCGACGGTACCGAGGCCGTGACCGAGGTGCCCACCGGCCGCTGGAACACCCACGGGCTCCACGACCCCGACCCGGAGGCAACCGGCAAGGCGTACTCCCTGCGTGGTGGCTACCTCGCCGGCATCGACCGCTTCGACGCCCCCTTCTTCGGCATCTCCCCGCGCGAGGCGGCCGCCATGGACCCGCAGCAGCGGCTCTTGCTGCAGACCACCTGGGAGACCATCGAACGCGCCGGGATCGTCCCGGAGACCTTGACCGGCAGCGCCACCGGCGTCTACATCGGCCTGTACGACAGCGGATACCTGGCGTCGGCCTCACTGGGGCAGCTCGACGGGCACGTCGGTACGGGCTCGGCGGCCAGCGTCGCCTCCGGGCGCATCGCCTACACCCTCGGGCTCCACGGCCCCGCGGTGACCGTCGACACCGCGTGCTCCTCCTCCCTCGTCGCCCTGCACCTTGCGGCGCGGGCCCTTGCGGCCGGCGACTGCGACCTCGCGCTGGCGGGCGGCGCGACGCTATCGGTCACCCCGCGCGGGCACGTCGAGTTCAGCAGGCTGCGGGGGCTGTCGCCGTCCGGGCGGTGCAGTCCGTTCTCGACCGACGCGGACGGTGTGGTGTGGGCCGAGGGCTGCGGTCTGGTGCTGCTCAAACGGCTCGCGGACGCGCGCCGGGACGGCGACCGGGTCCTCGCGGTCGTCAAGGGGTCGGCGATCAACCAGGACGGCCGCAGCCAGGGCCTGAGCGCGCCCAACGGCCTGGCGCAGGAGCGGGTGCTGCGTGCCGCCCTGCAGGCAGCCGGGCTCGGGCCCGACGACCTTGACTACGTCGAGACCCATGGGACGGGCACCCGGCTCGGCGACCCCGTCGAGGGCCGGGCGCTGGCCGCCGTGTTCGGACCCGGTCGGCCGGGCGGACGGCCGCTCGGCATCGGCTCGCTGAAGTCCAACATCGGTCACACACAGGCAGCCGCCGGTATCGGCGGTGTCATCAAGACGGTGCTCGCCCTCCGGCACGAACGGCTCCCGGCGTCCCTGCACGCCCAGAACCCCACCGAGCACATCGACTGGACGCACAGCGGGCTCCGCGTGCTCACCCACGCCGAGGCGTGGCCGCGCGGCGGCGCCCGGACACGGCGGGCCGGCGTGAGCGCGTTCGGCATCAGCGGCACGAACGCGCACGTGGTGCTGGAAGAGGCACCGCGGGACCTGGACCGACCGAGCCTCGAAGACCGGCGGGTACCGAGCGCCCGGAACGTGGCCGCCCCGGGCACCGGACACTCGTCGGTGACTGGCGGCGAGGACCTGTCCGGGCCGAGTGGCGAGGCCGTGTCCGGGCCGAGTGGCGAAGAACCGCCTGCGGTGGGTGCCGAGGGTGTGTCCGGGCCGGGTGTCGAGGGCGTGTGCGGGCCGAGTGGCGAAGCATCGCCTGCGGTGGGTGGCGAGGGCGTGTGCGGGCCGAGTGGCGAAGCATCGCCTGCGGTGGGTGCCGAGGGCGTGTGCGGGCCGAGTGGCGAAGCATCGCCTGCGGTGGGTGGCGAGGGTGTGTCCGGGCCGAGTGGCGAGGGTGTGTCCGGGCCGAGTGGCGAGGCCGTGTCCGGGCCGAGTGGCGAAGCATCGCCTGCGGTGGGTGCCGAAGGCGTGCCCGCACCGAGCGCCGGGCACCTGTCCGCGCCGCATGCCGAAGGCGGTTCCGTGCCGGGCCTCTTCCCGCTCTCCGCCCGTACGCTGCCCGCTCTTCGAGGGCAGGCCGACCGTCTCCGCCGGGCCCTTGTCGCCCGGCCGGAGGTACCTCTTGCCGCCGTGGCCGCGACACTGGCCCACCACCGCACGCACTTCGAGCACCGGGCCGTCGTCCAGGCGGCCGACCGCGACGAACTGCTCGCCGCGCTGCGCGACCTCGCCGAGGAGCGGCCCGGCACCGAGCTGACCGTCGGACCCCAACAGAACCTCCTCGCAGGCAAGTTGGCTTTCGTCTTCCCCGGCCAGGGCTCCCAGTGGGCCGGTATGGCCCGCGATCTGCTCGACCGTGACACGGTGTTCGCCGACGAACTCGACCGCTGCGACGCCGCGCTGCGCCCGTTCACCACCTGGTCGGCGACGGCGGTCCTGCGCGGTGACGCGGGCGCCCCGCCGCTGGACCGGGTCGACGTGGTCCAGCCGGTGCTGTTCGCCGTGATGGTGTCCCTGGCCGCCGTGTGGCGCGCCCGCGGCATACGGCCCGACGCCGTCGTCGGGCACAGCCAGGGCGAGGTCGCCGCGGCCTGCGTCGCCGGGGCACTCAGCCTGAACGACGCGGCGGCGGTCGTCGCCCTGCGCGGCCAGGCACTGACCGAGCTGTCCGGCACCGGCACCATGGCTGTGGTCGCTCTCCCGCACGCCGAGGTCGAGGCCCAGCTGGCCGGCCACGGCGGCCGGGTCTCCGTCGCCGCGGTCAACAGCGGTCGCTCCACGGTGGTCGCCGGCGAGGTGGCGGCGGTGGACGCCCTGCTCGCCGACCTGGAGGGGCGGCAGGTGTTCGTCCGCCGCCTCGACGTCGACTACGCCTCCCACAGCGCCCAGGTCGAGCCGGTCCGCGCGACGATCCTCGACGAACTCGACGGCGTCACCACCTGCCCGACGTCCGTCGCCTGGTATTCCACCGTCACCGGCGAGCAGGTCACCGAGGAACTGGAAGCCGGCTACTGGTACACCAACCTGCGCGAGCCCGTCCGCTTCGCACCCACCGTGGAGCGCATGACGGCGGACGGCTACCGGTACTTCGTCGAGCTCAGCCCCCACCCGTCCCTGCTCACGGCCCTGCGCACCGTCGCCGAGGACGGCGGCCGCGACCTGTTCGCCGTCGGATCACTGCGCCGTGACGAGAACGGTGCCGCATGCCTGGACCGGGCGGCCGCCGAACTGCACGTCCACGGAAGGTCCCTCGACTGGCGCCGTCTGGCCGCCGACACCGGGGCGGCGGACCTGCCGACGTACGCCTGGGATCAGCAACGCCACTGGATCGAACCGGAGTCCGCCGCCGGTGCCCCCGGCCTCTTCGACCGCGCGGCCCACCCGCTGCTCGGCGTCCAGCTGCAGTCGGCGGACGAGACCCGCTGGACCTTCCGCAACGAGTGGACCCCGGCCACCGCCGACTGGCTGCCCGACCACACCGTGTTCGGACGGACCGTGGTGTCGGGCACGACCCTGGTGGAACTGTGCCGCGCCGCGCTCACCGTGGCCCGCCCGGCCGACCCCGGCGACGTCACCGACCTGCTCCTGCTCGCGCCTCTGATACTGCCCGACTCCGGCACGGTCGAGGTGTCCGTCGAGGTGTCCGCGGCCGGTCCCTTGCCGGAGATCACCGTGCACAGCCGGCCGCGCGGCCGGGAAGCCGCGGGCTGGACCCTGCACGCCACCGCGTCGGCAGCCGCCTCCGCACCCGCGGCGGGCGGGCAGCCGCCGGTATGGCCGCAGACGGCCGGACAGACGTGGAGCGAGGAGACGTACGAGCGGCTGACCGGACTCGGACTCGGCTACGGACCGGCTTTCCGGGGCGTACGGCAGGCCGTCGCGACCGGCGACGGCGAACTGCTGGCCCGGCTGTCGCTGCCGCGGTCCGCCCGCGACACGACCGACCCCTACCCGGTCCACCCAGCCCTGCTGGACGCCGCGCTTCACGTGGCCGCCGCGTTCGACGCCGCCGACCGCCGGGTACTGCTGCCGGTCGCGGTGGGCCGCTGCGTCCTGCCACCGGGCGGCGCGACCGATCTGACCGCTTCCGTACGGCGGACGGGCGGGAGCGGCACGGACCTGACGCTGGACGTGACGCTGTGGGACGCCGACGGCCTCCCGGCCGGCCGCCTGGAGGGCGTACGCCTGCGGGCCGCGGACCCGGCCGACCTTGACTTCGGCTCGGAGAACTTCCGGCACCTCTACGAGGTGGCGTGGACGGCCGTGACAGCTGAGCCGCCCCAGGCGCCGGACACCAAGTGGACCGTGCTGGGCGACCGGCCCGCCCGGCACGTCGCCGAGGCGGCCGGGGCCGAGCTGGCAGAGACGGGCGCCGACGTCGTCGTACGGTTCTGGCCGCGCCCGACGACGGACTCCGAACCGGCAGCCACCGCACAGGCCTTGGCCGCCACGGCGGTCGCCGAGCTGCAGACGGTGATCGCCCTCCCGCCCGGCGAGACGCCCGCCCGGCTCGTCTGGGTGACCCGCGGCGCGGTCGCGGCCGCCGACGGGGACACCGTCCCGGGCCTCGCCCAGTCGGTGCTCTGGGGCCTGGCCCGCAGCACCCGCACCGAGCATCCGGAGCTCGGGCTCAGCCTCCTCGACCTCGATCCGGACCTCGACGACGCGGGCGCCGCGGCCGCGCTGACGGCAGCCGTCGCGCACACCGGCGAACCCGAACTCACCATGCGGTCGGGGGTGTTGCTGGCCCCCCGGCTCGTGCGGGCCCGCACCTCGGACACGCTGCGGATCCCGACGGGTGACCGCTACGAACTGGCCGGCCCGCCGGAGGATGTGACCTTGCGCGCCGGGGCGGCTCACACCCTGGCATCCGGCCAGGTGCGGATCCGGGTGCACGCCGTCGCCCTGCCCGCGCGCGCGTCGGGCGACGAGCAGCCGCTCACGGCATGCGCCGGTGTGCTCACCGAAGCCGGCCCCGACGTGGAGGGCCTCACCCCCGGCCTGCGGGTCGTCGCCCTCGCCGGCACCGCGCCCGGTTCCGAAGCGGTCGCCGACGCACGCCGGGTCACCGTGCTCGGCGACGAGACGCCGTTCACCGCCGCGGCGGGTGCCGCATCCACAGAGGACACACAGACGCCTCCGGCCCGCCCGCGGATCTTCCCGGTCACCGCCGCCCGCGAGGCGATGCGACGCCGGAGCACATCGCCCGGTCCGGTCGTCCTCGACCTGGTCGGCCGCCCGGCGCCGGTCCCCACCGACGGCACGGTGCTGATCACCGGTGGACTCGGCGCGGTCGGCCGCCACATCGCCCGGCTGCTGGCCGAACACGGCGCCCCCCGGCTGCTGTTGACGTCCCGGCAGGGTACGGCCGACCCGCGTGCCGCCGAGGCCGTCGCAGAACTCGCGGCCCTCGGCACCCAGGCCGATGTGGCCGCCTGCGACGTCTCCGACGCCACGGCCCTGGCCGGTGTGCTCGCCGAGGCCGGGGAGGAACTGCCGCTGCGCGGAGTCGTGCACTGCGCCGGCGTCCTGGCCGACGGTGTGCTCGCCGAGCTGACCCCCGACCGCCTCACGCAGGTGCTGCGCCCCAAGGTGGACGGCGCCGCACACCTGCACCGGCTCACCGCAGACCTGCCGCTCGACCTCTTCCTCCTGGTCTCCTCGGCCGCCGGTGTCGTCGGCAACGCCGGCCAGGCCAACTACGCGGCGGCCAACGTATTCCTCGACCAACTGGCCCACCACAGGCGGGCCCAGGGCCTGCCCGGCGTCTCCGTCTCGTTCGGCGCGTGGGCGGGCGAGGGCCTGGCCGCCGAGCACGCCGGCCTGGACCGGATGGCCCGCCTGGGCCACCGCGCCCTCACCCCCGACCAGGGCCGCGACCTCGTCGAACTCGCCCTGCGGCGCGGCTCCCCGCACCAGGTCGCCTGGGTTCTGGATCTGCCCCGCCTGCGCGAGACCGCGGCGGCCGGCGACGGCGGTACGACGGCCCTGTGGCGATCCCTGCTGCCCCGGCCCCCCGCCGGTCAGGACGCCGGCCGCGGCCTGGCGGACCGGCTCGCCCGGCTCCCGGAGCCCGAACGTGCCGCCCGCGTCCTCGCCCTGCTCCGTGAGGAGGCCGCCCAGGCCCTCGGTCTTCGCTCGGCGGAGTCCGTTCCCGCCGACCGGCCGCTGCGCGACCTCGGCATGGACTCGGTGACGGCGGTGGACCTGCGCAACCGCATCAGCACCCGCATCGGCGCCAAACTCCCCGCCACCCTGCTGTTCGACCACCCCACACCGGCCCGGCTCGCCGACCACCTGCTGACCACAGCGCTCGCGAAGAAGGGCCTGCGGACCGCCTCCGGCCTTCGGCCCGCCCGCACGACCGCGCCGGCCTCCGACGAGCCGGTGGCCCTGGTGGCCATGGCCTGCCGCCTGCCCGGCGGGGTCGGCGACCCCGCTGGCCTGTGGCGCCTGGTCGCCGACGGCCGCGACGCCGTGGGTCCCTTCCCGGCCGGACGCTGGGACGTGGAGTCGCTCTACGACCCCGACCCGGACGCCCCGGGCAAGTCGTACGCCCGGGAAGGCGGCTTCCTCGACGACATCGAGTCCTTCGACGCGGGATTCTTCGGGATCACCCCGAAGGAGGCGGCGGCCATGGACCCGCAGCAGCGGCTGCTCCTCGAGACGGCCTGGGAGTCGCTGGAGCGCGCCGGGATCGTGCCCGCCGACCTCGCGGGCAGCACCACGGGCGTGTACGTCGGCATGTTCGGCAGCGACTATCTGTCCGGCTCGCGGCTCGACCAGCTGGACGGGTACGTCGGCACCGGCTCGGCACTGAGCGTGGCCTCCGGACGGCTCGCCTACACCCTGGGCCTCAACGGACCGGCGCTCACCGTGGACACGGCCTGCTCGTCCTCCCTGGTGGCCGTGCACCTGGCGGCACAGGCACTCCGTGCGGGCGAGTGCGACCTCGCCCTCGCCGGCGGTGTGACCCTGATGGTGACCCCGCAGACCTTCGTCGAGTTCAGCCGGCTTCGGGGCCTGTCCCCGAGCGGCCGCTGCCGTTCCTTCTCCGACACCGCCGACGGTGCCATCTGGGCCGAGGGCGCCGGCATGGTCGTACTGAAACGGCTCGGCGACGCCCGTCGCGACGGGGACGAGGTGCTCGCCGTGCTGCGCGGCACCGCCGTCAACCAGGACGGCCGCAGCCAGGGGCTGTCCGCGCCGAACGGTCCCGCCCAGGAGCGGGTGATCCGGCGCGCCCTGGAGTTGTCCGGGCTGGAGCCCGCCGACATCGACTACGTGGAGGCGCACGGGACGGGCACGACACTGGGCGACCCGATCGAGGCCAACGCCCTGGCCGGGGTGTTCGGCGACTCCCGCCCCCGGGACCGTCCGCTGTACCTGGGCTCGCTCAAGTCCAACGTCGGGCACACACAGGCGGCTTCGGGCGTCACCGGGCTGATCAAGGTGGTGCAGTCGCTGCGCCACGAGGCCCTGCCGCGGACCCTGCACTGCGAGACCCCAAGCCGCCATGTGGACTGGGCGGACAGCGGGCTGCGCCTGCTGCGGGAGCCCGCGGCCTGGCCGAAGGGCGAGCGCGTACGCCGCGCCGGAGTGAGCGCCTTCGGGATCAGCGGCACCAACGCGCATGTGATCGTGGAGGAAGCCCCACGGACCGAGTCTGGCTTTGCGGAGGGCGAACCGGCTCCCGGCAAGCTGCTGTTCGCGGTGTCCGGGCGCAGCGAGGCAGCTCTGCGCGGACAGGCCGCGCGGCTGACCGGGCACCTGACCGGGCACCTGACCGAGGGCACCGCGCCGGCGGACCTCGCCCACGGCCTGGCCCGGCACCGCAGCCACTTCGAGTGGCGGGCCGCCGTGGTGGCGGGCGACCGGGACGAACTGCTCGACGGGCTGGACGCGTTGGCGAGCGGACGGACCCTCGTGACCCCGCCCCGTGCGGAGACGACGGGCAAGACGGCCTTCGTCTTCGCCGGACACGGCGGCCAATGGCCCGGCATGGGCGTCGAGTTGACGGCCGGATGCGAGGCGTTCCGCACGGAGCTGACCCGTATCGACGAGGCGGTGCGCCGGCACGCCGGCTGGTCGGTGCTCAGCGCACTGCGCGCACCGGAGGACATCGCCCCCCTCGGGCGGACCGAGTTCCTGCAGCCGGTGCTCTTCGCGGTCAACGCGGCGCTGGCCGCCACCTGGCGCTCGCTCGGCGTCACCCCCGACGCGGTGATCGGACACAGCCTGGGTGAGATCGCCGCCGCATACAGCGCGGGCGCGCTCACCCTGGACGAGGCCGTGACCGTGGTGACCGGGCGCGCCCGGGCCGTCGTACCGCTGGAGGCCAAGGGCGGCATGCTGTCCGTCGAGCTGCCGCGCGCAGAGGCCGAGGAACTGCTCGGGCCGTATGCCGGCCGCCTGTTCGTCGCGGCGGTCAACAGCGCGCACTCCACGGCCGTCTCCGGCGACGCGGACGCGCTGGTGGAGCTGCTCGCACACCTGGCGGAGCGGGGGATCCCCGCCCGCCGGCTGTCGACCCCGTTCGCCTCGCACACGCCTCTCATGGCCCCGGTCCGCGAGGAGCTGGTCGAGCGCCTGTCCGGCATCCGGGGCACGCTCACCCCGACCCCGCTGTACTCGACGGTGCTGGCCGAGCCCGTGCCCGGCGACGGACTGGACGCCGGATACTGGTACGCGAACCTCGGCGAGCCCGTCCGCTTCGCCGACACCGTCCGGCGGATGCTCGACGACGGCTACCGCTACTTCGTCGAGCTGAGCCCCCACCCGTCCCTCGGCCCGTCCATCGAGGCGGTCGCGGCCGAGGCCGGCGTCGACGCGGTGAGCGTGGCGTCGCTGCGCCGTGAGCAGGACGGCCAGGAGATCCTGCTGCGCAGGCTGGGGGAGCTGTACGCGGCCGGCCACACCCCCGACTGGCCTGTCCTGTTCCCGCAGGGGCGCCGCGCCGACCTGCCCACGTACGCCTTCGCCCGCGAACGCCACTGGCTGGCACCGGCACCCGGGACGGGCGGCGGGCGCCCGCTCCTCGGCACGCACGTCGAGGCCAGTGACAAGCCCGGCCGCCACCTCTTCGAGACCGGCATCGACCTGCGCGACAGCCGCTTCGCCTATCTCACCGACCACCGGGTCACCGGCGAGGTCTGGCTGCCCGGTGCCGCCTTCCTGGACATGGCCCTGGAGGCGGCGTCCGCGGTGCAGGACGGCGGCGAAGTGCGGCTGGCCGACGTCAGGTTCCTGCAGCCGCTGCGGCTGGACTCGGACACGCCCGTACGGCTGCAACTCGTCCTTCACCCTGCCGAGGACGGTTCCCGGGACTTCACCATCGCCTCGGCACCCACCGGTGAGCGGCGTGCGCCGTGGGAGCGGCACGTCACCGGGCGTGTCGCCGTCACCGCCGCCGAACCCGCCGATGCCCATGCCGAAGCCGATGCGGGAGAGAGTCTCGCCGCGCTGCGCGAACTGTGCGTGCGGGAAACCGACTTGGCCGCCGTCTACGCGGGGCTCGCCGCGCTCGGCATCGACTACGGCCCCGCCTTCCGTGGTCTCGAGCAGGGCCACCGCGCGGACACGGCGGCACTCGGCAGGCTGGCCGCACGGCCCGCCGCCGGTCATCTGCTGCACCCCGCGCTCCTCGACGCCGCCTTCCACACGGCGGCCCTGCCGGGGCACGCCCCCGAGGGTCGGGCGTTCGTGCCCGCCGGAGTCGGACGACTGCGGTTCACCGCGTCGCGCTCCACGCCCGTGTGGGCGACCTGCCGTCTGCGGTCGGTGGACGGCGACACCGCGAGGCTGGACCTTCGGCTGTGGGACGAGAACGAACAACTCGTTCTGGAGGCCGAGGAGTTCCAGCTCGCGGCGCTGTCCCCGCTGGACGGCGCGCTGTTCGAGACGCGCTGGCAGCCGCGTCCCATGGCCAAGGAGCCGCCCCGACAAGGAAGGTGGCTGGTCCTGGCGGACCGGACCGGCGTGGCCGCCGCACTCGCCGAGCGGCTCGGATCCGCGCCGGTGCCACATGTGATCGCCCGGAGGGGCGAGCCGTTCGCCGCCGAGGGCGAGGGACGGTACGTGCTGGATCCCGCCGATCCACGGCAGCTGTCCCGGCTGCTCGACGAGGCGTTCCCGGACGCCCTGCCCGAGCAGGTCGTCCAGCTGTCGGCCCTGGACGCTCCGCCGATCACCGACGCGGCGTCGTCCGAGGAGGCGGCCCGGCTGTGCTGCCTGAGCACCCTGCACCTGGTGCGCGCCCTCGCCGACCGCCGACAGGGCCGCCCGCCCCGCCTGTTCGTGGTGGCCAGGGGCAGCCAGGCCGCCGGCGTCAGCACGCAGGTGACCCATCCCGAGCAGGCGCTGGCCTGGGGCTTCGGACTCGCCGTGGCGCAGGAGTACCCGGAGCTGTCCACCACGCTCATCGACCTGCCGCCCACCGACGGCGTCGGCGACCTGTGGCCGCAGCTGCGACACGCCGACGACGAACGCCTCGTCGCGCTGCGGGAGGCGGGCCGCCTGGTGCCGCGCCTGACGCGTACCCGCCCCGACGACGGCGGTCACGGCGAAACCACCCCCGACGGGGTCCACTTGATCACCGGCGGACTCGGCGGCCTCGGCCGAGTCGTCGCCGAGCGGCTGGTGCGCCGAGGGGCCCGCCGACTGGCCCTGATGAGCCGCGGCACGCCCACCCCCGACACGGCTGACTGGATCGCGGCCCTGGAGCGGCGCGGCGTCAGCGTGCACCTCGTGCGCGCCGACGTGGCCGACCGCGCCGGGCTGACGGCCGCCCTGGACGCCGTACGCCGGGAAGCCGGTCCGCTCGCTTCCGTCGTCCACGCGGCCGGCGTGCTCGACGACGCCACCGTGGCGAACCTGACGGACGACCGTGTCCTGCGTGTCCTCGCCCCCAAGGTGCTGGGCACGGCGCTGCTCACCGAACTCGTACCGGAAGCCCGGGACCTGGTGCTGTTCGCCTCGGTGGCAGGCCTCCTCGGCTCGGCCGGGCAGAGCCCGTACTCGGCGGCGAACGCCTTCCTGGACGCCTGGGCCCACCACCTCTCCCGCACCGGACGCCGGGCGCTGAGCCTGGACTGGGGTGCCTGGGCGGGTGTCGGCATGGTCGCCGCCTCCGGCACCCGGGCCGCCGAGACCGGCCGGTCGGGCCTGGTCGCCTTCTCCCCGCAGGAGGGCGGCGAAATGTTCGACCGGGTACTGGCCACCTCCCGCCGCCAGCTCGCACCCGTCGCCCTGGACTGGGAGCTGCTGGCCCTCGACCCGCACACGGCCCGCACCCGGCCGATGCTGGCCGACCTGGTCACCGTCCCGACGGCCGTAACCGGCTCCGACGACCTGGTCATGAAGGTGTTCGCGGCAATGACGGACCAGGACCGCACCGAGCGGCTCGAAGCGTACGTACGGGCCAGGGTCGGCGAGGTGTCAGGCGGTGCCACGGAGGTGTCCGCGACCACGGCCCTGAAGGAACTGGGCCTCGACTCCCTCATGCTCGTCCGGCTGCGCAACGCCTTCGCCCGCGAGCTCGGCGTCGAACTCCCCGCCGCCGCGGTGTTCTCGGCCTCGGACATCCAAGGCCTCGCCCGGGCCCTGGGCCAGGCCCTGCCCGACCGCCCCACAGGGGAACAGGCCTCCACCGAGGTCGCGGCCGAGGTGCCCGACAGCGTCCTGCGCCCCGCCACCCGCGATGTCGTACGGCTGTTGCGCAGCGCCCAGCCGGGCATGCCGGACGCGGCCCACGCCGTCGGCCTGGCCGTGCGGCTCATTTCGCCGACCAATCGCGAGACCCTCACCGGCATCCTCACCCGGCTCGCCGGACGGCATGCGGCCCTGCGCACCGCGATCGTCACCGGCACCGGCACCGGCTCGGAGGGCGGCCGGCAGCTGCGCGTGCGGCGGGAGGTGCCGGAGCCGCTGCTGCGCTGGACACCCGTGGCCGCCGACGCCGTACCGGACGCGGCCGACGGACTGCGCAGCCTGCTGGAGCCGCCGTTCGACCTGGGCCGGGCGCCGCTGTGGCGCTTCGAGCTGCTGGACGGCGGCGCCCGCGGCCAGATCCTGGTGTTCGGCGCCCACCACGCGGTGAGCGATCTACAGTCGCTGCTGCTCGTTGCCGGGGAGATCGACGCCGAACTGTCCGGCACCGCGCTGGGTGACACCGTCAGCAACCGTGACATCGACCTGCTGATCAAGGCCCAGGAGAGGGGGGAGCCCGGCACCGGTGCGGCCGAGTGGCGCGAGGCCTTCCACGGCAGCGCCCGTCTCGACCTGACGCTCGCCCGCCCGCGCCCCGCCACCCGCTCCTACCGGGCCGGGAGCGTCACCGTGACCCTTCCGGACGGGTTGACGGAACGGGTCTCCGCGGCCGCGAGCCGGCTCGCGGTCACGCCCGCCGCGTTCTGCCTGGGTGCCCTGACCGTGCTGCTGGCGCGGCGGCGGGAGCGGGAACGCTTCGTGCTCGCCGTGCCCGTGGACACACGCGTCCACGCCGACGCGTTCGACGCGGTGGGCTTCTTCGGCGTACCGGTGCCGTTCCCGGCCGAGGCCCGGCCCGACGAGCCGGTCGCGGACGTGCTGCGCCGCACCGACGGCCGCCTGGAGAAGCTCCTAGCGAAGGGAGCCATGTTCTCCGACGTCCTGGCGACACTGGCCGGGCAGGGGCTGCACCGGCCGAACGCGCCGCTGGTGGAGGTGTACTTCAACTACGTCCGCCTCACCTCCGGCCGCCCGTCCAACCTGGAGGTCCTGCCCGCCGGGACGGGCTGGTCCGACCTCGACCTGATGATCACCATGACCCCTGACGCGGGCCGTATCCGCCTCGACCACAACCTCGACATCCTGGACTCGAGGACGGCCACCGAACTGGGGGAGGAGCTCGTGCGGCTGCTCGCGGAGACGGCTGACGATCCGACGGGACCCGTTCGTACGGCGGCCGGTGCGGCGACAGCCGTGAGTGAGGTCCCGGCCGAGACCGTCACCCCGCCCCGCTCGCTCGCCCTCGCCGCCACCTTCGCCCTCGGCAACCTCCCCCTGCTGAGCGAGGCGGCGGTCAACGAGGGCGCGCGGGAAGGCGACGCGATGACGGTGGCGCAAGCCCCGTACCACCAGGTGCTCGCCAGTCTGCAGGACCCGTCCGGTGTGTTCGCCGACCCCTCCACGGCGGCCGGCGTGTTGCTCCTGCGGGCGGCGGACCTGCAACGCTTCGGCCCCGTCGACGATGCAGTGCTCGCCGGACTGCGCACCGCGTACACGGCCGCGCTACGGGCCCTGGCGGACCGCACCCGCAGGCCGCTGATCGTCGGCTTCCTGCCCACCGCACACCCCGAGAAGCGCTTCGCGCGCTGGGAGCAGGAGATCGCCGCCGAACTCACCGAGCTGCCCGGCATCGCGGTGCTGCAGCCCGACGACTGGACACGCCATCACACCGTCGAGGAACGCTTCGACGAGCGCACCGAACGCCTGGCCCACCTCCCCTTCACCCCACACTTCCAGGCGGCCGTGGCGCTGCAACTGGCCGAGACCGTCAGGGCGGTGCGCCGCCAAGCGCCGAAGGTGATCGCGGTGGACGGCGACGAGACCCTGTGGGGCGGCGTCGCCGCAGAGATCGGCCCGGTCGCGGCCGACCTGACCGGCCCGCGTGCGCTGCTGGCCCGCAGGCTGCTCCAGTGGCGTGCCGCGGGCGCGCTGCTGGCCCTGGTCAGCAACAACGACGAAGGCACGGTCCGGGCCGTCCTGGACCGCCCGGACAGCCTGCTGAAGGCCGAGCACTTCAGCGTCCTCTCGGCCGCCTGGGGCCCGAAACCTGCCCGCCTGGCGGAGGCGGCACGCACCCTCGACCTCGGGCTGGACAGCTTCCTGTTCCTCGACGACAACCCGGCCGAGATCGCCAAGATGCGGTCCGCACTGCCGCAGGTGCTGTCGGTGACCTGCCCGCCGGCGGACGCACTGGAGCCGTTCCTGGGCCGGTTGTGGCCGCTGGTCCCGGCGGCGGCGACGGCCGAGGACGCGCTGCGGGCCCGGTTCTACGAGCAGGAGCGGGAGCGGGACACCGTCCGCGAACAGGCCGGTTTCGAGGAGTTCCTGGCCCAGCTGGAGCTGCACGTCGACATCCGGGCCCTGTCGGAGGCCGACGTCGAACGGGCCGGGCAACTCGTGCGCCGCACCAACCAGTTCACCCTGCGCGCCCGCTCCGCCGACGGCGCCGACCTGGCCCGCTGGCGCGCACACGGCGAGGTGTGGACGGCCGCCGCCCGTGACCGCTTCGGCGACTACGGCCAGATCGGCCTGCTCGCCGTCCGCGCCGACGGTGACCAACTCGACGTACTGGCCTGGCTGATGAGCTGCCGGGCGCTCGGCCGGGGCGTCGAGGAACGCCTGCTGCAGTGGCTCGCCGGCCGGGCCGAACAGCTGGGCTGCACCAAGATCCGGTTGACGGCGGAGCGCACCCCGCGCAACGAACCGGCACGACGGCTGCTGGCCGCGCTCGGCGGCGGTGAGCAGGACGACGAACGCCTGGAAACCGTGGTCACGCCCGAACACCTGCGGGCGTTCCGCTCCTGGCGGCGGAAGTGACCGGGCCGGCCGCGGCGGTCGGCAGCAGTGACGAAAGGACCGTGCACATCGTGAAGGGCTCTCATGCGTGAGGTGAACGAGGACGCGTCGGCGTACGCCGGACAGCGGGCCACCGCCGAGGCGATCGAGAGGGGCGGCGGCGGGCTCGGCGTGAGCGAGCTGCTGGCCAAGGCCATGACGGGCTCCGGCACGGAGGCCGGCGTCCGACCGGCCGGCGCCGGTGCACGAGCCGACGTGCGGACGCAGGACGTCGACGGCCTGGCGGCCGTCATCGCCGCCATGGCCGCTCGCCATCTGCCCGACGGGCACCTGTCGCCGGACACGGACTTCTTCGACGCCGGAGGCAGCTCCGTGAACGCCGTGGAGCTCGCCGCGGCACTGGAGGACGAGCTGGGCATGGAGATCGACCTCGACGAGGTGTTCGCCGACGCCCGTCCCCGCAGCCTCGCCCGGCGCTGGCTGCATGCCACCGGGGGACCGGCGGTCCCTTCACCGGCGGTCACGACAACGGCCCATGCAACGGCAACCGACGGCGTCCCCGCCCCACTCGCGCTTCCGCACACCGCCGGCGCCGCCCCTCACACCACGGCGCGCCGCGAGGACCTCGACCAGATCCTTGCCGACCTGGCTCTCGCCGACCGCCTGCCCTTCACCGGCTCGCCCGAGCCGCTGCCGCCGCGCCGGATCCTGCTCACCGGGGCGACCGGATTCCTCGGCAGCCACATGCTCCTCGACCTGCTGCGGCACAGCGACGCCCACGTGTACTGCCTGGTCCGCGCGTCCGACGAGGCGGCGGCCGTGCGGCGCCTGGGCGAGGCCCTCAAGAGCTACGAACTGCCCTGGTCGTCGGAGGTCCGCCGGCGTATCACCGCGCTGCCGGGCGACATCCGCCGCCCGCACCTCGGCCTGTCCGACGACCTGTGGCACACGCTCGCCCACGAACTGGACAGCGTCGTGGGCGTGGCGGCGGCCGTGGACTTCCTGCGCGGCTACCACTCGCTGCGTTCCGGTAACGTCCTCGGCGCGCTGACCCTGGCCGAGCTGGCGGCGACGGGCCGCCCGAAGCCGCTGCACCACATCTCCTCCATCGCCGTCTTCAACGAGGTCGGCATCACGTCCATGGGCGAGGACGACCCGCTCGCCCACGTCGACCGCCTCATCGCGGGCTACGACCAGACCAAGTGGACCGCCGAAGTCGCTCTGCGGCGGGCCCGCGACCACGGCCTCGTGGTCACCGCCCTGCGCCCGGGCGGCATCGGCGGCCACACCCGGACCGGCGCCCACAACCCCCAGGACCTCAGCAGCGGACTGATCTCGGCCTTCGGCCGCTTCCGCACCGTACCGGCCTTCCGCTACCTCAACGCCGCCCCCGTGGACTGGGTGAGCCGTACCGCGGTCGGCGTCGTCTGCGAACCCGACGCCTGGGGCTTCGACTACAACCTGACCGGCGTGCCCAACACCCTCGACGACGTCGTCCGGGACATGGCGCTCGGCGGCATGCACGTCCGCGTACAGGACTGGGACGAGTGGCGCACCGACGCCCTGGCCCGCCTGGAAGCCGACCCGGTGCCCGAACTGATCTTCCTGGCCCGGGTGTTGCAGAGTCCCACCGCCCTCAGGCTGTGCGAGGCCACCCTCAAGGGCCCGGCCGCAGCCATGGACCGCACCGCCGCGCTGACCGAGGCGCTCGGGCTCGCACCCGCGGCACGCTACGACGCGCGGGCACAGCTCAGGACGTTCGAGAAACTCGCCCACGGCGGACTGGGCCGCCTCCCGCACAAGGACGACCAGCCCTACCTGTGGTTCTCCGAGACCACCGACGGCAGCGTGCGCCCCATCGGCACCACAGCCGCCGCCACCCCCTGTTCGACGGAGCTCACCCTCTCCGTCGCGAGCATGCACCAGCTCGTGACGGAGCGCCGGGTGGACGCGCGCGGCCGGCTCAGGTGCCCGGCCGTGCACGCCGGCCCGCTGACCGTGGAACGCGGCGACGTGTGGATCCGCCCCGAGGAGGGCATTCCGCAGCAGCACGGCCTGCGCCACCAACTCCTGCGCTATCGCCTGCAGTTGCGCGACGCGGATGGCGGCCGCTGGTGGCTGGAGGGCCGCAAGTACGCCCGCGCCCGCCGCGACGTGTGGCGGCAGACCCGTGCCCTGAGCATCGAGATCGGCCGCGAGGGCGAGGCGGCCACCCTGGCGGGCGAGGTCGTCGTCCCGGCGGACTCCTACGTCCGTGACCAGATCGACGGCATCAAGGTCGACCCGCGCCTGACCAGCCAGGAGAAGCGGGCCGCCAAACTGACCTGGCTCGCCTGGTTCGGCCTCGAGATGGGCCGCGGTCTGCTTCGCCCCTTCGCCCGCGCCGCCGCCGACCTGCTCGACCTGCGCCGCACCCAGACCCCCACGGAGCGCAACCGATGATCTTCAAGGCGACGAACCGCAGGCCCCGGCCTGCCCTGCGCCGGGTACGGACCACCACGCCCCTGCGCCCGCTGCGCCACCGCCTCGGCCCGGCGGCCGTCGAGGACATCCCCTTCCGCGCGGGCGACGGCGTCCGCCTCGGCCTGACCCGCATCGACAGCGGCGAACCGGACCGGCCCGCGGTCCTGCTCCTGCACGGCCACACGGCGTCCTCCGACATGTTCCTGCTGCCCGAGACCCGCAACCTCGTCGACGTCCTGCTCGACGACGGCTACGAGCCCTGGCTGCTGGACTGGCGCGGCAGCTGCCGGCTCCCGTACAACGAGACCGGCCAGACGTACACCTACGACGACGTCGCCCTGTACGACATCCCCGAAGCCGTCTCCCGCATCCGCGCCCGCATCGGCGACCGGCCCCTGTTCGCCGTCGCCCACTGCATCGGCTCGCTCACCCTGTCGCTGAGCATGACGGCCGGGCTGGTGCCGGGCCTGGCCGGAGTCGTGTCGCAGGGCGTGTTCCTCACGCCGAAACTCGCCGGCCGCACCTCGCTGCGGATGTCCCTGGCCGGAGAACTGCTGAAGTCCCGCATCGACCACATCCCGGTCGACTTCCGCAAGGCCGGCCTGTGGTCGAAGTACACCCCCCTGTTCGCCCTGGCCTCCCGCAAGGCGAGCTGCCCGGACCCCACCTGCCAGATCCTGCACAACTCGGCGTGGGGCACGGGCGCCTCGCTCTTCGTGCACGAGCACCTGAGCGAAACCACCCACAGCCGCCTGGCCGAGCTCCTCGGTCCGGCCCCGCTGTGGATCCTGCCGCACCTGCGCCGCATCGAGCTGGCCCGCAGCGTGGTGCGCTGGCACGACACCGACCTGCGCTACCGCGCCCTCCCGCCGAACGCCCTGGACGCGGCGGCCCGCATCGACGCCCCCGTCCTCCTGCTGTCGGGCAGCGAGAACGGCCTGTGGCAGGACTCCCAGAAACTCTGCCACGAGGTCCTCGCCCGCCGGCAGCCGCAGCTGGACGTGACCTACGCCGAGATCCCCGGTTACGGCCACCTCGACACGTTCCTCGGCCGGGGCGCCGCCCTCGACGTGTTCGGGCACATCCTGGATTTCCTCGGCGGACGACGGTGACGGCAGCCCACGCGGCCGACTAACGTACTCGACAGTAACCGGACCGCACGCAGGAGGCGACACATGCCGCAGCAGCTCGAAGTCGACGGCGCAGCACTGACGTACGACGACGAGGGCCCGCGCGACGGCGCCGGCGTACCCCTGGTGTTCGTCCACGGCTGGACGGCGAACCGGCACCGCTGGGATCACCAGATGGCGCACTTCGCGGAGCAGCGGCGGGTGATCCGGCTCGATCTGCGCGGGCACGGCGAGAGCAGCGGGGCGGGGGTGCGGACGATAGCGGAGCTGGCGGGTGACGTCCTCGCCCTCCTCGACCACCTGAAGATCGAACGGTTCGTCCTCGTCGGCCACTCGATGGGCGGAATGATCTCGCAGACCATAGCCCTGGCCCACCCCGAGCGGGTCGAGCGCATGGTGCTGGTGAACTCGATCGGACGCATGGCCTACAGCCGGGGCAGGGGCCTGATGATGGCGGCGTCGACGCTCGTCCCGTTCAAGCTGTTCGTCGCCGCCAACATCCAGCGGGCCTTCGCACCGGGCTACCCGCGCGAGGAGATCCGCGAGTATGTCCGCGCCTCGGCGGACACGCCGAGGGAGGTCGTCATGACGCTCTACGGCGCCATGCGGGCCTTCGACGTCCTCGACCGGGTCGGCGAGATCCGCGTGCCCACCCTCCTGGTGCACGGCTACCACGACATCCAGCTGCCCGTCGCCCAGATGCTGCGGATGGCGAAGGCCTATCCCGACGCGGTCGTGCGCATCCTCGACGCCGGTCACGAACTCCCGGTGGAGAAGCCGGCCGAGCTGACCGAGGCGCTCGACCGGTTCGTGTGAACCGAACGCCGGGGTCAGACCGGCAGCCTGGCCCTGAGCCCGCCGGCCGCGGCGGCCGGGCGTGCCGTGGCGCGCACGGTGCGGCGGATCAGACGGGCGTCGTGCCGCAGATCCCGCGCGGCATGGCGGCCGCGCCACACCAGCGACGGGTGACCGGCCGTGTCGTCGGCCGCGATCAGCAGGCCACCGAGCATGGACAGGTTCTTCAGGAAGTGGATGCGCTGCCGGGCGCGGTCGGACGGATCCTCCGCCTCCCAGAAGCGGTGACCCGCCAAGGTGGTGGGCACGAGCGTGGCCGCGACGGCCAGAGCGGCCGACCGGGGCATGCGGCCGAGCCCCAGCAGGACGCCCGCCGCCACCTGCACGGCACCGTTGAGCCGTACGGCCTGCTCGGTACGGTCCGGAAGGACATCGACACGCTCGGTCACCGGACGGACCACCGGCTCGGCGACCGGGGCCACCTCTTCGGGGTCAAGAAGGGAGTTCAGGCCGCCGGCGACGAACATCGAGGCGAGCATGGGGCGGCCGGCCACGCGCAAGAGACTCATGGCTCTCTCCAATGGTGTGTGCATGCGGCCCTCACCGAGTGCCCGCCCGGGCAGAGCCCATTCGCCGCGGGAAGGCCTTTGAGCTCGCCGCTGCGGGACGGCCCTGGACGTCACTGCCGCGGGCTGCCGGTCTCACAGACCCGCCGTGCGACCTCGCGCAGCTTGGTGTTCGTCGCCTGGGAGTGTTTGCGCAGGATGTCGAACGCCTGCTCCTCGCTGATGTGGTGGCGGCCCATGAGGATGCCCATCGCCTCCCCGATCGTGTGCCGCGTGGCGACCGCTTCCTTCATCTGGGCAGCGGACCGAGCGCTCGACAAGGCGACCGCGGCATGGGAGGCCAGCAGCCATCCGGCGGTCTCACTGGCATCGGTGAAGGCGCCTGGCCTGCGCGAGTACAGATTCAGGGCGCCCAGCTCCTCCTCCTCGGTGTAGAGCAGGAACCCCATCATGCTGCCCACCCCGAGTTCACGGGCCTGCGGGACGAAGGCCGGCCAGCGCTCGGCGTCCTGGGTGAAGTCGCGGATACGGAAGACCCGCTCGCTGCGGTCGGGCCGCGCTGCGTCGAAGCAGGGTCCCTCCCGCAACCGCTCCTGCAGATTGTCGCTGTCGATCACGAGTTTTTCACTGGGAGCGAGCGACTTCACCTCGCCGCCGCGGATGACGAGGATCCCGGCCGCGTCACAGCCCTCCACCAGCTCCACCGCAGAGCCGGTGATCCGCTCCAGCGTGTCACCGACGGTCTCCTGCGCCAGAAGATCCCGCGCCATGGAAGCCATCTCCTGTGCGAACGTTCGCCAGTCCACCAGGTCCTCCTCACACAGCCCCACATCCACCCTGGCACAGGCCACGCGGGCAGGAGCGGCGGGACACGGGTCGGTGCACGGGTTCGGTGCACGGGTTCGGTGCACGGGCCGGCTCCGGGTTGCGGCCTGGGGAGCGGAGCCGGCCGTGGCCTGCTGAGTCAGGGGCTCCGTACGAGGTTCCTGTGAATTTCCGAGTCGGTTGAACACCGCGTCCCGCGGCTCCGTATAGGGCGGGGGTATTGCATGCCCTCGCCGACCGAGACGCGCAGGAGTACTTCCGTGGGACGCAACAAGCGCAAACGCCCAACAGGCGCACGACGAGCGACCTTTGCAGCAGTGGCACTGATGCTGGGTGGCGGTGGCCTGGTGGCGGTGAACGTGTACGCCTCGGCCACCGAGGACGGTTCGGGGCCAGTGTCTCCGGTCTCGGGAACGGCCACGATCGACTGCCCTGACGTCGGCGCGCAGTTGACCGACGTTCCGGACGAGGCGCGGGAGGAGGTCGACAAGGAACTCGCGCTTCTGGACGGGCAGATCGCCGAGGCCTACCAGCGGTTGCAGGACCCGGCGGAGTCCGGCAACCAGGACAGCGGCGCCACCGACAGCGAGATCATGGAGCCGCTGAAGGAGGACCGGGCCGCGACGATCGAGCGCATCGCCGCCGCCATCGGCCGAGTGGGGGAGCGCCCGCAGGGACTTGACGCCCTGGCGGCCTGCACGCTGCGCGAGTCGGCCGGGCAGTCCGGCGGCGGCGACGGCGGTCAGGACGGCCAGCAGGGGCAGGAGGAGCAGCAAGGGGACGGCCAGGACCAGCAGCAAGGGGACGGCCAGAACCAGGGTGGTCAGCAGCAGGGCAACGGCCCCGTCGCCGCCGACTACGTGGACATCACCACCGTCCAGCCCAACGCGCAGGCCCCGGACCCACAGGGGGACGCATCGACGGGCACCTTCACCACCCGTTGCGGAGTGAACGCGAACGGCCTGTTCAACTCCGACAACGTCATCGTCGCCCCGGGCGTGTCCAACGGCGCCCACCACTTCCACGACTACGTCGGAAACCAGGCCAACGACGCCTTCGCGAGCGACGAGGACCTGGCGAACGGTGAGACGAGCTGCGAGGACCAGGGCGACAAGTCCACCTACTACTGGCCCGTGTTGCGGCTGCAGAACGGCACCCAGGAGCAGGACGCCAACTCCCCGGGCGGCGGCATCGAGGGCAACGCGGGTGAGATCGTCACGCCCAAGGACGTCACCCTGACGTTCGTGGGCAACCCGCGCAGCGAGGTCACGGCCATGCCGCGGCTCCTGCGCATCATCACCGGCGACGCCAAGGCGTTCGTCAACGGCACGGCCAACGCCAACGCCTCATGGAGCTGCACCGGGTTCGAGGACCGGCAGCTGAAGGACAAGTACCCGCTGTGCCCGCAGGGCAGCGACGTGGTCCGCAGCTTCAGGTTCCAGAGCTGCTGGGACGGACGCAACATCGACAGCGCCAACCACCGCACCCACGTGGCGTTCGCCCAGGCCGACGGCAGCTGCCCGGCGGGCTTCCAGGCCATTCCGCAGCTGGCGCAGCGCATCGTCTACGACGTCGACGCGCCGAGCCTCCAGGACGGCGGCCGGACGACCCCGCTGTTCGCGGTGGACTCCTTCCCCGAGCAGCTGCACAAGCCCGTCACCGACCACGGCGACTTCATCAACGTCTTCGACGAGGACCTGATGCAGGAGATGGTCGGCTGCATCAACGAGGGCCGTGACTGTGGAGCCGGCGCAGCGGAGGAACCGGGCGGCTCGGACGACGACCCGCAGGAGCAGCCGGGCGACGACCCGCAGCAGCAGCCGACCGAGGACCCGCAGGACGAGCCGACGTCGGCACCCGAGGCCCCGGGCGACGGGCAGGACGACGAGGCGGACAACGGCGGCGCAGGGAACGACCAGTCCACTCAGGCCCCGGCCGACAACCCGGGCGCTGGCCAGTCGGACGACGACTCGTCCACCGGCTCCGGCGGTGACGAGCCCAAGGTCTACTCGACGTCGTCGCCCACGCAGCGCGCCGAGGAGCCCAAGTCGGACGACGGCTCGGAGGAGATCGGCGACAGCTACACCACCAGCACCGACACCCCGTCGACCGGCGACGACACGCAGAACGCCGCCGCACCCCAGGGCGAAGGGCAGGTGCCCCAGGGCGGGCTGGCCGAGACAGGAGCGAATCTGTGGCCTGCGGCAGCCGGAGCGGTGCTGCTGATCTGCGGATTCGTGCTGCTGCGACGTACCAGGCGCAGCGGTATGTAGGACGGATCCCCAAAGACGGCCGGCGGCAGGCCCCGCGGCAGGGTCTGCCGCCGTTGTTGTGTGGATTCACGCGAACGGCCCGCGCATCAGGACGTGGCTGCCGTGGTGCGGTGTGCTGGAACCATCGCCGCCAAGGGAGTCGCCTCGTGTACGAGATGTGCGTAGGTCCGCAGACAGGAAGCACCGAGCTGGTGTGGCACGTGGTGGCCCGGCAGGGGGCCGGCAGCCTCTGCGGAATCGAGCTGTCCCCACCGGAATCCGGCCCGGCCGACACGAACCGTCACTGTCTCTCGTGCATGGCCCGCTTCCAGCAGCTCCTGGAGGCCGGACGCGATGCCTAGGCCCAGTCGTCGAATTCCCGCCCGCCCCGCGACAGGACCAGGCGCCATGCATGTCGTTCCCCGCCGCACCCCCCTCACCCGAGCCGTTGGGGCGGCGTGCGGGCTGTCCGCGTTGCTCGCCGCCTCCGTGACGGGCGTCTGTGGTGCCGCTGCCGCCGAGCCGCCCTCCGACGGCGCCGTCGTCACGCTTACGACCGCCAGGGTCGGCGCGCCCGGCAATCCGTCGGTGGGCGTCGTCCCGTTCACGGACGCCCTGTACCGCTCGTGCGACGACGCCCCGTCGCCCGACGAGTGTCTGATGGTCGGCGGCGTGCGCCATCCGTACGAGATCGGGCGGCTCGAAGTCACCGTCGCGCAGTGGGTGGCGTTCCTGAACACGGCCGATCCGGAGGGACGCAATCGCCTGAGTCTCTACGACGAGACCGAGAGCTCGTCGGCGTGGCCGAGGTTCGGCCAGATCAACTTCTCGCCGAGTGCCGGCCGGGGAGGGCACTACTCGGTGGCCTTTCCGGAGTGGGCGGACAAGCCGTACGGCTTCGCGAACTTCCTGCGGGCAGCCCGCTTCGTCAATTCGCTGTACAACGGTCGGCTGATCTCCGAGCGGGCCGGCAGTGACGGCGGCTTCGACTACGTCACGTATCAGGTCAGGCTGTCGCCGCGGACCGAGCGCGGGATGTACGACCTGGCCCGGCCGAACACGACCCGAACCGCCCGCGCGGGCTTCGTCCTGCCGAGCCAGGACGAGTGGATCAAGGCGGCCTACTACGACCCGCGCGGCGGGGGCACCTACTCCTACTGGAAGTACCCCACCAACCCGGGAGTCTTCGGCGACGGAGACGCGACCGCACCCAGCCCCACCGTCCTCAATCCGGCCACAGGAGATGTCACCAACGCGGCGACCCAGCCACTGGCCTCGTACCACGCGACCGGACAGCCGGCACCGAGCTGGTGCCCGGGACGACTGACGCCCGTCGCCTGCACCACCGTCAACCCGTTCGGATTCGACCCCCTCACGTATGCCGAGGCCTACCAGGGCAGCCTCAGCACGGTCGGCGGGGCGCGGACCGCCTCGCCGTGGGGCACTCTCGACCAGGGCGGCAACGCGGTCGAGTGGACCGACACGATCACGCCTCCCCCCGCCGGACAGAGCTCCCTGCGGGTGTGGCGGCGGCTCCACGGCGGAATCTCCAACGCGCCTGCCTACCAGATGTGGCCCTCTGCCGTCGGGCTGCAGCCGCAGGACAACGTGTTCTACAACCACACCTATCCGTGGCTGGGCATCCGGATCGGGGTGATCGGCGATCTGAAGCCCGGCAGGTCCTGATCCGGCCCGGCCGGTGTCCCGCCCGACGGAACGGGACACCGGTCCGCGCCCTGGTTGCCCGGCACGCCGGCGCCGTCGGCCCGCACGGCCGCACGACGCGAGTGCCTCGATGCGGGCGGGAGCACGCGGCCACCTCCTCAAGGGCTCGGCCCCGCCGAGATCGAAAGGGCGGTACGAGCCGTCACGAACGGCGAGGTGATCCTCGGCCCCGCCGTCGCCTCCCGAGCCGTCGCCCATCTGACGCGCCCGTCTGACGCGCCCGCGGTCCGCGGGCACCCCGCGCGCCGCCCTGCCCGAACCGACCGCGCGGGAGCGCGAAGTCCTCGACCCGGTGGCCAGGGGCCGGCCGGGCAGCGCCCTGATCGAGGAGCGTCTCGTCCTCGCCCGCGTACGGGACGCGGTCGGCTGGGCCGTTTGCAGTAACAGGGAGCGCGGGTGGCAACCGCGGCCGGTGAGGCTTGAGCTGCACAGCCGCCTACCTTCGGGAGCCTCGATGTCTCTGCGCTCTGCCCGGCCCTTGCGGGCCGTCCTACGACCGCGTCTCGGGACGGTGTTCGTCACAGCGGCCGCTTCCCTGGCCGTGCTCGTCCCGGCCACCGCGGGCACCGCCGCCGCTTCCGGACCGGGGGACGACCGTACGCTGCAGCGTCAGATCGACCGGTTCGTGAGCGAGCCGGGCGGTCCGCCCGGCATCATCGCCGTGCTGCGCGACGGCTGGCAGACCCGCGTTCTGCGGGCCGGTGTCGCCGATCTCGCGACGGGCCGTCCGCCCCATGTGAAGGACCACATGCGGATCGCGAGCGTGGCCAAGGCCTTCAGCGGGGCGGTGGCACTGACCCTGGTCGACCGCGGAGCCCTGCATCTGGACGACACACTGAGCGAGCGCCTGCCACGTCTCCCGGACGCGTGGGGCCCGGTGACGCTGCGGCAGCTGCTGAACCACACCAGCGGCCTGCCGGACTACACGCAGGACCCCGAGTTCCTCGCGGTGTTCGCGGCCGACCCGCGCCACCACTTCGACTCCCGCCGCCTGCTCGACTACGTGGCCGACGAACCGCTGCGGTTCGCCCCGGGCGGCCGGTACGAATACTCGAACTCCGACAACATCGCCGTCGCCCTGATGGCGGAAGCGGTCACCCGTACCCCGTACGAAGAACTCCTGCGCAGACTGGTCTACAGGCCGCTGGAGATGCGCGACACCAGCCTCCCGCAGGGCTACCGCATCCCCGAGCCCTACCTCCACGGGTACGACGTGAGCGACCCCGCCTCCCCGCAGGACATCAGCGAGGCCGTCAGCGCCTCCGGCGTGTGGGCATCCGGCGGCATCATCTCCACACCGGCCGACCTGACCCGCTTCATCCGCGGCTATGCGAAAGGCGCGCTCTACGGCAGGGCCGTCGTGCGGGAGCAGCGCCGGTGGATCGCGGGTGCGTCCGAGCCCGCCGGCCCGGGACGCAACACCGCGGGACTGGCCATCTTCCGCTACGAGACACGCTGCGGCGTCGTGCTGGGCCACACCGGCAACTTCCCGGGCTACACGCAGCTGGCGGCGGCGACACCGGACGGCAGCCGCTCACTGACCTTCTCCGTCACCAGCCAGATCAACCGGGCCTCCGACCCCGCCCGGCTGGAGCGGCTGCGCGCCATCCAGGAGAACTTCGTCTGCGCGCTGCTGCGCGACAGGCGGTGAGCCCGCCGGGTGCCCGGAGCGGCGAGAGTGCGTGCGTGGCGTCGCGGGGCAGGCGGGAATTCGACGACAGGGACTAGGCTGGGGGGTGCCGCGCAGTCAGGGAGTTGCATGGACTACTACGACCTCGGCACCCACCGCCGCCCCGTGTCCACATCCTCCCCGGACGCCCAGCTGTGGTTCGACCGGGGACTGGCGTGGACGTACGCCTTCAACCACGAGGAAGCCGTCTCCTGCTTCGAGGCCGCCGCCGCGGCCGATCCCGGCTGTGCCATGGCGTACTGGGGCATCGCCTATGCCCTCGGACCCAACTACAACAAACCGTGGGATTTCTTCGACGAGCAGGATCTCGCACGGACCGTCGAGCGCACCCACGCGGCCGTGGAGCTCGCACACGTGAAGGCGGGCGCCGCCGCCACCCCCGTCGAACGGGCCCTGGTCGGCGCCCTGCGCGCCCGCTACCCGCGGCAGGAGGCCGTCGAGGACTGTTCGGTGTGGAACGCGCCGTACGCCGAGAGCATGCGCGCCGTCTACGAACTCGCCTCCGACGATCTCGACATCGCCACGCTGTACGCCGACGCGCTGATGAACCTCACGCCCTGGCAGCTGTGGGACCTGCGGACCGGCGAGCCGGCCGAAGGCGCCCGCACCCTTGAGGCCAAGGCCGTCCTCGACCGCGCGCTCGCCACCGATGCCGGGAGGTGGCACCCCGGCATCGTGCACATGTACATCCACCTGATGGAGATGTCCCCGACCCCGGAGGCGGCGCTGCCCGTCGCCGACCGGCTGCGCGGCCTGGTGCCCGACGCGGGCCATCTGCAGCACGTGCCCTCTCACCTGGAGGTTCTGTGCGGCGACTACCGGCGCGTGGTGTCGGACAACAGCGCCGCCATCGTCGCCGACGAGAAGTTCCACGCGCGGGCCGGGGCGATGAACTTCTACACCCTCTACCGGTCGCACAACTACCACTTCAGGATCTACGGGGCGATGTTCCTCGGGCAGTACCGGACCGCCCTGGAGACCGCGGCGCAGCTGGAGGCGTCCATCCCTGAGGAGCTGCTGCGCGTGCCGAGCCCGCCCATGGCGGACTGGCTGGAGAGCTTCCTCGCCATGCGGGTACACGTCCTGATCCGTTTCGGCCGCTGGGACGACATCCTGCGCCTGCCCCTGCCCGCCGACCCGGAGCTCTACAGCATGAGCACCGCCATGCTGCACTACGCCCGCGGCGTCGCCTTCTCCGCGACCGGCCGGATCACCGAGGCCGAGGGCGAGCGCAGGCTGTTCCAGGAGGCCGTCGCCCGGGTTCCTCGGACGCGCATGCTGTTCAACAACACCTGCGCCGACATCCTCGCGATCGCGTCGGCGATGCTCGACGGCGAACTCGAGTACCGCAAGGGCAACGACGACGCCGCCTTCGCCGCGCTCGAGCGGTCCATCGAACTGGACGACAACCTCCCCTACGACGAGCCGTGGGGATGGATGCAGCCCACCCGCCACGCATACGGAGCCCTGCTGCTGGAACGGGGGCGGGTCGCGGAGGCCGAGGCGGTCTACCGCGCCGACCTGGGGCTCGACGGCACGCTGCCGCGCGCGTTGCAGCACCCGGGCAACGTGTGGTCCCTGCACGGGCTGCACGAGTGTCTCGTCCGGCTCGGCAAGGCGGGGGAGGCACAGATCGTGGCCCAGCAGCTGAAGCTCGCCGCCGCGACGGCGGACGTACCGATCCAGGCGTCCTGCTTCTGCCGCCTCGAAGCCGTCCCGGGCGCCACCGGCGCGGGCGACTGCTGCGCCACCGAACGCTGATCCCGGCCCCTCTTGCGGGCCACAGCGATGGCACGGCAGGGTTCGTGATGTGGCCACTTTGCTGATCGTGCATCACACGCCGTCGCCCAACTGCCAGGCGATGTTCGAAGCCGTCGTCTCCGGTGCGACGGCCCCGGAGATCGAGGACGTCCGGGTGGTGCGGCGCGCCGCCCTGTCCGCCACCGCGTCGGACGTACTGGCCGCGGACGGATACCTGCTCGGCACGCCGGCGAACCTCGGCTACATGTCCGGTGCCCTCAAGCACTTCTTCGACCAGGTGTACTACCCCTGCCTGGACACGACGCGCGGCCGGCCGTTCGGCCTCTACGTGCACGGTGGGAGCGATGTCACCGGTGCCCTGCGCGGAATCGAGTCGATCACGACGGGCCTCGGCTGGCGCCGCACGGCCGATCCGGTGACGGTGACCGGCGAGCCGGGCAAGGCCGACCTCGAGGCGTGCTGGGAGCTCGGGGCGACGGTCGCGGCCGGACTGATGGACTGACGGCACCTCCCCGGGCGTCGGGTCACGCCGAGCAGCCGCTGCGGCTGTGCCCGAGCGCCGGGGATGCGGCCGCCTGTGGCTCACGTGGGATTCGGGGCCGTGGTGTCCTCATCCTTGCGCCAGGTCATGGTGACCTTGAGGTCCGCCCCCGTGTCCGCGGACACCAGGAAGCCGACCAACTGCCCTGTCTTGGCACGGATGTTCATCCCGAACTCCACCGTGGCCTCGTCGGGCGCCACTGCCCGCAGTACGGTCAGTGTCGCCTCGGCCACTCCGCGCAGCGAGGCCATGGCCTGGTCGAAGCTGCCCTCCGTGGCTGCGATGTCCCGTGCCGCGCCGCCACCGGCCGCCTGCACTTCCACGACGCCACCGCCCGGCAGCCGGACTTCCACGGTGCGGGCGCGTCGGTCGGGCCGGCTCTCGTTGAACGATTCGGTCTCGCTGTCATTCCGCATGGGCGGAGTGTTCCTTTCTCGATGGAGTGGGCCTCGGCGCAGCGGAGGTGGTCAGGGCCGCCTTTCGCGGCGTGGCCGCAGCCAGCCGCCCCGTACGACGTGGACGCCCTCGAAGCCGGGCAGCGCCGACCGGGAGCCGCGGTGCCGCAGGAGCAGCGTGTGCTGCGGCCGGGCACGACCGCCGGCGGACTCCCTGCCCAGCGGCCACAGCACCACTGTCAGCGGTCCGGTGCGCGACCATGCGCGGTGCGGTGTCCAGCGGGCCGTAAGGACCACGTCCCTGCCGGTGGCCAGCCGGCGGCGCAGGTTCTGCCGCGGAAGCCAGACGAACACGCGGGCCGGGCGCTCCGTACCGGCGTGGGAGACGATCCACAGCGGGGCGGGCAGGCCGCCGAATCGGATCAGGACGAGCAGCACGACAAGGGCGAGCGCACCCAACTCGGCCCACCACAGCGACGAAGCGGGCAGCACGATCGTGGCCCGCTCCGCTCCCGCCCGAGGAGTGAACCGGCCGGCGGGCACTGCCGCGCGGGACATCAGGGCGCTGTAGCGGCTTGCGAGGGTGTAGCGGACGGTCACGGTGCCGGACCAGGCGGGTGAGCCGACCGCGTACCAGGGCTTGGGGCTACCCTCCCAGCGCAGCCGCAGCACGGTCGTGGCCCTGCCGCCGGGCGCCAGGTCCACCGCCGGTGCCTCACCCGCCCGGCTCGCGGTCAGTCCCCTCAGTCCAGGAACGCGCGCCGTGAGTTCCTGGACCCGTAGTGGCAGATGGCCGGTGCGTGAGGTGAGCGTGACGGGCACGGTGGCGGTTCCGTCACCGGTGGGACGGGGCCGGCCCAGGGTCACGCGCACCGCGTCGCCCTGCCGGACGCGGGCCGCGTCAGGGGCGAGGAGGGACTCCAGCGCACGGTCGGCGAACTCGTCGGGCAGAGCGCGCAGCATGCGGGCCGCGTGGCGGGGATCCACCTGGCTGGTCTCGGCCCGGCCGAACAGGCACTGCAGGATGGTGTAGCTGCTGGTCGCCTCGCAGCCGGGCCCGACCTCGAAGGCCGGCGCGCGGTCGCCGCCGCCCCAGTCCAGCACCACGCCCTGCACCATCTGCCGCAGGGGCCCGGACGGGTCCTGCCGGGCACGGAGCTGCTCGATGCGGTCGGTGAGCCGCCGCCAGGTCCCCGGTGTGGCGGCCCCTGGGGTCTGGCCGGCGTCGGTGAGCACCACCACGGCGGCCGGCCGCACATCGGGGCTGCGCTCCAGGATGCGCAGCGCCAGGGACACACCGCTGCTGATGTCGGTCGATCCGTATTCGGCGGGCAGACTCCGGGCCAGCGCCCGAGGATCGTCGACCGGGGCCAGCGGAGCCACCACACCGGCGGGATCGGGCTTGGCGCGGAAGGACACCAGAGCCGCCCGGTCCTTGGGCCCGAGACCGGCCAGCAGGGACTCCAGGGCGCCCGTCGCCTGCTGCCGCCGGGACTTCATCGAGCCGGAGCTGTCGACCACGACGACGTAGTCCGCACCCGAGTCCAGGCCCAGCTCCTTGAGAGCGGTGGTCCGGTCCGTCTGGGCGACCGGGGTCTCGGCCCGGCGCTCCGCGGACCACGGCCCTGCCTCGGCGGGAGAGGAGGGTCCGGCGGGCGCGAACCCCGACAGCGTGGGAAGCAACAGGAGTGCCGCGGCGCGCAGCCAGTGAGTAGGTGTCATCGCGTCGCTCCGCCTCGGCCGTCTCGGGATCCTCTGGACTGCTGCGGTGCCTGCCCCCCGCCGGACGGCGGCTCGCCGTCGGCCGGTTCCACGGTGTCGCCCAGCAGCAGGAACTCGCTGTGCTGCCGCCGTGCCGCGTGGTGCGCCTGCAGCGCCTTGTCGATGGCGTCGAGCGCCTGCCGGAGCCTGTTGAGCTGGGCCTCCACATGGCTGACGTCCGGCTCCGGCGTGGCGGCGCCGAGGGCGCGTGCCAGCTCCGAGTCGGCCTCGACGTGCAGGTCCAGCGCCGTGCAGCCCACCTTCGTGCGGTGCGCGGCCGCGCGCTGTCGTTCGGCGTTCGCCTTCAGCCGAGCGGCCACGTGGTCGATGTGGGCCTCGGCGTCCCGCAGCGCGGCGTACTGCGTGGCCAGTTGCTCCTGAAGGGCCTGCGCTCGCTTGAAGACGTCGGCGACGGCGGGGGTGAGCACGTCCAGCAGACCGGTGGCGGCCAAGGACCAGTCCTGCGCGGCACTCCGCAGACTCTCCAGCGCCGCGAGGGAACTGTCGGGTTCCCGCTGTACCTCGGATGTCTGCGGCTCGCCGGCTTCCCGCCGCACGCCGGACGGCCTCGGCTCGCGCGCCTCACTCCGCTGCTCCCTCATGGTCTCCGGTTCGCCGCTCTGCCCGTCTGCGGCGGTCGGCCGGTGCCGCTCGTCCGGGGAGCCTGCGGGCGGATCGGCCTGACGCCCCGTCTCGCCGTCGTCCTCGTCCGGCTCGCCGGCGAGAGCCTCGTCGACCGGCCGCGCCAGCCGGGCCGTTCGCTCCTGCAGCTCGCGTTCGGCCACCCGCGCGGCGGCCTCCGCCTGCCGCAGCCGCTCGACCGTCCCGCGCAGCGCGGGCAGTTCGCGGACCAGTCGGGCGCGCCTGTCGAACTCCGCCTTCTCCTCCGTCAGCCGTTGGTGCTCGGCCTCGCCGGCGACGAGTTCGGCCTCCGGCTCGCGCCAGGTGGCGCTCAGGGCGCGCAGGTCGGCCAACCCGTCGCCGACCGCCTCCAGTTGTCGTGTGCGCTCCGCGTAGTGCTCGTGCAGCGCCGGGTCGAAGCCGGAGACGTCCAGCAGCGCGCGGATGCGCCCGGCACAGGAGGCGAGGGCGTTCAGCGGCTCGTCGAGCTGCACGAGCGTCCGGAAGGACTCGACCTTCCGGTCCTCCGCGCCGGCCAAGGTCTGTTCCAGGCGGCGGAACGCGTCGTCCGTGGCGCGCACCGCCGACCGGAGTTCCGCGTTCATGAGGCCTCCCCGGTGTGTCCCGTCCGTCCGGCCGCCGGCATCTCGCGCGCCACGTCGGTCACGGGGACCGAGAAGGTGGGGCCCGTGCCGTCGGCCCCGGCGAAGACCAGGACGGGACCGGCCCGGTCGTCCAGCCCGCTGCCGAGGCGGTAGCGGCCGGCCGGCACGCGTGCCGCGTCCACGGCGGCCGGCGCGAAACCGTCCGCACCGGGCGGCCGTATCCACAGGGACAGCGACGCGGGCCCGCCCCAGTCGACCACGGCCTCGGCGCGGGTGAAGGGGTCGACCAGGAACTCGGTACGCGAGGTGGGCACCGGCAGCACGGCGAGCCATTCCCGAAGCTCCTCGCCCAGCCGGCGGTGCACGACGACGGCGAGCCGGGCAGGCGGGGCGGGGTGGTGCGGGGCGCCGGAAGGGGCCGGCCCTCGCGTGGCCCCGGATGGCCGCGCCGCTTCGAGGAACACAGGAAGCTCCGCCGCACCCGCCGCCACCATGGCGGCTCCCTGCGCCACGGTCAGCACCGGATCGGGCGCGACGGCCACGTGCGCCTCGTCCCGAAGGCCGAGGCCCTGTCGCACGGCGTCCACCAGAGGCGCGAAGACCGATCCGCCACCCACCACCAGCAGGCCCGCGCCCCGGACGTCCGCATGTGTCTGCCGCAGTCCGGCGGCGAGGTCCCTCAGCGGGACGGCCAGCCGGTCCAGGAGATCCAGCACCTGGCCGGTTTCGAGGCGGATCCTGCCCTCGTCCGGGTGCACCACGTTGCGGTACACCGGGACGCGTTGCCACAGCGGTCTGATGTCGTCGTCCGGCCCGTCACCACGTGCCCGGACCGCACGCTCCTGGCGGGCCCGCTTCAGGGCCTGCGCCGAAAGGTCGGCATCGTCGTGACTCAGCCGGGCGATCAGCTCCTGGGCGACCTGGAGCCGTTCTTCGTACGGCGCGTCGTCGGGCAGGCCGACGCAGGCGAGTGCCCAGTGGGGATCCGGGCAACTGCCGGAAGTCCCGGTGGAGACCCGGGCCAGGACACGCGGGGCCCCCGCGGTCATGTCGCACACGACCAGCTCACAGTGGCCCGGTCCGAGATCGGCGACCACCACCCGCTCGTGGCGGCCGGACAACGCCGCGCGCACGGCGGGTACCACGAGTGCGGCCAGCGGTGCGGACACCAGCTCCGCACGCGCGGCACCGCAGGCGGACAGCACGGCGCGCAGCGCGTCGACCGGTGCCCGGCCCGGCTGCCCGCCCGGTCCCACCGCTCCGTCCGGGAGGTCCGTCCCTTCCACCAGCCAGCCGTGCGGCACGGCCGCAACGACACGGTGGGCCGCCTCGATCCGGGGACGCAGCAGTGCCGGCAGGGCCGCGTCGTCCCGGCTGCCCCGGCCGTCTCCGCCGGGGCGCACGGGTGCGGGCCGCTGCCACGAGGAGAACGTGCCGTCGCTCTCCGCCCTGACCACGCGCACCAGGCCGCTGCCCACGTCGACCCCGTACGCGGTGCCCGGTGAGGCCGTACCGGGTGGTTGGCTCGTCATCTCTCAGGCCCTCCGTCCTCGGGACCGGTCGTTTCGCCCTCCGAAGGTTCCGGACGGGGTGGCCGTAGGGCGTGGCGGGCGAGAACACGCTCGGCGCGGCGCAGTTCGATGGTGTACAGACGGCGGTCGACGTCCGCCGCGAGGCCGGGGAGTACACGCTCCGCCTCGGTGCGGAAGGCGGGGATCAGCACCTCCACTAGCCCGGCCGGGATGGCGGAGGTGTCGTCGGTGCCGGCGCTTTGCTCGGGCGGGTGGGGGAACACCTCGTCCAGCAGCCTGAGCGCGGCCTCGAAACGGTCCCCGGCGCACAGCGCTTCCGTCCGCGCGTCGGCAGGTTCGTGCGAAGCCTGGGCGGGCATGGCCCGGAGGGCCCGAGCGACCTCCGCGTCGACTCGATCGGCGATGCCGGCCAGACACAGCAGACGGGGCACTGCCGCCCAGGGGTGGCCGTGACGGGCGGTGAAGCGCTCCCGTACGACGTCGACCAGCACCTCGGCGGCACCGCGGTCTTCGTCGTCGGCGGCGGTACGGCTCCCGCCGAGGAGTGCGTCCACCTCCCGCCGTACCGTGTCCGGCGCGTGCCCGAGAACGGCGAGCAGTTGCGCGTACGGCCGTTCCCGCCACGCCTGCAGCACCTCCCGCAGGCGCTCCAGGGCCCTGACCGGCGTCTGCGCGTCGTCGGGGTCCAGGGGCTGCTGGAACCCGCGGAGTCCCCGGGTCAGGAACAGCACGCGTTCGACGCGCTCCGTGGCGGTCGGCGCCCGCTCGATGAACTGCACCAGCAGGGACGCGTAGCTGCCCGCGGGTGGCTCGATCTCCGTCGTTTCGTGGCACTCGGGAACGATGGTGAAGGACGTGCCGTCGACCGGCGTGCCGGAGGTGGTCACGTGCAGTCGGGCACGCAACCCCCAGGGCAGCAGGGAGGCCACGGCGTCCACTTCCCGGGGACCGGCCCCCTCTCCGGTCCGCGGGGCGGCGGGACTGCCGGGCGGCCAGGGGGAGAGAAGGGCGTCGGCGGCCATGGCGTAGTGCCGCGGCCGGTCCGCCACTCGCTGTGCGGCGTCCCGCTCCCAGCCGTCCCACGCCACGTGCGCCGTGGGAGAGTACGCCTCCGCGTGAGACTCCTTGGACAGGGACGCCTCCCCGTGAGACCCCTCCGGCAGGGAAGACTCCTCACCGGACTCGTCCGGGCTTTCGGCGGCCCGATGCCCGGCGCTCTCGAGCCCGCCGCCTCTCCGGGTTCTCCGGAGGGAGCGCCACGGGCGCCGGAACAACGCCTGAAACCTCGCCAACAGGCGCTGCCTCCTGGTGAGTTCCTTGAGCTCCAGCTCTTTTCGGCGTTCGTCCGAGGCGAGTTCACCCTCGATGTGACGGTGCAAGCCGGACGCTCCGCCCGCCCGGTCGAGTGCCCCGCCCGTCCGCACGGCGGCCTGCCGCAGCCATCCCAGCTCCTCGGCCCGGCCGCCCGCCACGTCCTGCAGCAGCCGGTCGAGTTGCGGCGCCCCACGTTCGGGAGCGCCTCGTACGAGCACGTCCACCACGTCGCTGCAAGCACAGCGCAGCTCCCGTGCCGTGCGGGCGGCTTCCACGATGCGTGCCGTGTCCGAGCCGGCGGCGCGGTCCCGGAGCAGAAGCAGGGCCGCCTCACCGGCGTCGCGGGTCGCCGTCCGCGCTTCTTGCAGGTGGACGGGTGCCAGCCAGCGGCGGGTGTCCGCCGTGCGTTCGGGCCGCCGCTGCCGGGCCGTCTCCGTGAGGAGGCCGACGAATCCGGCGATGTTCCGGTGGGCGGCCCAGATGTCGTCCTCGCTCGGCGCGGGTCCGTCGTGCAGCAGGGCCCGGAACGGGCGGAGCCAGGCGAGGGAGCCGGTATCGGGGACCCCGCTCAGCCCGGTGAGAAGCTCCAGCGTCGCGGGGAAGTCGGCGTACCGCAGCCGGGACAGCAGCCCCTTCCGCTTGTCCACGGCCCGGGCCACGGTCATGGCCTGGACCGGGTCCAGGGCCCGGAGTGTCAGTACGCGAAGCAGGGCGCGCAACGCCTCTTGCGCGTCCTGGTCGACAGACCGGACGAGCCGGGCCTGCAGTTCCCCGGGCAGCCCGGCCTCGTCGGCGCGCCGGCAGTACCACAGAGCGGTGTCGACACCGTCCGGAGACGCCAGTACCGCCAACAGCCCGCTCGCGATGGTGTCGAGGCTCTTCGGGTCGGGTGTCCGGGCCAGGGCGCGCACATGGCAGGGCCGCGTGCCGGGATCGGCGAGCAGCCACTGCCACCACAGGGCCTTCTCGTCCTCGTCGAGCGGCGGTGCCTCTCGCTGCTGTTCGAGCAGCAGACGGGCCCGGTCCGCGGTCGACACGGCCTCCCGGAATCGGGCGGTGACATCGGCATGGGGGCGCAACGCGCCTTCGGCGACGTCGAGCACGGACTGCGGGTCGTGCAGGGAACGCGGCTGCGAGGTGCCGAGCAGGGCGGCGAACAGCGCCGTCGGCCCCGTCGCGGCCTGCTGGCGCAGCAGCAGGTCGCGGTAGTTGCGGCCGACGGCCGACGGTGGCTCGGAAACCGGCCCCCGCCAGGGCAGTTCGAACGCCCCCTCGGGGGTGAGGTCGTCGAAGAAGAGCCGGATCGCGTGCATGCCGTTGCCCCGCGCGAAGGTGGCGGCCGAGAGCCTCGCCCGCGCGCCGTACGGCAGGAGAGCCCCGATCGCGTCCAGAGCGCGCAGCCTGTCCGGAACGCCGACGTGCTGGGCCCCCGTGATGACCACCCGCCCGGCCAGCACCGCGGCGGCCCCGGTGGCGAGCCAGTCGAAGTCGCACAGCTCGGCGCCTTCCCGCGCCGCGGCCAGGGCGGCCACATGGAAGTCCATCCGCGCGAACTCGTCGGGGTCCTCCGGCATGGAACCCGACGTCCGGTCCATGGCGTGGGCCAGGTCCGTGTACCCCGCGGCGGCGCCCCGGTCCTCGTGGATGTCGTCGAGCCGCACGTTGAAGTAGTCCAGCCGCAGGCTGGGGCGACTGGTGCCGTCGCGGACCTCGGACGGCCCGGTACGGCTGCAGTTCAGCGTCGCGGCGCCCTGCTTCGTCGTGGGCCCGGGCCAGAACACGTAGTACGGCGAGGGCGGCTGGCGGAGCAGGTCCACGGGGTTGCCGGGCAGGTGGCCGCGGATCTGGTCGTCGAAGAAGTGGATCCGGTTCTGCAAGGCCGCGAGCACCTCGTAGTCCAGTCGGCTTCCCTCCCTTTTTCCGAGAACGGCCCACGCGGCCAGCGCGCTGCGCGTCTGCGGGCCGCCGTAGGCCTCGGCGCCGGCCGCGTCCGTCACGGGTGGCCTCCCTCGTACCCGTTGTGCCTCGGCGGGTTCCGCCGGACGGCCCGTACCAGATCGACGAAGGGTTCCATTACGTTGACCGGCTTGACGGGGCCTTCGATCTGCGGCGACTCCCTGGGGCCGCGTTGACCGGTGGGGCTGTCCATCCGCATGTTGTGCCGGTTGTAAGGGCCGCCGGGTTCCCGGAAATAACCGAGGGACGAGGTGGCGTAGTAACGGACCCGGTCCTGGTGGAACCGGGTGTGCAGGTCCTTGCGCAGGAGTTCGGTGCGGCGGTGGTAGTCGTGTGTCTCGCAGAGCCAGTCGAAGTACGCGCGGGCGTTCTCCTGGCTGATGTGCGGCGCCGGGTCCATCGTGGCGAAGCCCTGTTCCCAGGCCGGGGCGAACACGGCGGGGTGGTCGAACTTCGTGATGCACACGGACACGTGCTGCTCCAGGCGCCGTCCGGTCAGCTCGGACGGGCGGACGGCCTCGATCGCGTCGAGCATCCGACGGAAGAAGGCCACGGACTTCTGGCTCTCGGTGTCGAGGTCCACCAGCGGGTCGTGGAGATACACGAAGGCGTCCGCCTCGGCGAGTTGACGTATCGCGTTGGCACGGAACGGCTTCGCCTGCTCGTTGTCGAAGTTGAAGACCTGGCCCGGAAGATCCTGGATGTGGACCGGGATGCGGTTTTCCTCGCCCGCGTCCTGCCAGCGTTTGCCGCGCAGGAACGGCGGCACGCCCACAGGAGCCTTGCGCGGGGCGTCGGGGTCCCGGGACAGAATCCACGCCGAGGGCGCTGTGAGGGTGAGGTCAGCAGGGGGCAGACCGTTGTTCAGGGCGAGGTTGGAGAACGCGGACTCGGTCTGATTCCAGGCTGTCCGGTCCTGGGGCGTGACGCGCCAGTCCGAGCTGGAGTGCGTGCCGTTGTCGGCCACCAGCAGCGCCCACAGAAACGTGGTCTTGCCGGATCCGGAAGGCCCCCACAGGGCGACGCGCGCCCCGTTGTCCCGAGGCCAGCGAACCTCCTTCAAGTCGTCGTCCTGTCGCGGCTGTTCGCCTCCGAAGAGATCGTCCGCGGAGCGTCCCTCGTCGTTTGCCATCGGGTCCTCGTTCCTGTACACGAAGCGGCCGACCGGTCGGGTCAGGCCGGGGCCGGTGCGGTGGGCGCGGCGAAGGGGAAGGGCACGGGTCTGGCCGTGGCCGCCTCCGGCGCGGTCAGCGCGGCGGCCTTCTCCAGCACGTCCGCTCCGTCGGCGTCGAGGACGTGCCAGCCGTGTTCCCGGGACGTGCGCCACAGGTCGTCCGTGAACTTCGTCGCCTGCCGCGCGTCGAAGCTGTTGCCCCAGTCCGTGGCGGGCACCAGTACGGCGGTGCGGCCGAGCCACTCGGCGCTGGCCGCGAGGCCGTCGCGCCAGTCCCGGTCCTGGGGGCAGCGGCGGGACACGCTCCCCAGCTCGTCGTCGGGGCCGAGGTGCGGCGGCCGCGTCGCCACCACCAGCAGGCAGCGGTCCCCGTCGGTCCAGCCGTCCAGGGCGGCCAGTTCGGCGAGCGGTTCCTCGAGTGCCGCCGCGAACACGTTGTGGACGGGCTCGTCGTGGCCGTACAGGTCGGCCATGTCCTCCACTGCCTGGGCGGGCGGCAGGAACGGCCACACGGTGTGCGTCGGTTCGAGGCGGCCCGAGCCCGGCTGGCGCCGGTGTTCCCAGTAGGGGACGGTACGCACCCGCAGGCCGCCCGCCGGCCGGGCGGCGGCCATGTGCTCGATGATCCGGGTCGCCGCACCGACCCTTCGGTCGTTCTCCTCGCCCCCCAGCTCAAGCAGCACGACGAGGTCCAGTGGCAGTTCCCGCCGGGCACGGGCCACGCGCCTGAGCAGATCCGGCCAGGCCGTGTGGACGGTCGTGGGCGCCGGGTGCCCCTCGACGGCGATGCCTATCTCGTCGACGGCGGCCGGCGTGATCTCGATGTCGACCTCGGTGTCCTCGGGAAGGTCCGCCTCGACGGCGTGCAGCAGACGCCAGTCCTGCGGGCGCGGTCCGGTGAGGGCGACCACCGCGATCGTCAGAGAGACCCGCCCCGACGCGTCGCCCGCGGCGGGCGTCCTTACCCGTACCCGGCCCGTACGGGTGCACCCCGGCCGGGTGCCCGCCGGGAACAGGGAGACGGACGAGGTCACGAACCCCTGCGTGACGGGCTCGCGTTCGGCCACCGCGAGGGCGACCGGGTGCTGGAACGGAGCGGATCTGAGCATCCCGGTGATCACCTGCGCCGTCGGTGTCGGGGACATGGCTGCCTGGAGGGTGGCCGATGGACGGCACTGCCGTCCGAGTGCGGACCGGATCCGGCTCACGCCGGGCCAGGCCGCGCACCGGTCCAGCAGTACGACGGCCTCGTCGTCGCCCGCCGCGGTGCACCAGTCGGGCAGCCGGCCGTGCGCGGGGGCCGGCGGCGCCGTGTCGTCGGCGCCGCCCCCGGCCAGCGTGAACCGGGCCTGCGCGGAATCCCGGGGGAGGCCGGGCAGCAGCCTGTCCCACCCGGTCCGGTGGATTTCCTTGACCTGCGGCCTGTTGCCGGCTCCCTGGGACACCCGGAGCTCCGCGAGTCCTTCGGCGTCCAGGGCGAGGACCCGCACACGGCGCGGCCCGCCCTCGGCCAGGGTGTCGGGCAACGGCCAACCGCCGTCCGCGTTCCCGGTGCCGCCGTCCGCCCGCGCCGCGGTCTCGGCGGCGTACAGATCGTCCGGCGCGGCCCCCGCCACCAGCCCGGTGAGCCAGCCCGGACGGTCCGCGCTCGCGTAGCCGTCGAGGACGCGGAGGGCCGCGGCGAGCCGCCCGCGCCGCCGGGCCGTCGACAGCTCCGCGGCGGCGGCCGAGCGCAGGGCGGCGGTGGCCGGTCCGGCGGTCAGCGGGCCGAGGGCCGGCCAACCGCAGTGCTCCCCGCCCAGGTCGGCGGGGGCACCGCACACGGGGCAGTCCGGGACAGGCTGCGGCGGGCCGGGCAGCGGGGGCGGGGGCGTGCTCACGGTGTGCTCCTCTGGTGGTACTCCGGCGGCAGATCGGCGGGGGCCAGCGGGGCGTCCAGGTCGGGGACGGCCGTCCCGAGGCTGATGCGCTGGGCCCAGCGCTCGTGCAGGGCCTGAGCGAGGTTGCGCATCTCACCGCCGTTGCCGAACGACTCCGGCGATCTGTCCTTGCGGCGGTGCAGGTCGCGCACCACGCGCCCCAGCAGGTCGGACATGGGAGCGTCGGGCACATGGCCGAGCTCCTTCAGATTCCGCAGCAGGATCTCGACGAGCAGGTCGGGGGTGTAGTCCTTGAACTCCAGCTCATTGGTGACCGGGAAGCGTCGCCTGAGGCCAGGGTTGCTGCGGAGGAACTGCTCCATGGGCGCGGAGTAGCCGGCGACGATCACCACCAGGCGGTCGCGCTGGTTCTCCATCCGGCTGAGGAGGGTGTCCACGGCCTCCTGGCCGAAGCCGCCCCGGTCCTCCGCGGTGAGCCGGTACACCTCGTCGATGAACAGGACCCCGTCCAGGGCGCGGTCGATGACCTGAGTGGTGCGCTGCGTGGTGCCGCCGACGTGCTCATGGATGAGTTCGTGGAGTTCGGGTTCCACCACGTGGCCCCGGGGGAGGACGCCGAGTTCCTGGTAGACCCGTGCGACGATGCGGGCCACGGTCGTCTTGCCGGTTCCCGGATTGCCCCGGAAGACCAGGTGCCGGGACGGTGCCTGGCCGCCGCCTCCTCGGGCGGCGAGCTGTCGCTCCACACGGTGCACGGCGACGAGGCGCCGTACGAAATCCTTGACCTCCTCAAGGCCGGGCAGGGCCTCCAGCTCCTCCAGGGCGGACACGTCCGGCAGCCGTACGCCCCATCCGCCGAGCACGCTCGCGCTCAGCTCGGGAGCCCGGGCGAGCCGTGCGAGCCAGGCCCGGGCGAGCACCTCCGCCTGAGCGTTCATCCCGTTGAGGAGGCGGTCGGTGTCCGCCCAGTCGGGAAAGGCCAGTCCGTCCCGCAGCCGGCTCAACTGCACCAGGCGGCAGAGTTCCGGCCGGGCGGGGGCACGGACGGCCCCGGCGACGGGGGAGACGCCGCGGCCCGCGCGCCGCTCCAGATAGCCCGCGAGCGCGGCGGACCCCCCGTGGGCCCGGATCTGCTCGACGATCTGCGTCTCGGTCGTGGCCGAGAAGATCAGCACACAAAGGTTTCCGCCGGTCGCCCCCTGGAGCCACTCCCCGATCCGGATGTTGATCTCCGAGTCCCGCGGGGCGCGGTGCAGATACGCCTCGGCCTGCTCGATCACGACGGCGGTGAGGATGCCGTCCTGGGTCATGTACTGGTGGAGCATCTGCTCGGCGGCGCTGCGGGACGTGGACCGCCGGCCCCGGACCACGCGCAGCGGACGGTCCCGTGCTGCCACCGGCGCGACCGCCAGCGGATCGGGTTCCCACAGCGGATCGGGCCGCGGCGGTACGGGAGCCGCTGCGGCCGTCGGGGCGGGGGCGACGGAGTTACGGCGGCCGAACTGTCTGCGGATGCCCTGCGGACCGCGGATCGGCCCGGTCGGCGCGGTACGTACGGCTTGGGTGCCCGCACCGGCCCGGCCCGGGAGGGGCCCGCTCGCGGCGGCGAGCGAGGCGGTGTCGCGGAAGTAGAGGGGCTCGGCCGGGCTGCAGAAGGCGATCCGCTGGTAGCCGGCCGCGCGCAGCAGGACGAGCAGCGCGTCGGCGAGGGAGCGTTCCTGGTAGTCGGTGCAGACGAAGGTGTCCTCCGTTCCCGGCCCGTACAGCACGAGGAGGGGTTCGCAGGACTCCAGGTGCAGGGCGTCCCGGAGCCGTTCGGCCACCACGGGCCGGGCGTTCACGCGAACTCGATCCGTGAGTGCTTGCGGACGGGCGGCACGAAGGTCTGGGACTGGAACCCCTCGATGTCCGCGCGGCCCGGCTCGGGTTCACCGGTCTCCTCGGGGTCCCGCACCCGGATGTTGGCGTCCCGCAGACTTTCCACCACGTCCCGGGCGCGCGACCGGCGTACGGTGTCGTCGCCGATGCCCTCGTTGTGCGTGGTGAGTTCCAGGATGCAGTCGGGGTCGTCTCCGGGCAGCTGGGAGACGAGGATGACGATCTCGCTCTTGTCGGGGTGGACCAGCTTGACGCTGACCGGTCCGCGCTCGTCGCTGCCCTGGTACGACCAGCCCTGGAGCTCGTAGCCGCTGGCCGCGAGGACGTCTGCGGCCGTGCTGGCGATGTCGGCACGCAGCTGCGAGGCGAGCTGCTCGGCGCCGGCGAGCTGGGTGATGTCCTTGAGTGCCGTGTGCAGCCGGGGGATGCGCTCGTCCAGCAGCTGGCGCAGTTCGTCGGTGGACGGCGGCGACAGCTCGTCCCCGAGCCGCCGCTGCTGTGCAGCGATATGTCCTTCGAGGCGGGTCAGGCCGCCGTTGCTCCACCGGTCGACGAACACCTCGGACTCGTTCTCCTCGCCGTCGAGGTCGACCCCGTTGCGGAACCGGTTGCGGTCGACGGCGTCCGCGAGGAGGCGCAGCAGCCGCGTCGCGCGATTGCGCAGAATGCGCCATTCGAGGTCGGCGGCCTCCACCTCGACACGCAGTTCGCCGAGTTGCAGCCACGACTCCTGGGCCACGGGCAGGGCGGCTTCGGCCAGGCCGGCGTCGAGGTTGGCACGGCTGAGGGCGAGGCGCTGCTCCAGCTTCTCGACACGTCCGGCGGCCAGGCGGGACAGGGCGGGATCACGCAGAATATGACGGACTGTCAACTCGGCCTGGGCAAGCATTTCCTGCGTCATCCGGGCGGCCCGCTCCTTGTCGAGATACAACGAGTCGATCTCCCGCTGGAGCCGGTCCGTCTCCCGGACCCGCTGCTCGTGCTCGGCGGTGAGCAGTTCGTGTGTCCACTCGTGTTCCGCCCGGAGCAGTTCGCCCGTTTCCTGGCGTAGGCGGTCCGTCTCCGTGTCGATGCGCGCGACGAGCTGGATCTCCTGGTCGGCGATGCGCCGGGCGTGGTCCCGCAGACGCCGGTTGGTGTCCTTCTCCATCTCCGCCACGCGCACGCCGGCGGCGTCCAGCTGGTCCTCGAAGGCCCTTTGGCGTTCGGCCACGGTCTCGAAGCCCCGCTCGAAGTCCTGCTGAGTGGTGCGGCGCACGTCGTCGATGAGCTGCGGCAGGCTCTCGTTGAGCGTCCGCAGCTTACGGGCGGCCTCGTTGAGCCGCTGCCACTCGGCTTCGGTGATGTGCACAAGCTTGCCTCGGCTCATGGTGCATCCCTCCGGGACATGGGGTCGGCCGGCTGTGTCCCCGGTGCCGTCGCCCGGCTGCCGAGGGTCTGGCGAACGCTGTGGAGCAGATGGCGCGGCGGGACGCCCGTGATGACCACGTCGTCGCCACGCACCAGCACCTCCGCGGAACGGGGCGCGCGGGCCAGGTCGTCGGCGTGGTCGCGCAGGCGTTCGGTGAGGTGGTGCACGGTCTGGTTCGAACTGCCGCGCAGTCCAAGGCCGTCGTCGAGGGCCGCGACGTACGGCCCGTCGATGAGGACGTCGACCTGGGCGAGCAGGTCCGCCACGGCCGGAGCCGGAGGATCGCGCCGCAGCCTGGTCAACTGGTATCCGGTGAAGCAGATGACGTCGAAGTCGGGTGCGCGGGACCTGACGCGGGCGCACACCGAGGCGAGGCCCGCGGCCTGTTCCATCGGCTCGCCCCCGGAGAACGTCAGTCCGCGCAGGCCCGGCAGCGCGAGCAGCCGCTCCGCGAGGTCGTCGGCGGAGACGAGGTGGGCACGGCGCCGGGGGATCCACTGCGGGGCCATGCATCCCTGGCACCGGAACGGGCACCCCTGCACCCAGACGGCCGCGCGCAGCCCGGGACCGAGCATCCGGGTGGTGGTGGCGTCGGCGATGTTGAGCATCGTGGCTGTCATCCGGGGGTGCCTTTCCGTGATGCGGAGGCGGGGCGGGCGGGTGTCTCACGCGTCGGGGCGCCCGCGGGCGCGGTGTTGGCGGCTCGCACGGTGGGCCCGGACAGCCGTCTCGAGCAAGGCCGGGAAGTCTCCGGCCGTCAGCTCGTGGAGGGCGAGCAGGGCCGTGGCCTCCGCCTCCTCGCGGTCGGCGGCCGCTCCCGTCTCCCGCAGGACCGCGGCACGGATCAGCAGGGTCTCCCACTGCCGTCGTACGTCCTCGGTGGCGCCGCCGCGGGCCAGCGGGCGGGCCTCCGCCTCGGCGGCGTCGGCCGCACGCAGGGCCTGGGCGGCCCGGCCGGCTCCCAGCAGGTGGTACGCCAGCCGGGACAGGGCGTCGCGCAGTCCGCGCCGGTCGCCGCAGCCGGCGTAGAGGAACTCCGCCCGCTCGCAGTCCCGTACGGCCTCGTCCCAGTCGCCGACGGCGGAGCACGCGTGCGCCCGGTGCACCCGCCACCGCCCTTCCCGGTCGGGGGAGGCGTGGTGGGCCACGAGGGAGTCGAAGTGTTCCAGTGCGGCTCGCGGTTGCCCGGCGTCGGTCAGTGCCAGCGCGAGGACTTCCCGGGCGTCGGCCACCTCGGCCGCCGTCGCGGGGGTGCGGCGGGCCAGGTCCAGGGCTTCCCCCAGCGGGAGCAGCGCCGCCTCGGCCAGTCCGCGGGCTCGCAGTACCTGCCCTCGCCGGCGCAGCGCGGCCACGAGCAGGTCGGGGCGGTCACCGAGGGACCGGCACACCTGCTCGGCGCGGATCGCGCTGTCATGGGCCTGTTCCGTCCGGCCGAGGGCGAGATTCAGGCCCACCAGGTGCAGCATCGGTTCCACCGCGTGGACGGGCGGGACGCCGGCAGCGGTGGACGGGAAGTACTCGTTCGTCAGGGCCTGTTCCAGGAGGCCGACCGCGTCGGTGCCGCGCCCCAGCACCGTCAGCAGGCGGGTGTGCCGGACGAGCGACGCTCCGACGAGGGCCGGGTTGAGCCGGCGCAGCGCGTCCGGGGCCTGCCGGTGATAGGCCTGGAAGCGTTCGGCCGCCGCCAGGGCGTCGTCGGTGCGGCCAAGCCGTTCCAGAACGGCCGCCTGGGTCAGCAGGGCCCGCAGCAGTGTCTCGGTCAGGGCGGGGGGCCTGGGTTCCATGGCCATCGCGGCGTCGTGCGTCGCGGAGTCGAGGATCCGTGCCGCCTCGGGGCCGTCGCCGGCGCCCTGTTCGGTCCTGGCCAGCTGGATCCGTTCCTCCAGCAGCGCGGTGACGGGTCCCGCGCTCGGGTCGGCGTCGGCGATCTGGCGACGCAGGACCACACACTGGCGGGCGTGGCCGCGCGACTCGTGCCAGGCCCCGGCGGGGCTGCCCGGGGAGGGTTCGGTCCACCGGCTGAGTCCGGCGAGGAGTTCCGCGGTGTCGCTCGGCAGAGGACCGTCCGCGATGTCACCTTCGGCAGTGAGCAGCCGGAGCGCCTCGCGGCCCCGGTCCACGGCACCCGCGCGATCGTGGTCGGCGAGGTGCTGCGCCTGGGCGCACAGGTCGAGCAGCTCGGCGATCAGTTCCGGCGATTCGCGGCCCAGCATGCGGTGGCTCTGGCGGGCCATACGGCCGATGGGATCGTCCGCCGCCGGACCGAACTCGGGATCCACGCGCGGGACGAGAGCTCCCAGCGAGGGAGGCACGGCGCCGCCGGTCCGGCTGAGGGCGCGAAGCGCCTGCGCGAGGACGATCTGCACACGCTGGTTGCCCGCTTCCATGCGGTCGGCGGCGAGGTCGGCGGCACGGCGGCTCAGCGCGCGGGCGCGCGGTATGTCGCCCGCCGCGTGCGCCTGGTGGGCGAGCACCACCAGCAGCAGGGCGAGGAGCGGGTTCTCGGAGCGCACGCTGTGCTCGTGGAGCCAGTTCAGCAGGCGCAGCGCCTCGCGCGCCAGTCGCTCGGCCTCGTCCTCCGGGCCGGTGCACAGCGCGGCCAGCGCCCGCACGCCGCACACGCGGGCGATCTCACTGCCGTACAGATCGAGGTCGTTGAGCACGCTCGGCGGCAGGGCCTGGTACGCGGCGTCGGCGGTGGCTCTGGCCCTGCCCACCCAGCCGCGGGCCAGGTGGATCTGTGCCATGACGGTGAGCACCAGAGCGTGGCGTGCCTCGTTGGTGCCTCCGTCCTGCATCTCGGGCAGCAGGTCGAGGACCCGCTCCGCGAGCTGTTCGGCCTCGTCCCAGCGGAAGGCGCCGAGCAGGGCGTCGATGCTGGCGAGCAGCGCCGACACCTGGGCGAGGCTCACCTCGGCGGCCTGCTCGGACAGTTCGACGGCCCGACGGCAGAGGACCTCGGCCTCTTTCTGCTGCCCGTGCTGTGCGAGCGCGGAGCCGAGTGCGGCGCACGCCAGGCTCAGTTCCTCCTGCGAGTCCTCGGGGCGGTCCCGCAGACGCTGTTCGCAGCCTTCGAGGGCGCGCCGCAGTACCGTCACCGCCTGCCGGGTGTCGCCCACGGTCAGGAAGCTCTGCCCCTGCTCCATGAGCATCTGGGGGGTCAGGAAGTCGGGGTCGATGCGTTCCAGCAGGAAGGTCCAGGTGGAGGCCAGTTCCACGCTGTCGCCCGGCCCGGCGGGCAGGGCGTCCAGGACGACTCCGAGCAGGGCTTCGTCCACGCCCCCCTCGAGCTTGTCGAGTTCGTCGAGCACCTCCTGGATGATCAGGCCGAGCCGGTTTCCGGCGTACGGGGCGAGCCGGATCGCGAGGGGGAGGTGGTCCATGGGGCGTTCGCGAAGGACGCGCCGCAACAGGGTGCGGGCCTCCTCGTGGTGCTGGGCTGCGCGCGCGAGGACCGTGAACATGTGGCGGCTGCGCGTGTCCGGCAGATCGCCGATCAGCCGGTTCACCAGCTCGACCTTGCCGTCGAACTCGAGGGCCACGAGCTGTTCGCCGACCAGGTCGGGACGGAGCGGGGCCCAGTACCGGGAGACGTCGGAGGTGTCCCCCGGGTAGAGCGCCGCCAGCCACTTCGCCACCTCGGCACCGGCGAGATCGCTCAGCCCCAGGCCGACCCGGAGCAGTCGGGTGCCCTCCTCCTTGTCGTCGGCGCCGAGGAGGACGGAGTGTGCGACGGCCAGGGGCCGCTCGTAGTCCTGGAGGGGTACCCCGCGCACAACGGCGCTGATCTTCCAGTAGTTCCGCTCCCTCCGCAGCAGCTCGTTGATGACTTCCTCGCCCACCGTCACCCGTAGGTCGCCGGTGGGGTTCTCCTGTGCCTGCAGCACGGCGATCAACGCGGCCGCGTGCACTTGAAGCACGGGAGGGGTGTCGCCGGGCGGGATCTCCAGTTCGGCGTGGTCGGGTACGGGGCAGGACCGGTCACGGGCGAAGGCAGCCAGCGCGAGGCGGAATTCGTCGTGCCAGCCGTCCGTGTTGTCCGCCAGCTCGTTGAGGGGGTCCACCGCGTCCCGCCGGGTCACCCTTCCGATCAGGGCGGGGCTGTCGAGAAGTTCCGGCAGGATGCGACTCCACCAGGAGCCGTCGTGCCGTGCCAGCATCAGGATCCGCAGCCGGGGACCCCCGGCGGGTTCACCTGTCGCGGCCCCGGCCGGGCCGGGTGATGCGGGGAAGTACCCGGCCAGCAGCTCCAGCAGCTCGTCGAGATTCTCCACGCCCTCCGCGTAGTCGATGACGAGGAGGACGGACTCGCCGAGCTTGGCCAGCTTGCGCACGTGTTCCGTGAGGCGGCCGCCCACCCTCTGGAGGGCCTTCTTGCCGAGGAAGCCCGAGATCCAGCCGCGCCGGTACCGGTCGGCCGCGAGGTCGAGGGCGAGCCGTGTCTTGCCGCAGCCGCCCTGGCCGGTGATCAGTTTGAGGGCGAACGCCTCGTCGCCGTCGCACCAGTCGGCGAGTGTCTCGCGCCATTCGTCCCGGCCGTGGAAGGGCACGACCGCGCTCTGCGGATGCAGCACCAGGGCGAGCCCGTGGGCCTGGAACTGCGGGTCCGGATCGCCCGTGACGACGCGCAGGAGTTCGCCGAGTTCGGGGAAGAGCGTCGTGCGCCGGGCGTCACGCCAGAGTCCGCTGCGCGCGATGGATGCCGACAGTGGTGAGGTCCGGCCGTTGAGATGGGGGTCGAGGAGGACGGCCCATCCTCCGTCACCGTCGTCGGGCGCGGAGCGTTTGACGACCCCGCAGACTCGCCCCGTGCGCAGGTTCAGTACGGGCGAGCCGCTCATGCCGGCGGTCAGCTGGGCGTCGCCGAGCCGTAGCAGGGAGGTGCCGTGGATGAGGAGGGGGCCGAATGTCTCGTGCTTGCACTCCTCCAGCTGCCAGGACTCGTTCTCGTACTTCCTGGAGTACCCGACGGTGAGCAGGGAGGTGGGGGTGCCGTCCCAAGCCGAGTCGTCGTCGAGTTCGGCGTAGGGGTGTCCCGGCGGTTCGTCGAGACGTATCGCCGCCAGATCGGGCAGGGGGTGATGGCCGCCGGCCACGTGCTGCCGGTCCGGCATACGCCACAGGACGGTTCCCGGAAAGGTGTGCGTGCGCCAGTGGACTGTGCAGGTGTCCTCGGTGGCGACGTGGGCGGCGGTGAGAACCGTCCCCGGGGCTATGAAGAATCCGGTGCCCGAGGTGTGCTTGCCGCTTTCGATTCTGACGGTGACGGATTTCAGGAGGCTGGTGAGTGCCTCGGCCATGCAGTTCCCCCAGCTCATGCATTTCGGCCGCGGTGCGGTGGCCGGCATGATCCTGCGCGCCTGTGCTGCGTTGCGGTCCACCCCCAGGGAATGGAGCTCAATCATAGGGAGTGGCCGGTCAACGGGCTACGGTTGCAAGGGAATTGAAGGTAACGGAATGGGTGTCATCTCTTTCTTCGGCAATTCAAGATCGTAATTGTCTCGGCAGGGCACTCCTTTCGGTCGTGTCGCAATTTGATCACTTCTGACTCGTGTGATGCGTGAGGTGAAAGAATTGAGGTTGACTTCTTCCGGATCTTTATGTGGAAGGTGTCCGGGCCGTTGGGGTGGTGATTCGGAAGGCGTAGCCGCCGGTGCCGTTGACCGCGCCGGAGCCCTGGTGCACGGCCCGGCGGCCGGTGACCACGAGCCGGTCGGAGCCGGAGCCCGGCCATGGCTTGGCTTTCCCGCGCGGCGCCACAAGCCGGTTGCGGTGCACGCCCGGCCAGGCCGGGTTCCAGGCCGACGGAAGGCCGGCCCCGCCGCCGTTCGTGCCGACGCCGGCGACCGTGGACGGCGGTTCCGGCTTCGGTGGGCCCGGCCCGTGGTCGAGGAGGTGGCCGGTGGCGCCTTGGCTTGTAGTGCTCGCGGTTGTCGTGGCCCGGCCTCAACTGCCCGACGGGCCGGATCTGTTCCGTGCTGACGGCGTCGGTCATCGGTGCCGCGGACCGGCGTGCCGCGCACCGGAGCGCCGTCAAGCGACTGTCTGTGCGCCGTTCTGTGCCGCGAGGGCGAGCTTGCGGTGCGTGCGGACCATCATGGCGCGTGCCATGAAGGGGTGAACCCTCTTCACGGCACCCCAATAGAGCCTGGAGCGCCACGCGTTCGTCCTCACCGAACTGCAGAGGGTGACGTACTTCTCGTCGATGACGATCGAGGCCCAGGCGTCGAGACCTGCCGTGCTCACGTCCATGAGTGCTTCGCCGTCCTGCTGCGCCGCGATCGGGAACGCGTCCCGCAGGATGCCCGTCCAGGCCGCCGGATCGCGTGGCATTCCCGGCCGCAGTTCCATGGCGTACGCGTCCTGGTAGTCGGGCCGCTCCACGGCTGTCCTGATCAGCCGGGCGCCTTCGGGAAACACCACCGCTACGGGCTTTTCCTTGAGCATCGTGTACCTCCATACGCTGGCGTACGGTGAACCATACGATAGCGTATGGACATGGTGCAACGGCAGCAGACCAGGAAGGCCAGGCTCAGTGCCCGCGACTGGGCGGATGCGGCGCTTGGCGCCATCGGAGAGGGTGGCGGCCTCGCGGCGGTGGCGGTCGAGCCGCTCGCGGCGCGCCTCGGTACCACGAAGGGCAGCTTCTACTGGCACTTCGACAATCGCGAGGCACTGATCGAGGCCGCGCTCGCCCGCTGGGTCGAGGCGGACACCGAGGAGATCATCGCGGCGGTGGAGACCGAGCCGGACCCCGAGAAGCGTCTGCGCAGACTGTTCACCGAGGTCACCCTGCCGGCCGGCGCCGATCCGCTTGAGCTCTCGCTGCTCGCGAGCACCGACCACCCTCGGGTCGCCGCCGCCCTGCGGCAGGTCACCGAGCGCCGGGTCGGCTACCTGGCCGGGCTCTTCGCAGGGCTCGGCTTCGCCGAGAACGAGGCGCGGCGGCGTGCGCTGATGGCGTACAGCTTCTATCTGGGCCACACCCAGCTCGGCCACGCCGTGCCGTCGACGCTGCCCTCGCGCGAGGAGTTCCCCGCCTACCTGGAGGCGACGATGGACGCGCTGCTGCGGCGCGAGTAACGCCTCACGGCCCTCCTCCTCGTGCCAATGGCCGGTTCGCCTGCCGGGACGCCAAGTCCCTGGAGGATGCCGGGATGCCCGGCCTGGGGAGCGGGCTGCCGCCACTCGCACTGCTGTGCCTGGCCCTCGCGCCGGCCGAGAGCGAACTCGCGGGCGCCGGCAGCGGCCTGCTCACGCTCGGCCCGTCTCGGAAAGGCCCCCGCGGCCCGCATCAGGTCAAGTGTCCCGGACTCTTGACTCGGAATGCGGCAGTCGCGATCCTCGTCCCACAACCTTGTGCCGGTCATGACAACCCAGCCATGGGGTCTTCGGCCCCGGTCCGCCCGGCTCGTCGACCGCGCCATCCCGCCGACCCAGGGACGTGGGCCGTGACCATCGCCGAACGCCCGTACCGCAGACGCAAACACGTCACCGTCGTGTCGCTGCTCCTCCTTGTACTGACCATGGCTCTCGGTCCCGCGCCGAGCTCGGCGGCCGGCACCGACTGGTGGACCCCGACCGCACGGCCCACGCCGGACTCCCGGATCAACGTCACCGGCGAGCCGTTCACGGGGACGAACTCCCGGGGAGAGGTGCGCGGCTTCGCCGACGCCCACGACCACCTGTTCGCCAACGAGGCCTTCGGCGGGCGGCTCATCTGCGGCAAGACGTTCTCCGAGGCCGGAATCGCCGAAGCGCTCAAGGACTGTCCCGAGCACTACCCCGACGGCACTCTCGCGATCTTCGACTACATCACCAACGGCGGTGACGGCAAGCACGATCCGGTCGGCTGGCCCACGTTCAAGGACTGGCCCGCGCACGACTCGCTGACCCATCAGCAGAACTACTACGCCTGGGTGGAGCGGGCCTGGCGCGGCGGCCAGCGGGTGCTCGTGAACGACCTCGTCACCAACGGCGTGATCTGCTCGGTGTACTTCTTCAAGGACCGCAGCTGCGACGAGATGACGTCGATCCGGCTCCAGGCGAAGCTGACGTACGACCTGCAGGCCTACATCGACCAGATGTACGGAGGCACCGGCAAGGGCTGGTTCCGGATCGTCACCGACAGCGCGCAGGCCCGTGAGGTCATCAAGCAGGGCAAGCTCGCCGTCATCCTGGGAGTGGAGACCTCCGAGCCGTTCGGCTGCAAGCAGATCCTGGACATCGCGCAGTGCGGCAAGGCCGACATCGACGCCGGGCTCGACGAGCTGTACGCGCTGGGCGTGCGCAGCATGTTCCTGTGCCACAAGTTCGACAACGCGCTGTGCGGGGTCCGCTTCGACTCGGGCGGCCTCGGAACGGCCATCAACGTCGGGCAGTTCCTGTCGACCGGCACCTTCTGGAAGACCGAGAGGTGCACGGGCCCCCAGCACGACAACCCCGTCAACGGAGCCTCGGCGTCCGAGGCCGAGGAGGACCTGCCGGCGGGCGTGGAGGTCCCCTCGTACGGCTCCGACGCCCAGTGCAACGTCCGTGGGCTCACCGGCCTCGGTGAGTACGCCGTGCGCGGCATGATGAAACGCAAGATGATGCTGGAGATCGACCACATGAGCGTCAAGGCCGTCGGCCGGGTGCTCGACATCTTCGAGGCCGACTCCTACCCCGGCGTCATCTCCTCGCACAGCTGGATGGACCTGAACTGGACCGAGCGGGTGTACGGCCTCGGCGGCTTCATCGCCCAGTACATGCACGGGTCCGAAGGGTTCGGCGCGGAGGCGAAGCGCACGGACGCCCTGCGCGAGAAGTACGACGTCGGCTACGGCTTCGGCACCGACATGAACGGCGTCGGCGGCTGGCCGGCACCCCGTGGCGCGGACGCCGCGAACAAGGTCACGTACCCGTTCAAGAGCGTCGACGGCGGCTCCGTCATCGACAGGCAGACCACAGGGCAGCGCACCTGGGACCTGAACACCGACGGAGCCGCGCACTACGGTCTCGTCCCGGACTGGATCGAGGACATCCGGCTCGTCGGCGGCCAGGACGTGGTCGACGATCTCTTCCGCGGTGCCGAGTCCTATCTCGACACCTGGGGCGCTTCCGAGAAGCACCAGTCCTCGGTCAACCTCGCCAAGGGCGCTCCGGCCACGGCCAGTTCCACTGAGTGGAGCCTGTTCACGAGCTACGCGCCGGGCCGGGTCGCGGACGGCACGCGGGACACCCGCTGGGCCAGCGACTGGAGCGACGACCAGTGGCTGCGGCTCGACCTGGGCTCCACCGACCTGGTCAAGCGCGTCACGCTCGACTGGGAACGCGCGTACGGCAAGTCGTACCGCGTCGAGCTCTCCGGCGACGGCGTGGACTGGCAGACCGCCTGGTCCACCACCTCCGGCGACGGCGGCCTGGACACCGCGCAGTTCACCGGTACACCGGCCCGCTATGTCCGCATCCATGGTATCGACCGCGGCACCGACTGGGGATACTCACTCTACGAGGTGGGCGTCTACAGCAGCTGACCTGCAGCACGAGCCGAAGGACACACGGATGGCACGAATGCCGTCGGCCGAGCGACGCCGGCAGCTGACCGAGGCGGCGATCAGGGCGATGGCCCGGGACGGCGTCGCCAAGACGACGACCCGGTCCATCGCCACCGAGGCGGGCGTGTCCCTGAGCGTCTTCCACTACTGCTTCGACTCCAAGCAGGAGCTGGTCGAGTCGGTCATCACGACCATCACCGACCACTCCGTCACCATGGTGAAGGAGGCCCTACGTCCCGGTTCCTCACTCCAGGAGACCGTGCGAGCCGGCTTCCAGGCGTACTGGGACCATGTCCGCGCCCACCCCGACGAGCACATGCTCACCTACGAACTGACGCAGTACGCGCTGCGCCAGCCGGGGTTCGAGCACCTGGCACGACGGCAGTACGAGCTGTACGGCGAGGCATACGCCGAGCTCATCGAGGAGTTGAGCCGGAGCATGGACCTCCGGCTCCGCGTGCCCGTTTCCGTACTGGCCCGCTATCTGGCCGCCATGACCGACGGACTGACCCTCAACTACCTCGTGCTCGGTGACGAAGCCGCCTGGTCCGACATCCTGGACACGGTCACCGCGCACATCGCCGGCCTGGTACACGACGACATCCGACAGACCGGGTGGTGAGGGGGCCCTCGGTGTCGGACGGCCCGATGGTCAGGCATCGGGGTCCGGCAGCCGCCAGGTGGCCTGTACCAGGGCCCGTTCGGTGCCGGCCAGATATACGGCCGCGGCGAGCCAGGCCCGCGCGTAGCGGTCCGGGTCGGCCTCGCCGGCGCGGCCGAAGACGTCGCGGCTGCGGCGGTCGGCCTCCGCGGTGAGGGCGGCCGCCAGGTTCGCGGCCGTCCGGAATCCGCTGCGCCGCAGCACCGCCCCACCGCCGCCCCGGTCGCCGTCGCGCGCCGGTTCGGCGACGGCCCGACGTCCCCCCGACACGGCAACCTCGACCAGCCGCCGCAGGCGCCACAGAGGGGCGTCGGCCAGCGGATCCGGCGGGAGGTCGGTGAGGCCGTCCACCGGGGTCAGGGCGTCCGGCGGGGGGAAGTGCGCGCCCTCCAGACGGTCGTAGCCCAGGTCGGCGTGGCCCAGCCAGTCCGCGGGCAGCCGCAGTGTCGCCTCGGTGTCCGGCAGGGGACCGACCGCGAGGGGGCGGAGCGTCGCGGCGCGGTCGGGGTCCAGGCGGCCGATGACACGGAGCCGCAGTCCGGGCCGGGACGCGAGCCGGCGGAAGTTGGCCGTGTGGGCCAGGTCGGGGTGGCCGCTGGCCGGTGTCAGCCGGATCAGGAGGCCGTCCGCGTCCGGTCGTCCGGGGGTCAGCTCGCGGGCGAGCAGGTGGTCGCCGGCCGCGCCGACGAGAACCAGGTCGCAGCCGATCAGCTCACGTACCGCCTGCTCGGCCTGCTCCGGGTCGCTCCCCGGAGTCCCCGTGAGCCGTTCGGCGACGGCCTCGGCCAGTGGGCGGGCGAACAGGGCGGCGAGCGGGCCCGACGTCCAGGACAGACCGGTGACCGGAGTGGCCCGTACGCCCTTGCCGGAGCCGAGGCGGCCGTCCGGGGAGAGCGTCGCGCCGGAGACCAGCAGCCCGCCACGGGCGAGTTGGGCGTGGTTGAGGCTGCCCGAGCCGACCGCGACGGTGGCCGTGGCGGCACCCCGGGCGCGGGCCGGGCCACCGGGCTTGACGTCGGCGACGGAGAACCAGCGCCCGTCGTCGGAGAGGAGATGGGTGACGACACCGCCGTAGCCGGTGGCTGCGATCACCGGCTCCCGGCACACACCGTGGACGCGCAGACTGCCGCCAGGCCGGTAGCTGCGGCGGGCGGTGCCGACCAGGGCCGGTTCCGGGTCTGCCGCCGCCAGCAGGCCGGTGGTGAGCAGCAGTTCCCGCACGCCTGCGACCAGATCGGCCAGCCGGTGGCCGTCGTGACGGGCGCGGGCGCCGCGCAGCCCGCGGACGACCCGCAGGGCGGCCGCCTCGGCGCGGTGCAGCCCGGCGAGCCGGGCCGTGTGGGCGGCCCGTAGCAGCTCTGCCTGCGGCACCGCGCCCGCGGCGGGTATCCCGGCGGTGAGTACGGCCGCGGTCGCTGCCCACAGCCCGGTCGCGGCGGCCACTTGGGTGTCGGTGGGTCCGGCGGGTGCTGACGGTTCCGAGGCGGGTTCGTCGCTCGGAGAGGCGCCGGACACGGCCCCCTTCGGAACCGCAGGAGCGCCGGTCGTCCCGGCTGCCTCGGCGTCGGCTCCTCCCTCTGACACGGCGGCGCCCTCGGTGCCCGCTGCCGCGGTCAACGGCTCGTCCGCCGCGTCCGCGTCGGCCACCGGGCAGGCGCCGAGCACGGCGGCGCGGTGCAGGCACCGGGGGGCGAGCAGACAGCTGCACCGCGCCTGCCCGGCGTCCGTGACCACGCCCGAGGGGCCGGGCGTGAGGGTGACCTCGGCGTCCTCACCGCACCGGACGCGCAGCAGGGCGCCGTCGGCGGTGACGGGCGTGGCCGCGTACGACTCGATCGCGGCGTCCAGCTTCTTGCGCAGCCGGGAGGTGAGGCTCTCGACAGCGGCGGCGACCACGTCGGGCGCCGCCGGGGGCAGTTCGGCGTTCATCGGGTCTCTCCGCGGAGGCGGTCGCCCACCCAGCGGGCGAGGGCGAGGGGACTGAGGGCCGCGACGGGCATTCCGGCCGCGACGAGTTGCCGGGCGACGGGCACCGAGTAGCGCGGGGTGCCGGTGTCGTCCAGGGCGGCGCACCCCATCAGGTGCACCCCGGAGCTCGCCAGGGCCCGTACCTCGCCGAGGAGTCCTCCGAGCGGGTACCCCTCCTCGAAGTCGCTCACCACCACCACGAGGGTCCGGCTGGGCACGGTCACCAGGGAGCGGGCGTGGGCGAGCCCGGCCGCGATGTGGGTGCCGCCGCCGACCCGTACCTCCAGGAGCAGCGACAAGGGGTCGTCCACCCGGTCCGTGAGGTCGATCACGTCGGTCGAGAACGTGAGGAAGTGGGTGGACAGGGTGGGCACCCCGCCCAGTACGGCCGCGGTGAGCGCGGACCAGATGACGGAGGCCTCCATCGACCCGGACACGTCCACCACCAGGATCAGCCGCCAGTCCGCCTCCTTGCGGGAGCGGGTGCTGAACACCGGCCGCTCCGGGACGACCACCGTCCTGCCGTCGGCCGTCCGGCGCGTGTGCGCCAGGTTGGCCCGCAGCGTACGCGGCAGGTCGAGCCGGCCGCCGGGACGGCGGGTCGGGCGTGGTGTGGCCAGACCCGTCAGGGCGGGGCGCATGCGGGTGGCGAGCTCCTTGGCCAGTTCGTCGACCAGGCGGCGCACGAGCGGGCGCAGCTTGGCCAGTTGCTGCTCGGGCATGCCCCCGGCGAGGGACAGCACGGAGGTCAGCAGGGCGACGGACGGGCGGACGGCCTGCGGGTCGAGCTCGGCCAGCACGTCGGTACGGCCCTGGTCGGCGGCCCGCGCCAGCACCTCCTCGCGGACCTCCGCGCCGAACAGCGCGTCCAGTTCCTCGGCCCATTCACGGGCCGTGGGGAAGGACGCGTCCTGGCCGCCGCCCTGGCCCTGGCCGCCGTCCCGGCCGAGGTCCGTGGCGCCCTCGCCCCGGCCGGTGCCGTACAGCTCGTCGAGCGCGTGCGCGTAACGGCGGGCGCCCGGTGGCAGCTTCTCGCTCTCCCGGCCGAGGAGCAGCCGCCAGCGGTCGGCGGGGGTGAGGTGAAGGGCGGCCGTCGCGGGGCCGCCTTCGGGCACCGCGGCGACGGGCTCGGTCCCGGCGGCGGAGTCGGTCGGCTGCCCGGGGGAGGCCGGTACGGCACTGTCGTGCGCTTCGTGCGAGTCCCGCACTACAAGGTCCTGGGATGCCACCGTGTCCGTCCGGAGGGACAGGAGCAGGGAGTCCACCGCCGCAAGGCCCGCCGTATCCGCGGCCGTCCACAGCGCGAGGAGCCCCGGTGAGGCGCCGAGCGACAGGTCGAGGCGGTCGCCGAGACGCTCGGTCACGGTGTTCAGCAGGCGGTCGCGGCCGGCCGGGCTGAGTGTGTCGAAGCCGCCGCGCAGCGCGGGCAGCCGGTCCAGGAACCCCTGGTCGGTGAGCGTTTCGATCCGGTCGAGCAGTGGGTCCAGCGCGGTCGGCGCCGACTCGAGCAGCGGAGCGGCACAGCTGAGCAGCCCGGTGAGCCGGCGAGCCAGGCCGTGGCGTGCGCCGGGGCTGGTGGCCGTGACGATCCATCCGGCGGCGCGCGCGCCGAGGGTGCCGGCGGCGTCGAGGTCGAGCAGGACCCGTGTGGCCAGGGCGGCACCCTGGACGAGCGGGGAGCCGGTGCGCGCGAGGGTGCCGAGGGCGTCGTCCATCCGCAGCCCCAGACGGTGTTCACCGGCCCGCGAGGCCAGCGCGACGAGTGCGGCCGCGTCCTCCGGCTGGTCGCTGCCCGCCAGGCCGGGCAGGGCACGGACCGCCGCCTCCAGCAGGTCGGCGGCCAGGTCGGCGGCCTCCTGCCTGCCCTCGGGCGTGGTGCCGGGCAGATGGCCCCGGCGCAGCGCCTCCAGCAGATCCAGTGCCTGGAGGAGTTCGGGCAGCGTGGCGGCGGCGGGGAGCACGGCGGCGGCGTCGGCCAGGCGCTCGGCGACCAGCGCGGGCAGGTCGCAGCGGGCGGCCGCCCGGAGCCCCGCGAGGACGAGTGCGCAGGTGGGCCCGCCCTCCGCCGACTCCCGGCGGAAGGTCTCCCGCAGGGTGCCCTCGGCGGCCAGGGCAGCGGTCACGCCCCGTATGCCGGCCAGGTCGAGTCGTACGGGAACGGCGGGGGTCCACGACAGACGCCACCGGGTGGTGAGCGCCGTCCCGTCGCCCGTGCCGGCCACCTCCACGGGCTCGCCGTAGCCCGCGCCGCACACCGCGAGGCGCTGGAGCAGGACCTCGCGGCGCCCGTCGAGGGCGGAGCGGAGCGGGTCGAGCCGCACCTCGCGCGAGGCGGGGTCGTCCGGGCCGGGCAGCCGCACCGCGGCGAGCTCCGCCTCGACGGACGGACCGAGTCCGGACCGCGGTGTGCCCGGCGCGATCCGGCCGCGGTCGGTGCCGACCAGGACCACTTCCAGGGCCCGCGCGAGGGCCCGGCCGCGGCCGAGCGGCTCGCCCTGGCCCATCACGGTCGTCAGCGCCTCCAGTACCTCGCCCCGCCCCGGGGCCGCGAGCCCTCGCAGCCGGGCAAGGTCGGATGCCATCCGCAGGGTCTCGGTGGCCTCGCCCGTTCCCGCGGTGTGACCGGCGGCGCGCAGCTCCCGGCACACGTCGGTGATCGCCCGCGCGGCGGCGGCGTGCAGCTGCTCGGGGTCGCCCCCGGCCGTGAACACCGCCTGCTGCCAGCGCGGGTCCCGGATGCCCGCCGGGTAGCCGGAACGGGAGTCCAGCAGATCGAAGGCGTACGGGACGAGGGAGGTGACGACGGGCGGGCGCTCTCCGACCAGGGATTCCCCGGCGACCGCTGACGCCGTGTCGGCCGCGCGCGGGGCCGGTGCGGCACCGTCCGACTCCGCCCCGTCCGTCAGAGCCGGGGCGTGGAACGCGCCGATGACGGCCGCGACCACGCGCCCGCCCGCCGCGGCACGGGCGATGGTCTCGCGCATGTGGGACTCGCGGGCCAGATCCACCGGCGGTACGCCGCCCGCCGACTCGGCGTCGCGTCGAAGGGCCCACCCCACGCCGAGGGCGGCGCGGCGGACCGCCTCGGGGGCGCAGCCGGGGGCGAGGACCTCCACGCAGCGGTCCCACAGGTCGTCCCCGTCGCGGCCGGTCCCGGCGGCAGTGAGCGCGTCCGCGAAGGCGGTGGGCGGGGCGACGGCTGCGGCCTCGACGACCGCGTTCCGCGTGTCCCCCGCCAGGGCGTGATCCACCGTGCTCCACCCCGGATCGGACATCGGCAGATCGCAGCACACGACCTCCGCCCCCCGCTGCCGCGCCCAGCGGACCGCGGCGAGTTCGGGGGAGAAGTCGGCGAACGGGTAGAAGCCGAGCCGCCCGCCCTCACCGGCCCCGGCCAGCGCGACCGGGGCGAGAGTGCCGGGGCTGGCCAGATGGGTGAGCCACGGCTGGAAGTCCGCGGGCAGCTCCACGCACACGACCTCGGCGCCGGAGGCGTCCAGCAGGGCCGGCACGGCCGCGGCGAGGGCCGGGCTGTGGTGCCGTACGCCCAGCAGGTACGGGACCACGGAGTCGGTGAGGGCCGTGACGGCCGCCCGCGGATCCTGAGTGAGCGTCACCGGAGGTTCTCCCGCAGGTCCCAGAGGCGGCGCCACATCGCCGAACCGTCCTCGGCGCGTCGGCGCACCGGGCCGTCCCAGTAGCCGAGCAGCCGCGCGTGGTCGGCCGGGTCGTCCTTGTGGACCACTCCCAGGAGGTGGCCGGGGACGAGGTCGAGGGCGTCCCCGCCGGGCAGATAGGCGGCGGCCACCCCGAGGGAGGCGGCCACATGCACGGCCTCGGCGGTGGACATCACCGTGCCGGGCCGCTCCACGTCCCAGCCCTCGGCGGAGCGCCCGGCGCGCAGGTCGCGGAAGACGGTGACCAGCACGTCGAGGACGGCGTCGTCGACTCCGAAGGCCGCGCCCGCCCGCTCGACGGCCGCCTCGGCCTGCCGCCGGACGAGCGCGGTCTCGGCGTCGACGTCGGCTATCGGGTGCACGGTCTCGAAGTTGAAGCGGCGCTTGAGCGCGGCGGACATCTCCGAGACACCGCGGTCGCGCAGGTTGGCCGTGGCGATGACGGTGAACCCGGGGGCGGCCGCGACCTGGGCGTCGTCCGTGCCGGACAGCTCGGGCACGCTCACCCGCCGGTCGGACAGGATCGACACCAGGGCGTCCTGCACCTCGGGCAGACAGCGGGTGATCTCCTCGACCCGCGCCACCCGGCCGGAGCGCATGGCGCCGAGCACCGGAGAGTCGACCAGCGCCTGCGGGGTCGGGCCCTGAGCGAGCAGCAGGGCGTAGTTCCAGCCGTAGCGGAAGGCGTCCTCGGTGGTGCCGGCGGTGCCCTGCACGGTGAGCGCGCTGGTGCCGCACACGGCGGCCGACAGCAGTTCGGAGAGCATCGACTTGGCCGTGCCGGGTTCGCCGACGAGCAGCAGGCCGCGCTCACCGGCGAGGGTGACCACGCACCGTTCCACCAGGGCGCGTTCGCCGACGAACTTGGGGGTGATCACCAGTCGGTCGGGCAGCGTCTCGTGCGGCTTGGGCAGCTTCAGGGCCTCGCCGCCGCTGCCGCAGACGAAGGTGACCACGGAGCGCGGGGTCAGCCGCCAGCCGGGCGGGCGGGGGCCCTCGTCATGAGCGGCGAGGAAGGCGAGTTCGGTGGCGTGGTGCTCCTCGGCGGGCAGGGTCTGCCGGGCCGGAAGGGCCGTCGCCGTGTCGGTCGGGGTCATGGATGTCCTTGCTCGGTAGGTCTGTACGTCGTGAGGGGGTGGGGACCCGCGGTGGCGAGGCGCCGGCCGTGACCGGCGCCCCGCCACCCGTCCGTCAGCGGCGGCGTCCCCGCCGCACCTTCAGCTCCTCGAACCGGGGCGCGTCGCCGTCCTGGACCCGCTGCCAGGCCCTGCGGTACAGCTCGGCGGCCGGTTCGGCCGGCACGATCACGCCGAACGGCGTGTCCTCGTCGCTGATCAGGTCGCCGAACAGCGGCAGCTTCCACCGCTCCAGCGGAACGCGCGGCGCCTTCGTGTCGACCCAGCCGCCGGGCAGGAAGAGCGAACGCCCCGCCCGCGTCCGGCTGGCCTCGACCACCCGGTCACCCGCGGCCAGTTCGGCTCGGGCCGCCTTGAGCCGGGCAGGCTTCCACCCCGTCCAGCGGGCCGTCATGCGGTCGGTCGGGTCGGGCATGGCGAGCAGCATCAGGTAGAGCGTGGCGGCGTCCTCGCTGACGCCGTACTCCTTGGCCGCCTCGGTCACCAGGTCCGGCACGGAGCGGCTCGGGTCCTGCGGCCACCAGGTGCCGTCCTTGCCGCGCTCGCCCGCCAACGGGTTGCCCGGGTCGGCGAGGAGGGCCGCGAACCGGGGGTCCCGGGCCAGGCGCAGCGCCACCTCGGCCGGGTGGGGCCGCTGGTCGTCGACGCGCAGCGCGGGCAGGTACGGGTCCTGGCCGGCCTCGTCGAGCAGGGCGACCCGGATGCCCGGGGCCGGCTGGTCGTCGTGGGTCGCCAGGATGACGGCGCCGTACCGCTCGAAGCCCTGGCCGACCTCGGTCGGGGCACCCGCGGTCTTCCGGAACGCCGGAAGGTTGATGTACCGCCCGAGGTCGAGCACCAGCCCGGGGTGGGCCAGCCGCTCGCGCACGGCGGTGAGCGCGGGGGGCAGCGCGGCCCGGATCGGGTCGCCGGCGGGCAGGCGGTGGGCGAGCCAGAGGGCGAGGCCGATCGAGCCGACCAGCGTGTCCGCCGTGAACCCGACCGCGTCGTCTCCGACGGGCCGGACCCGGTCGCCGCTGACCGCCCACTCCAGGTCCCGGGTGAGCCGGGGCTCACCGGCCGGGTGCAACAGCGCGGGCAGCGCCTTCCGCACCTCCCAGCGGGCGTACTTGATGGCGCGCAGCGCGTCGCCGAGCAGTTCCTCGGGGACGGCCGTCCGCTTGCCGACCATGCTGTTCCAGACCTCTGCGGCGGCGGCCACGTCCGGCCCGTCGGTCCACAGACGGGCGGGTTCCGCGGGCAGCAGTGCGGCCACCACGGCCGCGCGGATTCCGTCGTCGATGCCGCGCAGCTCGTCCTTGGCGACGGCCGCGGGCGCGGCCTTCACACCGATGAGGTTCCGCGCCTGTGTCGTCAGGAACGTCCGCTCGTGGACGTCGACCTGCGGCAGACCGGCCACGATCAGCCGTGCCGTCGTCTCGGTGACCCCGGTGAGGCGGCCGAACTCCTCGGCGGCCTCAGGGAACCAGGGCGCCGGTCCACGCGCCGCCAGCTCCGCCAGGAACGTACCGAGCCGGCCCGCGTCGCCGTCCTCACCCAGTGGGGACGACGAGAGGAGCGTGTAGTGCTCCGGTGTCTCGAACCGCCCCGTCGGGTCGTGGAAGAACCCGGTGAAGGAGCAGCCCTCGGTCTCGCTGGCCGAGTGGCGCTTCACGAAGGCGACGAAGGCGCCGCCGCCCAGCGGCAACAGACCCTCCCACGTGCCTTCGCGCCACTCGCCCGACGGGGTGCGCAGCGGACCGGCCGCCACGTGCAGGAGCACCTTGCGCCAGCGTCCGGAAGCGGCGGCGGCCCCCACCCCCAGCGCGTCGAACTCGGCGAGCAGCGCGCGCAGCGCCTCGCGGTGCTGCTCCGTGGTGGTGCCGGCCGCCGCCCGGAACGCCAGGGCCGTGGCTCGGGCGACCAGCGTCTCCAGGTCCGGGTGTCCGGTCGGCAGGCCGGGCCCGTCGAGGTGGAGGCGTACGGTCGGCCCCTCCGGTACGGCGGCGCCCGAGAGCCCGGCGGCCCTTTTCATCACGCGCAGGGCGCGGAAGACGGTGTCGGCCTCCTCGTCGCGGTACCACCAGTAGCCGCCGGCTCCGCCGAGGCCGCTCATCGCGTCCTGGAGCACGGTGTCCGCCGGCCCGGCCGGCCCCTCGTCCTCCAACTCGCCGTCGAGGGCCCGGGTGAGCCGGGTGGCCGCCGCGTCGAGGACCGCCTGCTGACCTGCGGCGTGGCGCACGACCCCGGCGATGCCCGCGACGAGCGCGTCATGGGTGACGGGCAGGAGCGTACGGATCGCTTCGGGCAGCGCGTTCTTGTCGTCGTGCGCGGCGGCGGCCAGCAGGGCCGCCGACGTGACCCGGTCGATGCGCCGCAGCGCCTCGGAGCCCGCCGGGTCGCGGGGGGTCAGACACTCCCAGTACTGCACCGGCGGCAGCAGCAGCGAGCCCTCGCCGAAGACACCGGGCGCGCGGTCCGTCTTGGCCACGGAGGTGACGACGCCGTCCGTGTCGACCAGGTCGAGCTGCCAGCCGTTGCGGACGACGGCACGGGCCCGGTCGTCACCGGGGAACACCACGAGCGCGGACGGCCTGCCCATGTCCGCGGGCAGGGTGACGGTGTGTCCGGCGAGGTCCTGAGCGCGCCGGGAGCCGTCGGGCAGCTTCACCACGCGCAGGCCCACGAGTCCGTCCACGGGCGCGGAGGCCGGCGCGGCACCGGTCGTCGGCGAGGGGCCCAGCCAGCCGCCGTTGTAGGTGCTGCCCGCCGGGGCGTCGCGCAGGGCGTCGGCGAGGAAGGCGGGCCTGCTCATACGTCCGCGCTCGCCCGTGGCCGGGTTGTACTCGTACCAGCCGTGCGTGTCGCGGTCCTCGCCCTCCGCGTTCCACACCCAGTACGAGACACCGTCGGAGACCACCGGCCGCTCCTCGGGCAGGGTGGTGTCCCCGGCGTGCAGGACGCCGCCGCCGGTGGTCCGGCCGCCGCCGGGCAGGGGCAGGGTGAGTGCGAGGTTGCCGTTGTACCAGTTCATCTGGGTGCCGCGGGTGCTCCGGGCCCCCTGAAGGGTCTGCGGGCGGTCGGCGCGGGTGTGCCAGTAGCCGCGCAGGCCGTCGCTGCGGTTGTTCCAGTAGACGAGGAGTTCGCCGTCCACGTGGTGGAAGCCCGGGTCGCCCCAGCTGTCGTTCGCGGGGATGCGCAGGTCATGGGTGAGGAGGGTGCCCTCGGCGCCGATCACGCGGGCCTGGGCTGCGCCCGCCACGACGAGGTGGGGCCAGGCGTCGGCGACGATCAGGTCCTCGATGTCGTCCTTGGGGACGAGGGTGGCGGCCGCGTCCTCCCAGGCGGGCCAGCCGAGTTCGTCGAAGAGTCCGGCCCGCAGCGTGCGCGCCAGCACGGGCGCGAGGTCGGTGCCGACGGCCTCGCGCACCTCCTCCTCGGCCAGCACCAGCGCTTCTGCCGGCAGCCACTTCAGCCGGGTCAGCGCGTCGGGCAGCTGGGGCAGGCCGACCGCGGTGAACCGCCGGACGACGACACGGACCCACTGCGCCAGCATCGGGCGCCCGCCCGGCGACGCCGCCAGCAGCCGGATCGCCCGCAGACCGTGGTCGTCGTCGCCGAACCGGTCCGCACCCCGCCGGAAGGCGTCGTGGAAACGGGGGTCGGCGGCCAGCGACAACAGCTCGCGATGCCCGTCGCCCGGGGCCCACTGCGCCAGCAGCAGCTCGCCGTCCTTCTCCGGGGCGGCCACGGGCACGTCCAGGGACAGCAGCAGGTCGATCAGGTCGACGTCATGGACGACCTTCAACGCACCGCCGGAATCCGCGAGTTCGGCCCGCAACCGGTCCGCCACCCGCTCCACCAGCGGGTACAGCTCGGGCATCCGGGTGGAGCCGCGCCACGAGCGCACCCGCTCCCGGAACGTCAGGAACCGCTCCAGCCAGCCCGCGACGCCGTCCCGCGGTCGCTCCTCCTCGGGCAGGGAGGCGTCCCACAACCCCGCCGTGGCACCCGACGTCTCCAGCACCCCCAGCCACAGCGCGGGCATCTCGTCGTCGTGGCAGGAGGGGATCAGATCCAGCAGAGCGCCCCGCACCTGCGGCTCCCGCCGGGCCAGCGCCACAAGGGCCGTACGGTGGCCCTTCCACCAGCCGGCCGCCGCGCGCAGCGTCGACGGCAGACCGAGCAGCTCGGCGAGGTAGTCCTGTTCGGTCAGATCCGCGTCCCGGCCGGCGGCGCGGGCGAGCTTGCGCAGGTCGTTGGCCATCTGCGCCGACGGCGGCAGACCGCCCGCGGTGCGGCGCAGGCAGAGCCGGGTGAAGCGCCGCAGCGCCTCCTCGGCGGGCACCCGCGCGGCCAGCTCCTTCGCGTACGCCGACAGCACCTTCACCGGGAGCGCACCGGCCAGCGCGAACTCCAGGAACACGGCGTCCAGCCGCTCCTCGTCCACCGCCAGCCCGTGCTCGGCCTCGGCCTTGCGGGCGCGGGTGAACAGCTGGGCCGCGTACGTGGCGTTCTCCTCCGCGAGGAACGCGCGCCCGGCCTGCTCGTAGAACGTCGGCAGGAAGTGCGGCACGGAGGCCGCGAGGCGCGCGCCCAGCTCCAGGTAGGCGTCCAGGGCCGCCTTCGGCTTGGACTTCACCTGCCGGGCCGCCCGCTCCAGGTCCGGTACGACGCCCAGCGCGTGGTGCCCGTCCTGCGGATGGTGCACCAGCACCCACTCCGGGAAGCCCAGCGACTGGCGCAGTCCGAGGCCCACCACGGCCGGCTCCGCGTCCGCCTCCAGACCGAGGAAGCCGGCTGCCAGGTCCTCCGCCGCGCCCAGCTCCCCGGCGACCAGCCGCACCACCACCCGGTCGTCGAGCCCCGGGTGACGGTACGTCCGTGCCGTCAGCGGCACAGCGCGCTCACCGGCCCCGTCGGTGTCCGGCGGCAGTACCCCGCCCGCCGTCAGCAGCTCCTCGTACGACACCTGCGTCCCCCCGCTCATGCGTCCTTGCCCTCCTCGATCACGCGCCCGGCGTGCAGTGCCGCGGCCATCCGCATTCCCTCCGACCAGGCCACCGGCCCCACCTCGCGCAGCGGCAGGGCGCGGCCGTCCTGGTCCTGCCAGGTGAGGCTGCCGGTCTCCACCTCGGAGTCCCAGTACGGCTCCCCGATCCACACACAGGCCTCGACGGTGCGCCCGCCGTCCCGCACCCGGGCGGTGGCGTAACCACCGGACACTCGGTAGCCCAGCGAGGAGGCGCGCGCGGCGAGGGCGAAGCGGGAGCGGAACGAGCCCCCGGCGAAGTCCCGCACGTCGGTGGCCTTTGCGTCGAGCTCGTCCGGCCGCCGCCAGATCGCCCGGTGTATCTGCTCGACGCGCTGGACGATGCCCAGCTCCGCGGCGAACTCGCGCAGGTCGTCGAGGTCCGGCAGCAGCACGGGGTGCGGCAGCGTCACCGTGCGCGGGGACAGGCGGACCGTCTCGCCGTCCAGGTTCACGATCTGCAGCTCGCCGGACTCGGTGGCGCCCCGCAGGAAGCCCACCTCGTCCGGGTCGTCGCCGACCACCGCCAGGTCGCGCAGCGCGGACTGCCATGCATCGTCCGGCCATACCCGGGCCAGCAGGCCGGTGGGCACAGGCAGTGACGACACCATCCAGGAGTCGACCTGCGCGACGCACGCGGCGGCGTGCCGATCCAGCCACTCGGCGAACCGCCGCAGCCGGTCCACCTCCGGGTGGTCCTTCAGCGCCCGCGGCAGCGACTTCAGCTGCCGTCCCGCCGCCCTGCCCGAGGTGGCGCGTGCCGCCACCCGTCCCTCCACCAGGGCGACTTCATACCCGTCACCCGCCGACAGCCAACCCACGAGCCCCCGCCTTCCGCATCCGGTCAACAAGAAGAAAGCACATTTCAGCCGGGGAATCCCGGCCCCAGTGCGACGATGTGCGGAACGCTAGCGGCGGCCACTGACAATCGGTCCGGGGCGCCTCCCGACGGGCCCGTGCGATGTGCCGGAGACCCGGCGACGAGCAGGCACGCGAGACGATCCCTCCGGCGTGCGGCAAGCCAATCCGAGCGAGACCGCCGACGCATCCGTAGACCTACCTAATGGAATACGTACTACCGGCCGGTCACCGCTGGTGGTACGTCGTCGTGGGCCCTCCCTGGGCGGTACGGCCGGGCATGCCGTGACCGCGCGGCTGGCGGCCGGCGGCCTCTTGTGCCGCTGCCCGGCGCGCCGCCTCCGTATCACCCGGCAGCCGCAGATAGTAATGAATGTCCCCAAATGTGAATTTGTCCGGCATTCGTTCGCGTCGAGGGTGCGCAGCAAGAGGAGCCCCCCATGCTCAAAGTCAGCGTCGTCGTTCCCGTCCACAACGCCGGCCCCTACATCGAGAAATGCGCGGATTCCCTTCTGCGGCAGAGCATCGGGCCGGACTGCTACGAAGTCGTCTACGTCGACGACGGCTCCACCGACGGATCGGCGGAACGTCTCGACCGGCTCGCAGCGCTGCATCCCCATGTCCGGGTGCATCACCAGGAGAACTCCGGGTGGCCGGGCAAGCCCCGGAACGTCGGCGTGCTCATGAGCCGTGGCGAGTACGTGCAGTTCGTCGACCAGGACGACGAGTTGGGCCTGGAGGCGCTGGCCCGGCTGTACTCCCTCGCCCGGCGCAACACGTCCGACATCGTGCTCGGCAAAACGGCCGGCACGATGGCGGGCCCCAGCAACGTCTTCGCCCGCACGATCGAGAAGTGCACCGTGGAGACCCATCCGCTCTTCGAGAGCCTGACCCCCCACAAGATGTTCCGGCGCGCCTTCCTCCTGGAGAACGGGATCAGGTTCCCCGAGGGGCGGTGCCGACTCGAGGACCAGCTCTTCATGGCCCACGCCTACTCGGTGGCCAAGTGCGTGTCGGTCCTCGGGGACTACCCCTGCTACCACTGGATGCGCCGGGAGGACGGAAAGAACACCAGCAGCGGAAAGTTCGTCGTCGACGAGTACTTCGGCTATCTGCGCAAGGTGGTCCGGACCGTCAAGGCCCACACGCCGCCGGGCCCCGTGCAGGACAGGATGCTGCGCCGCACCTACCGCGTCGAGATTCTCCGGCACGTCGGCGAGCCCTATGTACTCAGCGCCCACCCGCAGATCCAGGAGCGTTTCGAAGCCGTACGCCGGCTCGTGCTGGAGGAGTTCCCCGCGTCCGTCCGCGAGGGCATGCCCGCGGTGACACGCCTGCGGGCCCATCTGCTGGAGCGGGGAGACCTCGACGCCCTGCGCCGGCTGGCCGAACGCACCAGACAGCTGACCGCGTGCGCCGCCCTCGGCAGGCCCCGCTGGCGTGAAGGCGCCCTCACCGCGCCCGTGCGGCTGCACATCGTTCACCCCGACGGCCGGCCGCTGACCGTCGTGGAGCGCCGGGGGCGGCTGCTGCTCGATCCGGCGCTGACGGAGGGAATCGCCGGCGTGGAGGAGTGGGAGGTCGGCGATCTTCACAATGCCGCCTACGGGGAGATCCGGCTCTCCCACCGGGGCCGGCACACGGGGTGGCATCCCGAGTGCGATCTCTCGGTCGGGCTGGAGAGGGCGGGGCGCGGCCGGAAGAAGCCTGTCGTGTCCGGAACGCTGCGGATCGATCCGTTCACCGCGGCCGGCGGCGGCCCCCTGGAAGGGGGCGTGTACGACGTCTCCGCGTACTTCCAGTTCCTCGGGCTCGGCCGCGGTCCGGCGCTGCGCGGGGTCTTGAAGAGCAGGCCGCTCGCCGGGCAGGCGAGGCAGGTGGGCACACCGCCCCTGGCGGTCATCCCGTACTGGACGGCGAGCCGGCAACTCGCCTTGGACGTGGGGGAGTTCTACCACCGGCTCAGCGATGTCCCGGCGCGGGCCGCGCTGTGGCGGCGCGTTCCCGTGCCGCAACCGGTCAGGCGCCCGGTGGGGAGGGCGCTGCGTTACCTGCGAAGCCGATGAGCTGCCGGCGCCGGCCACCACGGAGACCGGCGCCGGCGCTGTTCAGCAGATGCGCGGCAGTTGCTCGCCCAGCGGCAGGTCCACGACCCGGGTACCGCCGAGGCCCGTCCGGGCGACGACCATGCCGGGGTGCTCGGACACGCAGGTGCCGATGACGGCGGCGCCGGCGCCCTGCGGGTGGGCGTGCATCGCGGCGAGGACGGCGTCGGCGTGCTCGGGCGGTACGAAGGCCACCAGGCGCCCCTCGTTGGCCACGTACAGCGGGTCGAGGCCGAGGAAGCCGCAGGCGGCGGCCACGGAGCCGGGCACGGGGACGGCGCTCTCGGTGAGGACGACACCGGTGCCGGAGGCGGCGGCGATCTCGCACAGGGATGTGGCGAGCCCGCCCCGGGTGGGGTCGCGCAGGACGTGGAGGTCCGGGGTGACCTCCAGCATCGCGGCCACCAGGCCGCCCAGCGGCGCGGTGTCGCTGACCACGTCGGAACCGAACTCCAGCCCTTCGCGCACGCTGAGCACGGCGACTCCGTGCGCACCGACCGGGCCGCTGACGATGACCACGTCCCCCGGTGTCGCCCGCTGGGGGCGGATGTCGACGCCCTCCGGGATGAGGCCGATCCCGGAGGTGTTCACGTACACGCCGTCGCCGTGCCCCGACTCGACGACCTTGGTGTCGCCCGTCGCCACCGTCACCCCGGCGGCGCAGGCGGCCGCCCCCATCGCCTGGGCGATGCGGCCCACCACGTCCAGCTCGACGCCCTCCTCCAGGATGAAGGCCGTGGACAGATACGCCGCCCGGGCGCCGCTCATCGCCAAGTCGTTGACGGTGCCGTTGACCGCCAGGTCGCCGATGCTGCCGCCGGGGAAGAACAGCGGTCGTACGACGTAGGAGTCGGTGGAGAACGCCAGCCGGGCGCCGCCCAGTTCGACGGCCGCGGAGTCGGTGAGCGCGGCCAGCGTCTCGTTGCCGTACGCCGCGGCGAACAGATGCTCCGTCAGCTCGCCGGACAGGGCACCGCCGCCTCCGTGACCCATGACGACCACCGGGTGGTCGCGCAGGGGAACGGGGCACGTCCAGTTCGCCGGATTCACGGTCGTCTCGGCCGTCTCGGTGTCAGCCAACGGGGGCCACCTCCAGTCGCCGGTACAGGTAGTACGCCGCGCAGGCACCCTCGCTGGAGACCATCGTCGCGCCCAGGGGGGTGCGCGGGGTGCAGGTCGTGCCGAAGGCGGGGCATTCGTTGGGCTTGATCAGGCCCTGCAGGACCTCGCCGCTGCGGCACTCGGGAGACTCGACGGTCCGTACGTCGCCGACGTCGAAGCGGTGCTCGGCGTCGTACGGCCGGAAGGCCTCGGACAGCCGCCAGCCGCTGTCCGGGATGGTGCCGATGCCGCGCCAGGCGCGGTCGGTGATCTCGAAGACCTCCTCGATCATGCGCAGCGCGGCCGGATTGCCCGCCTCGCGCACCGCTCGCGGGTAGGCGTTCTCCACCCGGTGCTCCCCGCGTTCGAGTTGACGGACGGTACGGCGGACGCCCTCCAGGATGTCCAGCGGTTCGAATCCCGTCACCACGATCGGCACCCGGTGACGTTCGGCCAGCTCCGGGTACTCGGCCGTCCCCATCACGCTGCACACGTGACCGGCCGCCAGGAACGCCTGGACCCGGCAGTCGGGCGCCTGCATGATCGCCTCGACCGCGGGCGGGACGCGTACATGCGACACCAGCAGGCTGAAGTTGCGGATGCCGAGGCGGCGGGCCTCGTGGACGGTCATCGCGTTGGCCGGGGCGGTGGTCTCGAAGCCGATGCCGAAGAACACGACCTCCTTGTCCGGCTCGCGCCGGGCGATGTCCAGGGCGTCGAGCGGCGAGTACACCACCCGGACGTCACCGCCCTCGCCCCGGACGCGGAAGAGGTCGCGGTCGGTGCCGGGTACACGCAGCATGTCGCCGAACGAGCAGAAGACGACGTTCGCTCTGGACGCGATCGCCAGCGCCTTGTCGATCATCTCCAGCGGTGTGACACACACCGGACAGCCTGGTCCGTGGATCAACTCGACTTCGTCGGGCAGAAGTTGGTCGATGCCATGGCGGATGATCGAATGGGTCTGTCCGCCGCAGACCTCCATCATCGCCCAGGGGCGGGTGACGGTGGCGTGGATGTCGTCCAGCAGCCGGCGGGCCAGCTCCGGGTCGTTGAACTCCTCGATGTACTTCATCGCGTGCCCTCCTGCTCGTGGGCCGTCCCCTCCGCCTCGGCGCGCGCCCATGCGTCGCCGAACTCCTCCTCCAGCAGCCCGAGTTGCTCGAACAGCTCCAGTGAGGCGCGGGCCGACTCCTCGTCCAGCCGCTGCAGCGCGAAGCCGACGTGGACGATGACGTACTCGCCCACCTCCGCGTCCGGGACGTAGGCCAGACACACGTCCTTGACCACCCCGCCGAAGTCGACCCGCGCCATGCGCGTGCCGTCCCGGTCCTCGATCCCGACCACGCGGCCGGGTACCGCCAGGCACATCAGCGTTCTCCTTGTCGTTCGCAGCGATTCGTCCGGGCCGCCACGACCAGTTGGCCGAGCGCGAGTCCGCCGTCGTTGGGTGGCACCCGCCGGTGGCGGAGGACCGTGAAACCGTCCGCCGCCAGCAGCGCGGCGCATTCGGTGTCGAGCAGCGTGTTGGCGAACACCCCGCCCGACAGAGCGGCCACATCCGCTCCCGTCTCCCGGCGGGCGGACCGGCAGACCTCCGCCACGGCCGCCGCGACCGCGCGGTGGAAACGGGCGGCGATCACCGGCACCGGCACGCCGTGCCGCAGGTCGGCCACGATCGCGGCGAGCACCGGGCCCGGGTCCAGACCGCGGGTGAAGGCGTACGCCCCGGTCTCCTCCGGCCACGCGAGGACCGCCGCGGCCTCCAGCTCGATGGCCGCCTGAGCCTCGTAGCGGGCCCGGTGGCAGATCCCGGTCAGGGAGGAGACCGCGTCGAAGAGCCGGCCCATGCTGGAAGTCGGCACGCACGCGATCCCGCGGTCCAACTGCCGGCGCAGCAGACGCAGTTCGTCCGGGGCGCAGGCGGCGACGCAGGGCAGGCCCGCGTGCCAGGGCAGGCCGGCGGCGTACAGCCGGGCCAGAGCCGTGCGGCACGGGTTGGCCACGCCCGCGTCACCGCCGGGGAGCTGGGCGTACGGCAGATGCGCGAACCGGTGGTAGCCGTCGTATCCGGCGATCAGCACCTCGCCGCCCCAGACCGCCCCGTCGTCGCCGTAACCGGTGCCGTCGAAGGCGACGCCGATGACCCGCGCATCGCCGTCCAGGCCGTGCTCGGCCATGGCCGAGGCGATGTGGGCGTGGTGATGCTGGACCAGACGCAGCGGGAGACCGCCCGCCGCTGCGGTACGCCGTGCCCAACGGGCGGAGTGGTGGCCCGGGTGCCTGTCGGCCGCCAGCACAGCCGGGGTGATCCCGGTCAGCGCCCGCAGACGGCTCCCGGCGCGCTCGAAGGCCCTGACGGTGGCCAGGTCGCCCATGTCGCCGATGTGCGGGGAGAACCAGGCGCGGCCGTCCGCTCCCAGACACAGGGCGTTCTTCAGGTCACCGCCCACGGCGAGCGCCGGGGCGACAGCGACGGGCAGCGCGACCGGCTCCGGGACATGGCCGCGCGACCGGCGCAGCACGACCTCGCCGCCCCCGTCCGGGCGGACCCGGACCACCGAGTCGTCACAGGGCATTTCGATGACCCGGTCGTGCCACAGCCAGGCGTCGGCGATCCCGGCGAGCCTCTCCAGAGCCCCGGCGTCGTCGGTGACGATCGGCTCCCCGGAACGGTTGCCGCTGGTCATCACCAGTACCTGGGGGCCCGGCGGATCGCCCGGAAGACCGAACAGCAGCCGGTGCAGCGGGGTGTACGGCAGCAGCACGCCGACGTCCGGACTGCCCGGGCACACCGCGTCGGCGAGCCCGCGGGCCCCCGCCCGGCGGCGCAGCAGCACGATCGGCCGCCGACGGCCCGTCAGCGCCGCCTCCTCCTCCGGTCCGACGTGGGCCAGCCGCTCGGCCGCGGCCAGGTCGGCGCACATGACGGCGAACGGTTTGCCGCCGCGCTCCTTGCGCTCGCGCAGGCCGGCGACCGCCCGCTCGTCGGTGGCGTCGCAGGCCAGGTGGTAGCCGCCGAGCCCCTTGACGGCCAGCACGGATCCCCGCGCCAGCATCCGCCGCGCCTCGGCGAGCGCCGTCCCGCCCTCGTACGGACGCCCGCCGGGAACGGTGAGCCGCAGCCTGGGCCCGCAGTCGTGGCAGGCCACCGGCTGGGCGTGGAAACGGCGGTCGGCCGGGTCCGCGTACTCGGTGGCGCACTGCCGGCACAGATCGAAGGCGGCCATCGTGGTCGTCGCCCGGTCGTAGGGCAGACGGGTGGAGATGGTGAAGCGGGGCCCGCAGTGCGTGCATGTGATGAAGGGGTGCCGATGGCGGCGGTCCGCCGGGTCGGCCAGCTCCCGCAGACAGTCCTGGCAGGTCGCGGTGTCCGGAGGAATGAGCGTCAGGCTCGTGCCGTTGCCGTCGGAAGGGTGGATGACGAAGCCGGGCGCGCCGACGGCCGGGACGCTCTCGTACGTCACCTCTTGGACGTCGGCCAGGGGCGGCGGCCTCTCGGTCAGGGCCAGGCAGAACTCCGCCACGGACTCCGGGGCGCCCTCCACCTCGGCGATCACGCCTTCGCCGCCGTTGCGTACATGGCCGGCGAGGCACAGCTCCGCCGCCAGACCGTGCACGAAGGGCCTGAACCCGACCCCCTGCACGGTCCCGCGCACGATGACCCGGCGCCGTACTGCCGGCGGGTCCGCCGTGTCCCGGGCCGTCGTCGTGGAGGTCACGCGGTGGCGGGCCGGGTCGCGCGGCCGTGCGCGTGCCCCGGGGGGTGGGCGGTGCCGTGGTCGTGGTCGTCCGCGCGGGCGTCGCCGTGGTCATGGGCGGGACCGTGGTGGTGCCCGTGGTTGCGCAGATGGTCTGCCGCGAGCAGGGGCGCGTGCGGCGCCGCTCCGTCGGCGACGGTGAGGACGCGGTCGAGCAGGATGTCGACACCGCGCCCGTCACGGGCCGAGGTGCGCAGGATCTCCACCCCTGGGTTCACGCGTTCCACGGCCGAGGTGAAGGCGGAGTCGTCGAAGCCGGCGGCGTCGGCGAGATCGGTCTTCGTCAGCACCACGAGATGGGCCGCCCCGAAGGCGGTCGGGTACTTCAGCGGCTTGTCCTCGCCCTCCGTCACGGACATGAGCGTCACGCGCAGCGTCTCGCCCAGGTCGTAGGAGGCGGGACAGACGAGATTCCCGACGTTCTCGACGAACAGGAGCCGGGTCGCCTCCGGGAGCCAGCCGTCGATGAGCCCGCGCAGCTGGGCGGACTCCAGATGGCACAGGCCGCCGGTCAGCACCTGCTTCACCGGCGCTCCGGACCGGGCCAGGCGGCGGGCGTCGTTCTCCGTGGCCAGGTCCGCGGTGAGGGCTGCTACGGCCACATCGCGTTCCCGGGCACGGCGCAGCACCAGCTCGAGGAGCGCGGTCTTGCCGCTGCCGGGACTGGAGAGCAGGTTGACCGCGGTCACCCGCCGTTTCGCCAGGTCGGCGCGGAGCTGCGCCGCCAGGGAATCGTTCTTGGCCAGTACGGCCGTTCGTACGTCGACGCTTCGGCACATCACGGGCTCCCTGCCATTCGTACCTCCGCCAGTTCCAGTTCCCGCCCGCTCAGCAGTTCGGCCGCCGCCGCGTCGCAGTGCGGGCACCACAGCGCGGGCGGTGAGCCGACCGCGAAGCGGGCGTCGCAGCCGCCGCAGCGGGCCCGGGCCGGCACCTCTTCGATGACCAGCTCGGCGCTCTGAAGTGCGGTGCCCTCGGCGACCAGTGAGAAGGAGAACCGCAGTGCGTCCGGGACCACGCCCGCCAGTTCACCGATCCGCAGCGTCACGCCTGCCACCGCGTCGGCCCCGTGTTCGCGGGCGACGCCCTCGGCGCTCTCCACCACGGCGGCGGCGATCGACAGCTCGTGCATGGTCCGCCACGGTAGGCACGGCCGAAGCCCCGGTCCGGCACGTGGCAGGGGACGGAGTGTGTTTTCCCCCGGGCGGCCCAAGCGCACGGTCTGCGGGGCGCGCCTCGCAGACAGTGCGGCGGTCGCCGGGCAGCATCGGCGCGTGATACGGATTCTGCTCCTTGCCAGCGCGTTCAACAGCCTCACGCAGCGGGTCTTCGCCGAGCTGCGCGATCTCGGGCACCCGGTCGCCGTGGAGCTGGCCCTCGGCGACGACGAGCGGCTCATCGCCGCGGTGCGCCGTCACGCGCCCGAGCTGGTGATCGCGCCCATGCTGACGACCGCCGTCCCGGAAGAGGTCTGGTCGGCGTACCCCTGCCTGATCGTGCATCCGGGACCGCCCGGCGACCGGGGCCCGTCGTCCCTCGACCGGGCGGTGCAGGCCGGCCTCGAACGATGGGGTGTGACGGTCCTTCAGGCGGTCGCCGAGATGGACGCCGGACCGGTGTGGGCGTCGGCCGACTTCACCGTGCCCCCGGGCGTCGGCAAGAGCGACCTGTACCGCGGCGAACTGGCCGACGCGGCCCTCCGGGCGGTCCTGCTCGCCGTCGAACGCTTCGCCTCGGGCACCTTCACACCGGTCACGCCCCCCGCCCACACGTGGCAGCCCTACCTGCGCCAGGAGGAGCGCCGCATCGACTGGGACCGCGACACCACGGACACGGTGCTGCGCAAACTCCGCGCCGCCGACTCACAGCCGGGTGTCCTCGACACGTTCCTCGGCGGCGAGTGGTACCTCCACGGCGGCCACGCGGAGGACCGGCTCACGGGAACTCCGGGCGAGATCCTGGCCACGCGCCATGGCGCCATCTGCCGAGCGACGCGAGACGGCGCCGTATGGATTCCCGAGCTACGCCCCCGCCGCAGGGCGGGCGGCTCGCCGACGTTCAAGCTCCCGGCGACGCAGGCACTGGGCGATCTGCTGCCGCAGGTACACCCCGCACCCGACGACGCACGGGAGCGACGATGGGGGCGCGGGGAACTGCGCGAGCAACCCACCACAACCCGCGGCCGGCCAGCAACAGGCGGAAGCCACTTCGACATCGCCTACGAGGAACAGGGAACCGTCGGCTACGTACGCTTCCGCTTCCCCGGCGGAGCCATGAGCACCGACCAGTGCCGACGGCTCCTCTCCGCATACCGCCACGCCCGAACCCGCCCGGTGGACGTCATCGTCCTGGGCGGAAGAAGGGACTTCTTCTCCAACGGCATCCACCTCAACGTCATCGAGGCGTCAGCCGACCCCGCCGCCGAGTCCCTGGCCAACATCGAGGCCATCGACGACCTGGTCGAGCAGATCCTCACCACCACCGACCGCATCGTCGTCGCGGCCCTCCCCGGCAACGCGGCCGCGGGCGGCGCCATGCTGGCGCTCGCCGCGGACGAGGTCTGGTGCCGCCGCGGTGCCCTCCTCAATCCGCACTATCGCCTGATGGGCCTGTACGGCTCCGAGTACTGGACCTACACCCTGCCGCGCCGGGTCGGCCCGGCCCTCGCCGCGCGGCTCACCGAGGACGCGCTGCCGCTCACCGCCCACGCCGCCGAGGCCCTCGGGCTGGTGGACCGTGTCGTGGAGTGCGCCCCGAGCGGATTCGCGGGAGAGATCACCCGAATGGCCGACCGGCTGGCCCGGTCGCAGGGGCTGCCTGCCCGGCTGGGAGCGAAGAAGGTCGCGCGGGAGCGCGACGAGGCCGTACGACCGCTGAGCGCCTACCGCGCTGCCGAGCTGGCGCGCATGCGTGCCGTCTTCGACGACCCGGAAGCTCCCTACCACGCGCTGCGCTCCGCCTTCGTACGCAAGCGACGGCCGAACGGGACGCCGGAACATCTCCGAACGGAGTGTCCGAATGGTGACTGAATGACTGTTATGTCAGCCTGCTGCGGGGGACGCCGTCAGGAAGGGATTCCATGAGCACCGACACCGAGGCCCCCACGGCCGTGGACGAGGTTCACATCCTGTGGACCTCCGAGGGCATGAGCTGCGATGGCGACACCATCTCGGTCACGGCGGCATCGCTGCCCAGTCTGGAAGACGTGGTCCTCGGCGCCATCCCGGGACTGCCGAAGGTCGTCCTGCACAACAAGGTGCTCGCCTACGAGAGCGCCGACGATTTCACCCGCCCGTTCCACCAGGCCGCCGACGGCGAGCTGGGTGCCCCGTACGTCCTCGTCGTGGAAGGCTCGATCCCCAACGAGCGCATCAACGGCGAGGGTTACTGGACCTCGATGGGCAACGACCCCCGCACGGGCGAGCCCATCACCTTCAACACGTGGATCGACCGCCTCGCCCCCGGCGCCTTCGCCGTGATCGCCGTCGGCACCTGCGCCACGTACGGCGGTATCCACGCCATGGCGGGCAACCCCACCGGCTGTATGGGCCTGGCCGACTACCTGGGCTGGGACTTCCGCTCCGCCGGCGGACTGCCGATCGTCAACGTGCCCGGCTGCCCCGTCCAGCCCGACAACTTCATGGAGACCGTGACCTGGCTGCTCTACCAGGCCGCCGGGATGGCCCCGCCCATTCCGCTCGACGAGCAGCTGCGGCCCACCTGGCTGTTCGGCAAGACGGTGCACGAGGGCTGCGACCGCGCCGCGTACTACGAGCAGGGCGACTTCGCCAAGGACTACAACTCGCCCAAGTGCCAGGTGAAGATCGGCTGCTGGGGGCCGGTCGTCAACTGCAACGTCACCAAGCGCGGCTGGATGGACGGCATCGGCGGCTGCCCCAACGTCGGCGGCATCTGCATCGGCTGCACCATGCCCGGCTTCCCGGACAAGTTCATGCCGTTCATGGACGAGCCCCCCGGCGGCAGCCTCTCCTCGGGCTTCCTCGCCTCCTCCTACGGCCCGCTCGTGCGCACCCTGCGCGCCATCACCAACCGCTCCGTCAACCGTGAGCCCAAGTGGCGGCACAACCGCCCGCAGCTCACCTCCGGTTTCGCTCCGCGCTACCGGCCCGGCAAGTAACCCCCCCCGAACTCAGCGAACGTCCTTCATGCGAAAGGAACCCGTCCAGTGACGACGAGGCAGGCCGCCCCCGCGGAGCAGCGCATCCTCACGGATGTCGCCTTCGACCCCATCACCCGGATCGTCGGCAACCTGGGCATCTACACGAAGATCGACTTCACTGCGCGCGAGGTCGTGGAGTGCAAGAGCACCTCGTCGATCTTCCGTGGCTACAGCGTCTTCATGAAGGGCAAGGACCCCCGCGACGCACACTTCATCACCAGCCGCATCTGCGGCATCTGCGGGGACAACCACGCCACCTGTTCGGTGTACGCGCAGAACATGGCGTACGGGGTGAAGACGCCGCCGCTCGGCGAGTGGATCGTCAACCTCGGCGAGGCCGCCGAGTACATGTTCGACCACACGATCTTCCAGGACAACATGGTCTTCGTCGACTACTGCGAACGCATGGTCAAGGAGACCAACCCGGGGGTGTGGGAGCGGGCCGAGCGCACCCCCGCGCCGCGCGGCGACCAGCACGGGCACCGCACCATCGGCGACATCATGAGCTCGTACAACCCCTTCGAGGGCGCCACCTACAAGGAGGCGCTCGTCATGAGCCGCCTCACCCGGGAGATGATCTGCCTGATGGAGGGCCGCCATGTGCACCCCTCCACCCTCTATCCGGGCGGCGTCGGCACGGTCGCCACCCCGCAGCTGTTCACCGACTACCTGGTCCGCCTCACTCGTTGCCTGGACTTCGTCAAGCGGGCCGTCGCCATGAACGACGACGTCTTCGACTTCTTCTACGAGGCCCTGCCCGGCTACGAGGAGGTCGGCCGCCGCCGTACCCTGCTCGGCTGCTGGGGTGCCTTCCAGGACCCCGAGGTCGTCGACTACAGCTACAAGAAGATGAACGAGTGGGGCAACAGCATGTTCGTCACCCCGGGCATCGTGGTCGACAACGAGCTCGTCACCACCGACCTGGTCGACATCAACCTCGGCATGCGCATCCTGCTCGGCAGCTCCTACTACGAGGACTGGACGGGCGAGGAGACCTTCGTCGACAAGGACCCGCTCGGCAACCCGGTCGACAAGCGCCACCCCTGGAACCAGACCACCCTGCCCGCACCGCAGAAGCGTGACCTGGACGGCGGCAACTACAGCTGGGTGATGAGCCCGCGCTGGTTCGACAAGCGCACCAGTGACTTCCTCGCCCTGGACACCGGCGGCGGCCCCATCGCCCGCCTGTGGGCCACCGCTCTCGCCGGGAAGGTCAACACCCCGTACGTGCGCTCCACCGGGCACAGCGTGCAGATCGACCTGCCCAGGACCCCGTCCTCGCCAGAGGTCCGGCTGGAGTGGAACCCGCCGCCGTTCCCCAACACCATCGAGCGCAACCGGGCCCGCATGTACTTCGTCGCCTACGCGGCGGGCATGGCGCTGCACTTCGTCGACCAGGCCCTGAACGAGGTCCGCTCCGGTGTCACGAAGACCTTCCAGGACTTCAAGGTGCCCAAGGACGCGATCGGGGTCGGCTTCCACGAGGCCGTGCGCGGTGTGCTCAGCCACCACATGGTGATCCGCGACGGCAAGATCGCCAACTACCACCCCTACCCGCCGACCCCGTGGAACGCCAGCCCGCGCGACTTCTACGGCACCCCGGGGCCCTACGAGGACGCGGTGCAGGGCTGCCCGATCTTCGAGGAGAACGGGCCGGAGAACTTCAAGGGCATCGACATCATGCGCACCGTCCGCAGTTTCGACCCCTGTCTGCCGTGCGGCGTCCACATGTACCTCGGCGGCGGCCGCACCCTCACCCAGTCCCACTCGCCGACCTTCGGCGCCCTCGCGGACCAGGGCGACCGCGGATGACCTGGGAACCCTGGGACGAGGCGTTCGCCCGCGGCCAGGTGGCGCTGGCCGAGGAACGGCTGTCCGGCCTGGACACCCTGCCGGACGGCCTCGCGGCGGCCCGGGCCGCCCAGACCGTCGAGACACTCGTCGGACTCTACGGGCAGTGCCTGGGCCGGATCACCGCCCAACTGGCCGACCACCCCGACCTCCTGGGACAGCTGGCCGCCGACGAACTGGTCGGCCACCTCCTGCTCGTCCACGACCTGCACCCCGACCCGGTCGAGACCCGGGTGCGGGAGGCGCTCGCCGAACTGCCCGGTCCTCCCGAGCTGTTGGAGCTGTCCGGAAGTGCCGTACGGGTCCGGATCCAGGGAGGCGGCTGCGGCTCCGCGGGGAGCGAGCAAGCCGTACGGGAGGCCCTCGCCGCCCGGGCACCGGAGGTCGAGGACGTACAGGTGGACAGCGGCGCGGGGGAGGGGGCGCTGATCCCCGTGGACGCGCTGTTCCGCGACCGTACGCCCGTCGCCGGAGGTGCCTGCGGATGAGCGGGCTGCGGCGCGTGGCCCGGCAGGCCGCCCGGGCCGAGGGACAGGACACCCGGGAGGAGCGGTGCGACCTGTGCGCCGAGCCGCTGCCCCCGGGAGTCCCGCACCGCCATGTGCTCCAGCCCGCCACCGGCGCCGTCTCCTGTGCATGCCGCGCCTGCGCCGTGCTGTTCGACCACGACGCCACCTCGGCCGGCGGCTTCCGGCTGCTGCCGCAGGAGCGGCGGCGGCTCGACGGCTGCCGCGTCGAGGACGCCGTATGGGCGAGCCTCGGCGTCCCCGTCTCTCTCGCCTTCTTCACCCGTTCGGGCGAGAGCGGGGAGGTCACCGCGGCTTATCCGAGCCCTCTGGGCGCACTGCGCGCGACCGTCCTGCCGGACAGCTGGCGGGAGGTCGAGCAGTGCCATCCCGACCTGCCGAAGCTGATCCCAGACGTGCAGGCCCTGCTTGTGTACCGGGCCCACGGGGCGAGCGAGCACTGGCTGCTCCCGCTCGACGACTGCTACCGCCTGGTCGCCGTCGTGCGCGCACACTGGAAGGGACTGGACGGCGGCCCTGAGGTGTGGCAGCGGGTCGAGGACTTCTTCCGAGGACTGACCGAACCCACCCCCATCACCACCGAGGAGGCGGCATGGGCATCACCGTAGGCAAACCCGACGTCGAGCCCGACAAGCCCGCGCACGTCGCCGGCGTACGGCGCGGCAACCACCGGGGTTTCTACAAGCGTCAGCCGGGCCACCGCCGCGACGACCGCTCGACGGCCCGCCGCTCGACCGGCATCAACGCCCGGCAGCACAACCCGGTCCTGCCGGACATGCCGAATCTCTCCCCGGCATGACGGCGCCGCCCGCGCTGTCCGCTCCCGCGGCGCCGGATCTGGCCTTCACCGTCACCGGAGCGGAGGAGGAGCGCTTCGCCGCGCTGCCCACCCTCCGCTTCGGCCTGGAGATCGCAAGAACGGGCGGCGGACCCGTCAGCTCCGTCGCCCTGACCACCGTCATCCGCATCGATGTCGCCCGCCGCCGCTACGGCCCGCAGGCCGAGGAGGCGCTGTGCGAGCTGTTCGGGGCGCCCGAGCAGTGGGCGGCCGGCATGCGCCCGCTCACCTGGACGCGGACCACGGTCCACGTCCCGGCCTTCGACGACCGCACGACGGTACAGATCCCCGTCGAGTGCTCGTACGACACCGAGCTCGCCCTCACCAAGTACCTGCGCGCCGTCGGCGACGGCGACCTGCCGCTCGACTTCCTGTTCAGCGGCACCGTCTTCCACCGGGCCCCGGGCTCGGGCGCACTCACCGCCTCCCGCATCTCCTGGTCGGACGGCGACACCCGATACGCACTGCCCGCCGAGCTCTGGCACTCCCTGACCGACCGATACCACGCTGACAGCCCCTGGCTGCGGCTGTCCCGTGAGACCTACGACCGCCTCGACGCCTACCGCGCCCGGCACGTCCTCGGCACCCCCGACCACGCCGTGCGCGCCCTGCTCGACAGCGCCGCCCTCCACCACTCGGGAACCTCCACCACATGACCCTCACCGACCACTCGGACCTTTCGGCCGGCCTCTCGGACGTCGAGAAGATCACCCGGACCTGCCTCTACGAGGGCTACCTGCTGTGGCCCTACCGCCGGTCCGCGCTGAAGAACGCCAAACGCTGGACCTTCGGCGGTGTCTTCCCCTCCGCCTGCGCCGGCGCGCTCGGCGAACGGGCCACCATGACCACTCAGGTGCTCCACGAGGGGCCCGCCGACGACCTCACGGTGCGGGTGCGCTTCCTCCAGGTGGTGGACCGCACCGTGACCCAGGACGGCCGTCCCGTCGACGAACTGACCGTGGCCGGGGAGCGCTACGTCAGCTGGCAGGAGGTGACCGAACGTGAGGTCGTGCTGACCGGTGCCCCCGGCACCGCGGCCGTCGACATCCCCGAGGGCACCGACACCGAGGAACTGCCGGGCGGACCCGCCTGCCTCGTGCGGAGCTGGCAGCGGCTCACCGGTACGGTCGAGGTCACGGCCGAGCCGGTCGCGGACGGCGTACGCCGGCTGACCGTGCGGATCGCCAACAGCACGCCCTGCCCGGTGCCGGACCCCGGCGCCCGGCACGCGAGGGAGGCCGCGGCCTCGTACGCCTTCGTCTCCACCCACACCGTGCTGCACACGGACCGTGGCAGCTTCCTCTCCCTCCTCGACCCGCCCGCTGCGCTGCGCGACCATGCCGCCGCCTGCGGCAACGAGGGCACCTGGCCGGTACTGGTCGGCACCGACCAGGGCGACGGCCGGGCCCACACCGTGCTGTCCTCGCCGGTCACGCTGTACGACTTCCCACGGGTCGCGCCCGAGAGCCCGGGCGACCTCTTCGACGGAACCGAGATCGACCAGCTGCTGGTGCTGAGCGTGCTGAGCCTGACCGAGGAGGAACGGGCCGAGGCGCGGGCGAGCGACCCGCGCGCGCGAGAGATCCTCGAGCGCTGCGCCGGGCTCGGCACCGACGACCTGATGGCCCTGCACGGCACCATCCGCGAGTTCAACGCGGCCCCGGGGGAGGGAAAGTGAACGGCGTCTCCTACCGTCCTGGCACACGGGTGCGGCTGCGGCCGTCCCGGCGGGCGGACATCATGGACCTGGCGCTGGCCGGGCGGATCGCCGAAGTCGCCGCCGTGGAGGAGGACTTCGAGGGACAGGTGCACGTCGCCGTCGTCCTCGAAGGCGACCCGGGCCGCGACCTCGGTTCCGCGAGCCAGATCGGCCACCGGTTCTTCTTCGCCCCCGACGAACTCGAACCGCTCACCGGGCCCGCCGGCGACCCGCCGGGCCACCGTGTGCTCGTCGCGGGCGTCGGCAACATCTTCATGGCCGACGACGGCTTCGGCCCCGAGGCCGCCGCCGCCCTGGCCCGCCGGCCGCTCCCCGACGGCGTCCACGTCGCCGACTTCGGCATCCGCGGAATGGACCTCGCCTACCGCATGCTGGACGGCTACGACACCGTCGTCCTGCTGGACGCCACCCCCCACGGCCAGCCGCCCGGGACGCTCAGCCTCATCGAACCCGACCTCGCGGAACTGCCCGCCGGGGGCGCCCCCGAGGCGCATGCCATGGACCCCGTCAAGGTCCTCGCCCTCGCCCGGAGCCTGGGCGACGGACAGCTGCCGCGCGTACTCGTCGTCGGCTGCGAGCCGCAGGTCCGCATGAACGGCGACGAAGTCGATGTCGTGGTCGGCCTCAGCGAACCGGTCCGCGACGCCGTCGAGCGCTCCGTGCCCTTCGTCGAGTCCGTGGTCGCCGACATCCTCACCGACGCCGCCGAGAGGAGGTGAACCCCGCCATGAAGAACGGCATCTTCATCCCCGCCAAAGTAGTGAGAGCCGTCGTGGGAGCGGTCACGGCCGCCCTGGCCGCGATCGCCCTGACCGAACTTCCGGAGGCCCGCCGCTACTTGAGACTGAAGAGCATGTGATCCCCGGCGGCCGTCGCGCAAGGCGTCGAACGGACTGCGACGGCTGCGCCGACGGCCCCGCGGGGTGGGGGGAACGCAGGTGCTCTCTCCACCCCCGCTCGGTGTTGCTCATGTGCGGCAGCCTCGTCGTTCCGGTCAGGCCCGCAGGGGGTTCGCCCGTGCCACTGCCATCAGGTACCAGGCCGTGGACCCCGTGTGCCGGTAGGGGTAGTAGCCGAACCCGAAACCGGTCCCGAGCGGACTGCTCGCCGAGACGATTCCGGACTCGGCCGGCAGCGCCTTGCCCCCGACGGTCTGGTCGCCACCGAGCAGGTCCTGTGCCCGCTCGATGGAGGCGATGAGACGCCGGGAGCGCGTCTCGTCTCCTGGGGCGTGCCGGTTGCGCAGGGCGAGCGCCAGGTGGGCCGTTCCCTCGAACCACACTCCGTTGCGGTCGGGCTTGGGCTGGAACTCGGCGATCGGGGCGTCCTCGTTCGCCAGGAGGCTTGCGGAGCTGAACGTGACCCCTTCGTACGACTGGCCCGCGGGCACCGTGCTGTTGCGCCGGTCCGCCGTGTCAAGGACGGCCAGTTCGGTCCGGGCCCAGTCCAGCGAGCGGGAATGGGCGGGGGAGGACAGGGCGAGTTGGGTCCAGGTCTGGGTGTCCTCGGGAACCGGAGACTTGTTGACCGTCACGCCGTCGTTCGTACCGGTGTAGAAGAAGCCTCCGGACGGCTCCCACATCTTCTTGACGAAGGACTCGGCACGAGCGCGCCGCTCCAGCCACACCCGGTCCCCGGTGAGTCGGGCGAGGTGTCCGAAGAGACCGACCAGGTCGGTGTTGTGCTCCGTCGCGGTGAAGGGCAGTTTCTCGTTGGCCCCGTTGACTCCGAACTTGTAGCCGCCGAGGGGTTCGTCGGTGCGGCCGGCACGGTCGATCCACTCGCCGATCCGTACGGCGCCGGTGAGGTAACGGCGCTTCCCGGTCCGGCGGGCGAGCGCGCCGAGCGCGATGCCGGCCCAGGCCATGTCGCCCACCGCCGTGCCGGTGAAGCCGAACTGGGTTCCGACGTTGGCCGTGCCGTCCGCCCGGACGAAGCCGTCCGGCTGCGGCGAACCGTCGTAGTAGGTGTACGGCCCGACGTTGTAGGCCTGGCGCAGTCTGCCGTCATCGTACGCGGGGTCGTGGGACTGGGCGTAGAGGAGCGCGTCTCCCAGCGCCGTGGCGCGGGAGCGGCCGTCCTTGGTGCGAGACGCGAGGTTCGCCAGGATCACGAGGGCGTTGTCGTAGGTGAACGCCGTGCTGAACAGGCCGGCCTGGTCGGTGTAGCTCTGGGCCAGGCGGGTGGTGCCGTGATCCGGGTAGGCGTCCATGGCGGCGTCGAGGAAGGCATACGCCCGGCGCTGGGCTGAGGCTCTGGCGGCGTACGGGTGCTCCGTCGCCCGGGCCGCGCCGGAGCCGGCGGTGGTGAAGACAGCGGCGCCGACGCCGAGTCCGGTCCCGATGAGCGCGCGGCGGCTGAATACCGGGCCTTGGCTGCCGGTCATCGATCTCCTTGGAAGTCGCGGGTCTCGTGCGGGACGTGGAGATGTGAGGCAGGCTTTGAGAGCGCTCTCACGGCGTTGGGCGCTCATTGTTGCTGTTCTGTCAGTTTGGGGTCAACGCCTGTGACACGCATCAGGAGGAAGGTGCAGTGGACACAGGCGTGGCCTCGTGGCCGGCGGGCGGGAGCGGAGGGTCGGGTGGGAGGGTCAGGTGGGGAGGCGGTCGAGGAAGTCGGCGATGAGCGGGGCGATTTCGGGGAGGTGGTCCTCCAGGGCGAAGTGGCCGGCGGGAAAGAGGTGGAGTTCCGCGTCGGGTACGTCGCGCAGGTAGGCGCGGGCGCCGGGTTCGGAAAAGAAGGGGTCGCCGGTGCCCCAGGCGATGAGCACGGGCGGGCGGTGCTCCCGCAGCCAGGCGTGCCAGCCGGCGTAGGCGGCGACGTTGTTCTTGTAGTCGTAGACGAGGGCGAGTTGGGCCTGATCGCGGCCGGGCTGGTCCAGAAAGTGCTGGTCGAGCAGCCAGCCCTCCGGCGCGACCAGCGTGGGGTCGGCGGTGCCGCCCTCGTACTGCGCACGGGTGGCCGGGAGGGAGAGCAGGTCGAGGATGGTCTCCTCCGCGCCGGGAGTGTCCGGGGTGAGCGCTGTGAGGCCGCGGGCGGCGTCGGACAGGCCCTCGGTGTAGGCGTTGCCGTTCTGCACCACCAGGCCGGTCACCCGCTCGGGGTGGCGCAGGGCGAGGCGGAAGCCGACCGGGGCGCCGAAGTCGAAGAGGTACATCGCGTACCGGGTCAGTCCGAGCCGCTCGGTGAAGCCCTCGACGATGTCGGTCAGGCGCTCGAAGGAGTAGGTGAAGCCGTCGGGGGTGCGGGTGTGTCCGAAGCCGGGGTAGTCGGGGGCGATCAGCCGGTAGTGCCGGCCCAGGCTGTCGATCAACCGCCGGAACTGGTGCGATGCGGAGGGGAAGCCGTGCAGGAGCAGCAGGACGGGGGCGTCGGGGCGCTCCGGGAGTGACTCCCGGTAGAAGACCTCCACGCCGTCGACCTCGACGAAGCGATGCGTCGCACGGGCCGGTACCGAGATGCGGGAAAGAGCGGCGGGGACCGTCATTTCACATGCCTCCTTGGCTGGATGGTGCATTAGATATAGCCCGCCAGGTTCTAATGCGTCAACTGCCTCATGTACCGTTAGTCGCGTGCGTGACACCGAACCGATGACTGGCGAGCCCCTGGCCCTGGACCTCGTCAACACCCGCCCCGCGGGCGCCGACGGCCGTACCGACCTGCTCGACACACCCGAGCGTCTGGCCATCTGGCTGGCACTGGAGGGTGACCGGCTCGCCCCGGAGACGGACAGCGCCGTACCGGCAGAGGCCGACCTCGCCGCCATCCACGCCGTACGCGCCCACACCGAGGAGGCGGTCCTGGCCCTGCTGCACGGGCAGGTGCCTCCCGCAGCCGCCCTGCGCGCCCTCACCGAGGCCCAGCGCACCGCGCCCGCCGTACGCGAACTCTCCTGGGACGGCAGCACGGTCACGTCCGCGCTCCGTCGCACCGGCCCACTCGGTGTCCGCCTCGCTGGTCTGCTGGCCGATGCCGCGGCAGACCTGCTCACCGACCCCGCCATCGGCAAGGTCAGACAGTGCGAGGCCCATGACTGCGTGATGCTCTTCCTGCCGGCCCACCCCCGCCGCCGCTGGTGTTCTCCCGCCCGCTGCGGCAACCGCGCCCGGGTGGCCCGCTACTACCAGCGCCACAAACAGCCCGCCGACGGGCAGTAGTGAACGCGGCCGGCCCGTCGGGCGGAGTGCGGTGCCGGTGAAACCGAGGGGGGCCGGGAGAGCGGAGAAGGCGAAGGCCGGCTCGACGCGGTGGGCGTCGAGCCGGCCTTTCCGGTGGTGCATCGTCCTCGGGGGTGCCGAGCATTCCGCTCGACGGGCCGGTCAGTCCGTGCCGAACTCCATCGCGGCGCGGTCCAGCAGCTCCTCGTCCTCGGAGACCTCGCCGCGGGAGGCGATGGCCTCGGCGCCGCCCTCCGGCATCTCCGGCATGGTGCCGATCAGGCCGGTCGCGGCCGCCTGGGCGGCACCGATGGCGGGACTGCCGGTGCCGATCAGGCCGAGCCCGGCGTACTGCTCCAGCTTGGCGCGCGAGTCGGCGATGTCGAGGTTGCGCATGGTGAGCTGGCCGATCCGGTCCAACGGGCCGAACGCGGAGTCCTCGGTGCGCTCCATGGACAGCTTGTCCGGGTGGTAGCTGAACGCCTGGCCCGTGGTGTCGAGGATCGAGTAGTCCTCACCGCGCCGCAGCCGCAGGGTGACCTCGCCGGTGACGGCCGCGCCGACCCAGCGCTGCAGCGACTCGCGGATCATCAGCGACTGCGGGTCCAGCCAGCGGCCCTCGTACATCAACCGGCCGAGGCGGCGTCCCTCGTTGTGGTACTGAGCGAGGGTGTCCTCGTTGTGGATCGCGTTGACCAGGCGCTCGTACGCCGCGTGCAGCAGGGCCATGCCGGGCGCCTCGTAGATGCCGCGGCTCTTGGCCTCGATGATCCGGTTCTCGATCTGGTCGGACATGCCGAGGCCGTGGCGGCCGCCGATGGCGTTGGCCTCCATCACCAGGTCGACGGGGGAGGCGAACTCCTTGCCGTTGATCGTCACCGGGCGGCCCTGCTCGAAGCCGATCGTCACGTCCTCGGCGGCGATCTCGACCGACGGGTCCCAGAACCGCACGCCCATGATCGGCTCGACGGTCTCCACGCCGGTGTCGAGGTGCTCCAGGGTCTTGGCCTCGTGGGTGGCGCCCCAGATGTTGGCGTCGGTGGAGTACGCCTTCTCCGTGCTGTCCCGGTAGGGCAGGTCGTGGGCGAGCAGCCACTCCGACATTTCCTTGCGGCCGCCGAGCTCGGTCACGAAGTCCGCGTCCAGCCAGGGCTTGTAGATCCGCAGGTGCGGGTTGGCGAGCAGGCCGTACCGGTAGAACCGCTCGATGTCGTTGCCCTTGAAGGTCGAGCCGTCGCCCCAGATCTGTACGTTGTCCTCGAGCATGGCCCGGACCAGGAGGGTGCCCGTGACGGCGCGGCCGAGCGGCGTGGTGTTGAAGTAGGCGCGCCCGCCCGAGCGGATGTGGAACGCCCCGCAGGTGAGAGCGGCCAGGCCCTCCTCCACCAGCGCCGCGCGGCAGTCGACCAGGCGCGCGATCTCGGCACCGTAGGTCTTGGCGCGGCCGGGCACGGAGGCGATGTCGGGCTCGTCGTACTGGCCGATGTCGGCGGTGTAGGTGCACGGGACGGCGCCCTTGTCGCGCATCCACGCGACCGCCACCGAGGTGTCGAGCCCGCCCGAGAAGGCGATGCCGACGCGCTCGCCGACGGGAAGGGAGGTGAGGACCTTAGACATAGGAAGAGTATGCATCATTGCGCATGGTCATGCAACGCTCTCGTGTCGATCCAGCAATGGTTGTTCGGCACGGACTGCAAGGCCGTTCCGGACGAGCCCCACGGGCCGCTCCGCACATGGCGCGATGACGACCGTGTCGGCGATCCCGGGTACCGGTCGGCCCAGGAGCGACGCGTTCGTTCGTGTCATTCGCGTTGTCGAGCATCCGCTCGGCGGAAGGCTCCTGCGTGCCGTTGCTGTCCGGGCAGCGGCCACGGCGGCACCCCCGCCAAGCACGCCGGCGCGGCCGTCGCAACGGTCGTCATGGCCCCGCGCAAGTCCCCCGGTCTACGAGCGGTTCAGGTTACCGGGCCGCCTGCTTGTGCAAGGGATTGCGCCCCTGTCGGCCGTGCTCACCGCGGCGTCGAGAAGGGGGCCGAGTTCGCGGGCCACGGTCGTCAGGGCCCGGACGTCCCGTTCGGCCCGGGCCATGAGGATCGCCCCCTCCACGGTGCTGATCATGAGCGTGGCGAGCGCACCGGCCCGCTCCTCGGGCACCCCCATGTCCGCCAGGGCCCGGGCCACCGGCCCGGTCCAGGTGGCGAACGCGGCGGCCGCGGCCATCCGCGTGGACTCGGTGGACTCCGCGCAGTCCACCGTGGCGGCGGCCACGGGGCAGCCGCCCGCGAAGCCGCCGGCCTCGTACTCGTCGGTCCACTGGCGCACCATCTCGGCGAACAGCCCGCTGGGCGTCGGCTCGGGCAGCGCGGCGAGGAAACGGGCGACACGGTTGCCCGCGTACCGTCCCGCCCAGGCCACCGCCTCGTTGACCAGCTGCTCCTTGCCGCCGGGGAAGTAGTGCTGGAGCGAGCCGCGGGGTGCCTCGGCGTGAGCGGCGACCTCGCGCATCCCCGCGGAGGCGACCCCCTCGCGCCGGATGAGCTGGGCCGCGCTGAAGACCATCCGCTCCCGTGGCCCCCGTTCGGACACCGCCATTCCGACCTCCCGTGCCTTGAGCTTTCCGGCACCAACCCTATGACCGTCGTCATAGAATCCACTACTATGACCGCTGTCATAAGCAGCGAACTGAGAAAGGCCCGGCGTCCGCACGGGCCGGAATCGGCGGTGCATCGTGTCCGTGGGTTTCATCGGCCTGGGGGTCATGGGACAGCCCATGGCGCTCAAGCTCACCCGCGCCGGGACGCCCCTCGTCGTCTTCAACCGCACCCCGACCCGGTGCGAACCCCTGCGCACGGCCGGAGCCGAGGTCGCGGCGAGCCCCGCCGAGGTCTTCGACCGGGCGGAGACCGTGATCCTCATGTTGGCCGACGAGCCCGCCGTCGACGCGGTCCTGGGCCGCGGAACCCCGGACTTCGCCGCGCGCGCCGCCGGCCATACCCTCGTCCACATGGGCACGACCTCGCCCGAGTACTCGGCCGGCCTGCAGGACGCCGTCCGGGCGGCGGGCGGGAGGTATGTCGAGGCCCCGGTCTCCGGCTCCCGCGTCCCGGCGGAGCAGGGGGAGCTGGTGGCGATGCTGGCGGGTGACGACGACGCCGTGGAATCCGTACGGCCCCTGCTCGCACCCATGTGCCGCGAGACGTTCGGCTGCGGCGGAGTCCCGGGCGCCCTGCTGATGAAGTTCTCGGTGAACCTGTTTCTGATCACTCTGGTCACCGGTCTGACCGAGGCGTTCCACTTCGCCGACCGGCACGGGCTCGACCAGCGCCTGCTCCGGGCCGTCCTGGACGCGGGCCCGATGGCCAGCTCCGTCTCCCGAGTGAAGGGGCCCAAGCTGCTGGCCCGCGACTTCGCCGTCCAGGCGGCTGCCAAGGACGTCCTGAAGAACAACCGGCTGATCGCGGAAGCCGCCCGCAAGGCCGACCTGGCCTCTCCTCTCCTCGACGTCTGCCACGCCCTCTACGAAGAGACCGTGGCGCGGGGCCACGGCGGCGAGGACATGGTGGCCGTGCTCCACGCCCTGGAGGCGCGCACCGACGGCCCACGCCTCGACAACCCGGAGGTAAACCCGTGAGCCGGACGATCGAGCGGCGAGTGAGACTGGCCGTCGCACGGGACCGGAAATGTACATGCTCGCCGCCGGCGCATCGGCGCCATGATCACGCTTTCGCCTCAGCACCGGATGATGCCCCGCCATCGGGGCTGCTGAGCACGGACGCGTACGCATCCGAGGCCCCGGGACGGGGGCGGTGGGTACCGTCGTTCTCCTGGGCCGTGTCGGTGCTTGGCCGGAACAGACCGTCGTGCACGGCCCGTTGCGGGCACGTCAGCCGAGGGGACTGGTCGTGTCGCGCAGGACGGCCAGGGCGGGCGCGTACATACGGGTCTTGATGGTGCCGAGGGTGTCACCGGCCTTCGACAGCATGGCCGTTGCGATCTCGACGGCGGTGCTGCGCACCGTCTCCTCGTCCACCGCGCGGTCGACGATGCCCGCCGCGAGCGCGTCGTGGCCGCCGAAGCGCCGCGCGGTGACCATGGCTTCGTGCGCGGTCCGCGGGGCCAGGCGGGCCTGGATCAGTGCGGACATGCCCGGAGTGAAGGGGATGTTGATGTCCGCCTCCGGCAGGCACCAGTATCCGCGGTCGGCGCGCATCACACGGAAGTCGTGCGCCAGCGAGAGCATCGCGCCGGCGGCGAAGGTGTGGCCCTGGAGCGCGGCCACGGTGATCACCGGCAGGCTCAGCACCCTTGCGAAGAGTTCGTGGACGGAGACGACGTATTCCTGGTACTGGTCGGCGTGGGCGAACAGCCAGTCCAGGTCCAGGCCGTTGGAGTAGATCTTCCCCGTCGCGGCGGTCACCAGGGCGCGTGGCCCCTCTGCCTTCTCCACTTCGTCCAGCGCGGCGTCGACGGACGCGATCCAGTCCGGGTGGAAACGGTTCTCGCCGTCTCCGAGGTCGAGGACGAAGACGTTGTCCTGGCGGTCGAGCGTGGGCACGGTGGCTCCTTGGAAGCTGGGGGAGAGGGGATGAAGTACCGGCTGGTCAGGGCTCCTGAGCCGGGTCGGGCCTGTCGCGCAGGGCGGTGGTCAGCAGGTCGTGGATTTCGGTGGCGGCAGCCTCGATGGGTGCGGTGCTCTGCTCGGCCCTGCACATGATCGCCGCGCCTTCGATCGCGGCGATGATGAAGGCGGCAAGCCTCCGGGACCGCTCCTCGGTCAGGCCGTGCTTGAGGAACAGGCCCGTGAGAGCCTCCCGCCAGCGGGCGAAGACCGCGGCGGCCGAGCGGACCAACTGCGGTGCGTCGTCATTGGTCTCCACCGCCACCGCCACGATGGGGCAGCCCGCCCTGAAGCCGCTGTCGACGAGCCGGCCACGCCACAGTGCGAAGACGCCGTCGATGGCCCGCACCGGATCATCGGCCTCCATGGCGGTGGTGATCAGCCGGGCGATGAAGTCGCCGGCAAGCGATACCGCCTCGTCGATCAGCTGCGCCCGCCCGCCGGGAAAGTGGTGGTACACCGAACCGCGCGGGGCGCCGCTGTGCGCGAGTACCCGGTCGATGCTGGTGGCGCTCGCACCGTACTCGCACAGCAGCTCCGCGGCGCTGAGGATCATCCGCTCCCGGCTGCTGCTCCTGCGCGGGCTCACGCGCCCGGCGGCCTCGGCGTCCGCGGTGTCGACGGTCGGGTTCTCGGACATGCGGGTGTGCCTTTCTGACACGTCGGGTGCGGGTGGGCCGCCAAGAGGTCTACCGTTCGGTAACTTATGCTCCATGACATAGAACATGCAAGGGTCGCGCCGCATGCGGCGGGCCGTGGCGAGCTCCTCCGGCGTGGTCACGCGCCGACGACGAGGCCTGGCCCTGATCACCTGCCCCTTCTGATCACGTCGCAGGGGCGCTCATCTGTGAGGCGGCTGCGTCGAGGGCGCATCCCTGCGCTTACGGATCGGTGTCCTGGGCACTTGGAGGTCACCGTGCAGGCATTGAGGCGACACCCCGAGGAGTGGCCGTGAGCATTCGCATCGGTGTGGAGGAAGAGTTCCACGTCCTGGAGCTGGAAACCGGCTTGCTCGTGCCGCGCGCCGATGCGATTCTGCGGCGGCTCCCCCGGCGGGCCTTCACGACCGAACTGCACCAGTCCATCGTCGAGGCGAACAGCGGCGTGCACACGTCCTTGCACGACGTGTACAGGGACCTCGCCGGGATCAGACGGCGGCTCGACAGAGCCGCCTCCTCGCTCGGGCTCGCTGTCGCGGCCGCGGGGACGGCGCCGCTTGCATCGGCGGCCGCCGCGCACCCCACCGCCGACGCGCGCTACCGCCACATGGTCGAGGAATACCGCAGGGTGGCCGACGAGCAACTGATCTGCGGCGCGCAGATCCACGTGGACGTACCCGACCGCGACACTGCGGTCCGCATCATGTGCGCGGTCTCCCCCTGGCTGCACGTGCTCCTGGCGATCTCCGCCAGCTCACCGTTCTGGCAGGGGTTCGACACCGGCTACGCGAGCTGGCGCACCATGCTGTGGCAGCGCTGGCCCACCGCGGGCCCGGTCGGCTGCTTCTCCAGTGCGGCCCAGTACGACGCCGCCGTGCGCGACCTCGTCCGAGCCGGAATCATCAGCGATGCCGGAATGATCTACTACGACGTCCGCCCCTCCGCGCATCTGCAGACGCTGGAGCTGCGCATCTGTGACGCCTGCCCGCGCGTGGAGACCGTCGTGCTCATCGCCGGGTTGTTCCGGGCCCTGGTGACCGAGGCCCGCGAGCGGCTACGGACGGGCGCCGCACCGTGCGACGGCCGGCACGAGTGGCTGCGCGGCGCCTCCTGGAGGGCTGCCCGGTCCGGCCTCGAGGGCACCCTCGTGGACCCCGAGACCCACATGGATGCGCCGGCGTCCGGCACCGTCCGCAAGCTGCTCGCCTTGCTGCGCCCCGCGCTCGAGGCCCACGGAGACTGGCAGACCGTCCAGGCCCTGACAGAGGCAGTGCTCGCGGACGGGAGCGCCGCCCAGCGCATGCGCCGTGCGGCGCAGGAAGAGGATCTGCTGGCCTGTGTCGACATGCTGATCGCCGAGACCCGCGGCGAACGCAGACACCGCAACTCGCCGGCGGCCGGCCGCAGGGACGTCCCGTCCGCAGGCACGGACTGCGCGGCGCACCCCTCTCTCGGCCCCGGGGCACAGGAGGTCATCGGACGCCCGCCCGCCCACCGCACGAATCCCATGGGCTCGACGACGCGCCGTCCGGCCGCCTCGTAACCGGCAGGCCCGACGCGGCCCCCGTCCCGGCGCCCCGACGACTGTGCCGGGCCCTCCCCGACGACGGCGATGGCTCATCTTCCGTGAAGCGGAGCGAAACAACGGGATGACGGGCGCTCCGTGCCACCAAGCTGCGGATGGACGTGCGGCGAGGAGCGTACCGCCGACGACATGGACCGCCGACGACATGGTCCGCCGCAGGCCTGGGCGTTTCGGCCGACCCGGGCCGGGGACTCGCCGTGTGTGGTGGCCTTCGGAGCGGAGCAGAGGGTCCGCGTTCCTGCCCTCAGGGCGGCCTGGCTGACTCAGGCCTTCGTCCACTGGCCTTTCCAGCCGGACCAGGTCCAGTCGCTGCTCCCGGCCGAACTGGTCGCCGACCAGTACGACGGTGCGGCGTGGGTCAGTCTGACGCCCTTCGTCATGGCGGACGTCCGCCCTCCCGGCGTCAACGCCGCCATCCCCGGGCTTCCGACGTTCGCTGAAACCAACCTGCGGACCTATGCCCGGCACCGGAACGGACGGGACGGACTCTGGTTCCTGTCGCTCGACGTGACCTGCCCGCTGATGCTTGCGGCCCGCGCCGTCGGCGCGCCGTACAGCCTCGCCACCCTGAGCGTCTCCGCGAACGGGGGCGCCCTGACATATGCGGGTTCAAGGTGGGGGAGCGGGGCCTCCTACCGGGTGGTCGTCCGCCCCGGCGACCCGTTCGTGCCGACGGAGCGGGACGTATGGCTCACGTCGCGCTGGCGGGCGTACACCCGCCGCCTCGGCGTGCTCTGGGAGACACCGGTGGAGCACGAGCCCTGGCCGCTGGCCGGTGCCACCGTCGACGTGCGCCACCAGACCCTGTTCGCTGCGGCGGGCCTCCCCGCACCCCTCGGCGAGCCAGTGGTGCACTTCTCCACCGGAGTCAGGTACGTGCGGCTCGGTGCCCCCCGGCCCTGTGCGAGAAGATGAGCCGGAAACACGGCCGAACGGTGCGGACCCCACGACGGCGCTTCGACGGCTGGATCGCCGGCACCGGCACCGCCTCCGGTACACGCATCGTCCTGGGGCACTGGCGACGGTCGCCGTTCGGCCCGTTCAGCGATGTGATGCTCGAACGGGCGGACGGCGAACGGCTTCTGCTGGCTCCCACACACGGGATCGCGGAATTCATACGCAGCACCTACTCCTTCGACGAAGTGCTTGTGGTGCCGGTCGAGGTGAGCGTGCGCGGGGGCATCTGGACCGTCACCGCCGGACCGCTCCGCCTGCGCGTCACCACCAGCCGCCGCGGAGCGCTGGGGCTGCTTCTCCGTGCCGTCCCCGGTGCGCTCGCCGGCCGACCAGCATGGGCCGCGCTGACGGACTGGCCGGCACGTATGCTGCTGCCCGGCGTGCGGACCCGTGGCAGTGCCGGTCACTGCCGACGCGAGTGGTACGCCGCGCGGGATCTGCGTCCGCTCCGCGCGGTGTCGGCCGTCTTCGAGGGTGACGACCTCGGCGGGATGGCCCCGGTCGAACCGCCCGTGGGCTTCGGCTTCGGCTCGGTGCCCCGCACACCCGCCCTCACGCGGGTGACGACGACCGTCGAGCCGGGTCCGGGGTGCCGGTGAGGGATGCGGGTTCACTCATCTGCGCCCCGCTCCCGAGCTTGCCCGGTCCTCTGGCTGGAAGGCGGCCCTGGCCTGCTCCAGGTGAAGCTCCTCCAGGGTCCGAAGCTGTCGCTCGGCCCGCTGGAGGAGGACGTCGAGCCGCCGCTGGTCGAGACGTTCCTCGCTGTCGCTGATGCGCTGCAGCACCTGCCACGCCGAGATCTTGCCGGTCACTCCCAGCCGCAACATTTCGAGCTCGACCAACGTGCTGAGCGGAGAGCGACGCACCAGCCTGCCGTTTCCCTTCAGCCGCCCCACCTTCTCGGCTGCCCATCCCGCGCAGATCTTGTAGCGACGCGCCGGGATGTCCAGCCGCCTCATGATGTCCAGCAGGTCTTGCCGGTCCTCGGCGATCTCGGTGGCGATCGGATCCATCTCCGAGGCGAGAGCCGTGCCGCGGCAGGACCGCGTCACGTAGCGCGCGCGCCCGGCGCCCGCGGTGGCACCGGCGAGGTGGTCGTTGAGGTAGATGCCGAGAAGGTCCCTGTTCGCGCTGTTGCCGGGTGCGGACCGGCCCGTACCGGATAGCGTTCGATGAGTCATGGCGATTCTCCTTCGCGGCCCGCGCCCAGCCAGGCCCGTATCCAGGCCGCCTGCATGGCCGCGTCGAGGAGGTAGGTCGGGCGGATGCGCCCCGCGGGCACGTACACGAGATCGGCGGCGAGAAGCGTGCAAGCCGCGCCGGGACCCGCGAGACGGGCGTGGGCGCGGTCCTCCGGCGTCGCCGCGGACATGAGCCGGGACACGCCGGCACAGACGAGCATTCCGCCCATGGTCTTCTGCAACCGGCGGTCGGACTTCGGCCCGAAAACCCACTCGAAGCTCTGCAGGCGGGCGATCGGCCACAGGCCGCCGACGACGTTGAAGATTCCTTGAGCCAGAGCAACGATGTCGCTGATTTCCCGGCGAGGCGCGGCAAGCATGCGAGCCTCCTTCCTGCGCGGGTCGCGCGCGGTCACCCCTCCCGGGTACCCGGGCAGCAGGATTCACCGCCCTACAGGCTCAGGCAGCAAGATCAGACTGCCCAGCCCGACAAGTTGGCGCCACTCTGTCGCAGGCCCGGTCCGTTCGGGCACCGGGCGGACAGGCCTTCGCTCACCGCAGTGGCCGGCCCGCGAACAGAACGATGCCCTCGTCAGCGCATGGGGTGGATGGGACTGGTTACCCCGGTCGTATGGCACGGACATCGAAAACCGATCACGGCAGCGGTGCGGTGTCGGCGCCTGGCCGGCGCCCGGAACCGGGACCTGACGAACAGGTCGCCCGGCGGGCGCCGGACGAGCCCACGCAACTGCCGAAAAAGTCCTGGTCGGCGGTGCTGACAGGCACGCTCAAAGAGTTCAAGGACGACGAGCTCACCGACCGGGCTGCAGCGCTGACGTACTACGGAGTCCTGTCCCTGTTCCCCGCCCTGCTGGTCCTGGTCTCGCTGCTCGGCATCACCGGGCGGTCGGCGACCCAGCAGGTCCTGGACAACATCCAGAAGTTCGCCCCCGGATCAGCTCGGGACGTCATCAGCAACGCGGTACAGCAGCTGCAAGGCCGGGGCGGCATCGGGTCCCTCATGGCCATCGTGGGTCTCGTGCTGGCCGTGTGGTCGGCGTCCGGATACGTCGCGGCCTTCATCCGCAGTGCGAACGCCGTGTACGACATGCCGGAGGGCCGTCCGGTATGGAGGATCATGCCGGTCCGGGTGGGCGTGACCGTCGTCCTGCTGGTACTGGCGGTGATCAGCGCGCTGATCGTGGTCTTCACCGGCAGCCTGGCCCGTCAGGCCGGGACGGCGCTCGGTATCGGGGACACCGCGCTGACCGTGTGGTCGATCGCGAAGTGGCCGGTGCTGGTGGTGCTGGTCACGATCATGATCGCGATCTTGTACTGGGCTACGCCGAACGTGAAGGGGCGCGGCTTCAAGTGGATCACACCGGGGAGTCTCCTGGCCCTGGTGATCTGGATGATCGCGTCGGCCGGGTTCGCGCTCTACGTGGCGAACTTCGCCTCCTACAACAAGACCTACGGCACGCTCGCGGGCGTGATCGTCTTCCTGGTGTGGGTGTGGATCAGCAACATCGCGATTCTCCTCGGCCTGGAATTCGACGCGGAGCTGGCACGCCAGCGCGCCGTCGCCGGCGGACTGCCCGACGGCGAGGAGCCCTATGTCCCGCCCCGCGACACCCGCACGTGGACCGAGGAGGACCGGCGCCGTATGGCATGAAACCGCCCCTCGCGGACCGCTGCGCAAAGGGGCCCATCCACTCAGGAAGTCACAGGTCATGAGGTCGTTGACGTCTCTTCACGATGGCGATCGCCGGCTGTCCCGACGAGCGGCGTCGTGGCGGCCGGACATCGCACGACGGGTGTCGCCGGCCGTACAGGAAGCGGCCGAGCACACCAAGCTGTGGTGGGGCGCCGCCACCCTCATGGCCGCGGTCGGGGGCCGGCGGGGGCGCATGGCCGCGGCCACAGGGATGGCGAGCATGGCCCTGGCGGAGACGGTGTCCAACTGCGTGGTCAAACAGGTTTGGCGCAGACGACGTCCGCCCAAGGAATGGTTCCCCCACGAGCACGTCGACGAGCGGCCCGCCTCGTCGTCCTTTCCCTCCGGGCACACCTCGGCAGCCGTGGCCTTCAGCGCCGCGGTGGGCACGGTGTGGCCACGGGCAGGCGCTCTGTGCGCCGTACCGGCGGTTCTGGTGGCCGGTGAACGTGTCCACTCCGGCGCGCACTACCCCTCCGACGTCGCCGCCGGGGCCGTTGTCGGCCTTGGCGCGTCAGCTCTGGTCCACCGGGCACCGCGTCTGATACGGCACCTGCTGCTGTGACGAGGACGACCGACCCCCCACCCCGGCACATGGGCCGGGTACGCCCGCACCGGATACCCGGGAGCGACCGAACACCGGCGTCAGCAAGCGAAAGGCGGTAACCCCTCATGACGACCCCACAGTCCTCAGCCCCCCACCGCGGTCCAGGCGCTTCGCCGGAGCCGGTCAGTGACCTCGTACAGCGGGCCTCCCAGCAACTGTCGGAGCTGGTGCGGGGAGAGATGCGCCTGGCGCAGGCGGAGATGAAGGCGAAGGGCAAGCGGTACGGCAAAGGTGGCGGGTTGTTCGGAGGTGCCGGCCTGACCGGGTTCCTGACCTTGCAGGCCCTGGTCGCCACGGCGATCGCCGCACTCGCCGTGCCGCTCCCCGTCTGGGCCGCGGCGGTGATCATCACCGCCGTCCTGGGTCTGCTCACCGCCGTCCTGGCCCTGCGTGGCAAGAAGGAGGTCGGCGAGGCCGCCCCGCCCACACCGGAGCAGACCATCGAAAGCGTCAGGGCAGACGTCACCGAGATCAAGGAGAGTGCACAGCGATGACCCGGTCACCTCAGGACAAGTCCGGCGCCTCCGACCCCGAACAGCTGCGGGAGCAGGTCGAGCAGACGCGTCACGAGCTGAGCGAAACGGTCGGGGAACTGGCCGCCAGGACAGACGTCAAAACCCGCGCGCAGCAGAAGACGACCGCCCTGAAGGAGCAGGCGGGGGCCAAGACGGCCGAACTGACCGGACAGGCCAGGGCCAAGGCCGCCGAGGTTGCGCACCTTGCCCAGGACAAGCTGCCCGAGCCGGTGAAGGACAGGGCCGCCGCAGCCGCGCAGCAGGTCAAGTCCACCACGGACAAGGCCACACACCTGATGCAGGACCACGCACCCGAACCGGTCCGTCACACGGCCGAACGCGGCGCTCAGGCAGCCCGTGACAACCGCACCGCGCTCATCGTGGTCGGCGGCGTGGCACTGACCGCCTGGCTGCTGCTGCGCCGCCGCAGGAGGTGACCACGTGGGGGCGGCGAAGTCCGCCCACAAGCCGGTCGGCAGGGCGCTCGGCGCTCGGCGTACTCAGCCGGCGGCGTCCTCGTCCGCTGTCCGGCATCTGGTGCGGAATCTCAGCCCGCTCCGCCGAACCGCACTGCGTGGTCCGGCGGGGCGGGCCAGGTCCCATGGTCCCGGATGCACTTCTTCTGCTGCCACGGGTGGTTCAGTCGATCACCGGCGTGGCCGTTCGCAGCGAACAGCAGTTGCGGCGGCTTAAGGCCCCGATCAGCTGGTCCCGGGTACCTGGGTGCTGCGGTTTTCTGGAACCGCCACAGGCGTTCGATGGCTGACGCCTGATGTGTTCAGCGGGTTGCCGTGGAGATGCCGTGGTGCCCTTTCCATGCCTCGGCCAGCAGGTCCGCGTCGTACAGGACGTCCACCGTCGTGCACGCGAGGGCTTCGGTGGCGGACACCAGGACCCGGCGGGCTCGTTCGGCGGCCGCCGCTGCGGCGAACCCGGGCGTGTGGTCGGAGCCGTCCTCGCCCATGATCGCGACGAAGGGGTGGATGGCCGGTACGCGGGCACTGACATTGCCGATGTCCGACGAGCCCAGATACACGCCGGGAACGGGCGGCGTGACAGTGATCCCCGCGCGGGCCAGATGCGCGGCGAAGCGACCGGACAGAGCCGCACTGTTGCGAAAGTGCTCGTACCGGACCCCGGCACGCTCGACGACGACCGTGGTGCCGGTGGCCTGAGCCACGCCCGCGGCGCAGGAACGCAGGTGCCCTGCCAGGTTGTCGAGAGCGCCCGTCGTCGCCGCGCGCAGACCGAACAGGCCCGCCGCGTACTCGGGGACGATGTTCGTGGCCGTACCCCCATGGGTGACGATGCCCTGGATGTGGGAACCCTCCGGCAGCCGTCGGCCGAGCGCGGCCAGCACGTTGAACAACTCGACGAGGGCCGCGAGCGCGTCGATGCCCTCCGTGGGGTTGCCGGTCGGGTGGGCGGCACGCCCGCGGAAGCCGACCCGGTACTGCTCCTGCGCCGTCAGCGGCGCCCAGGCCCAGTCGTACACTCCCGGGTGGAACATGAGCGCGGCGTCGACGTCGTCGAAGACACCTGCCTCCACCTCGAGGGCCTTGCCTCCGCCTTCCTCCTCGGCAGGGGTGCCCACCGCCAGCACCGTTCCGACACCCGCGTCCAGCACGGCGTGGGCGGCGAGCGCGGCCCCCAGGCCGGCGGCGGCGATCAGGTTGTGCCCGCACGCGTGCCCCAGCCCGGGCAAGGCGTCGTACTCCAGCAGCAGTGCTACGGTGGGCCGCCTTTCGCCCCGTCGCGCGGTGAAGGCGGTCGGCATTCCCGCCACGCCCAGCCGCACGTCGAAACCGGCCCGGCCCAGCTCACCCGTCAGGAGCGCGGCAGCCCGTCGTTCTTCGAAGGCGTACTCAGGATGGGCGTGCAGCGCCGACGCGACCTCCCAGAGCGCGTCGGCGCGGTCCGTGACCTCCTCGTGGATACGACGGTACGTGCCGTCGGGCGTACGGGACACGCGTCCTCCCGGCGTCGGCGAGCCTTCCGTCTGACTGACCGAGTTCCACCAGGCAGCCCGCCGACACCGCCTCGCCGGGGGAGGGCCGCGGCGGGTGCGACCGGGCGGGGTCCGCTTGGTGCGGGCCCGCCCCCTCAGCCCTTGACCGACGCCTCTGAACAGCCTGTTGCAGTTCGTTGGACAGGACCTGCTCACCTCGGCAAGCCCGGTCTTGGACGCGCCTGCGCTCGACGGCGACAAGGAGGGAGAGGCCGTACGGTGCGTGGATACGCCACTGCGCGGCTTGACAGGACGTAATTCAGCTCTCATCCAGGCGTGACACGGCCGCGCCACGAGCCGCTTTCACCGCCGCGCTCCTCGATGAACTCCTTGAAGCGCCGCATGTCTCCCTTGACGCGCCGATCGATCATTCCGAGCATGTCGGCCGCCTTCTCCGCCGGTCCGCTCGACTCGACCTCCATGACGAGCTCGACGCGCGTGTGGGTGTTGTCCAGACTCTGGAAGCGGACCATGCCCATCTGCTTGGTGTCGCCGCTGGTAGTGCGCCAGGTGATCCTTTCGTCCGGGAGCTGGTCCACGATCTCGGTGTCAAACTCCCGACGTACGCCGGCGAACTTGGTGGTCCAGTGATTATGGGTTTCGTCGAGCTGTGTCACGTTCTCGACGCCGTCCATGAACTTCGGGAACTCCTCGAACTGGGTCCATTGGTTGTACGCGGTGTGGACCGGCACGGCGACCTCGACCGTTTCCCTCACTCTGCTCATGGCTGTGCCTTCCTCGGGTGTCATCCGCACGGACAGCGGGCCCGTCCCGCGGATCTGGGACGGAGGCCGAGTACCCACCATCCTCGCCGCTACAGCCGGGACGTGGTCCCGTGTGCCCGGCGGGCTTCGGCGGGCTTCATCGCAGGGCTTGAACACGCCCGGTGGGCGGTGTCCTGCCCGGCGGAGCCTCACCGCCCTCGGGAAGCCGTATCGACCGCCACTCTCGCCCCGCGCCGGTCCGAGACCACGTGCCAACGTGGGCCCTCGCTGTCCTGACCGCGGCCGCAAAGCCCTGGACAGGTCCCGGCTGGAACCGGTCGGGTACGCGAGAGGGCGCGGGCTGACCGACTCCAGCCCTGGACGCGAGGCCCAACGCCCGCCGCCACTCCGCCCCCACGGCAGCGTGGTCCGGACAGGCATCGGTCCCACGCCTGCCTACGTGACAACCGACCCGGGGCAACCGCCTTCGTTGTGCGCAGGTCCGGCCCGACTCGAGGTGTTGCCGCGAGGGCGGACACCCGTGCCGGGAAGCCGAGTCGGGGTCATCCGTACCCTGACTCGGCGGCCGGTCCCTCGCAGCTCGGCGCCCCCGGAGCGTCCTTCGCGTGCCGCGTCAGCTCGCAGACCGTGCGCAGCGCGATCTTCCAGGTGCCGGCCTGGAGGACGGCTGCCCCTGGGCCGCCCGTGTCCAGCCGCCGGCCGTCGCGGGTGAGGGTGTAGTCGACGTCGGCGTGCAGAGGGTTGGTGTACGACACGGAGGTCACGTCGGCACGCAACTTGCCGCCCAACGGGTCGTCGAAGAGATTGGTGATCATCAGCTCGTTCTCCCCTCCGTTCTCGACCACGTCGCTTCTGTCGCCGGAGGACGACTCCGGATCGAAGAAGACCCGCCAGGCTTCCCTGATGTCCTGCTCGGCCTCCTCCGGATCGTCCGGCGCCGTACCGGTCGGCGTGGGAGACCGGGGACCCGACGGTGACCTGCTCACCGCCGTGGTGCCGGGTGATTCGGCGGCGGACGGCGCCGCAGTCCGAGTCGTGCCGCTGTCCCCGCTGTCGCCGTCGCAGCCACCGGTGAGGGTGAGGACAGCGGCGGCTGCCACCGCCCACGCTCCGCGTCGTGGCATAGGGGTCGCAGGGGACATGGGACTACACCTCCGGGTTCGCCGTGTGGCTGGACTACCCGGAGCGGGCGGATTCATCCGGGCAGTCGTGCATGCGGAGTCGCGCCCACGAGACAGTGGTCTGCAATTGCGCCAGTTGAACAGCAAGTCGCCGAGCACCTCAGGGCCGTCGACAACGCCATGGCCGCCGTCTGGCACCCACGGGCATCCCTCAGTATTCCTCCCCCCGCCCTCACGCCCGCGGTTCCGGAGGCTCTCAGGGGGAGCGGCGGGTCATCCGAAGGCGGGCCGGTAGCTACCTGACGCGTGCGGCCAGGCGGTCTACTTCCCGTGCGGCCGCGCGCGCTTCCCGCTCGGCCCGGGCGAGCGCGTCGGCGGCTGCCCGGCGCCGCTTCTCGGCTTCCTGCTGTTCCTGCTCGGCGCGCTGGAGGTCCTCGCGTGCCCGCTGCAGTTGTTGCTCGGCGGCGTCGACCTGCTGCCGGGCGTGGTCGTGTCGGTCGCGCGCTCGCCTCAGCAGCGCGTCAGCGTCCGCTTGTTCCGCGCGCTGGGCGCGAAGCCGCTGTTCCGTCTCTTCGACTGTCCTTCTGGCCCTGGCGAGTTGTTCCTGCCTTTCGCGGCGTCGCTCGGCGAGATCGTCCTTCTGCTGCCCTCCCGTCGGCGGCTGAGCCGTCCGCCGGGACGGCTTACGGGGTGAGGCAGCCGTTGGGCCGGCGCCGGAGGGGAACGCCGACGGCGGGGTAAGGGCGTTGTGCAGGCGGCCGGCGGCCCACTGGTCGGCCGCCTCTTGATCGGCGAGTACGGCGCGCAGGGTGGATTCGACGTCCTGCAGCACCGTGTCCGACAGCCGGTGCCCGGCCTCGCGAGCAAGCTCGGCAGCCTGCCGGGACAGGGCGGAGACGATACTTCGGCGCTGCGCGGACAGTTCCTTGATCCCGGGCGTGTCCAGGGTGCCGTACGCCTCGCGCAGAGCCCGCCCCAGGTCCAGGAACTGCCGGCTCTCCTCCGGCCGGGAGCGCAGCAGCAAGTTCGCCGCCCAGGCGGCCAATGTGGGGCGGCGGGCGGTATGAATCCGGCGGGCATCCTCCGCGCGGCCGGCCTCCCTGGCAGCCGAGGCCAGCTCCTCGCGGTGGGAGACGAAGTCGGACGGTGGCGTGGTGTAGAGCTCGTCAAGGACCGACTCCACCTGGTCACGGCCGCTGCTCCGGCGGCGTTCGCCCTTACGCTGCATAAGCCTCAGCCTCCACCGGGCCGGGCGATCGCGCACATCGGATCAGCCGGTCAGCAGTCCCGCACAGGGCCTGATGAAGGCGGCTGAGACGATGCCTCTCCGGCAGACACGGCCGAGAACGTCCGCGGCACCATCAGAGGAAGCATCGATCCCGCCCAAGTGGCATCCCGTCGGGGCTCATTGGCCGGAGGGCACGGCCGGCCGCCAGATACTCCGACGGAGCCGAGACCGTCTGGTGCCGCGCCGAAATCGGCAGGACCGGCGACGGGACAGCCTTGATCAATGGCGTCGCCCTCCGATGAGGACAACAACGTCGTCGCAGACGGCGCCACTGACGAGCGGCCTCACGGAACCCCGGCGCGCGGAGCCCCATGGCTCAGTGAACGGAGAACCCGCCGTCGACGAAGATCGACTGCCCGGTGACGTAGCCGGAGGCGCGGCCGGCCAGGAACACCGCCGCTCCTGCGAAGTCCTCGGCCAGGCCGTTGCGGCCGACCATAGTGCGCGCGGCCAGCGCCGCCGCCTTTTCCGGGTCGGAGGACAGGTGCGCATTGAGCGGGGTCGGGACGAAGCCGGGTACCAGCGTGTTGCAGGTGACGCCGTACGGCGACCACGCCTCGGCCTGCGAGCGGGCCAGCGATTCCAGCGCCCCCTTGGAGACCCCGTAGGCGCCACTGTGGACGAACGCGCGGTGCGCCTGCTGGGAGGTGATGTGGATGATCCGCCCGAAGCCCCGCTCGGCCATGCCGGGCCCGAACCGCATACCCAGCAAGTAGGGTGCCTCCAGGTTCACCGCCATCGTGGCGTCCCACACGTCCTCGCCCAACTCGCCCATCGGCGGCCGCAGGTTGATCCCGGCGCTGTTGACGAGAATGTCGGGCTCGCCGAACACCTCCGCTGCCTGCTCCGCCGCCGTGCGCACGCCGTAGCGGGTGCTCAGGTCGGCGCTCACCCAGGCCGCCCGGCAGCCGTCCGCCGCCAGTTCGTCGACCGTGGCGGCCAGTTCCGACTCCGTGCGCGCCACGATCACCACGCTCGCTCCCGCTCGCGCGAGAGCCCCGGTGATGGCCCGGCCGATGCCGGAACTGCCGCCCGTCACCACGGCGACGCGGCCGTCCAGCGAGAACAGTTCGGAGAGGTAGTCGTGCGAGGTCATCCCCGCACCCTAGACGGTGCGTTCAGGCTGCCAAACCGAATACCCTTCACCCTGCGTTCGCTTGAAGTGCGGAGAAGCCGCCGCCCCACACACCGCTGCGGGAGTGGTGGCGGCACTCCTGCTCCGGGGGGATCGGGTCGAGTGCGACGTGGGGTGACGGGGTTCGTCGCGGGGCTGTCTGAACTTCCCCCGGCAGACGAAACACTTGGTGGACTTCGCCAGGCCACCAACACCATCCCGGTCGGCGTTCTGTCAGATCTTCTTCCCGCGCCGCGCCTTCTCTGCGATGATCAACCGTCATGAACGGGGCAAATGAACTTCACCGGTTGTTCGAGGCACGGGCGAGGGAGACTCCGGACCGGTCCGCGGTGGTCACCGAGCGGGCACGACTCACGTACGGTGCACTGGAGGACCGGGCCAACCGGCTGGCCGGCCATCTGCTGCACACGGGACTCGGCCCCGGCGGGACCGTGGCCGTGTGCACCTCCCGGCTGCCGGATCTGCTGGTCGCCGTGGTCGGCGTGCTCAAGGCGGGCGGGGCCTACACCGTGATCGGCCCGCAGCAGCCGACCGGGGACATCGGGCGGTTGCTGGAGCGGGCGGAGGCGAACACCGTCCTGACGCACGAGCAGTTCCGGCCGCGCGTCGACGACGGCACCGGCCGTCTCATCGTCTGTCTGGACACCGACGCCGGCCTCATCGATGCCCGATCCCCAGAGCCCCCGGCCGCGCCCTGCGGGGCCACCGCCGCGGTGCTGTTCACGGCGGGCACCACGGGCCGGCGGCGGCGCGTGGACGCGGGACATCAGCAGTTGCACGCGGCGTACGGGTCCTGGGCCGAGGTGTTCGGGCTGAGGCCCTCCGACGTCCATCTGGTGACCGCGCCGACCGACACCGCCGCCTTCACCTACGGCTGGATAAGGGCGCTGTGCTCCGGGGGCACACTGGTGCTGCCCGATGACGAGACCGGGCCGGCGCTGTGGGGTCAGCCTTTCGCCCAGGACGTCACCGTGCTCGACACCGACCCCGGGACTGCCGGTTCACTGCTCGAGGACTCCGTGCCCGGCGGGCTGCGACTCGTGGCGGTCGGCGGGGAGCGGCTCGCTCTCGACGAGCAGGTACGCCTCCAGGGGCGGCTGGCACCTGGGGCGCGGCTGCTCAATGTCTACGGGCCCGTGGAGGTCGCCGGCTGCGGCACCTGGTTCGAGACGGACCAGCTCTCCGGTCCGGTGGCCGAACCCGGACGGGTCCGCCTGCTCGGCCGCCCGTTCCCCGGCTGCCGGGCCGAGGTCCGCAAGGGCGAGATCTGGCTGACGCCCCCAGGGGCCCCCGAGGGCGGCGACGCCCTGCCCACCGGCGACGCGGGAACGCTGCGCGCGGACGGGCTGCTGGAGTTCGGCGGCCGGCTGGCGCACCGGGTCACCGTCCGCGGCCGTACCGTCGATCCGCACCGGGCCGAAGCCGCCCTGGCCACCCACCCCCAGATCCGGGAGTCCGTGATCACCGCCGTGGACGAGGAGCGGCTGGTCGCCTACGTCGTACCGAAGGCACTCGGCGCCTCTCCGGGCGCCGAGGCGATACGCAGCCATCTGACCAGCGTGGTGCCCGACCAGGAGATCCCGGCGTCGGTGGTGACCCTGCGGGCGCTGCCGCGCAACCGGGCCGGGAAGATCGACCGGCGGGCGCTGCCGCTGCCCGCGCAGCGCGCGGCGAACGGCAGGGTGAGCGGCAAGGGCGGTGGAGCGCCCCTCAGCCCGGAGGGATTCCTCTACGGCATGGGGTGCGCGATGCTGGTCGTGGCCCTGCCGTTGGCCGCGATCCTCACCAACCTGCTCTGGCCGGGATCCACCGACCTCACCTATGTTCCCGCGCCGTGGTCGTGGTTCTTCCGCGGTCTGTACGCCGCCGAGTTGCTGGCCTTCTGCGTGGGCCTCGCCTTCCTGTTCGCCGGGCGTCCGCCGATGCGTCGCCAGGGTCGCTCGCGCGGCCTGACGACGGCGGCCCATCTGGCCATCGTCTGGCTGCTGGTCTCCTGGTGGCCGCAGGACAACTTCTACCGGCTCGCGGCGAAGAACGACTGGGAACGGCAGGCGGCGCTCGTCTACGTCTTCAATGTGCCGCTGATGATCGCGGCGGTGGTGGTGGCGGTGTACGTGACGCGGCGCCCCGACCCCGCGGCTACGGAGTGAACATCCGCCCGGTGTCCCGGGCGGCGGCACGCACCAGCGCCTCGGCGGCGTCCAGGCGTTCAAGGGTGTGCGCGGCCAGCACGACGCCCAGACGGGGGGCCGGCTCGAAGGCGGCGGTCGGGATCGAGGGCACCAGGACGGCGTCGATCCCACCGCACCGCTTCGCCGTCTCGCGCAGGAAGGCGGACAGTTCCGGGCCGGGCAGCCGGGCGCCCAGCGGGACGTGGTCGACGGTGCGGACCAGGTGGTCGCCCCCTCGGATCCCGTCGAGCCGTGCCTTGACCATGAAGGCGACGGAGGGCCCCGTCATCCGCAGGTTGATCTCGGTGGGTGCCGGGCGACCGTCGGAGCCGGTCACGAAGTCCACGTCGAACCACCCTCGGTAGCCACTCGCGGCGATCCGCTCTCCCACGGCCCTGCCGAAGCACACCAGGGTCTCGGTGAGCGGTTGCGGCACGACACCGGGGCCGACGGTGGCGCCCTGATAGGCGGTGCCCTGGACGTCCATCACGGCGACACCCACCTCGTGGACCCGTCCTTCCGCGTCCACCAGTCCGTCGAAGGTCAGGTCCCTGGGTTCGGTCCCCCCGGCGACGAACTCCTCCAGAAGCAGGGGCCCGCGCGGCAACGGGGAACGGAATCCATGATCCCGAATCACCCAGGTGCCGGAACCTCCCGCACCGTGCACGGTCTTCACGACGGTCGCCAGCCCCGCGCGCCTCCGCGCCCTGAGCAGTCGCGCCGCCGCACGCCGGGTGGCCGCCTGCCACTGCTCCGGCACCCTGATCCCCGGATGGGCGGGCGAGAGCCGGGTGAACAGCTCGTGCGCGGCTCGCTTGGACTCGTACCGCAGAGCGTCCGGGCCCAGTGGCTCGCCGGCGAGTTCGGCGAAGGCGGGAGTGCGGCCCCACGGTACGAGGGGCAGGCCGAGGGACGTCAGCCGCTCGGCGAGTGCGGGGCGGGACAGGACGGCCCGGCTGACGCCACCCGCCGGCACCGGGAGGGCGGGGTCCGGTGCGGGGAGCAGCCTGCGGACCGGGCCGGTCCGGCCCCCATCCCCGTCCAGGGCCCCGCCGGGCTCCGTCAGGCCGTCGTACACTTCCACGGGCCCCCAGCCCAGGGTGCCGCCGACCAGGTCGATCCAGTCGGACGGAACCGCCCGGGGCAGGAGGAGCACGGCCGGGTGCGGAGAGACGAAGGCGGCCAGGCAGGAATAGTGGTCGGCCTCGGCGGCGGCGGCCGGGCCGAACTGGGACTGGAACTCGGCCACATTGCCGAGGTGGATCGCGCGACGGCCCCCCGTCCAGGCGTGGGCCCAGCCGTCGCGCGGGGTCACGAGAACCACTTCGAGGAGGGGCAGCTCACGCCCCGCGATCGAGCCGGAGGGGGCAGTTCCGACGGGTCGGGCACCCATCCGGCGGTAGAAGGGCTCCGCGTTCGGGTCCGAGTCGATGGTGATCCGGGTGAACCCGAACTCGCGGGCGGCTCCCAGCACATGGGCGTACAGAGCACGGCCCACCCCGCTGCCCACGGCGCGCGGCTCGACGAAGCACAGGCCCAGACGGCCCCGAGGAGCCGTGCCCTCCAGGGAGGCGACTCCGACGACCCCGTGGTGTGCGTCCTCGGCGACGACGATCCGGCGGCCGGCGACCTCGTCCGGCCGAATGGTGAGTTCCTCGCGGCAGGCCTCAAGGAAATCCGCGTCGTACCCCCAGTGTGCCTTCGATCGCAGGACGAGTTCGGTCAGCGCGGTCGCCTCCTCGGCGCGCGCGGGCCGGATCCGCACCCCCACCCGTACCTCCTTGATCCCCGGATCGTGTGATCAGACTAGGGTTTCGTCGAACGCGGCTCCAGGAGAAGGCGGCGTCGACCGGCAGCGGGCGTCACCCGGTCGGCGACATCCGGGGCGAGGGCGAGCACTGGGGTTCGCCCAGGCTCGCTCCCCTCGGCCTGCCGCTTCGGATGGCGGGGAGGCCGGGACTCACGAAGGCCCGCAGTCCGGTGGGTCTGCCGGTCGGTGCGTGCACGAGCGGCCTCGTGGGCGGGGGAGTGGCGGTCATGGCGTGCTCCGGGGCCGTACGCCGTGGAGAGGCACTCCTCGAAGAGACGGGCCAGCGTGGTCATCGGCTTCTCGGGGATCCATCGCCGGGGCGTGGGCCTGGTGGGACCCACCCGCATACCCTTGTGAGGTCGCGGCACCACGTGGGCGTCGACTGGTTCACGTCTCCCGCAGCGGTGCGTACATCTCCGGCCCCAGCCCGAACGTCCAGGCCACCCCCTCCTTGGCCTCCCGTGTGGTCGGCGGCACCCGCAGCCAGTACGTGCGGATCGTGCCGTCCGGCTCCGGTGTGGAGTTGAGGACCTCCACCATCACGACCGGCTCGTCCCCGTCGAGGTCGATGCGCCAGAGCGTGCCCGTCTCGTCCCGGTGGATCGGCCGGGCCGCGGAGTCGGCGAGGTAGCGGTCGTAGCCGTAGTGCTCGAGCATGACGCGCCGCAGCTCGGCGTTCTCCTCGGCGCGGATCCGCTCCGGCGTCAGCGTGCGCAGCTCCTCCAGGAAGGCGGCCGGCACCGGCATGCCACGCCAGGCGTACAGGGCGAAACCGTCGGGGAAGGCGAGCGCCGGGCCGTCCCCGCAGTCGAGCCGGCCCGCCTCGTCGCGGTGCAGGGCGACAGGGCGTTCGCACACCACCGCGACCTTCTCGAACGGCCACCACCAGCCCGCGGTGCGGCAGACCTGGGCCAGCCCGTCGAGCGGGGGCCGGTCCGTGTCGAGGGCGGCGAGCCACGGCGCGTCGTGCTGTCCCAGCACGGCGTCCAGCAGGATCAGCCGGATCTCCGTCTCGGCGCGCCGGTCGCCGTCCGCGAGCTCGTCGAGCACTCCTCGGTGGATCCGGTCGACCAGCGCCCGCGTCGTGTCCCACAGGCGCCCGCCGGTCGCCGCCCAACGTGCCGACCAGCCCGCGGCGCCCAACTCCTTGTGCAGCCGCAGGCGTTCTGCCGCCCAGGAGTCGCTGCGCACACTCTCGCGCACGCTTTGGCCCAGGTCCGGCGAGGCACGTATCAGTGTCACGGCGTTGCGTGGGGAAGCGGCCCACACCACGCGTTCCGGCTCCGCAAGCCCGGCCCGCCGGTACGCCAGCCGGACTCCCGCCTCCGCCGCGGCCCGGTCCGCCGGAACGGCCGCGGCGGCACACGCACGCCACCGCTGGACCTCGTCAGTCGTCACCTTCGTCTCACTCACCCTGCGTCCGCCCGTCTCTCCGTCTGTCTGTCCGTGTGTCCGTCTGCCCGCACTCGCCTCAGTCCGCCACGATCCGCACGGACCCCGGGACGTACTCCCGCTGCCGGATCACCCGGAACCACCCCTTGGGCAGCGTGATCGACGCGTGCTCCTCGTGCACCACCCGTCCGCCCTGGGGCAGATGCAGCAGCAACGGACCGAACGGTCCCGGCTCACGCACCAGTTGGCCCGGACCGACCACCGCATGGGCGTGCCCGGTGACTTCACCCAGCGCGAGCACCATCCGCCCCCGCGCGTCACGCGGTTCCTTCGGGGCGTGCGCCGCATGTGCCGGCACGGCCTCCTCCGCGACGGACACGATCAGTACATCTCCCTGCCGGTACATGGCTCTCCCCTCCGCCCGGTGCGCGACTGCCCCGGCGTCGAGACCGACACTACGAGCCGCCACTGACAACGGCCTGCGGACGCCGCCCCGCCGCGGCCCGCTGTCAGTGCCTGTTGGTAGAACTGCTGCACGCGCCGCACAGCGCACTCACACCTCATCCGTCGCACGTCAGGAGCAGCCCGCATGACCATCGGTGACCACCTGCAGGAGCTGTACGGTCTCCCCGCCTTCACCTTTCCCGGGCCCGGCGAGCAGACGGAGCTTCCCGACGCCGACGCCGTCGCGTGGCGGATCACCAGTGACGTGTACGACGCCGACGAGGAGTGGGAGGCGGCCTTCGCCCGCTTCTGCTCCGCGGTGGACACGACCCGGGTGCGTGCGCTGATCGTCGGCGCCTGGCAGGAGGCGTACGACACGGACCCGTCCTCCGTCGTCGAGGCGCTGCTGGCCGCCCGGGACCGGCTGCCCGCCCTGCGCTCCCTGTTCTTCGGCGATCTCGTGATGGAGGAGTGCGAGATCTCCTGGATCAACCAGACGGACGTCACCGGGCTGCTCGCCGGCTTCCCCGAATTGGAGGAGTTCGGCGTGCGTGGCGGATCGGAGCTGGGGTTCACCGCTCTGCGCCACCCGGCCCTGCGCAAGCTGGTGGTGGAGACCGGGGGCCTGCCCGCCGAGGTCGTGCGCGGCATCGGCGCCAGCGAACTGCCCATGCTGGAGCACCTCGACCTGTGGCTGGGCACCCCCAACTACGGCGGGGACAGCGAGGCCGCCGACCTCGAACCGATCCTGTCCGGCGCACGTCTGCCGAACCTGCGCCACCTGGCGCTGCGCAACAGCGAGATCCAGGACGAGGTCGCCGCCGCTGTCGCGTCCGCCCCGGTGGTCGCCCGCCTGGAGGTGCTGGACCTGTCCATGGGCATCCTGACCGACGAAGGCGCCGCCGCACTGCTCGCCGGCCAGCCGCTCACCCACCTGAAGAAGCTCGACCTGCACCACCACTACATCAGCGAGGCGCTCCAGCAGCGCATACGGCAGACGTTCGAACCTGCGGGCGTCGCCGTGGACCTCGACTCGGACGACGCGGACGAGTACCAGAGTGACGACGGCACCCTCTACCGGTACGTCGCAGTGGGGGAGTGAACGCACATCATGGGCTACTACCCCACTCACCTGATCCGCCTCGGCGGTCTGCCCGTTCACGTCTTTCCCGTGGTCGAGGAGGAGGTGCCCACCCCGCTGCCGGCCCCCGCGTCGGTCGCATGGAAGCTCTCCACCGCCGGGGAGTTCCCCTTCGAGCCCCTGTGGCGGCGCTTCCTCGACGAGGTCCCCACCGACCAGGTCACCGCGCTCGTCCTCGGCGCCTGGTGGGAGGAGTGGGACGAGCACGGCATCGACCCCGCCCTGGACCTGCTCACCGCCGAGGCACCCCGCTTCCCGCACCTGCGCGCGCTGTTCCTGGCGGACGTGGAGTCCGAGGAGTCGGAGATCTCCTGGATCAAGCAGGGAGACGTCACCCGCGTCCTGCGCGCCTGGCCCGGCCTGCAAGAACTGGGCGTGCGCGGAGCCGACGGCCTGGTGATCGAACCACTGCGCCACGACGGGCTGCGCAGCCTGCGGATCGAGTCCGGCGGCCTGCCCCCGGACCCCGTCCACGCGCTGGCGGCCTGCGAGTTCCCTGCGCTGCGGCACCTGGATCTGTGGCTGGGCACCAACTGGTACGGCGGCGACTGCACCCCGCAGGACATCGCCCCGCTCCTGACCGCGCTGGCCGGCTGCCCCGACCTGCGTCACCTGGGCCTGCGCAACAGCGACATTCAGGACGACATCGCCGCCGCCCTGGCCGGGGCTCCCGTCGTCGCGGGCCTGGAGTCCCTCGACCTGAGCATGGGCGCGCTGGGCGACGAGGGCGGCGCGGCACTCCTCGCGGGCCAGCCGCTGACCCACCTCCGTTCACTGGACCTCCGCCACCACTTCATGGACGGGAAACTGGTCGAGCGCATCCGCGAGGCACTGGAGCCGCACGGAGTGAGTCTCGCCCTCACCCCCGCCCGGCGCCGCTCACACCGCTCGGAGGCGCGGTATGTCGCCGTGGGCGAATGACACGCGACCGCGGTTCGCGGTGGTCGGCAACCCCGAGAACCGCCGGGTCACGCTGTTCGCCGAGGCGGTGCGCGCGGCCGGCCTGCCCGGCCCGCGCATCGTGTCGTGGCGGGAGGTGCTGCGCGCGGGCGGAGCCGACTTCGCCGCCGAGGAGACCGTCCGGGTCGACTCACCCGGGGAGAACCCCGAAGTCGACCTGCTTCTGCGCGGCACCCCGGACCCCACCCGCGTCGAGGGCTCGGCCCGCTGGTACACGCACTTCGTGACGGCCCTGCGCAGCCTGCGCGGCGGCATCCGCCTCGACGACCCGGACGAGTTGGCGGTGATGTTCGACAAACGACGCTGCCACGCGGTCCTCACCGCGGCGGGCGTCCCCGTCCCGGCCTCGCCCACCTCGGGCCCGGACGCCGTGGCCGTGCGTGGCTGGGACGACGTACGGACCCTGATGCGTGAGCACCGGATGCCCCGGCTGTTCGTCAAGCCCGCGCACGGCTCGTCGGCGTCCGGTGTCCTCGCTGTCGAGTCGGCGGGCGCCGGACGGATCAGGGCCACGACCTCCGTCGAACTCGCCCCGGACGGCAGGCTGTTCAACTCCCTCAAGGTACGTCGCTACGAACGGGAGCAGGACATCGCGGCCATCGTGGACGCGCTTGCCCCCGACGGCCTGCACCTGGAGCGCTGGCTGCCCAAGGCCTCCCAGCGGGGCCGCGCAGCCGATCTGAGGGTCGTCGTCGTGGACGGCCGCGCCACCCACGCGGTGGTCCGCACCAGCCCCTCCCCCCTGACGAACCTCCACCTCGGCGGCAGCCGGGGCGACCTCGACGAGGCCCGGCAGGCCGTCGAGGCCGCGGGCGCCCGCTGGAGTGACGTCCTCGCCGTCTGTGAACGGGCCGCCGCCTGCTTCCCACGCACCCTGCGCGTGGGCGTCGACCTCCTGCCGGCCGTCGGCTGGCGCAGGGCCGCCGTCGGCGAGGTCAACGCCTTCGGCGATCTGCTGCCCCGGCTGACCGGACTGCCCGGCAGCGGAGCGGAGGGCCTCGACACGTACGCGGCCCAGGTGGCCGCCGTCCTGCGCCGCTCTCCGTCCACCGGGCAGGCCGCCTCGCGCCACCCGCACAGAACAGGAACCAGCCATGTCAGCGCCTGAACCGACCCGCCCGGAGCCCGGCCCCGGCCTGCCCCCACCCCCCTCCGGCGCGCTGGACATGAACGAGATCGTCGGCAGCCACGACATCCTGCTGATCACGCTCGACACCCTGCGCCACGACGTCGCCGCCGAACTGGCCGCGTCCGGCCGCATCCCCAACCTGGCCCAGCATTTGCCCGACGGCCGCTGGGAGAAGCGGCACGCCCCGGGCAGCTTCACCTACGCCTCCCACCAGGCCATCTTCGCCGGCTTCCTGCCCACCCCCGCCGCGCCCGGCCGCCACCCCCGCCTGTTCGCGGCCGACTTCGCGGGCAGCGAGACGACGGCGGACCGCACCTTCGTCTACGACACCCCGGACCTGGTCTCCGGCCTCGCGAAGGCGGGCTACCACACGGTGTGCGTCGGGGGAGTCGGCTTCTTCAACAAGCGGGGTCCGCTGGGCTCGGTGCTGCCCGGGCTGTTCCAGGAGTCCCACTGGGAGCCGGAGTTCGGGGTGACCTCACCGACCTCGTTCGAGTCACAGGTGACCCGGGCGGAACAGGTGATCGGCCGACTGCCCCCGGAGCAGCGCCTGTTCCTCTTCGTCAACGTCTCCGCCCTGCATCAGCCCAACTGGTTCCACCTGCCGGGTGCCACCGAAGAAGCCGGTGACACCCGGGAGACGCACGCCGCCGCGCTGGAATACGTGGACCGGCACATCGGCCGCCTGTTCGCCGCCGTGAGCGACAGGCGCCGCTGCTTCGCGATCGTCTGCTCCGACCACGGCACGGCGTACGGCGACGACGGCTACACGGGTCACCGCATCGGCCACGAGTCCGTGTGGACCGTGCCCTACGCCCACTTCCTCCTCGACCACACGCCCGCCCCCGCCGAGGCCGCCCGATGACGACCCTGACCAGCCCTCCCCGCGTGGCCCCGTACCAGAGTTACGTGTACGCCTACCCGCACAAGACCGCGTACCGGAAACTCGACGACCGCCCGCTGCTGAGCACCCTGTGGGCTGCCGAGCCCAAGGACGCCCTCTCCCTCTACCTCCACATCCCGTTCTGCGAGATCCGCTGCGGGTTCTGCAACCTGTTCACCCGCATCGGCGCCCCGGACGGCCTCACCACCGCCTACCTCGACGCCCTGGAGCGCCAGGCGACCGCCGTACGCGAGGCGCTGGGGGCACCGGTCCGGTTCGCCACCGCGGCCTTCGGCGGCGGCACCCCCACCTTCCTCACAGCCGCCGAACTGGAACGGCTGTGCGACATCGCCGAACACCGCATGGGCGCCGACCTCCGGGCCGTACCCCTCTCCGTGGAGGCCTCGCCCGCCACGGCCACCGCCGACCGGCTGGCCGTCCTGGCCGAACGAGGCACCACCCGCCTCAGCCTCGGCGTGCAGAGCTTCGACGACACCGAGGCCCGGGCAGCCGTACGACCGCAGCGCCGCGCCGACGTGGAGGCGGCACTCGGACGCGTCCGCGACGCCCGCATACCGGTGCTCAACATCGACCTGATCTACGGCATCGACGGCCAGACACCGACCACCTGGCTGCGCTCCCTGGACGCGGCCCTCGCCTGGCGGCCCGAGGAGCTCTACCTCTACCCCCTCTACATCCGCCCCCTCACCGGCCTCGGCCGGCAGGCCGACGCATCCGACCCGGCCTGGGACGAGCAGCGCCTGCGCCTCTACCGCACGGGCCGCGACCACCTCCTCGCCCACGGCTACGAACAGCAGTCCATGCGCATGTTCCGCCGCGCCGACGCACCGGCGCAGGGCGCCGACGACTACGCCTGCCAGACCGACGGCATGATCGGCCTGGGTTGCGGAGCCCGCTCCTACACCGCGGAACTGCACTACTCCTTCGACTACGCCGTCGGCATGCACGAGATCCGATCGATCATCGACGACTACGTCTCCCGCCCCGCCACGGACTTCGCCCACGCCGAGTACGGCCGCCGCATGGACTCCGACGAGGCCCCCCGCCGTCACCTGCTGCAGTCGCTGCTCCAGGCCGAGGGACTGCACATCGCCGACTACCGGGCCCGGTTCGGCGGCCGTGCGCCCGCGGACGACTTCGCTGCCGAACTGCGGCGGTTCGCCGACCGGGGCTGGCTGGAATCCGGTGACCCGCACGCCGCCGTCCTCCGCCTGACCCCGGAGGGACTGGCCCACTCCGACGCCATCGGCCCGGAGCTCTTCTCCCCGGCCGTACGGGCCGCGATGGCCGCCTACGAGAGGAAGTGAGCCTGCTGCGATGGACCTGACCCTCCTCTACCGCGGCCCCCTCGCGTCCTGCGACTACGACTGCCCGTACTGCCCGTTCGCCAAGCGCCGCGACAGCCGGGAGCAACTGCGCGCGGACCGTGCGAGCCTGGACCGATTCGCCGCCTGGGCCACCGGCCAGACCGCCGACCGCCTCTCGATCCTCTTCACCCCGTGGGGAGAGGGCCTGGTGCGCTCCTGGTACCGGCGCGCCCTGACCGCCCTGTCCCACCAGCCCCACATCCGCCGCGTCGCCATCCAGACGAACCTCAGCTGCCGTACCGACTGGCTGGCCGACGCCGACCTCGGCACCCTGGCCCTGTGGTGCACGTACCACCCGGGCCAGACACCGTACGACCGCTTCCTCGCCAAGTGCCGCGAACTGGACCGCCTCGGCGTCCGCTTCAGCGTCGGCATCGTCGGCCTGCCCGACCACCTGGAATCCGCCCGGCGCCTGCGCGCCGAGCTGCCCGAGCACGTGTACCTGTGGGTCAACGCCGCGGAGGACCACACCTACGACGACACGGAGGCCGGCCTCTGGACCGCCCTGGACCCGCTGTTCCCGTACAGCCGCCACCCGCACGCGAGCGCCGGTCTGCCCTGCCGGACCGGCGAGTCCGTGATCTCGGTAGACGGCGACGGCGCGGTCCGCCGCTGCCATTTCGTCCGCACCGACCTGGGCAACCTCTACGACGGCTCGTACCGCTCGGCACTTCGCCCGCGCCCCTGCCCCCTGACCGTGTGCGACTGCCACATCGGCTACGTCCACCTCGAGACGCTGCCGCTCTACGACGTCTTCGCGGGCGGCGTCCTGGAACGCATCCCCGCGGCGCCCGCCGTGAGGGACGCGCGGCTCCTGCCCCTGGTTACGTAGATCCACGGACGGGACGGCCGGGAGGTGGGCCCGATGGGCCTACACCACAGCCGTTCCGGTCGCACGGGGAAGAAGCCGCACGGACATGCCCCGACCACATGTGAGGGCCGAGATCCCGCCACCAGGTCGGCGTCGCTGGTCGGGCGTGAAGGGGTGGGCGCCACGTGGACAGACGATCCCGGCGTCCACCGCCTGGGCGGGAACCCGCTCGGATCCCACTGCCTGCGTGTGCGCGCCGGAGGAAGGCGTGGGTGTTTTACGGTGGCCTGATGCGACTTGTGCCTGGATGGGCGTTGCTGTCGTCGGGGTGTGCGCCTGTCCTGTTCGCCGGAGGCTGGGCGGTTGCGGGGTTGCTCGAAGGGCCCGCCTACGACCCTGCCACTCAAACGATCAGCGTATTGGCGGCAGACGGCGCTTCGGGGGCGTGGGTGATGACTGGAGCGCTGGTCGCCCTGGGTACCTGCCACCTGCTTACCGCCTGGGGGCTGCGCCCTGCCGCGCCCGCCGGACGCGTGGTGCTCGGCGCCGGAGGAATGACGGCGTTCGTTGTCGCACTGTTCCCGGTACCGAGCAGTGGGGGCTCCTTGCGCCATGGTTCAGTGGCTGCGGTCGGATTCGCGCTCCTGGCGGTGTGGCCGGTCCTGGCCGTCGATCGCAGCAGAGCCGCACCGTGGGGGTTACGGCCCGCACCCTCCATCGTGGTGACCGCTCTAATAGGCGTCGGCGCAGTATGGTTCTTGATCGAAACGAACCGTCATGGTGACGCGGGTGTCGCTGAACGCGTTGTGACGTCCGTTCAGTCCCTGTGGCCCTTTGTGGTCGTGGTCTCCTGCATGCGCCCTCCTGACAACCATGAACTCCCGATTTGACCGGTGCCGACAGCGGGCACGGCCGAGGAGCTTCGTTGAGCGGACACCGGGCCGACCGCCGTGCGGTCGTGCCGCGGCGGCCGGCCCGGTGTCAGTGCCAGCCGAAACGGCGGTCCACCATCGCCGCGAACTCCTCCAGGGTCAGTAGCGCGTCCCCGTTCTGGTCGGCCGCGTCGAAGAGGGCGGAGGAGGCATCAGCGTCTCCCACCGCCCAGAACGGCAGGTCCCCCGACGCGGCCAGAGTCGGTCCCTTCGTCCGCAAGGCGATGATCACCTCTTCGCGGGTCAGGGTCCCGTTATGGTCGAGGTCGAGCGCCTCGAACAGCTTCCGGGCCTTGTCGCTCATCTCGTCGTCCTCGTTCCTTCCGCCGGGCGGGTCGACTCACCCCGCCCCCACACGTAAACGCCTCCGCTCTGGTCCGGGTTCCCCACCCTCGGCTTTTCTGCCGCAGCCTCGGCACACCTCCCCGGAAATGTGCCGGAACGGCTGGTCAGAGCAGGGGTACCGGTAGTAGACAGCGTCTGCATGTCGACTCGCCGCCCCGTTGCGCACCGTAAAGGTGCCTGCCGGCATCTGCCCCGGTCAGGCGCCCTTCTCCGTGGTCGGAAGAAGCCCAGCTGCTTCAGCGAGTACGGCACCGGCAGGTTCTTGACTCGGGCGGCAACCGTGCCGCCACCGAGGAGGCCCTCCCGACGTCGCCCACCACGAACCGTCGTTCGTGCCCGGCGAGACGCCCGGCCCGGCCTTTGGTCCAGCTCATCGAAGCATGGAGAGGCCCGACGGGGCAGGTGCTCGCGCCGTAATCCGACAGGGACGGCCGCTGAACGCCTGGCCAGCGGCATCCTTGCCCTCGCCCGCCCACCGGGACTCCTGCCGAGCCGGTCGGCTGTGAGCCCGGGGGCAGCTTCACCGCCACCGCTCAGGACTGGTACGGCTGCTGCTGCGGCTGCCCGAACGTCTGACCGCTGTGGCCGCTCGCGGCCTGCGCCTCCAGCTGCTCGGCCTGTTCCTTGGTGACCTTCTGCTCCGCGCCGCAGAAGGTGCATTGCGTCGCGTACTTCGTCGAGAACGGGAACAGCGGCACGAAGAACAGAGTGAACTTCGTGACGCGCTTCCGGAGCGTGTGCGCGGAGGGATTGCCGCAGTGGCCGCACACCAGCGTCAGTATCGCGAGCTGGTACAGGTATCCCTTGGTGCCAAAGATGATCATGTGGGTCCTTCCCCGGTCAGTGCCTGCCGCCACCCTGCCGGCCGGCGGCAAGGTACGGTCACGAAGCACAGTCTCGTGCATGTCGAAGTGCCCGGCGGTGACGTGGCGCGGTGCCGTCTTCGTCACAGACCCGGGAGCCTTCGCCGTGATCAGGTGCCGGGAAAGTCAACTGGCCAGGTGCCCGGCCCGTCAACTGGTCAGCTGATAGATGCTCCTGCCTGTCAGCCACAGCCCGATCAACAGACTGCCGGCCACGATCGCCTGCTGCTCGTGGCCCTCCATCCAGGCGCGCAGTCCGAGCAGCCGGGGCTGGGCCCGTTCCGGGGCGAAAACCACGTACAGCTCGGCAGCCAGCAAACTCGCGGTGGCGAGCACACAGAAGGAGAACAGCGCCACCCACGTCGAGAGATGAGAGGTGTTGGCTTCCACGACGGTGACCGCGCCCGCGGCCACCAGACCCCAGGGCTGAAGGAGCACCGCGAGGCCTGCCGCCGGCCAGACCGAGCGGCCATCCATGTGGGAATTGAGGGACCCGGATGGCCCCGAGCGGGACGAAGTGACCGAATCGGACGTCCCAGGAGGTTCCGTGGATCGGTCGGACTGCGCTGCAGTGGCCCCGTTCCGCGCCCGGTCCTTGACCAGCCGCCGGCGTCGGTGTGCACCGTAGAGCACCAGCGACACGCCGATGGCGAGCTTGGCCGCGAGAGCCGCCGTGGAAGGCGGTGACTTGGGCGATGGGGGCTGTCCGCCGGTAAGTGCCAGGACCAGGGCGATCACTCCGACGAAGCACGCCAGCCATCCCAGGATGAAGGCCAGCCCCTTCCACACCCCCCTCGCCGAAGCCACCACCAGGACGAAGGCCATGAGGGGAAGAGGGTCGAGAGTGATGGCCAGGGCGATGAGCAGCAGGTCGAGGACCATGTGGTGATCCCATCGTGCACGGAACAGGTCGAGCCTATGCACGGAGGCCACCCACCGCATCTCTTCGCAGAAGCCCTCGCACGGGGCGGCCTTCCGGCGTGCCACGGCACGCACCCTCGCGCACTCTGGACATAGGAAGGAGCAGCTCATGAACGCCTCCGAACGCGTGCTGCCGGCGGGTGGGAACGGGTTGCCGTGCCCAGGCATCGCCTCCACCGCCGGCTGATGCCGCCCGGAGGTACCGGGAACGGCCGAAGACAGCCGCACAGTGAGCCCGGCAAGGCAGGCCCAGAGGTCGGCGCGCGCCGTCGCGGACTTTCGGTGACGCGTGCGTCGTGGTGGCGTGGGCGGGCCGGTGCGCTGGCTGTGTGGGCGAGAGCGTTCCACGCACGGCTCGAGACCCGGTTTCCGGTCATCACACGTCTGGTGGACCGCATGGTGGCGGTGAACATCTTCGATTCCGCCACCCGCCTCGCAGCACAGTGCTTCCTGACCGCGATCCCGTTGCTCTTCGTGATCGCCGCTTACGCTCCGACGGCGGTGCGGAATCAGCTCGTCGCATCGGTGAGTGCCGTGTTCGGCCTGTCCGGGGACTCGAAAGCCCAGCTCAAGCAGGCGTTCAGTCCCACGAGCGACGAACTGCGACAGGCCACCGGCCTGATCGGCGGCCTGATGGTGCTGCTGTCGGCCACCGCGGTCAGCCGTGCGATGCAGCGGCTGTGCAAACGGGCCTGGGAGATACCCCGGGCAGGGACGAAGACTGCTCCCTGGCGGTGGCTGGCGTGGATCGCCCTCTGGCTCGGTGTGCTGGTCATGCAGGAGCCGCTGCGCAACGGGTTCGGCCTGGGGGCATGGCTGGGGGTTCCGGTCACCTTGATGACCCTGACGGCTCTGTGGTGGTGGACCCAGCACCTCCTGCTGGGCGGTCTCGTCGGCTGGAGGCCTCTCCTGCCGGGTGCCGTCATCACGGCGATCGCGGCGACCGGCCTGTCGATCACGGCGCATTTCTACATGCCGCGGGCTCTCGACCGCGCGCTGTCCGAATACGGCTCCGCCGGGTCGGTGTTCGTCCTGCTCTCCTGGCTGATCGTGGTGTGTGTGGCCGTTGCCATCGGGATCAGCGTGGGTGCCGTCCTGGCCCAGGAGCCCTTCCTGGCGCGCCGCCTCGGCACCCCGCCGCCCGGCGAAGCCGTGTCCGAGTGATTCAGGTATCCGACCGCGGAATTCCGCCCAGCAGTGCCGGCGCACCTCACCGTCCCACCCCGTCCGCGGGCCCCTACAGCGGACGCTTCGATGGCCTGCCGGGTGTCAGCAGAACGAGCAGTGTCACCCCGTTCGGGCCACGGCGTGCTGCCCTTCGTGACCCCCTCGAGACGACCGTCCCGAGGACCGTCGGCTCCGAGACCACGAGGATCGTGCCGATCAGCGTGTGTGCGCCCCCTCAGTTCCGCCGGCTTCAGTCCGAGGCCCGCGAGGTCAAGCGCGGCACGTGCGCGGGAGCAGGATGGCCGGGCACGCTGGTGTCATCCGCCGCGCGAGTGCACGGAGCGTCGGCCGAGGCGTTGCCAGAAGGCGCGCTGACATCGGAGCGTCAGCACGCCCACCACGATCAGCAGCACGATGTTCAGCAGGAGCTGGATCAGGGACCCCCGCGCCTCGCTCCAGCTGGAGAACGCGCAGGAAACGCCGATGTCGGCGGCGGCGGGGATGGTGGTGACGGAGATGAAGACGCCGAGGAGCGCGCTCGTTCTGGCCTGGGTCAGCGACACGATCCCGACGATTCCCGCAAGAACCGCGACGACGACGGAGAAGACATTGGGGGCGTCGATGAGCGTGGAGACCGGCCTGATGCCCAGGTCGAACGCTCTGGGTTGCAGGCCGAGGCCCCGGATCGCCCAGGAGAAGAAGAAGGTCACCACGACGGCCAGCGAGAATCCCAGCGTCAGGGCGGTGAGGCCGTGACGGATCCTGACTCCGTCGCCGTGGTGGACGCCCAGCACGATGCTGGTGATGGCTCCGTACTCAGGTCCGACGACCATCGCCGCGACGATCAGGATCTGAGAGTTCGTCAGAATCCCCACCGAGCCGATGACTCCCGCGACGGTCAGATAGAGGTAGAAGCTCGGCAGGTAGGTGCCCTCGGCACGAATGCGCGCCTCGAACTCCTCCCAGACCGGCGCGTGCGCGAGCGTGCCCAGGTGCCGCTGCTCCGCCTCGGCGGCAGTGGCGGAGAAGGCCATCTCGACCGGCTCGATGACGATGGATCCGCGGCGGTCGAGTTCCAGATCGCGCAGGCCGCGCAGCACGGCGTTGGCCGCCCCGGCCAAGATGTCGCATTCGATCGTGTCGCCGTCGGGATGGCGCGCCAGTCCGGGGTGAACGACGAGGTTGAAGACATAGCGGTCGTCGGTCAGCAGTCCCACGGCACGGGAAGTGAGGTCGGGAGGGCTCACCAGCCGGACGTGGATCATCTGCATGGACAACCTCCATCGTTCGGCTGCCTGCCGCACGGAAGGGGACGGTGCGATCGTGCCGGGTCGGGGCCCGGTGCGCCGGGCCGACACCAGTCAGTAACGCTCGACGGGCGGACGGTCGGCAACCGGCGCCTGGACGACCGGCGCGCACCGCGGGGCCGCCATCACCGGTGACCAGGGGCGACCGATCGTCGATCGCTCCGGCATGGCGAGGACCACCGGGGTGAGGGATGGTGGATCTCAGGAGCATCTGCGAACCCCCGGAGTGGCCATGGACCGCTACCCTCCCATCGCCGAGCACGGTCTGGTGGGCGACCTGCAGACCGCTGCCCTCGTCTCGTCGCAGGGTGTCGTCGACTGGTTCGCCGCTCCCCGGTTCGATTCCCCCAGCATCTTCGCGGCCCTGCTCGACCACGACCGCGGCGGGTACTTCCAGCTGTCTCCCGAGCACCCGGACGGGACCTGCAAACAGCTCTACTACCCCGACACCGCCGTCCTGGTGACACGCTTCATGTCGCCCGACGGCGTGGGCGAGGTGATCGACTTCATGCCTCCCGACCGGACCGGTGTCGCCACCGACCGGCACACCTTGGTCCGGGCGGTGCGCGTCGTGCGGGGGAGCGTCGACTTCATGCTGGACTGCCGGCCGCGCTTCGACTACGGGCGTGCCGAGCACCGGCTCGAAGTCGACGGCAACGCGGCCGTGTTCCGGGGTCCGGGAATCGATGCGCACCTGCAGGGCACCTTTCCGCTGGAGAGGAACGGCCAGGACGTGCGCGGCAGGGTGACCCTGCGTGCCGGAGAGTTCGGCGGCGCCGTCTTCACGGTGTGCGCCCCCGGCGACGCGCCGGAACCTCCCACGATCGAGGGGGTCACCGAACAGTTCTGGGACGTCGTCGACTTCTGGCACACCTGGCTGCGCCAGTCCCGCTACCGGGGCCGCTGGCCGGAGCTGGTGCACCGCTCGGTGATCACCCTGAAGCTCCTCACCTACGCCCCCACCGGCGCCCTGGTCGCCGCGGCCACCATGGGGCTGCCCGAGCAGGTCGGCGGAGAGCGCAACTGGGACTACCGGTTCACCTGGGTACGCGACGGCGCTCTGTCCGTTCGGGCCCTGCTGGACCTCGGCTTCGCCGAGGAAGCCACCGCCTTCGTCCACTGGCTGGTGGACCGGCTGCGTGAGCGCGAGGGCAAGGAGGGTGAGCCGCTCCAGACGATGTACCGGATCGACGGCAATCCCGATCTGCCGGAGGAGACCCTCGCTCACTTCGAGGGCTACCGTGGCTCGTTCCCCGTCCGTATCGGCAACGGTGCCGCGGACCAGCTCCAGCTCGACATCTACGGCGAGGCGCTCTACGCGGTGTCCCAGGGCCTTGAGCTTGCCCAGCAGGCCAGTTACGAGGGGTGGAGGACGCTGGCCAGGACGCTGGACTGGCTGGCCGACGCGTGGGACCGGCCGGACGAGGGTATCTGGGAGACCCGCGGGGGCCGGAAGGACTTCACCTACAGCCGGGTGATGTCCTGGGTGGCCTTCGACCAGGGGCTGCAGCTCGCGGACCGCTTCCGGAGGCCCGCCGACCTGGAGAGATGGCGCACAGCGAGGGACGCTGTCTTCGACCAGGTGATGCGACGCGGATGGAGTGACCAGGAGCGCGCCTTCGTCCAGCACTACGACGGCGACGTCCTCGACGCCTCCCTCCTGGTCATGCCCAGGGTCAAGTTCCTCGCCCCGAAGGACCCCGCCTGGCTGTCCACGCTCGACGCGATGGACCGCAAGCTCGTCTCCGACAGTCTCGTCTACCGCTACGACCCGGCGGCGTCACCGGACGGCCTGCGCGGCTCGGAGGGCACCTTCAGTCTGTGCACCTTCCTCTACGTGGACGCGTTGGCCCGTGCGGGGCGGCTGCCGCTGGCCCGGTACACCTTCGAGAAGATGCAGACCTACGCCAACCACGTCGGTCTCTTCGCCGAAGAGGTGGGTCCGAGCGGCGAGCAACTGGGCAATTTCCCCCAGGCGTTCACCCATCTGTCGCTGATCATGGCTGCCGTCACCCTGGACGAAGCGCTCGATCGGGACGGAAGGTGAGCGCGGTCATGCCCACCCCGGCGCCGGCATCGCTGTGGCTGAGCGCCGACGACTTCGCCGCACTCTACGCACGCGTCCGCCGCAGGGCCGACGGCGCGAACAGTGTGTCGCGCGGTGCCCTCGACGACATCTCGCCGCGTCAAGTGCTGGCGGCCGCGGCCGAGGTGAGGTCGGGCCGTACGGTGACGATGGCGGCGCAGGTGGAAACGCAGCCCGCTCCTGACGATCCCGAGCCCTGCGTACACGTCATGACGGGCGTCGTGCGCGGTGACATCGAACCGAGTGGGCTCCAGTTCGCCAGGGACCGGTTCACGATGAACGTTCACGGGGACGCCGACAGCCATCTCGACGCGCTGTGCCACGTGATCTACGACGGCACGCTCCACGGTGGCGTCGACGCGGACAGCATCACGCCGGCAGGGGCCACGGCCCTGTCCGTCGAGGTGGCCCGCGACGGAATCGTCGGACGCGGCGTGCTTCTGGACATTCCGCGGCTGCGCGGAGTGCCGTGGCTCGAACCAGGGGAGCATGTGACGGTCGACGACCTCGCCGCAGCCGAGCGCGCCCAGCACGTCCAGGTGACCGAGGGCGACCTGCTCTTCGTCCGGGTCGGCCATCGTCGACGCCGGGCCGAGCTGGGGGCGTGGCGCACGGCGGACGAGCGCGCCGGCCTTCACCCCTCCGCGCTGGAGTTTCTGGCGGACCGGCGGATCGCGGTGCTCGGTGGCGACGGGAACAACGACACCGCACCGAGTTGCGCGGAGGGCGTCGCTTTCCCGGTGCATGTGCTGGGCATCCATGCGATGGGTCTCCATCTGCTGGACTACCTGCAGTTCGAGGACCTTGCGTCGGTCTGCGAGGCGGAAGAACGCTGGTCGTTCCTCTGCGTGATCGCCCCACTGAGACTGCCGGGGGCCACCGGCTCGCCGGTCAACCCGATCGCTGTGTTCTGAGGACTCATGAACTCCTCGATCGGAGAGGCGGCGAGGGGCCCCCGGCCCGCGTCAAGGGGCGTGCGGCAGGACCCTGTTCCGCAGTGGCTCCCCCTTGAGATAGCGCAGCAGCTGAGCCCGGATCAGGCGCAGAGCACGCGGCTGGAAGGCCGAGGTGGTGCCGCCGGCGTGCGGGGTGATCAGGGTGTTGGGGGCGTGCCACAACGGATGTCCGGACGGCAGCGGCTCGGGGTCGGTGACGTCCAGGGCCGCGCTGAGCCGTCCGGTGCCGAGTTCGGCGAGCAGCGCGCCGGTGTCGACCACCGGTCCCCTGGACACGTTCACCAGCAGCGCCCCTTCCCGCATCTGGGCCAGGAAGTCCGCGTCCACCATGCCACGGGTGTGGTCGGTCAGCGGGACGGTGAGTACCACGACGTCGGCACGGGGCAACAGCTCAGGCAGCCCGGCGCTGGCGTGCACGGGACCGCGGGCACTCTCGCGGGCGCTCCGGGCGACCCTCAGCACGTCGCACTCGAAAGGGACGAGCCGTGCCTCGACCGCGGAGCCGATGGAGCCGTAGCCCACGAGCAGGACGGTGCGGTCGGCGAGCGCCGGCCGAAAGCCCGTCAGCCACTGTGCCGTGTCCTGATGGCGGACGAAGTCCGGGACACCGCGCAGCGCCGCGAGCGCGAGTGTCACCGCCAGCTCGGCAGTGCTGGCGTCATGCACTCCGGCGGCGTTGCACAGCATCACGCCGTCGGGGATGTGCCGGTGGAGGTCCTCGACGCCGGCGGACAACGACTGGACGACCCGAAGCCCCGGCAGGTGGGGAAGCAGCGGCACGGCCGCGTGCGTGAAGGTGTAGGGAATGACGAAGAACTCCACTGCCGCCAGGCTCTCGATGCCGGGGCGAGCGCCGGCACCGTCCCAGACCGCGACGGGCAGATCCCGGGGAAGGCCCCCGACCTGCGAGGCCGGGTAGGGGAGCAGGAACCTCGCGGCGTTCCGTCGGGTGGGACGGTCTCTCGGGCTCGTGGGGTTCATGGGCCGAATGTAGAGGCTGCCGGACCGTCGGGCGGTTCACCGGGCGGCGCCCTGTCCCGGAGCCGGACCCGATGGAGCCGGACGGGTGAACCCGGGAGGAAGGCCGTGGGAGCAGTGTTCTCTGCGCCGCCGGTCGTGGTGGTCATGGGTGTGTCGGGATCGGGGAAGTCCACGGTGGGACGGCTGCTCGCGGAGCGGCTCGCGGTTCCCTTCGTGGAGTCGGACGACCTCCATTCGGCCGCGAACCGCGCCAAGATGGCCGCCGGCCGACCGCTCGGCGATGAGGATCGCGAGCCGTGGCTGCTGTCGGTCGCCGACTGGATCCGGCAGGCGACCGCCTCCGGCCGGGGCGGCGTGATCGCGTGCTCGGCCCTCAAACGCGAGTACCGGGACAAGTTCCGCCGCGCCGGCCCCGGTGTGCTGTTCCTGCAGCTGTCGCTCGATCGCACCTCCGCCCGGCGACGTGTCGAAGGACGCGGCGGGCACTTCATGCCCGCCCGGCTGGTGGAGTCCCAGTACGCCGCCCTCGAACCGCTGCGACAGGACGAGCCTGGCGTGAGCGTGGATGCCACGGCCGATCCTCAGAGCATTGTCGACGAGGCGTCGAGCGCGTGTGCGAATGCAGCCAACGACTCCTAGAACGGGATCCCGCATGGCCGACGATCAGCACTACGACGTCATCATCATCGGTACGGGAGCGGGCGGCGGCACACTCGCCCACCGGCTGGCTCCCGCAGGCAAGCAGATCCTCATCCTGGAGCGCGGCGACTACCTGCCCCGGGAGCGGGACAACTGGGACTCCACCGCCGTATTCGTCAAGGGCAGGTACCGGGCCCCCGAGTTCTGGTACGACAAGGACGGCAACGCGTTTCCGCCGGAAGTCAACTACTACGTCGGAGGCAACACCAAGTTCTACGGCGCCGCGCTCTTCCGCCTCCGCCCCGAGGACTTCGGCGAACTGCGCCACCACGACGGCCTGTCGCCCGCATGGCCGATCGGCTACGAAGCCCTGGAGCCGTACTACACGCAGGCGGAGCAGCTCTACCTCGTCCACGGTCGGCACGGCGAGGATCCCACGGAGGGCTTCGCGGGCGGCGAGTACCCTCACCCCCCGGTGGAACACGAGCCGCGTATCCAGCAGCTCAGCGACGACCTGGAGAAGCAGGGGCTCCACCCCTTCCACCTGCCCATGGGGGTGAACCTGACCCAGGACGAGAACGGCAGGGCGACCCATGACAGCGTGTGCATCCGCTGCGACCGGGTGGACGGCTTCCCCTGCCTGCTCGGTGCGAAGTCCGACTCCCAGGTGATCTGCGTCGATCCGGCGCTGGAGCACGACAACGTCACGATGGTGACGGGCGCCAATGTCCGGCGTCTGGAGACCGACCCGACGGGACGCACGGTCACCCGAGTCGTGGCCGAACTGGCCGGCGGTGCCACGGAGGGATTCAGCGCCGACATCGTCGTCGTCGCCTGCGGCGCGGTCAACTCGGCCGCGCTGCTGCTGCGTTCGGCGAGCGACAAGCACCCGAACGGCCTGGCCAACAGCTCGGACGTGGTGGGGCGCCACTACATGCGGCACAACAACCTGGCGTTGATGGCCGTGTCGAAGGAACCGAACCCCACCAGGTTCCAGAAGACACTGGCCCTGAACGACTGGTACCTGGGGGCGGACGACTGGGACTTCCCGCTCGGCGGCATCCAGATGCTCGGCAAGTCGGACGCCGAGCAGATCCACGGCGAGGCACCGCGCTGGGCCGGCGCGGTCGCACCGGACATGCCGTTCGAGATGCTCGCCCACCACGCCGTCGACTTCTGGCTGTGCGGGGAGGACCTCCCGCTGCCCGAAAGCCGCGTCACCCTCGACCAGAACGGGGACATCCACCTCGCCCTCGACGAGAAGAACAACATCGCGGGGCTCAAGCGCCTCCAGCACAAGCTCAAAGGGATGCTCGGGCACCTGGGCATGCACGAACACCATCTGCTGCCGCACAGCATCTACCTTCACAAGGGGATGCCCATCGGGGCCACCGCACACCAGGCCGGGACGGTCCGCTTCGGCACCGATCCCCGCAGCTCCGCCCTGGACGTCGACTGCAAGGCCCACGACCTCGACAACCTCTACGTGGTGGACACGAGCTTCTTCCCCAGCATCGGCGCGGTGAACCCGTCGCTCACGGCCATCGCCAACGCCCTCAGGGTGGGCGATCACCTCATCCAGCGGATGAGCTGACGAGGCACCCGGCGGCGGGTGGCCCTCTGCCGCCGGCTCCGTCCGGCCGAACCGGACAACGCCCCTACGCGTCTGCCTCGGACGGCCCTGCCGCCTGGGTGTCGGCGTCCGTGAGCGGCTCCAGCCGGCCCAGCGTGTCGAGCCGGTAGAGCACCACCAGGGCGGGGCCGACCAGTACGACTGCGACGGCCGTGACGATCGCCAGCCAGCGCAGCGTGTGGGAGGCGCCCGCAGCGTCGGCCACCGTCAGCGAGGTGGGCAGCAGGTAGGGCCGCTGTGCGAAGCCCCAGGCGCAGACGGTCAGGGCCACGCTCGCCGCCGAGGTGTAGCGGGTCCAGCCGAATGACCGGCGCCACAGAAGCAGTACCGTGGCCAGCCCGCAGACCGCGGCCAGGAGGACCAGGAGCAGTCCCAGGCCCCGGGTGAGGCCGTCCCAGACGTAGCGGGCGTCGTCATGAGTGACGGGCAGAGCGATGAGCGCGAGGACGACGACGGCCGCGAACGCGAGCAGAGCCCTGCGGCGGAAGTAGCCGACGAGGAGGTCCTCGCCGAACCTCCGGGCGTCCGAACACAGATACACCGCCCCGAGGAACGCGCTGGCAGCGATGACGAGCAGTCCGGTGATGACCGAGGTCGAGTTGGCCCAGGCGTGCGCGGAGGCGGTGGTCCCTACGGCGACCCGCCCCGAGGCGATGCCGCCGAGCACCGACCCGAGGAAGAAGGGCGTCACGAGCGACGAGATGGCGAACGCCGCACCGTAGAGCCGACGTTGGGCCAGTCGGCGGGACGGCTTGCGCAGCGCGAATCCTGCCCCCCGCAGCACCAGACCGACGGCCGCGAGCGCGAGCGGCAGCCACATGGCCTCGAAAACGGCCTGGAACATCCTCGGGAACCCGGTCCACATGATGACGAAGACGAAGATCAACCAGACGTTGTTGACCTCCCAGACCGGCGCCATCGCGTGATCGATCAGCCAGCGGGGCCGCTTGCCGCGCTCGGCACCGCCTGCCAGAAGGTCCCAGAAACCCGCGCCGTAGTCGGTGCCCCCACCACAGGCATATGCGGCGATGACGACGACCAGCACCCAGGCGATGAAATCCGCCATCACGGTGCACCACCCCCGTGCCGGTCGGAGTCACCGGCGGAAGGGGCAGCGGGGGCCGCCGGCCGGTGGCCACCTCTCGGGCCATAGGGGGTGTCCGCCTCCGGGTCCCCTGTGCCACCCACGGCGGCCGGGCTCTCGTCGGCGATGCGCCACCGGGTGCGCATCTTGAGGACGATCGCGATGAACGCACCGAACACCAGCACGTACACGGCCATGACGAGACCGAGCATCGCCCACAGCGGCCCGGCGCGGGTGTCGGTCACGGCGTCGGAGACCCTCATCTGGTTGTAGACGATCCACGGCTGGCGCCCCACCTCCGTGGTGATCCAGCCGCATTCGACCGTCAGCAGACAGGCGGCCCCCGCGACGGCGGCACAGCGGAAGAACCAGCGGCTGCGAGGCAGGTCCCGGCGCCTCAGCCGGCACCAGCCGTACCACAGAGCGAGCAGGATCAGCAGACTGCCGACGCAGACCATGATGTCGAAGGCCCAGTGGGCGATGGTGGCCTGGACGGCGGTGGGCCGGTCGGATGCGGGCACCGAGGTCAGTCCGGTCACCTTGGTACTCGGCTTGAAGCCGGCGAGGATCGAGTCCAGCTGAGGGATCTTGATTCCACCGGCAATGGTCCCGTCACTGTTCAACCGCCCGAACAGATACTCCGGAACGTGGGTGTCGGTCTTCCAGACGAGCTCCGTGGCGGCGAACTTGACCGGCTGCTTGTGGAAGACGGCACGGGCAGTGGAGTCGCCGATCATGAACTGGACCGGAGTGAGGATCGCGGCCACCGTGAACGGAAGCGTGAACCCGAGCCGGTGGTATCGGTCGCGGCGCCCGCGCAGCCATCCCACGGCATACACCCCGGCGACCACGTACCCGGCGGTCATGAACATCGCGACCGCGAAGTGCCAGTACTCCGGGCCGAACATGGGCGTGAAGATCGCCTGCCGCACGTCGACATCACCGGGCTCGCCCTGCGCGTCAAGGCGGAAGCCCTGCGGGGTGTTCATCCACGCGTTGGCCGCGATGATGCCGAACGCCCCCATCAGCGCCGCCAGCGGCAGCGGGGCACCCAGCCAGAAATGGGTCCACGGCTTCAAACGGCGCCAACCGTAGAGGTAAATCGCGATCAGGACGGCTTCCAGGAAGAACGCCCACGCCTCGACGCCGAAACCGAGTCCGAAGACGTCACCCCAGCGCCCCATCATGCCGGGCCACAACAGTCCCAGCTCGAACGACAGCACCGTGCCGGTGACGACGCCGATGGCGAACTGGACAGCCATCACCGCAGACCAGCGCCGGGCCAGCTTGAGGGCGACGGCGTCGTTGCGGCGCAGCCCCCGGTAGTGCATCAACAGCGTGATGAACGGGAGCGCCACCCCGAAGGGAACCAGCAGAATGTGCGAGCCCAGAGTGAAGGCCATCAGCTCACGGGCCGGCAGGAGTTGGGGCGGCACGTCCGCCAGGTGGTTCACGGTACTGAGCATGTGGACCTCATGGGTCTGCCCTGCGGACGGCGGGGCTGAGGGAGGACGTGACGCGGGCGTCCGCCCGCGGGGCGACGCGAACGGACGAGCCCGGCATGCTGCGCGGCGCGTTGTCCCAGGGGCTCAGCCCCCGGTGGCAAAGCCGGGGAAGAGCGTCATTCCACCGTCGACGTAGAGCGTGGTACCCACGACGTAGTCGAGGAGGTCGGAGGCCATGGCGACGACGGCGTTGGCGATGTCCTCCGGGTCGCCCACACGGCCGTACGGGATCAGCTGCAGGAGGTCGGCCTCCGCCTCCGGGGTGGACCAGGCGTCGCGGTTGATCGGCGTGCGGATCGCGCCGGGCGCTACGGCGTTGACCCTGATTCTCTGGGGCGCCAGCTCCTGGGCAAGCGTCTGCATGAGCATGCCGATACCGCCCTTGGAGGAGGCGTAGTTCACATGCCCTGCCCACGGGATGATCTGATGGACCGAGCTCATACAGATGATCTTCCCGGCCGAACGGGACACCTCTTCCACCACACCGCGCCGCACGAACTCCTTGACGGCCTCACGTGCGCAGAGGAACTGGCCGGTCAGATTGACATCGATGACCTTCTGCCACTCGGCGAGCGTCATCTCGGTCACGGGCGAGTCCCGCTGCAGGCCGGCATTCGCCACCATGATGTCGATGGTGCCGAACTCCTTGACCATCCGGGCCACCATGTCGACCACTTGGTCCTCGTCGGACACGTCGGCCTCGTGGGCGTAGGCCCGGACCCCGAAGTCCTGGATCTGTGCCACCACCTTCTCCGCCTCGTCCGCGCCGACGACGTAGTTCACCACCACGTCCGCCCCGGCCCGGCCCAGTGCCACGGCGGTCGCCAGGCCGATGCCGGAGTTGGCACCGGTCACAAGCGCCTTCTGTCCCCCGAGCAACTGCAGGGGCCCAGCCCCGCGGCGCGTGTCGACATTGGTTGCCACGATCTCTCCTTCTGCCCTTCTGCGGGAGCGCTCGCCAGCCTGGGCACAGACGAAAGCACCCCGTGCAGTGGCGGGACTTGCCGACGCGCCACGCGGCCCCGTTTCGTCCGGCCATGTCATACGGTCGGGCTAGGGTCTCCCGTGACGCGTCGTCAGGAGGGATACGCGTGCTGTTTCCGGTGCCGGGTCAGACGTTGCGCCGGTACTGGCCGCCGACCTCGAAGAAGGCCTCGGTGATCTGCTGAAGCGAGCAGACCCGGGCGGCGTCCATGAGGACGGCGAAGACGTTGCGGCCGCTGACCGCCGCGTCCTTGAGAGCGGCGAGGGCGGCGTGGGCCTGGTCGCGGTGGCCGGCGTGGAAGTCCCGCACACGCTCCAGCTGGGACTCCTTCTCCTCCTCGGTGGCGCGCGCCAGCTCGATGACCCCGGGCTGGGCGGTGTCCGCGCCGGGGTTGCGGAAGGTGTTGACGCCGATGACGGGCAGGGTGCCGTCGTGCTTGCGCTGCTCGTAGAGCATCGACTCGTCCTGGATGCGACCGCGCTGGTAGCCGGTCTCCATGGCGCCCAGGACTCCGCCGCGCTCGCTGATCCGCTCGAACTCCTGGAGTACCGCCTCTTCGACCAGGTCGGTGAGTTCGTCGATGATGAACGAGCCCTGGAGCGGGTTCTCGTTCATGGCCAGGCCCCACTCCCGGTTGATGATCAGCTGGATGGCCAGGGCCCGGCGGACGGATTCCGCGGTGGGAGTGGTGACCGCTTCGTCGTAGGCGTTGGTGTGCAGGCTGTTGCAGTTGTCGTAGATCGCGATGAGCGCCTGGAGCGTCGTACGGATGTCGTTGAAGTCCATCTCCTGGGCGTGCAGGGACCGGCCGGAGGTCTGGACGTGGTACTTGAGTTTCTGGCTTCGCTCGCCCGCCCCGTACTTCTCCTTCATCGCGACGGCCCAGATGCGACGCGCGACCCGGCCGAGGACGGAATACTCGGGGTCCATGCCGTTGGAGAAGAAGAACGACAGGTTCGGGGCGAAGTCGTCGATGCGCATGCCCCGGGCGAGGTAGGCCTCGACGTAGGTGAAGCCGTTGGCCAGGGTGAAGGCCAGCTGGCTGATGGGGTTGGCCCCGGCTTCGGCGATGTGGTAGCCGGAGATGGACACCGAGTAGAAGTTGCGGACCTTGTTCGCGATGAACCACTCCTGGATGTCGGCCATCATCCGCAGGGAGAACTCGGTGGAGAACAGGCAGGTGTTCTGGCCCTGGTCCTCCTTGAGGATGTCGGCCTGCACCGTGCCGCGTACGTTCGCCAGTGCCTGCGCCCGCAGCTCGGCCGCCTCCTCGGGCGACGGGTCGCGGCCCTCGGTGGCGCGGAACCCTTCGACCTGCTGGTCGATGACGGTGTTGAGGAAGAACGCCAGGATGGTCGGCGCGGGTCCGTTGATCGTCATGGAGACCGAGGTCGTCGGCGCGACCAGGTCGAAGCCGTCGTAAAGGGCCTTCATGTCCCCGAGCGTGGCCACCGACACTCCGGAGGTGCCGACCTTGCCGTAGATGTCGGGTCGCTCGGCCGGGTCACGGCCGTAGAGGGTGACCGAGTCGAAGGCGGTGGACAGACGGGTGGCCGGCTGGCCCTCGGACAGCAGCTTGAAGCGGCGGTTCGTGCGGAACGGATCGCCCTCGCCGGCGAACATCCGCGCGGGGTCCTCGCCGTCGCGTTTGAAGGGAAACACGCCGGCGGTGAAGGGGAAGCAGCCGGGCAGGTTCTCCCGACGCCAGAACCGCACCAACTCCCCGTGGTCGGTGAACCTGGGCAGTGCGACGCGGGGGATCCTGTTGCCGGACAGGGACTCACGGGTCAGTTTGGTGCGGATCTCCCTGTCCCGGACCTTCACGACCTGCTCGTCGCCGGAGTAGGAGGCGACGACGGCGGGCCAGTCCGCGATCTGCTCCGCCACGTCGCGCGGGAGCTGCCTGCGGGCGCTGTCGAGCAGCGACTCCACGTTCGCGGCGTCGGAGCCGGCCGCGGCGAGCTCGCCCCTGACCATGTCCAGTCGCTGCACCCGCCGGGCCGCCTCGGCCAGCTGATCGGTCTCGGTGTGGTACCTGCGGATCATCTCGGTGATCTCGGCGAGGTAGCGCACCCTGTCCGCCGGAACCACCTGCCGGATGCCGGAGGAGTGACGTACGTCGACCGGCGGCAGCGTGCCCTCGGACAGCGGCAGTCCCCGCTCGGCAAGGGCAGACCTCACGTACTGGTAGAGCGCGGTGACACCGTCGTCGTTGAACGTCGCCGCCGAGGAGCCGAACACCGGCATGTCCTCGGGTTTCATGCCGAACGCCTCGCGGTTGCGGACCAGTTGGCGGCCTACGTCGCGCAGCGCGTCCTTGGCGCCGCGCCGCTCGAACTTGTTGATCGCCACGACGTCGGCGAAGTCGAGCATGTCGATCTTCTCCAACTGCGAGGCGGCGCCGAACTCCGGCGTCATCACGTACATCGACGTGTCGACGAACGGCACGATCGCCGCGTCGCCCTGGCCGATGCCCGGCGTCTCCACGATGACCAGGTCGAAGCCGGCGGCCTTGACCACGTCGATCACGTCGGACAGGTGCTCGGGCAGTTCATGGCCGCCGCGGGTGGCCAGGCTCCGGAAGAAGACCCGGCTGCCGTCAAGGGAGTTCATACGGATCCGGTCACCGAGCAGCGCACCGCCGCCACGGCGCCGTGTCGGGTCGACCGCGATCACCGCGATCCGCAGTTTGTCCTGCTGGTCGGTACGGAAGCGGCGCACCAGTTCGTCGGTCAGTGAGGACTTGCCCGAGCCGCCGGTGCCGGTGATGCCGAGCACCGGCCTGGGCCGTACGGCCGCGGCGGCACGCAGCTGTTCCAGGAGCTCCGGGGACAGCTTGCCGGCCTCCGCACCGGTGATGGCGCGGGCGACGGCGAACCGGTCGCCGGCGAGTACGGCTGCCGCGCCGGCCTGCCTGCTGTCCCAGAGGTCGAAGTCGCAGTCCTTCACCACCGAGTTGACCATCCCGGCGAGGCCCATCCGCTGGCCGTCCTCGGGGGAGAAGATGGTGACTCCGCTGCGGCGCAGCCGGGAAATCTCCTCGGGCACGATGACGCCGCCTCCGCCGCCCACGACCCGAATGTGCTCCGCGCCCTGCCGGCGCAGCGACTCGACGAGGTACTCGAAGTACTCCACGTGCCCGCCCTGGTAGGACGAGACCGCCACGCCGTGCGCGTCCTCCTCGAGCGCCGCGTCCACGACCTCCTGAACCGACCGGTTGTGCCCGAGGTGGATCACCTCGGCGCCCTGGGACTGGAAGATGCGCCGCATGATGTTGATCGACGCGTCGTGCCCGTCGAACAGGGCCGAGGCGGTGACCAGACGGACGGGGTGCACGGGACGGTGCAGATCGCTCATGGGGGCCTTCCCAGACAGGTCAGGGTAACGCTGACTGAGAAGATAGTAGGACGTCCTAGTAAATTACTGGAAGTGATGGGGGTGTGACCAGAAGCACAGCGACTCCGGCGATCGAACCCCACCGATCCCCGACCGACCGCTGCTGTGAGCGGGGGATCACTCCTGCCCGGGGACGGCCATCTCGCCCAGGAGCCCCCAGTCGTCCTGGGGAACGGTCACGTTCACGATGCGCGGCGTCTCGACCAGATGGGGTGGCAGCGTCTGCTGCGCGGCCTTGAAGTGCGCGGACTGCACATGCGTGACTCCGGCCTCGTCGTCGCGGAAGGCTTCGACCAGGACGTACTGCGTCGGGTCCGCAACACTGCGCGACCAGTCGAACCACAGGCAGCCGGGCTCGGCGCGCGTCGCCCGGGTGAAGTCGGCAGTGATCTCGGGCCAGCGGTCGGCGTGTTCGGGGCGGACTCGGAACTTTGCGGTGATGAAGATCATGGGATTCCCTCGCTGATGTCTGTGCGTCGTCTCTGTCGCGTGGGGGCGGCGGAACGGGAACGCCGCCCCCGTCGGCGTAGCGTCTCCTACGACCGGAGTACCAGCCGCCCGTCCGCGTACGGAAGGACCTTGGCACGCGGCAGATGTACCAGGACCGACTCGCCCGCGGGTACCCCCTCCTCCCGCGGCGCCTTCGCCCTGACGAGCTGCCCGGCGACCTCGACCTCGAGTACGCGCTGCGCCCCGTGGTCCCTGACGCCTCGCAGCATGCCGGGGAAGGTGTTGGGGCCGGGGTCCGTGACGACCTTGACGTACTCGGGCCGGACGCCCACCTGGACCTCGGCCGTGCTGTGCGGGATGTCCCAGGCGGCGGACAACGTCCTGCCCCCCAGTACGAAGGGCCCGTCGTTGTGGTCCACGGTCAGGAAGTTCATCGCCGGTGAGCCGATGAAGTAGCCGACGTAGGTGGACGAGGGCGCCTCGAAGAGCTGCTCCGGGGTGCCTTGCTGTACGGCGCGGCCGTCCTTCATCACGAGCAATTCCTGCGCGAAGCTCATCGCCTCGTACTGGTCGTGCGTCACGTAGATCACCGTCGGCCTGAACTGCTCGGTGATCTCACGGATCTTGCGCCGCAGCATGTGCTTCAGCTGCGGATCGATGACGGTGAGCGGCTCGTCCATCAACACGGCCGCCACGTCGTCACGGACCAGGCCGCGGCCGAGTGAGATCAGCTGCTTGTCGTCTGCGGTGAGCCCGCGGGCGGGCTGTCCCAACCGGTCGTGCAGGTCCAGGGCCTCGGCGACCTGCCGGACCTTGGCGTCGATTCTCGTCCTGTCCCAGCGTCGGCACTGCAGCGGGAAGGCGAGGTTGTCGTAGACCGTCATCGACTTGTAGATGACGGGGAACTGGAAGACCTGGGCGATGTTACGAGCCTTCGTGGGCAGGGCGGTGACGTCGGCGCCGTCGAACAGCACCTGTCCCCTGGACGGTGTCACCAGGCCGGACAGGATGTTAAGCAGCGTTGTCTTGCCGCATCCAGAGGGCCCGACCAGAGCGTAGGTCTTGCCGGACTCGAAGGTCAGGTTCAGCGGTTTGAGGGCCCACCGCTCCTCCTCGGCACCCGGCCCGTAGGCGTGCGCGACGTCGACGATGTCCAACTGCGCCATGTCAACGCCCTTCCACTGAAGCGAGATCGTATGAAGGTGTCCGCACGAGCGTCCCCTTTTCGTCGAATGCGAACAGCCGGTCGGGACGGAGCCGCAGTCTGACCAGGTCGCCGAGGGCGACGTCGTGGATACCCTCGATCTGTACGACGAAAGGGCTCTCGCCGACGGCCACGTGGACGAAGGTCTCGGAACCGGAGATCTCCACGAAGGTGACCGCCCCTTCGACCCCGCCGGCGGCCAGGCTGACGTCCGTGGCGCGCAGGCCGAACTGGTAGGCGCCGTCGGGCAGGTCGGCCAGGTGCGCGGAGACGTGCGTGGCCTGGAAGCCGGCCACCGTGACCTGGCCGCCTTCGAGCCGGCCCGCGAAGATGTTCATGGGCGGGTCGTTGATGATGGACGCCACCGTGGTGGTCGCCGGGCGTTCGTAGACGTCCTGCGGGGTGCCGGTCTGCAGGATGCGCCCCTCGTGCATGACGAGCACCACATCCCCGAGCATCATCGCCTCGGCGGGTTCCGTGGTCGTGTAGATGACGATCGTTTCACCCTGGTCCGAGAAGAGGGTCTTGAACTCGTCCCGCAGTTGTTCGCGCAACTTGTAGTCCAGGTTCGCCAGCGGCTCGTCGAGCAGGAGGATGCCGGTGCCGCGCGCCAGGGCACGGGCCATGGCGACGCGCTGCTGCTGGCCGCCGGAGAGCTGGGACGGCTTGCGCTTCTCGAAATCCGTGAGTCCCACACTCGCCAGGCTCTGCCTGACCCGGCGCTCGATCTCCTCCCGTGACAGCCCGGCCCGCTTCAGTGGGAACGCCACGTTGTGGAAGACACTGAGATGCGGGTAGTTGATGAACTGCTGATAGACCATGGCCGTGTCGCGCCGCCACACCGGCGTCTTCAGGAAGTCCGTTCCCGCCCGGGTCAGGGAGCCGGAATCCACCTTCTGCAGTCCGGCCAGGACCCGCAGCAGCGTCGTCTTTCCGGCCATCGTCCGGCCGATGACGGTATGGAGCCGTCCCGGCTGGAAGCTCGCGGTCACGTTCCTGAGGTGGTCGACCCCGTCGACAGTCAGGCACAGATCGGTGGCACTCAGATTCATCGGACGGCTCCCGACAGGTTCCCCTTGGACAGTAGGCGCTCCACCCAGAGGGCGAGCAGGATCAGCGGTGCCACGCCGAAGAGCGCGGCGGCGGACAGCGTCCACCACGGTGGGATGGAGGAGTTGAGGGCGACCACCGCCTGGGGCAGGGTCTGGACCTCGGTGAAGGTCAGCCGGAAGGCGAAGAAGAAGTCGTTCCAGCCGAACACGGCGCAGAACATCGCGGCCACGGTCAGCCCGGGCAGGGAGTTCGGCAGGATCGCCCGCACGAAGGTCTGGAACGGGCCGCAGCCGTCCAGCATCGCCATCTCGTCGATCTCCCGCGGTATGCCGTTGAAGAAGTCCACCATCACCCAGACCGCGATCGGCAGCAGCAGGGCGACCGTCACGATGACCAGGCCGGGGATGCTGTCCAGAAGGCCGCCCCACTGCAGCAGGTAGAAGAAGGGGATCACCAGGACGACCGGCGGCATGATCCGTTGGGAGACGAAGAAGAAGACGATGTCGCTGTTCTTGATGAAGCCCAGCCTGAACCGGTAGCGGGACAGTGCGTAGGCGGCCAGGGACCCCAGGGCCAGGCTGATGGCCGACGCTGCGATGGTGATGATCGCGCTGTTGACGAAGGGGTCGATGACATCGATACCGCCGGCTCCGCCGAAGATGTTGCGCCAGCCGGTGAGGGTGGGCTGGTACTGGGCCCAGGGAAGGTAGGTGGGGCCGCCCTGGACCGCGTTGGCGTCCTTGAAACTGGTCGTCATCGCCCAGAAGAAGGGTCCCGCGACGAAGCAGGCCCACAGTGCGATCACGGTGTATTTGAATACGGGGTAAAGGCGTGACCTCATGAGTCCCCCTTCAGCTTGAAGGCCCTGGTGAGCAGGGCGGCGACGACCGTGAGCGTGACGATCATCAGGACGAGGTAGATCAGTGACATCGCGCCGCTGTATCCGGTCTGCTGGTCCCTGAGCCCCTGGATGTAGAGGTAGTAGCCCGGGGTCTCCGTGGAGGAGCCCGGTCCGCCGGAGGTCAGCACGTAGACGCTGTCGGAGAGCTTGGACGCCTCGATCAGCCGGATGACGACCGCCGCGACCGACACCGGCGCCATCAGCGGGAAGGTCACCTTCCAGAACGTGCGCCAGGTGCCGGCGCCGTCGATCGCCGCCGCCATGAACGGCTCCTTCGGCAGGCTCAGCAGGCCGGCCAGCAGCAGCAGGAACATGAAGGGCGTCCACTGCCAGACCTCGACGGTCATCAGCGCGGCCAGCGCCGGCCCTGACTCGGTGAGCCAGGGAATCCCGGTCAGGCCCAGCATCTCCAGCAGATCGTTCACCGGCCCCAGTGACTCATGGAAGATCGTCTGCCAGATGGCGGCCATCACCACGGGCGTGGTCATCATGGGGACGAGGAACAGCACCCGCCAGAATCTGCGGCCGCGTACGTCGCGCCAGACCAGCAGGGCCATGCCGAACCCGATGACGTACTGGATCAGGACCGTGCCGCCCGCCAGCAGGATCAGCCGGGTGATGGAGGCCCAGAAGCGGCTGTCGTGCAGCGCGGCGGTGTAGTTGGCCCCTCCGATGAAGTCCAACTGAGGGTGGCTGACGTTCCAGCCGGAGAAGCTCACGCGGATGGTGAACAGAAGCGGAAAGATGATGATCAGAAAGAGGGTGAGCAGTCCCGGCAGCAGGAACATGCTCTTGTGCCGGCGCAGGCCGTCCATGGTTCTCCTTGCGGAAGGGGGCGGGAGCCCCCCTGTGGCCGGTTTGCCCGGTCCGGCCACACGGGGGCGTCCTGCGGTCGGATCAGGAGTTGTCCTCGAGCGCGACCACGTTGCGGTAGGCGCTCTGGACCTTGTCCTTGCCGATCTGGTCGGTGATCTTGGACCATTCCTCGGCCACGCCGTCCAGCGCGCCCTGCGGGGACTCCTGGCCCGCCAGGGCCGCGGCGACGCCGTTGGCCAGCGCGGACATGTACTGGTTGACACCGGGAACGCGCAGGTCGAAGACGCGGTTACGGCTCTTCTCCATGCCGGAGAGCGTCTTCACGTAAGACTTGGCGGCCTTGGGGTCCCAGCCCAGCGTCTCCCAGAAGTTCGGGTCGAAGTGGGAGTAGCGGTAGGGGTTCACGCCGAACCGGCCGATGGTCAGGTCGAGGGCGGCGTTGGCCTCGTTGCTGAAGAAGCACAGGTAGTCGAAGGCCATCTGCTGGTGGCTGGAGGCCTTGGCCACGGCGGAGGTCCAGCCCCAGGTGAAGTAGGGGGCCTGGTTCGCCTTCTTGTCCCACGACTTCGTGGTGCGGTTGTAGACCTCCGAGGAGCCCGGCAACGGCGCCGCCTGCACCTTGTTACGGATCCTGCTGTCCGGCTGCTGGGCCTGGATGAAGGCGTCGTCCCAGGAGTAGGACATCAGCGTCTGGCCGCCGCCGAAGGAGAAGATCTCGTCTCCCAGGCCGAAGTTGGCGCCGCCGGGTGCCCAGGTGGACTTGGCGCTGACCATGTCGTCCAGGGCACGGACGAACCCGGGCGTGTTGATCAGCGGCTGCATGGTCTCGACATCGAAGAACACACCGCCCTTGACGTCCGGGTTCTTCACGTACGGCGCCGCCCGGCTGATGAACGCGGAGAAGGTCAGGTCGTCGCGCTTGGTCACCTCGGCACTGCCGTAGTTGCGCTTGCCGTCGCCATCGAAGTCCTTGCCGCTGAAGAACTTGGCGACGTTCTGGTATTCGGCCCAGGTCTTCGGAACTCTCAGCTCCTTGCCCGTGGCCGCCTTGTAGGCCGCCAGCTGCTTGGGGTCGCTCAGCACGTCGGCGCGGACCTTGAGATAGTGGCGGTCCCCGTCCATGGGGTACTGCACGACCTTCCTGTCCCAGGTCGCCACGTCCATGTAGGTACCCGTGACGTCCTTCATGGCGGGAGTTTCCAGATACTTCTTCGGTACCGGCGCGAGGTACGGGGCCATGTCGCCGATCCACAGCGAGGGGTAGAACATCACGTCATAGGCGGGCTGGCCCGCCTGCAGAGGCGTGAGGATCTTCTGGTGCAGTTCACCGAAGGGGACGTTGACCACCTCCACCTTCCCGCCGGTGATCTCCTCGAACTGCTTGGCGTGCAGCTGAGTCGGCTCACCGATGACCGGGACGGCATGGCTGATGATCTTCAGCGTCTGCCCGGAGTAGTCCTTCCGGCTGATCTCCCTGTAGCTGCACGGCCCCGGGACATCCTTGACCTTGGTGTCCGGGTAGTCCTTGCCGTACTTCTTGTAGCTGATCTCCGAGCCGATCTTGAAGAGCGGAGCCTTCTCGTCCGGCTTGTCCTGTGCCTGGTTCGGGGCGGTGCAGGCGGTAGCGGTCAGGGCCGCAAGGGCCGCGACGGCGGCGAACCGCTTGTAGGGTCTCGTACGCATGGAACTGCTCCTTGGACGCATCAGGGGATCAAGATCGCTCGGCCGCGTACGGCGCCGGCGTGCAGGTCGTCGAGCGCCTGCTGGAAGGAGGTGAGGGGGTATCGCTGGGTGTGCAGGGTGACCTTGCCGCGGGCAGCCAGGACCATCAGCTCGGACAGGTCGTTGTAGGACCCCACGAGGTTGCCGATGAAGTTGATCTCCGTGGAGATGACGTCGATCGTCGGAACGTTCAGGTGACCGCCGTAGCCGATGACGTGGTAGTTGCCGTTGCGGCGCAGGCAGGACACACCGGTCTCGACGGCGCCCCCCTCACCGACGAAGTCGAGGACGGCCTCCGCCCCGTGCCCCGCGGTGAGCTCCCGTACGCGTTCGGCTTCGCTTCCGTCCGCGACGAGCGTGTGGTCCGCGCCCAGTTCCTTCGCCAGGGCGAGCGCCTCCGGGCTGCGGTCGATGACGATCATCTCCACCGGCGACAGGGCCCGCAGCACCTGAACGCCGATGTGCCCGAGTCCGCCGGCACCGATGACCACGGCCTTGTCGCCGGGCCGCAGCGCCCGGGCCGCCTTGGCCACGGCGTGGTACGCGGTGAGCCCGGCGTCGGCCAGGGCGGCCACCGAGGCCGGCTCCAGGGACGGGTCGAGGGGCACGACCGAGCGGGCCGTGGTCTTCAGGTACTCGGCGTAGCCCCCGTCGGCGTCGATGCCGGGGAAGGCCGAGTTCATGCAGTGCACGTCGTCGCCGGCCCGGCAGGCGCGGCACAGACCGCAGGTCGCCAGCGGGTGCAGGATCACCGGGTCGCCGACCTTGACGTGGGTGACGGCCTGCCCGACCTCCACGACCCAGCCGGCGTTCTCGTGGCCGATCGTGTACGGCAGAGCGACCCCGCTCTTGTCCTTCCACTGTCCTTCGAGGATGTGCAGATCGGTCCGGCAGACTCCGGCGCCACCGATCTTCACGATCACATCCAGCGGACCGGTGATCTTCGGGTCCGGAACTTCCACGAGCACGGGTGGCTCGTCGTACTCGATGACCTGCACGGCTTTCATCGCGGCTCCCTGCGAGTCGGCGGGTGGGTGGTGCGCCGATTACACCGGCCGCCGCTCGCAGGGCGATGTCTCAGAAACCGTCCGCGTATGTCTCAATGTGATACAGGCCGTAGGCGCGGCGCCGTGGAGCTGGTCCAATCACTGCACCGAGGGACTGTGAAGCGCGCCGTACGGGAGTGTTAAATGCCCCGACATCCATCTGGGAGCTCACTGAGAGCAGCCAGAGAGCTCTACCTTGAAGTCACCAAGGATCCAAGCGCCCGGCCGCTCGTGGTGGCCTCGTGGCACCGCTCGATGGAATACCGGGTGAAGGCGGGCAGCCTTGACGCTCCCTACCTGGACAACCCCAATCTGGACACTCCCCTCGCCAGGGCGGCGCTGCCGATCCTGGAAAGACTGCACGAGCAGCTCGCCGACGACCCGGTGTCCACGATGATCACGGACCGCAGCGGTGTGGTGCTGTCCCGGAAGGTGTCCCACGACGGTCTGACGACGAACCTCAACCGTGTGCATCTGGCGCCGGGCCATGTGTTCGCCGAGCGCTACGTGGGCACCAACGGCATCGGGACCGCCCTGGCCAGCGGCCGCACCGTCATGATCGCCGGCAGGGAGCACTACGTCGAGGCACTGCGGGACTTCCGCTGCGCGGCCGTACCGATCCTGCATCCCACCCGGCGCACTCTGCTGGGAGCCTTCAACCTCACCACCATCCAGCCTGGCTCGGACGGCATGCTGATGGCCTTCGCCCGATCGGTGGCCGCCCAGATCGAGGCCGAGATCGCGGCGATCACCTCGCGGCGCGAGCGGGCCCTGTTCCAGGACTACATGGAGGCGTGCGCCTCGGTGCGCCCAGGGCCCGTGCTGGCCCTCAACCGCGATGTCGTCATGATGAACGAGCAGTTCAGGGCGGCCGTGACGGGGTCCGATCACTACGCGCTGCTCGACCATGCCCGGGAGATCGCCGAGGACGCGTGGTGGGAGGGGACGCGCAGCATCGCCCTGCCGTCCGGACGGGTCGCCGAACTCAGGGTCAGCCGCTGTCGGCGCGAGGACAGCGACGCGGGCGCCGTCTTCCGAGTCCGGCTGATCGGGCGCCCCCAGCCCCGGCCCGCGGCCGCGCCCGCCCGGTCGAACCTGGGACTGGCGGGTTCCTCCCCGCACTGGCTGCGCGCGGTCGCCGACAGCGAAGCGGCGTTCGCGGCCGGGACGTGGCTGCATCTCCTGGGCGAAGCGGGTGTCGGCAAGAAGACGCTGGTCGAGGCCCTGCACCGGGCCCAGGGCGCCGGACGCCGGCTGGAGGTGACGGAACCGCCGCTGTCGGATGCCCCGGCCGCCACCGAGCGCTGGTTGCACGACATCCGAGAGTTGCTTGCCGGGCCCTCGCACGTGCTCGTCCTGCCCGATATCCACCTCCTGAGCGACGACCTGCGGCATCGGCTGGCCGGCCTGTTGACGGACCTGGACGGCACCTCGACCGGGCAACTGGTCATGACCAGCCAGCCGTCGATGGTCGGTACCGACGACCGGCTCGACCGACTCTGCGGCAGCTCGGTGGAGGTGCCGCCCCTGCGCCATCGCCATGGGGACATCGAGCACCTGACGCGGTTCTTCCTGCGCAAGTACCGGCCGAGCGGCGGCGAGAGCGGATTCTCCCCGGATGCGCTGTCCATGCTGCGGCGATGTCCCTGGCCCGAGAACGTCCGGCAGCTCGAGTCGGTGATCCGTGGCCTGGCGCGGCGGCTGCCCGGCCGGATGATCCACGTGGAGGACCTCCCGCCGGAATGCCGGGTGTCCTCGCACAAGGTCCTGACCACCATCGAAGCGCTGGAACGCGACGCCATTCTGCGTGGGTTGCTGGACCGCAACTCCAACGTCCAGCGCACCGCGCAGGACCTCGGGATCTCCCGCGCCACGATGTACCGCAAGATGCGCCGGTACGGGATCGTCCCGTCGACCCTGACCTGACGCCCGCCTCCGGCAGGGTCGGCCGTGCCCGACTCGGAGAGACGCCACCCGCCCCGGGCGGGCAGCCGCGTCTAACGTGGGATGGGTGCGGATCCCCCGTGGGACCCATGTGGGACCGTGCGGGTGATGGCTGCTACGCCGTGCCACGGCGCCCGGCGGAGCGCCGGCCTGACCGGGTTCAATACGGCATGGCATCAGTCCGGCCGGCGTGCCGGGCGTGGGAGCAGAGACCGACCCGCCCGGGGGTCTGCGTGACGCCGGTGCCTGAGCGTGCGAAGAACCTGGCGGGAGAACATCGGTACCCGATGACGAGGTGGTGTCCGAGGTGGAGAAGCGGATTACGGTGCTCAGCGAGAGCGAGGATGATCCGTTCGCTCTGCATCATGCCGCCTCGGCGGTGCTCGACGACGACGGAATCGTGGTCGGCTGGAGCCGGCGCGCCCAGGAGCTGCTCGGCTACCCCAGGTCTGCGGTGATCGGCTGTCCGGCGCTCGACGTCCTGATCGACCCCAGTGACATGACGGCGGCCAAGGGCGCCGTGGCGATGTGCCGGAGAGACGGGGGCTGGTTCGGCGTACTGGCTGTGCGGCACAGCAACGGGCAGCTCGTCGAGATGGGCTTCAGGGCACGCGAGCTCCTGCGCGATGACGGTGTCCGCGAGTGGTTCCTCGTCGGTGCACCCGCGGTGGAGGTCCTGGAGTCGCAAAGGGACCGGGCGGTCCTCGACGGGTTGTTCCGCCGGTGCCCGATCGGTCTGGCCGTCCACAGCCCCCAGATGACGATTCTGCGGGTCAACCGGGCGATCGAACGCTTCACCGGAATGCCGGCCGCCGCATTCCGCGGACTGCCTACGGGCGCGCTGCTGGTCTCCGAGGACGCGCGGGCGTCCGTGCAGCGGGTGCGCCAGGTGATGGAGACCGGAAGATCACTGGTCTCCACCGAGCAGTACGTCCGTCTGGAGCACGATCCGACACGAGTCCGGGCCGCGTCCGTCTCGGCCTTCCGGCTGGAAGATCCCGCCGGCCGGGTCCTGGGAGTGGCCGAGACGGTCGAGGACGTCACCGAACGCCATCGCGCCCGGCTTCGGCTGGCGCTCCTCGACAAGGCCGGTGCCCGCATCGGATCGACGCTCGATGTGGGAGAGACGGCCAGGGAGCTCGCGGATGTGATGGTCCCTCACCTGGCCGACTTCGTGTCGGTGGACGTCTCGCAACCGGTGACCCGCGGCGAGGAGCCGGCACAGACCTTGGCGGTACCCGTCGCACGGGTCGCGGTCCGCGGCGTCGTGGCCCAGCAGCCCGACCTGCCGAACCCGCAAGGGCGGCTGCTGCAGTTCGCACCCGGCACACCGCAGGCCAGATGCCTGGCCGACGGGCGTCCCGTCCTCGAACCGGTCCTTTCGCCCGACTGGTTCTCCGCCGAACCGCGCGAGGGCGAGCCTGCACCGGACCTCTCGGCACATTCCCTGATCGTGGTGCCACTGGTCGCGCGGGGCCTGGTGCTGGGCGTGATGAGCCTGTGGCGAGCGCGGCACCCCGAGCCGTTCGAGGTGGACGATCTCACCCTGGCCCAGGAGCTCGCCTCGCGTGCCGCCGTCAGCATCGACAACGCCCGACGCTTCACCCAGCAGCAGCAGACCGCGTCCACCCTGCAACGCACGCTGCTGCCGAGGACGGTTCCGCACCAGCTGGCCGTCGACGTGGCCCATCGCTACCTCCCGGCCAGCACGGCTCCCGGTCCTGGTGGTGACTGGTTCGACGTCATCCCGCTGTCCGGGGCCAGGGTGGCCCTCGTCGTCGGTGACGTGGCGGGCCACGGGCTGCACGCCGCCGCCACGATGGGCCGCCTGCGCACCGCCGTGCACACCCTCGCCACCCTTGACCTGGAACCGGACGAGGTCCTCTCCCGACTGGACGACCTCGTCAACCTCCTTGCCGCGGAACAGGAGTCAGCCGGCCGGCAACCCGCGGGCGAGCAGGTCGTCGGCGCCACCTGCCTGTACGCCGTCTACGACCCCGTCTCCCGGCAGTGCACCGCGGCGCGCGCAGGGCACCCCCTGCCGGTTGTGACCACACCGAACGGAGAGGCCGGCCTTCTCGACCTGCCCCCGGGCCCGCCGCTCGGCCTTGGCGGCCTGCCCTTCGAGTCCCGAGAGATCGAACTGACCGAGGGCAGTCTGCTCACGCTCTACACCAACGGGCTCATCGGGGGAGCACACACTGACATCGACGCGGGTCTGCAGCGGCTGTGCACCGCGCTCACACGTCCCGCGGACCCCTTGGAGCAGACGTGCCAGGCAGTCGTCGAACACCTCGTACCCGCACAGCCGGCTGACGACATCGCCCTGCTCATCGCGCGCACTCGGGTACTGCCACCGGATAACGTCGCCTCCTGGCAACTCCCGCTCGAGCCGACCGCCCCCGCCCGAGCCAGAGCGCTCACCACCGCCCAGCTCGCCGAATGGGGGCTGGAACACATGGAGTTCACCACCGAACTGATCGCCAGTGAGCTGGTCACCAACGCCTACCGCTACGGCAGCGGCCCCGTGACCCTGCGGCTGATCCGTGAACGATCTCTCGTCTGCGAGGTCGGCGACGCCAGCCACACCGCGCCCCACCTGCGTCGCGCCCGCACCACGGACGAGGGCGGGCGCGGTCTGTTCCTGGTGGCTCAGCTGACCGAGCGCTGGGGCACCCGCTACACCCGCGAGGGCAAGACCGTCTGGACCGAGCAGCCGCTCCTGGGGCCTTGAGCCTGTGTGGATGTCAGGTGGATCGAGGTGACCCCGCCGGGCCGTCGAACGGGGAGACGGCAGGGCGCAGGTCACGCGCCGCCAGCGCCCAGCTGATCTCCACCGTCGTATCCGCTGAGTCGAGGCGGGCGCCGGTCAGTTCCTCGAAGCGCCGCAGACGGTAGCGGACTGTGTTGACGTGTATGTGCAGGCTCCGCGCGACGTCGGCGATGCGCCGCCCTGTCTCCAGGTACAGCCGCACCGACTCCTCGACCAGCGTGCCGAACTCGCCTTCCGCCTCAAGCGGCCGCAGATAGCGGGCACGGAGCATTCCGGAGAGTTCCGGCTCGGCGACGACCGCCACTCGCCAGGACAGATCGCCCAGGTCGTACACGCCGGTGAGGCCGTAGGCACCTGCCGCGTCGAGCAGGCGGCCGGCGGTCCGGAAGGACCGGTGGACCTCGCCCAGTTCCGTGGGCGGGCCGAGCCCAGCGGTCACCTCCAGCCCACCGATGACGGGTCTGGTCTGCACGACTCCCGCGATCGTCTCGTCCAGCACCGCGAGCATCGCGGTGCGGCCGTGCGCACGGCACCGCGTCTCCAGCGGCCGCTCCAGCCGGCCAACGCCGAGGCCGCCTCCCGGCACGGCTCTGAAGGCCTGGTAGCGCTGCTGAGGATCCAGTCCGTAGATCGCGGCACCGCTGTGGATCTCCACCGCGCTGAGCGTCCCGTAGAGCAGGCCACGTACGAAGTCCGCGCGACGACGGGCGTCGAACAGGGCCGCGGAGATCTCTGCCTGACGATGGACCGAGGCGATCTGCAGACTCTCGCTGTCGGCGAGCTCCCACAGGGCCCTGGCGCGCTCGACGGTCAGCACCGGGTCGAGTCCATGCCGGGTCGCTTCCGAGAGGAACAGATCCCGTATCGCTCCCAGCGCCCCTCTGAAGGCGCGCAGGCCGTCGCCCAGGGGCACGCCTCGGGCCGCACGGTCCCGGGTGACGTCCGCCTCGTCGATGTGCTCGGGCGCGGGCACCCGGCCCTCGCGCAGCACGGTGAGGGCACGTGTGAAGTGCCGGGTCCACACCTCCTCGATCAGCTCGGGGGGTACGGCGCGGTAGGACGGAATGCGGTCGGCCAGGCTCGTGCGCAGTCGGTCGCCGACCTCGCCCCGTTTGGCGCGCATGCCGCCGATCACCGCCTCCAGTGCCTCTTCGGCGTACTCCGGTCCGGCCATGGACCCTCATCCCTGACGCGTACGGGTGTTGTAGGAGCGCACAGAATTCCCCCCGTCAGCGTTTGCCGATGAGCCATCGACAGTGACCCCGCCAGACACGCACAGTGACGTGACCACCGGGAACGGCCGTGCCACAGCTGACAATTTGGAGGTTGCCATGACGACGGCAGACGACATACCGCGCGGCGATGCCGCCGGGGCTGGCCCCCGCCTCACCCCGCTGGCGGAGGACCGCTGGGACGCACGGATCCGGCAGCTGCTCGCCCTGGTCCCGCGGGATCCCGGAGGCCAGGTTCCCAATATCTTCACCACTCTCGTACGCCATCCCGAACTCTACGAGCACTTCATGCCGTTCGGCGGTTATCTGCTGCGCAGCGGCCGGCTGCCGGGCCGGGTTCGTGAACTGCTGATCCTGCGTACCGCCTGTCACACAGGGTCCACGTACGAATGGGGGCGTCACGTCCCGCTGGCGAAAGCGGCCGGTGTCACCGAGGCCGAGATCGCGCGCGTTCCCCACGGACCGGACGCCGACGGATGGGCGGAGCCCGAACGCCATCTGCTGCGCGCAGCCGATGAGCTCCACCGCGAGGCACGGCTCTCCAGGGCCACCTGGAAGGCCCTCGCGGCGGACCACGAGGATGCCGGCCTGATCGAAATCACCATGCTCGTGGGCCAGTACCACATGGTGGCGTTCTTCTTGAACTCGGCCGGCACACAACTCGATCCGGGTTTCGGCCCAGCGGCGTTTCCCGCAGCGACCGAAGGCCCCATGGGGTCCACCCCCGCAGCCTCCGCCGAGGGGAGGCGGTCATGAGCGGCGCAACGGAGCCGGAAATCACGGCGGCTCGCCGCCTGGCCGACCGCAGGGTGCTGGTCATCGGCGCGGGCACCCGGCCCAGCGACGACCTGGAGGCTCCAGAAGGCAACGGCCGGGCCATTGCCGTCCTCGCCGCACGTGAAGGCGCGTCGGTCGCGTGCGCCGACATATCCGCCGAAGCGGCCGCGGCCACCGCCGAACTCGTCCGCGCGGAGGGCGCCGACGCCATCACCGTCGTGGGTGATGCCACCGACCCGGCACAGTCCTCCGCGATGGTCGCCGAGGCGCGCCGCCGCCTCGACGGCCTGGACGCCATCGTGGTCAACGTCGGAGTAGGCCTCGGCGCCGGACTGGCGAGCACCTCGCCCCGGGACTGGGAAGACGTGATGGCACTCAACCTGCGTGCTCCTTTCCTGGCGGCGAGGCACGGCCTGCCCGAACTCGCCGACGGCGGCGCGATCGTCCTGATCGGCTCGGTCGCCGGACTCCGTGCCGCCACCAACTCCCCTGCATACGACAGTTCCAAGGCGGCACTGTTCGGTCTCGTCCGTCATGTCGCCAAGGAAGGCGCACCACGCGCCATCCGCGCCAACCTCGTCGTCCCCGGCCTGATCGACACTCCGATGGGCCGAAGCGCCTCCGCGGGGCGGGGCTCGAGGACCGCCTCGTTCGAGCGAATCCCGCTCGGCCGCCAGGGCACGGCGTGGGAGGTGGCCGAGGCCGTCACCTTCCTGCTCTCCGATCGAGCCTCCTACATCACGGGGCAGAGCCTGGTGGTGGACGGTGGGCTGAGCGCGGTCTGAGACCGGGAAGAGGGGAGGCAGATCCGGCAGGGCGCGCCCGGTGGCACGGCGCGCCCCCTCTCGCCGTGGTCATTCGGCTGCGGCGAGCAGCCGTGCCTCGCTCTCCTCGTACAGCCGCCGGTTCTCACGGCTCTGGGCGGCGCGCCGCCGGTGGTCCAGACGGCTGCCCAGCCAGCCCGCCAGGTAGCCGAACGGGATGGAGACCAGGCCGGTGGACTGCATCGGGAACAGGTCGAAGTCGGCGTCCGGGAAGACGGCGGACGGCGTGCCCGAAACGGCCTGGGAGAAGACCATCAGCACCAGAGCGCAGGCCGCGCCGCCGTACAGGGTCGCGAGCATGCCGGTGCGGGTGAATCCTCGCCAGAACAGAGAGTAGGTCAGTGCAGGGGCCACCGCCGATGCCCCGATGCAGATGGCCAGAGTGGTCAGTACACCGACGTCCCAGTTCTGGACCATGGTGGCCAGAACGATGGCAACGGTTCCCACGGCCACGCTCGCCCACGTCGCCACCGCCATCTCCGTACGCGGCTCCGCCTGTCCCCGTCGCGCCGCATGGGCGAACAGGTCGTGGGCGAGCGACGAGGCCGCGGCCAGGGTCATCCCCGCGACCGACGACAGCAGGGTGATGAACACCATGCCCGCCACGGCCGCGAAGAGAAGCGTCGTGCCGACGGCGGAGGCGTCCTGGCTGAGTGCCCGGGACAGCATGAGCACCGACGTCCTGCCGTGCGGATCGGCCGCGGTGATGTACTGCGATCCCACCAGGGCCGCGGCGCCCGTACCCATGATGATCACGAGCAGGCAGAAGGTGGTGACCGTGCTGACCGCCCAGGACATGGAGCGGCGCACGGCCGGTACGTCGCGCGCGGAGTACAGGCGCATCGTGATGTGCGGCAGGCAGGCCACGCCGAGGATCACGGTGATCTGGAGACTGACGAAGTCCAGCCGGTCGCCGGCCGAGGTGCCCAGCTGCAGGCCCTGTGTGAGGTAGGCGGGGCCCGCCCCGCTGCCCTGCTGGGCGGCCCTGAGGACATCGCCCGGGCTCCAGTCGAAGCGGTTCAGGACCAGGACGGCGACGACGAGGCTGGTGCCGAGCAGGAGCACGATCTTGATCATCTGGATGAGCGCGGTGCCGCGCATGCCGCCGATCGCCGCGTAAACGATCATCAAGCTGCCGACGAAGACGATGCACGTCGTCCTGGCACCCGTCCCGTGCGGGATGTCCAGGATGAAGGTGAGCAGCGACCCTGCCCCGGAGAGCTGCACGACCAGGAAGGGCACGGTCGCCGCGAGCGTCACGAGGCAGGAGGCGATCCGGACGGCCCGTCCGGGCATCGTGCGGGCGAGGACGTCGCCCATCGTGAAGCTGCCGGCGTTGCGCAGGGGCTCGGCCAGCAGGAACATCAGCAGGACCAGCGACAGAGCTGTGCTGACCGCCAGAACATAGCCGTCGTATCCGGCGAGCGCGATGATGCCGGTGGTGCTCAGCACCGTGGCCGCGGAGATGTAGTCGCCCGCGATCGCCAGCCCGTTCTTGAGCGGGGTGAGCGAGAGGTAGCCGGTGTAGAAGTTCGTCAGATCGTCGCGTTCCGGTCCCGCCATCACACACATCAGCAGCGTGAGCGTGACCAGGGTGGCGAACAGGATCAGGATGACGGCCTGTGTCCCGGCACTGAAGTCGTTCATCTCGCCGTCCCGGTGTTGCTGCCCGCCCGGACCGCCTGCTCCCGTACGACCAGAGCCAACGGGTCCACCGAGCGCTGTGCGCTGCGTCCGTACCAGAAGACCGCCGCGAAGGTGACGAGGAGTTGGAGGACCCCGAGGGCCATGCCCAGGCTCAGCTCCCCGGCAATCCTGGAGCCCATCACGTCCGGGGCGAAGCAGGACAGCACCACGTACACCACGAAAGAGCCGAGCGCGGTGAGCGTGGAGACCCGGCGGAGCAGGCGGTAGGCCGAGCGGAGGGCGGCGAGGTCGGTACTCGGCCGAAGGCTCTCGTGCGTGTCATGCCCGTGCCAGGGGGCCTGCCCGTACGAGTCGTACGGAGAGACGTCGTATCCGTACGAGTCGTACCGAGGGGCGTGTCCATAGGGATCGGACGGTGCCTGCGCCCATCGCGTCGGGGCTGGTGGCGGGTACCAGTTGTCATCGGCGTATGTCATCGCCTGGCCTTCCGGTGCGGCTCGGAGCCGGGGGTGAGCTGGGAAAATGGGTACGGCGGCGCACGATACCGACTGGTCGGAATGACTGTAAGCAGGCTGCACGTCACGTTTTGGGCTCGATGCCGCGGTCAGTGCTGATCAGCCGAGGGCCGACGGGCCGTCCACGTGGCTCACCGGGCCGGGTCGAGCAGGATCTTGCGGACACCGTCGGCGCGGCTGTTGAACAGTTCGTACGCGGCGGGCCCCTGGGAGAGGGGGACGCGGTGGGAGACGACGGCCTCCGGGGTGATCCGGCCGGCCTGGGCGAGCGGGATCAGCGCGGGGAGTTCGTAATGGATCGAGCAGAGTCCGATGGCGAACTCGAGCTCCTTGATCTGGGCCAGTCCCATGTGGAAGGGGAAGGCCTTGCTCTGGCTGACCCCGATGACGCTGACCCGCCCTGCCTGGCGGACGGCTTTGAGGGCGAGTTCGATGGTGGCGTCCGAACCCACGGCCTCGACCACGGCGTCCGGTCCCCGCCCGGCGGTCATCTCCCGAATGGCCGCCCGCGCGTCCTCGCCCTCGACCGGCTCGACGTTCATGGTGGCGGCGAAGGCACGCCGCTCCGCGACCAGGTCCGCGCCCAGCACACGGGCGGCGCCCATCGCGAAGGCGGATTGCGCGGCCATGAGTCCGACCGGGCCGAGGCCGATGACCAGGACCGTTTCGCCGGGCTGGATGCGGGCGCGGCGGCAGCCGTACCAGGCTGTGGGGGCGTTGTCCGTCAGGACGACGGCGGCCTCGTCGGAGATGCCTTCGGGGAGGTGCACCAGGTTGACGTCGGCGTGGGGCACGGCCAGGGCCTGGGCCTGACTGCCCGGAAGCTGCGGACTTACTCCGTAGCACGCATCCGTCGGGGCCTGGGCGCGTTCGCACCTGGCGGTGAGCCCCACCGCGCAGGTTCTGCACAGGGTGCAGCCGACCGAGGCGGGAACCAGGACCCGGTCGCCGGGCTTGAAGCGGGTGACCTGGCCGCCTGTCTCGACGACCACGCCGACGCATTCATGTCCCGGCGTGTAGCCGACCTCCGGGCTGAACCCGTTGCCTCCGTAGATGTGCAGGTCGCTGCCGCAGATACCGGCCGTGGTGACATGGACGACCGCATCGGTGGGACTGGTGACCGCCGGGTCCGGGACGTCCTCGTAGCGGATGTCGTGGCGGCCGCGGTAGGTCAGTGCCTTCACAGGATTCCTCCATCGGGGCGGGGCGGCGCGGCCCCGGTGTGTCGTCGACAAGGGCCGACCCGTGACGACGATACCGACCAGTAAGTATGTAAGGGGTGTGGCCTTCACCATACGTCCCCCGGGACCGTCCGGACGGGGGCGGAGCCTGACGAACGAGCTGTCCGTCCCCGCCCCCGCCGGAGTGATCGAGCGGGCCGAACGCCTCAGTGGGTGACCGGGCCGAACTCCTTGCGCGTGTCCAGCGGCTTGCCGAAGAGCGACCACCGCTCGCCCTTGAACCGCATCAGTTGCATCGTCTCGATCGGGAAGGCGTCATCGGGCCCGGTGGCCAGGGTGACGCCGGGCAGCAGCATGCCCACCTTGACGTCCTTGAGATTGCGCACCGCATCCCGCAGGCCCTCCCTGGTCGGGCACTTCATCGCGGCCAGGGCCTGGTGCAAGCTGGAGGCGACGGCCCAGCCGTAGGCGTTGAACTGGTTCGTGGGGTCGGCGTCCGACGCGAACTTCTTCATCGCCTGCCGGTACGCCTTCACCTCCGCGTCGTCGGTCCACTGCGGATCGGCGGGGTCCTTGAAGTACGTGGCCGACACCACGCCCTGGACGTTCTTGAAGCCGACCGGCTTGAGCACAGCGGCGGACGAGGACACGCTGTTCACGATGTGCAGCGGGTTCCACTTGGTGTTCTTGGCGTCCGCGGCGAGGGTCTGGCTGCCGAACTTGGGCGTGGTGATGTTCAGCAGCACATCCGCCTTCGAGCGGGCGAGGTTGGCCATCTGCGCGGAGACGGACGGGTCGGTGACCTCGTAGCTCTCCTTGGCGACCACCTTGATTCCGCTGCCGGCCACCGCCTTCGTGAACCCGCCGAGCAGGTCCTTGCCGAAGTCGTCGTTCTGGTAGAGAACCGCGACCTTCGCCTTCGGCTTGGTGTCCTTGAGGTACTTGGCGTAGACCCGTGCTTCTGCCACATAGTTGGGCTGCCAGCCGGTGGTCCAGGGGTGCTTGTCGTCCGTACCCCACACGGAGGCGCCCGTGGCGACGAAGGGCTGCGGCACCTTCTGCTTGTTGAGGTAGTCCCACACGGCCGCCGTGGAAGGCGTGCCCAGGGTCTGGAAGACAGCGAAGACCTTCTCCCGCTCGACCAGTCTTCTGGCCTCCTCCACGGCCTTGGGCGGCTGGTAGCCGTCGTCACGGACCACGAACTCGACCTTGCGGCCGTCAATGCCGCCCTTCTCGTTGACGTACTTGAAGTAGGCGGCCGCGCCCTTGCTGATCGTGCCGTACGCGGAGGCGGGTCCCGACAGCGGGTAGATGCCACCCAGCTTGATGGTCTTGTCGGTGATGCCGGTGGTCTGCTGGCCCTTGCACGCGCCGTCGGCGGCGGTGTCCTTGTCGTCCTGCCCTCGCTGGCTGGCACAGGCCGTGGCGGTGAGCAGAACTGCGGTCGCGGCTGCGGCCGCCCGCAGAGCGGTCTTGTTGCGCATTCGATTCATTCCTTTTCCGTGCGGGGCGGTGCGCCCACGGTTTCGGCGTCGAGCGGGGTGGGATCCGCGGGGATCGCGGAGGAATCGGGCTGGAGGGTCTGCGCCCGGTCCGGGGCGGTGGTGCGTGGGAGGTGACGGGAGGCGGCACCGCGGACGCGGCCCACCAGTCCGGCGAGTCCCGCCGGGGCCACGTACATCACCGCGATGATCAGCAGTCCGAAGACCACACCGGGTGCGGCCTCGCTGAGGTCCTGCGCCACGTTCGGCACGTACATCACGAACGCCGCTCCCAGCAGCGGTCCGTACAGTGATGCCAGTCCGCCCACGACCAGACCCGCCAGCAGCGTGATGGACAGGACGAAGCTGAAGGAGTCGGGCGAGACGAAGCCGATCACCCACGTGTAGAGGCAGCCGGCGACACCCGCGAACATCCCGCTCCACGCAAAGGCGAGGGTCTTGTGCAGCGACAGCCGCACACCCATCACCTCGGCCGCGCTCTCGTGGTCCCGGATGGCGAGCAGGGCACGACCGACCCGGGAACGCAGCAGATTGCGGGCGACCAGCAGTGCCACCGCGGTGACAGCGAGGACGAGGAAGTACAGCCACTGGTCCTCGGCCATGCCGCTCCAGGACGGCGGCTGCGGCTTGTCCACGGTCAGGCCCATGGAGCCGCCCGTCACCGGTTCGAGCCGCTTCAGCAGCAGCGGCAGGAACACCGCGAAGGAGAGGGTGACCAGGGCGAGATAGAGCCCGCGCAGTCGCAGTGCGGGCACGCCGAAGCCCAGGCCGAGCAGGAAGCATCCGACGGCGGCCACCGGAAGCGTGGCCAGATGGCCGATGTCGAACCGGTCGAGCATGACCGCCGCCGTGTACGCCCCGGCCGCGAAGAACGCGCCGTGCCCCAGGGAGATCTGCCCGCCCTGTCCGACCAGCAGGTTCAGCCCGGCGAGCGCCACCGTGTACACCAGCACCATGGTCAGCTGGAAGACCTGGAAGGGGGCGAAGTAGAACGGTACGGCGACGGCGGCGGCCGCCGCGGCCAGTGCGACGAGGGCGACCCTAAGGCGCCTGGCGCGGTTGTCGTGTGTGCGGAGGATCCCGTTGTCCGTGCTCATGCCCGCTCCACCGCCGCCCGTCCGAACAGGCCCTGCGGCCGCACCAGCAGCACCACCAGGATGATCACCAGCGGCACACCGATCTTGAGGTCCGCGCCGACGACATCCACGTACGCCCCGGCCAGCGTCTCGGCCACGCCCACCAGCAGGCCCCCGACGACCGCGCCGACCGGGCTGTCGAAGCCTCCGAGAGTGGCCGCGGCGAACGCGTAGATGAGGACGCCGCCCATCATGTTGGGCTCCAGGAACAGCAGCGGGGCGACGAGCACGCCCGACACCGCGCCGACCGTCGAGGCCAGGCCCCAGCCGAGCATCAGCACCCTGCCCACGCGGATGCCCGAGAGCCGGGCGGAGGCGGGGTTGGCGGCGACCGCCCGCATGACGAGGCCGACCGAGGTGTGCTGGAACAGCAGGTACAGCAGTCCCATCACGGCGGCCACCACGCCGATGATCCCGAGGGTGGACCAGCCGACGCTCACCCCGGCCAGGTCGATGCCGCCGTCGGGGAACGGCTGCGGGAAGTCCTTCACGGTGAACGACCAGATCAGGCCGGCCGCCGCGTTGACGAAGATGAACAGGCCCACCGTGACGATGACGAGGGTCAGTTCGGGGGCGCCCTCCACGGGCCGGATGACGACCCGCTCCACCAGCATTCCGCCGATGAAGGACACCGCCAGGGTGACCGGCAGGGCCAGCCAGAACGGCATGCCGGACGCCATCAGCTGCCACGCCACGTACGTGGAGAGCATGGCGAGCTCACCCTGCGCGAAGTTGACGATTCCGGTGAACCGGTGGATCAGTACGAGGGCGAGTGCCAGGCTGGCGTACACCGCGCCGGCACCGACGCCCTCGACCACCTGCTGGAGAAGTTCGGTCACGACGCTCCCCCACCTTGCCGGGAGCGGACGGAGACCCCGAGGTACACCTCGGCGACCTGCCCGTCCTCGCGTATCTGGTCGGCCGGGCCGGACAGCACCAGACGACCTGCCTCCAGTACGTGGGCCCGGTGCGCGATGTCCAGCGCGAGCTGGGCGTTCTGCTCGACGACAACCACAGTGGTGCGTTCCTCCTCGTTGACGGCACGGACGATCTCGAACAGCTCGCGTGTGACCAGGGGAGCCAGGCCCAGGGAAGGCTCGTCGAGGAGCAGCAGAGCGGGACGCAGCATCAGCGCCCTGCCGATGGCGAGCATCTGCTGCTCGCCGCCGCTGAGACTGCCCGCCGCCTGGCGGGTGCGCTGGCGAAGCCTGGGGAAGTAGCCGTAGATCCGCTCCAGGTCGGCCGCCACGGCCGCGCGCTCGCCCTTGCCGCGACGCAGGACGCCGGTGCGCAGGTGGGCGCCGACGCGCAGGTTCTCCTCGACGGTCAGGTCGCTGAACGTGCCCCGGCCCTCGGGCACGTGTGCCACACCGAGCCTGGCGGCCTGCTCGGGAGAGCGTCCCAGCAGTTGCGTGCCGTTCAGCGTCACCGAGCCGCGGCCGCGGACCATGCCGCACAGGGCCCGAAGGGTCGTTGTCTTGCCGGCGCCGTTCGGCCCCAGGACTGCGCAGACCTCTCCGCGTGCGACGGAGAAGTCGAGGCCCTGCAGCACGCGGGCCTGACCGTATCCGGCGTGCAGGTCCGACACCCGCAGGAAGTCCGGCTCGGCCGGTTCACCGGCCGCGGTGCTCTCCGCCTCGCGGCTCTCCGGGGCGTCCTGCGTGGCCGCGGGGGAGTGCCCTTCGGCCGGGTGGTCCTGCCCTGCCGGATCCGTCTCCGGCCGGCCGTCCTCGGGCCGGTCGGTGGTGTGGTCGCTCATGCCGCGACCCCCAGGTACGCCTCGATGACCGCGGGGTCGCGCTGGACCTGTTCCGGCGGGCCCTCGGCGATCTTGCGTCCGAAGTCGAGGCACACCACCTGGTCGCACAGGCCCATCACGAAACCCATGTGGTGCTCGACCACCACAAGCGTGAGGTCGAAGTCCCGACGGATCTCGCGCACCAGGTCAGCGAACGCGTCGACCTCGCCGTGGCTGAGACCGTTGACGGGTTCGTCGAGCAGCAGCAGCCGGGGCCGTACCGCGAGCGCCCTGGCCAGTTCCACCCGCTTGAGCGTGCCGAACGGCAGCCCGGCGGCGGGCTGGTCGGCGACGTTCGCCAGGTCCAGCCGCTCCAGCAGCTCGTCCGCCTGGGCGCGCAGCCGCGCCTCCTCGTGCCGGATGCGGGGAAGCCGCAGTGCCGCGGCGAGGTGTCCGGCGCGGCCCGTGCTGTGGGCGCCGACCATGACGTTCTCGCGGACCGTGAGGCGTGGGAACAGGCCCAGATTCTGGAAGGTGCGGGCGATGCCGCGGTGGGCCACGGCGTGCGGCGCGAGGCCGAGCAGGTCCTCGTCCTCGTACCGCACCGTTCCGGCATCGGGTGTGCAGCGCCGGGTGAGGCAGTTGAACAATGTGGTCTTTCCGGCTCCATTGGGCCCGATGAGCCCCATGGCGGTACCCGCCTCGACGGCGAACGCGACGCCGTCAAGAGCTGTGATTCCGCCGAAGCGCACGGTAATGCCGTCGACCGTGAGCATGAATGACGCCCTTTCCGAGGTCCAGGAGAATGGGAGAGCGTCACCGTAGGTGGGCGCGTTCCGGGCGCACATTGGGTGCGGAAACCCAACTTCATGTCCGATGACCTGTGCGCCGCGCACAGTCCCCCCGGAATCTCCGCCGCCGGACCTGTTGACGCGGCACGAGGTCGCAATGAACTATCAGCGCCATGCCTAGTGCGCTCATCGTGGGCACCCCAGCCCTTCCCGAACCGCTCCGACAGGAGCGGCGGCGGATCCTGCGCGCCGTGCAGGACCGGGTCGAGGAGGTGGCGGAGACCGCCGTGGCGGTGATGCGTGAGGAGATCCCGTCGTACGGGGTGCAGGACGAGCGGTTCTTCCACGACGTACGGGACCAGGTGCTCTCGCACTACAGGATCAAACTGACGGTGCTGGCTGGTGAGCGGGACATCGCCTCGGAGGACCTGGTCTTCAGCCGCGCGGCGGCCATGCGCCGAGCACGCGCCGGCTTCGCCCTCGAGGACTGGATGAGTGCCTTCCGGGTCGGCCGTCAGGTCTTCTGGGATGCGCTGATGGCGTGTGCGGGCACCTCACCCGCGGCGCAGCAGGCCGCGTTGTCCCTGGTCACGCCCTTGATGCGGTACGTGGACTTCGCCAGCACGCATGCGGCGCAGGCCTACGTGGAGTACCAGCAGCACATCGTGGCGGACGCGGACCGGGAGCGGAGGGACCTTCTGGAGCAGCTCCTGGCGGGCGTGGGGCCGACACGCGGCCCGCTGCTCGCCGCCGCGCAGGCGTACGGCATCGGGCCCCACTCACCGATGATGGTGGTCCTGGCGTCGTGTGTCCGCGACACCCGCACCGGGGACCCGGCCCTGGCCGAGAACGGCTACGCCACCACCGCGGCGATCAACGCCGCGGGTTACTGGGCCAGCAGAACCCTGGTGGTCGTGCGCCACGGTGAAGTGGTGGCCGTGCCCGTCGTGCGCGCCGGCATGGACGCGGAAGACGTGTGCGCACACTTCGACGCCATGCAAAGCCGGCTCGCCCGGGAGGGCACCGTGCTCTCCATGGGTATCAGCACGGTCGCCCGGGGCGCGTCCGAACTGCCACGTGCCTACCAGGAGGCACGGGCAGCCCTCGAACTCGTTCCGGACGAGGGCGGGGTGGCGGCGCTGCCCCGGCTGTCCCCGTTCGACTATCTGGCGCTGCGCGCCGACGACATCGCCCGGCAGCTGGTCGACCCCCGGGTGAGCGCGCTCCTGGACGAGGACCGCAGGCGCGGGGCCCCGCTGGCGGCCACGGTGCGGGCTTTCGCCCACGCGGACCTGAACCTGCGGCTGGCCGCGGAGCGGCTGCGCGTACATCACAACACGGCGCACTACCGGCTGCGCCGGATCGAGGAACGCACGGGGCGCAATCCGCGCCGTATCGCGGACCTCCTGGAACTGCTGGTCGCCCTCGCCATCCGCGACGGGGTCCAAGAAGGCGAGGACAAACGGTGAGCGAGACCGTTGAGCCGGCGCGGCCCCAGGCCGCGCGTCAGCGGCCGGCCGTGCAGGGGGTTCCTCCCGAGCCGGAATGCCCGGCTGCCCGGCGAGCGCTGCTGGACGCGGCGCTCGAGGTGTTCACAGAGCGCGGCTACACCGACGCCAGCCTCGCCGAGATCGCGGCGCGCTCGGGCATCCCGGTGGGCAATCTCTTCCAGCACTACGGCGGAAAGAAGGGGCTGTACCTGGAACTGTGGGAGGACTTCCGGGAGGAACAGGAACGCCGGACCGCACGGATGCTGGCGGCGGCGCGCAGCCGCGGGACGGAAGACCCCATCACCCTCTTCGTGGAGGGAACGAGGGCCTACCTGGAGGGCGCCTGGGAGAACCGCCGCATCGGCAGGCTGCTCGTGGACGACGACGGCCCCGCGGGGTTCGACGCACTACGGCGGCAATGGGACCGTGCGTGGGTGCGGCGCAACGCCCGGCTCCTGGAGGTGGACGAGCAGCGTCGCGCGGGCCGGGTACGGGTGATCGTGCTGACCACGGTCATCGGAGGGGCGGCGCGGGAGCTCGGCGACTGCGCGGACGAGGCGGAGGCGCAGGAAATCGTGGATGAGGTGTGTGGCATCCTCGTCCATCTGTGGGCGACCTCGGTCAGCGTGATGGGCGCGGACGACGGCCCGGAGCGTCGGCGTAGCGGCAGGCGGCCACTTCCTCGGCCTGTGCCTTGAGCGGGATCGTTGCGTCGCCTCGGGCCGCCTCCGCGCCCGGGGCCCCCGTCGGGTGTTACGGCTTGCGGGCGAGGCCGCCGTGCTCGCCGATGGATTCCGGGGTGGGGGAGGGGGATTCCGGGCGCCAGAGGGGGACCGAGACGACCCCGGGGGCGATGAGGTCCAGGCCGTCGAAGAACGCCGCGATCTGGTCGACGGTGCGCAGGATGTACGGGACGGCGCCGCTTTCGTTGTAGGCGTCCTGGGCCCGTTCGAAGACCGGGTCGATGCCCCGTGAACCGTCGTTGATGGAGAGATAGCTGCCGGACGGCAATGCGTCCATCAGGCGGGTGACGATGGAGCGTGCCTGGTCGTAGTCGGCGACATGGCCCAGGATGTTGCTGAGGATCAGGGCGGTGGGGCGCGTGAAGTCCAGCGTCTCGGAGGCGGCCGCCAGTATGCGGTCCGGGTCCAGCACGTTCGCGTCGACGTAGGCGGTCGCCCCCTCCGGAGTGGAGTAGAGCAGGGCGCGGGCGTGTGCCAGAACCATCGGGTCGTTGTCGACATAGACGATCCGCGTCTCAGGGGCGATCCGCTGGGCGACCTCATGGGTGTTGTCGGCTGTCGGCAGGCCCGTCCCGACGTCGAGGAACTGGCGGATGCCCGCATCGGCGACCAGGTATGTGATGTTGCGGCGCAGGAAGGCGCGGCTGCTGCGCGCGATGGTGACGATGCCGGGGAACACGGCGGTGTACGCGTCGCCGGCTTCCTCGTCGACGGCATAGTTGTCCTTGCCGCCCAGCCAGTAGTTCCAGATCCGGGCCGAGTGCGGCACCGACGTGTCGATCTTCTGATGGGCCGCGGGTCCAGGCGTCGTTGCATGGTCGCTCATGAGTACCGTCCGTCTCTCAGCCAAGGCAGGATCTTCAACGCACAACCTACGTCCCAACAGACATGCTGTGCACACCAGTTCACGATTCAAGTCGGTACGAGCGGTGGATGTCCCTTGTCATGTCCGGCTGCTGGTGCTGGTGCTGGTGCTGGTGCTGGTGCTGGTGCCGGAGTGGGGGTTGGGGAGCGGGGCGTCGGTTCGGCGCAGTTCTGCGAGGAGTTCGTTCCGTCCTACGAGAAGTTCCGTGAGGATGCGGCGTGCGGCGCGCAGAAGTTCGGCCACGTCGCCGCCGGCGAGGGCGTAACTGACTGTTGAGCCTTCCCGGACGGAGACCACGATTCCGGAGCGACGCAGTACGGCCAACTGCTGCGAGAGGCTGGAGGGCTCGATGTCGATGTCGGTGAGAAGGTCCCGCACGGGGACGGGACCGTTCTGCAGCAGCTCCAGGACCCTGATGCGCACCGGGTGGCCGAGCATGCGGAAGAACTCGGCCTTGGCCTGGTAGAGGGGCACTTGCATGGTGATGGCTCGCTCCCTGCCGCATTCAAGGGCGTTCTTTCTCGGTGATGCGGCGGCCTGCGCGTGCCGCCGCGCGCGTCATGCGCACCGATTTTCGCTGCTCAGGGCTCCGCGTAACCCCAAGTTGTGTTGATGTGGATCTCGCGAGTTGAAGAAGTCTTCAAGTGGCGGGCATACGGAGCCGATGGGCGTGTGCCTGCTTACACCTCGAGTTCCGCTTCGACGCGCTTGAGCTGATGGCGGGCCATGGCCAGGTTGGACCGGGCCCGGTCGAGGACGACGTAGAGGAACAGGCCGGCGCCGTGACGGCCCTTCACCAGCCGGATGAGGTGGTACTGGCTGCCGACGGTGATGAGGATGTCCTCGATCTCGCCCTTCAGACCGAGCTGTTCCATCGTGCGGACCTTGGCGCGGATGACGTCTGTGTTGCCTGCCGCGGCGACGACCAGGTCGAGATCCTTGCCGCCGCCGAGCGTACCCAGCGCCATGCCGCTCGTGTAGTCGACGATGGCGGCCCCCATCGCCCCCTCGACCGCGGTCATCATTTCCTTCAGGGAGATTTCGACATTCGCCATGGTGTTCTCTTTTCCTCTGCTCCATGGACCTGCTCGGCGGGTCCGGTCTTTCGACACCGAACCGTACGGAGCGCGTCCGCCAGAGGGGCGTGATGCTTTGGGACTGGCGCTGGAACTTCGAAATGCTCAGCGATCTGCGACCTTTTGATCGATCCCGTGCGGGGCTTGGCCGCAACAGGCTCTGACCGTGGCTGGTCGACGGGGATCCGGGTGATGCGGTGTGGTTGTCGGGGCGCACCTCCGGGTGCTGGGAGAAGGGGTCCATGGAGCCAGCCGCAGCGCCACGGTCCGCCGAAGGAGCAATGGCGCGGCAGGCGTGGGGTGACGTGTTCGCGATCCTGTCGGGGCCGACGGGCATCACCGCCCTTGATCCCGACGGCTAAGCCCGCGGATCGTTGAAGCCGGTCCGCGGGCCTTCCGCCGTGGCCGGTGCCGCTGACGCCGAGGGCCGCGCCCCGAGATCCTGCGGGACGTCGGCGTCGGCCTGACGCGACAACGGTCGAGTCGAACGTCTGCCGTTTCGACGCGGCTCCGCGTCCGGGCGGCTTGGGCCGCCCCGGGGTGCTGGGGGAGGATCCCGACATGATGCAACGGCAGACGGTGACGGTCGGCGTCGACCTGGCCGCGAGCGCACGGCGTACCGCCGTGTGCCGGGTGGTCTGGGATGGGGCGGGCGGCATGACGGCGGAATTCGTCGTCCCGGAAGGGGATGAGGATCTGCTGGAGATGGTCCGGGCAGCCGACAAAACAGGCCTCGACTGCCCGCTCGGCTGGCCGTCGAGCTTCGTGGCAACGGTCGTAGCCCACCACCAGGGCGCGCGGCTGCCGTCCCCCGCCCGGTTCCAGGAGCGTGCCGACGGCCGGGCCGGGCTGAATCCGCTGCGGTTCCGGCTGACCGACGACCTTACGTGGAAAGTGACCTCGATGCGGCCACCGCTGTCGGTGTCCACCGATCTCCTGGGCGTCGTGGCACTGCGAGCGGCCTATCTCCTTGACGCCCTCGGGGCGGCGGGCGCCCCCGTGCCCCGTGACGGCTCCGGACCGGTCGCCGAGGTGTATCCCGCTGCGGCACTTCGACGATGGGGACTCCGCCTCACCCGCAGTTACAAGAGCGCCACGCCCGAAGCGCGCTCCGTCCGAGAGCACATCGTCCGCTCGGTCGAGGCGGGACTGGGGTCGGCTCTTCCCGAGCCGGTGCGCACGGAGTGCACAGACAGCCACGACCACCTCGACGCCCTGGTCTGCGCCCTCGTCGCCCGCGCCGTCCTGGTCGGGGACACCCGCCGGCCGAGTTCTCCGGAGGAGCGTGCGGCGGCCCGGTCGGAAGGGTGGATCCACCTGCCGGGTACGGACCTCGCGGCCCTCCGCCGCTGAGCGGATCCCGAGCGGAGCCTCAGCCTGGTGCCGGCCCGTCGACGTTGAACGTCGACTGCCCTGTCCCGGCCCTCACGACGATGATGTCGGCGGGCTCCGTCGAGGGATTGCTCTCCCGGTGCACGGCGCCCTTGGGCACGTAGATGAAGTCGCCGGGGCCGGCCTCCACCGTATTCGAGCCGTCCGGGCCGAACTCCATCCTCAGGGCTCCTGTGAGGACGTAGATCACCGATTCGTACTCGCCGTGGTGATGCCAGCCGGAGACCATCCCGGCCTCGGTGCGGACGAACCCCGACCACGTCGCATCGGTGGCGAAAGCCTCCTGCCGGTCCATCCCCGGAGTGCTGGGCCCCGGCCTCCTGTCACCAGGAGCGGCGACGAGAACCTGATCATGTGCAGGGTCCATGACGACTCCTTGTATGGGCGGTCATGTCCTCCTCACAAGGTTAGCGGAGACCGGCTCCACAGCCCCGTGCGGACGCTCCACCGTGCCGGGCACTTTGCTACTGCGGCTGAGCCGGGTGAGCCGGGTGAGCCGGGTGAGCCGGGTGAGCGCACGTGGCGCGTGCCGGCAACGGGCAAGTGCCAGGCCATCCGCAGATCTTCATGACGCCCGCTGTCGTTCGGATGACGCCCGTGCGCCGGGCCAGGCTACGTAGTGGATCACGTGGTTCCACGGATGCCGTCGGGCGCGCGGTACGGAAGGGCCGTGCTGGTTCTTGGCCTCCGCGGTGCGCGTGTGCCGCGGGGCCCGGCAGGGCACGAAGGGGCGACTGGGCTGTGAGGCGCGTGATCGGTGGCCGTCGGCGGGAGGCGGTCAGCCTGGGGCCGGGCATCCGTACCCACCACATCCTCTGGCCCGAGTCCTTCCGGGGCGCGCCGGCCCGCGCCCGCGGCCCCGCGCACGCACTGGCCGCGCTGGTGTTCCTCGCAGCGCGCAAACCCTTCCCCCCGACCACCCGCTCCCGGATTCCGTATGTCCCACCGCCGTCGTGGTGGCGCCGGCCGCGGGGTCGGCGGCCGCGTGGACCGTGTGGGGTGGTTTCACGTCGCCGCCCCTCCCGGGACCGCCTCCAAGGAGGCCTGGACCGCTTTGATCTGGTGGGCCATCAGCTCACGCCGAACCATGTTGGGGCAGCACCAGGCCGCGGCAGCAACTCGCGCACCGCAGTCGTTAACCCATTCGCTGTCCCGTGGTGAATTCCTCCTTCGCGCAGGTCTCTGCTCCAGTGACCTGCGTAAATGATCATATGCGAGCAGCCAATAGGCCTGGCTGAGTGACACATTTGTCGATGCGTCAGGTTGCAGACCTGACGGACCGTCGGTTGCCTCGTCAGTGGAGCAGTACAGGGGCGCCGCGCAGACAGGCCGGCCACTGCTCCGTTGGAGGATTCCCTTGCGAAACAGACACGTTGGCGTTGGCATCGGCCTGATTGCCGGTGTCCTGGCTCTGCAGAGTCCGGCCGCTGTAGCAGCCGATGACTCCGGTGTATACATCCGCCCGTGGAAGGCCACGCCCGGCTCTACGGTCACCGTCAGCACCACGGCCTGCGGAACGGAGACCTACGGCAAGGGCGAGTCGGAGGTGGGTGGGAAGTTCCACCTCTTCGCAGGCGACCGCAAGGGTGTGCTCACCGGCCAGTTCGTGATCCCGGCGGGGACCGCACCCACCACCGACACCGTCACCCTCAAGTGCCCACCCCGGATCAAGCTCACGGATACGTACCAGATCGTCGCCCGCCGGCCGAACGGCGCCGTCGAAGCCGGTTTCGGAGACGCCACAGACAGGGACACGCAGCTCGCTGTGGGCGGCGTGCTGCTCGCGGCAGCCGCCGCCGGGTGCCTGGTCAGAATGCGTCGCCGCTCGCCCGGCAACCAGACCTGACACGCACTCCCGCCGTGCATCGGCCCCCGGCACCGTGTTTCACGTCCGGGGGCCGCATGGAAAGAACCCACCCCGCTGCAGGCAAGAGGCTCAACCGCGATGGAACCCGGGCACAAGACCAGCGCTTCCCCACCCCCGTTCGTCCCCTCGGCCAAGCATCTGGCTTGGCTACTGGCGGCAGGTGCCGTACTGGTGATCGGCGCGATGCACGACCGGCAGCCACCACAGCCGTCGGCAGGCCAGGCCTTCTCGACCCCCGTGGCAGGCCCGACGCTGCCCAGCCGCACTGCCTCGGCATCAGCGCTCGCCGTGCCGCCGCTGCCTTCCGCCACGCCCGTCTCGCTTCGGATTCCCGCCATCAACGTGAACGCGCCCCTGACCAAGCTGGACCTCGACCGGGCAGGGGCACTGAAGCCCCCGCCCGCCGACAACCGCAACCTTGCCGGCTGGTACGGCAAAGGCACGGCACCAGGCTCGGCGGGCACAGCCCTGATCGCGGGGCATGTGGACCTGCGTACCGGCCGCCCGGCCGTCTTCTTCCGACTCGGCGCGCTGACCAAGGGCGCCAGGATCGAGATCAGCCGGGCGGACCGGCGTACGGCCGTATTCACCGTCGACGCCGTGGAGGTCTACAAGAAGGCGAGCTTCCCGAACGAGAAGGTCTACGGCAGCTCCGACAAGCCCGAGCTGAGGGTGATCACCTGTGGCGGCGGCTACGTCAGGAAAGCCGGATACCAGGGCAACATCGTGGTCTACGCGACGCTCACCGCGGTGAAATAGGGTGACGGCCACGTGGCCACGGGCGGCCGACCGGACGTGCACCCCTTCTTCGTGGGGCACGGTACCTTGCCACCCGTCGGCGCCACCGGCTCCTTGAACGCCTGGGATTCGCCGCGCCCAGCGCCCCGTGTTCCCGTGTCAGTCGACGGGCCACGTGTGGACCGGGGCGTTGAGGTGCATGTAGTCGATGTACTGCTGTGTCATCCGCCGCAGGGCTTCGTGGCGGCCCGTATGGGTCCTGGCGGCTATGTGGTGGAACATCTCCTTCTGCCAGATGGCTCCGTTGCGGCCCGTGACGCACCGTTGCTCGATGATGCCGAGCAGGGGTTCGCGCCAGGCTTCGTCCATGCCGGAGCGTTCCAGTCCATGGTGTGCAAGCGGCAGCAGACGTCGCAGGACGAGTTCGGGTACCGGCACCTCGCCCATTCCGGGCCAGTACAGTCGGGCCTCGATGCCGTGTCGCGCCGCTGTGTGCAGGTTGTCCTCGGCGGCCTGGAAGGACATCCTCGACCACACCGGCCGGTCCTCTTCCACGAGGGCGCGGGTAAGTCCGTAGTAGAAGGCACCGTTGGCGAGGGTGTCGGCTACGGTCGGGCCGGCGGGCAGCCCGCGGTTCTCCACTCTCACGTGCGGCTTGTCGTGGGCGATGGCGTAGACCGGTCGGTTCCAGCGGTAGATGGTGCCGTTGTGCAGGGTGAGCTCACCCAGTTCGGGGACGTCTCCTTGGTCCAGTGTCTGCGCGGGGTCCTGCTCGTCGCACAGAGGCAGCAGTGCGGGGAAGTAGCGCAGGTTCTCCTCGAACAGGTCGAAGACGCTGTTGATCCACCGCTCTCCGAACCACACCCGGGGCCGCACTCCCTGCACCTTGATCTCCTGCGGCCGGGTGTCGGTGGCCTGCTCGAACAGCGGGATCCGGGTTTCGTGCCACAGTTCCTTGGCGAACAGGAAGGGTGAGTTGGCCGCCAGCGCCACCTGGACCCCGGCGATCGTCTGCGCCGCGTTCCAGTAGTCGGCGAACTCCTCGGGGGAGACCTGGAGGTGGAACTGGGTGCTGGTGCACGCGGCCTCCGGGGTGATCGTGTCCGCGTAGGTCCGCAGCCGGTCGATGCCGTCCATCTCGATCCGCAGGTCCTCGCCCCGGGCCGCGAAGACCTGGTCGTTGAGCAGCCTGTAGCGCGGGTTCTCCGAGAGCGCCCCCTCGCCCACGTCCTCCTGCCGCAGCGTAGGCAGGATGCCGATCATGATCAGATGTGCACCGACCGACCTGGCGCGCTGTTCGGCGTGATTCAGCGCGGCGCGGATCTCGGACTCCCAGTCATCGGGGCCGCCCTCCGTCAGACGCCGGGGCGGAACGTTGATCTCGAGGTTGAACCGGCCCAGCTCGGTGGACCACGCGGGGTCCGCGATCGCCTCCAGCACCTCGATGTTGCGCATCGCCGGCTCAGCCCGGTCGTCGACCAGGTTCAGCTCGATCTCCAGCCCCACCTGGGGCCGCTCCGACTCGAACCGTGACTCGCGCAGCATCTGCGCGAACGCATCGAGGCACTCCTGCATCTTGATCCGGTACCGGCGACGGTCCTCGCGGGTGAAGACCAGCGCCGGGACGTCGCGTCCCATCGGCCCTCCCGGGTTGCCCTCCTCGGACACCTCTCCACTCCAGCGTCGCACCACCGGACGCCCCGGACCAGGCGGGATGAGGATCGCCGCAACACCAGCACACCGAGCGACGCGGCAACGGGGGCAGGACCGCTCCCCAGACGTGCGGCTGGGCTCACACCGGGCGACCCCCGTTCCCGGTCCTGCAGGTGGTCTCGTCCGACGCAGAGTCCGTTCCCGGTCCTGGAGATGGTCTCGTCCGACGCGGCCGGCCGCTCAGCCGACCCGGCATCCGGACGGCGGGCGTACTGGTTGCGGTGGTCATGCCTGATCGGAATCGGCGTCCAGGTCGGTCGTCTGGGCCTGCAGCCATGAAGTCAGCCCGCGGACGCGCTCGTCCTGCTCGGGTGGTTGGCGGCTGAGGAGGTGGTAACTGGTCCCGTCCGGTACGAAGCCGAAGGGCGCGACGAGTTGTCCCCGCTCCAGATCGTCGCGGACAACGGCGTACGGGGCGATGGCGACCCCTACACCGGCCGTGGCGGCCTGGACGGTCAGGTAGAAGTGCTCCAGGGTCTGCTGCGATGCGGACTCCGCCTTCATCCCGGTGATGTTCCGCCAGTCGTTCCAGGCCCCAGGCCGCGTGCCGGTGTGCAGAAGAACGGCCTCCGCGACGCCGACGTCGGTGGTGACGCGGTCCGCGAGATCGGGTCGGCAGACGGGTCCGATCCGCTCCGCGAACAAGCGGGTGTGGCTCACCTCTTCGGGAAACGGGAAATCGTCCCGACGGATCGCGAGGTCGACGTTTTCCCGCTCGAAGAAGACCGGGCCTCCGCCGGCGGACAGATGGACGGTGACGTCCGGCAGGCTCACGGACAGGTCGGGCAGCCGCGGGATGAGCCATCGCATCAGCAGCGTGGGCTCGCACGAGAGGGTGAGCGGTCCGGCCGGAGCGCGTCGTGAGATCTGCCGGGCGGCGGCGTCGATCTGATCGAGTGCGTCCCTGACGACGGCCGCCAGCTGGCGCGCTTCCGGTGTCGGGCGCAAGGCGCGTGCCCGCCGCTCGAACAGTGATACGCCGAGGGCCCGCTCCAGGTTCTGGATCTGTCGGCTCACGGCGCCGTGCGTCACGTGCAGTTCCTGTGCCGCCGAGGTCATGCTCGCGTACCGGACGGTCGCTTCGAACGGCAACAGGGCATTCAGAGGGGGAAGAGCCGACCATCGCATGTATGAATTTTACTCACAGCAGTCGTGATTATGAATCGTTTGTCCTGAGCTTTTGTGGGGACGAATAATTGCTTCAGTCACGGAAGAGCGCGGACCGACCGACGGAGGGGCGGGGTATGACAGCGTTCAACGGCCCCAGGCCGAGCATTGCCATCCTTGCGGATGATCTCACCAGCGCGGGCGACGGTGCCGCACCGTTCCGCCGCAGTGGCCACGACGTACAGGTCCTGTTCTCCCCACCGGAGGCGGTGCCCGGGCAGGCCCACGGCGTGACCGCGATCGACCTCGGGAGCCGCCTGCTGGACGAGGAAGCCGCCTCCCTGCGGATGTGGAAGACGGCGCGCATGTTCGCCGGTTCCCGACTGCTCTTCAAAACGGTGGACTCCACGCTGCGCGGCCATGTCGCGGCCGAGGTCCGGGCCGCGTGGGCGGGGTCGCGGCGGCGTGCCGTCATCATGGCTCCAGCCTTCCCGGCGGAGGGCCGGGTGACGGTGGGCGCGGTTCAGTACGTGCGGGGCGTGCCGGTCCACGAGAGCGACTACGCCCGCGACCCGGCCCACCCCGTACGGTGCTCGGATCTGGCGACGGTGTTCCCCGAGGCCGTAGTGGCCGGGGGACACCGGACGGCCGAGCTGCCCGAACTGCTCGGCGACGGCGGCCTGATCGTGTGTTCCGCCGAGCGGGACGGCGACCTCGACCGGCTGGTGGCGGCGGTGCCGCGCCTCGACGACGTGCTGTGGGCCGGTTCCCCGGGGCTGGCGGCAGCTCTGGCAAGAAGGTGCGCGCTCACTGCCGGTGACACCGCCGCCGTAGCCGCGCCGGCCCGCCGACCGCTCGTCGTCGTCGGCAGCGCCAACCCGGCAACCCGTCGGCAACTGGCCGTGCTCCGTTCCCGGGCGGATGTCCAGGGCGTGACCGTCAGCGACGATCCGGCCGCGGCAGTGAAGGCGCTGGTCGGCCTGACCGCCCCCGTCCTCACCGTGCAGACACCTGACGAACGCCGCGCTCCACAGACCGCGCGGGCACTCGCCCGCTCTCTGGCGGCAGTGGTCCGCACCCTTGCCGAACAACGCCTGGTGGACGCGCTCGTCGTCACCGGCGGAGAGACAGCCGCGACCGTGCTCCGGGCCACCGGAGTCACCGGAATCAGCCTGACCGACGAACCCGAGCCCGGCGTCGCCCGCGGAACCGCGCTCGGACGGCTCGCCATCCCCGTACTGATCAAGGCGGGCGGCTTCGGCGACGACGACCTGCTCCTCCGGCTGTGCCACATCATCCGGCATCCCCTCGACCGTGGAGACCACGCATGACCCCGATCGCCATCACCATGGGCGACCCCTGCGGAATCGGCCCTGAGGTCACGCTCAAGGCGTGCGCCGACCGACGGCGCACCATGCCCGTCCTCGTGATCGGAGACGCACACGTCCTCGCCCGGGCCGACGGATTCGCGAACACGGGCCTGGCCCTCCACCCGGTCACGTCCGTCGACCAGGCAACGTACGCACCTGGCACGGTGGACGTCCTCACCGAGACGGCCCTTCCCGCCGACCTGCCGTGGGGAGCGCTCGACGCCCGCGCGGGCGCGGCATCCTTCGCGTACGTCCGCCGGGGCATCCAGCTGGCCCTGGGGGGAGAGGTACGGGCCCTGGTGACCGCGCCGATCAACAAGGAAGCACTCCGCCTGGGCGGGGTCTCCTACCCCGGACACACCGAGATCCTGGCTGACCTGTCCGGCACCGGCGACTACGCGATGATGATGGCCAACGACGAGCTGAGGGTCGTCCTGGTCACCGTCCACCAGTCGCTGCGTACGGCCATCGACGCGATCGACACCGAGCGTGAACTCGGCATCATCCGGCTCACTCACCGCACCCTCCGGCGCAGCGGTCTCATCGCCCCGCGCATCGCGGTCGCCGGACTCAACCCGCACGCCGGGGAGAACGGACTGTTCGGCCGCGAAGACCTCGACGTCATCGCCCCCGCGATCGAGGCCGCACAGGGCGAAGGAATCCAGGCCAGCGGACCCTGGCCGGCCGACACCGTCTTCATGAGGGCCCGCGCCGGAGAGTTCGACGCCGTGATCGCCCAGTACCACGACCAGGGCCTCATTCCCGTGAAGTACCTCGGGCTGGAACGCGGGGTCAACATCACCATCGGCCTGCCCTTCGTACGCACCAGCGTCGACCACGGCACGGCCTTCGACATCGCCGGTCATGGCACCGCCGACCACGCCAGCCTGCTCACCGCCCTGCACCACGCAGACCGTCTGTCGTCCGTGGCGGCAGGCCACCGCTGAACGCCGAGCCTCGATCCACCCGCAAAGAAAGCCGAAGGGCCATCGTGGACTTCATCTTCATGCTCACCCGCAACGACCGCACCGTGACCGACTGCCTCGAGGTCCTCGACGCCGTCAAAGGCCTCGGCATCACGCACATAGGCTTCAAGGACGTAGGCGTCGACCGCGGCACCCTCGCCCAACTGCACTCCGCCGTCAAGGACTTGGGTGCCACCACGTACCTCGAAGTCGTCAGCACGAGCCGGGACGAGGCCCTCGCGTCGGTACGCACGGCATCCGAACTCGGCGTCGACCGGCTCATGGGCGGTACCTGGATCGAGGAGACCCTGGCTCTCCTGGACGGCACATCCATCGGCTACCTGCCGTTCGTCGGAGAGCCCCTCGGGCACCCCACCCGCCTCGCAGGCACCCCGGACCGCGTCGCCGACGACTGCCGGCGAGCGGAAGCGGCCGGCTGCGCCGGCGTCGACCTGCTCGCCTACCGTGCCACCGAAGCGGACCCTCTCGACCTGGTCCGCGCCGCCCGCGCCGCCACCACAGGCCGCCTGGTCGTCGCCGGCTCCATCACGAGTACCGACCAGATCCAGGCCCTCGCAGCAGCCGGAGCCGACGCGTTCACCATCGGCTCCGCTGCGTTCGACGGCTCCCTGTCGCCACATGCCGGAACGATCGGATCCCAACTGGCCCCGGCACTCGAAGCGGTCAGCGCACTCGACCCCTACCGCTGACGGCTCACGCCCGCGTCCTGCCGGGAGTCGGGGTACTGCCGAGCGGGTCCCGCTGGGGCGGCACGGTGGGCAAGCGGCTCCTTGCCTTGGACGCCGGCGGCTGAGTGGGCAGCGGGGTGTCATGCGGGCCGGCGATCGCTCACCTCTTACGCAGTACGAGTGAATCAGTCGACTTTTCCGTTCCGGCGCTGGTGGTGAGTCCCCTACGGTCTGGGAAAGATCCGGCGGCTGCAGGGGAGGTCCCAAGCGCGGGCGCCGGTTGAAGGGCGCACCTGATGTTGGGGTTGTGGAAGTCGCCGGGCATGCCCAAGGCCCGGCCGGGCCACCGCCGTTGGACCACGGCGGGCGCATGGTTCTCGGTCGGTGTGGCATGTCTCGCAGGAACTGTGCTGACGGTCACCGGGTGGTGGGCGCTCGAGAGCCGGACGGTGCGGGTGGCGGGTTTCGGACCGGCCGTCGGCTGCTGGGCGTTGACCGTTTCCTTGATGTTCCGCGCGTCGGGGACGCGGGGACGGGTGCGGACGCGTCTGCTGCTGTCGGCGGTTTCCGGGGCAGCCGGGGGTATGTACCGGGCCGCTGTCAACGTGCTGTCGGCTCACCCCGCGGAGTGGGGACTGGGCGCGCGACCGTTGCTCACTTCGCTGGTGGTCGCCGGAGTGACGATGGCGGTCGGTCTGGGGATGGCAGGTCTGGTGGTCGCGGCCGACGCCGGTACCGGGCGGCACATGTGGCTGAGGCGCCTGCTTGACGGGGTCGTCACAGCTGGGTCCGTGTACATGACCGGATGGGTACTGCTGCGGGGCGCGGGAAACGGCTGGCGGCTGGAAACGGGACTCGTGGGTGTCCTCTGGACCGCGGAAGTCGTGTTTCTCAGTTTTCTGTTCGCCCTGCGCCGGCTCGTACGGCTCGACCAGCGGGCCACTGTGTGGGTGGCGGTCGTCGGGCTGTCCCTCACGCTGATCGGTGACACCCTGCGACTGTGGGTGGTCAGCCCGGAAGCCCCCGAAGTGATGCCTACCCGGCTGGCCGACGCCTTGGCCACGGCCGGGCTGCTGGTGGTCGCTGCCGGCCCCTGGGTGCCCGGCGGGGCGTGCGTCCTGGGCGCCGGCCGGCCGGCGCTGCGGCTGGGTATGGAGGGCGCCGCGGCGTTCGTACCCCTGACCGTCTTCACGGTCATGGCGCTGGGATATGCGTTGGCTCCCCTCGCCCCCGATCCGGTGCTTCTATGGGTCGGCGGGACGGTGTTGCTGGGCCTTTGGGCACGCCGGACGTTCGTGCCGGGCGAGAACACAGGAAGAGATGCCTGAGTTGCGGAGCTGTCCAGCGGGGATCAGGAGGGATGACGACTGGCGTCGAGCCGTTCCGCGTGGTTCCACATGACAGGCATGGCGCCAACCGGATCGAACTCGATGTCCGGATCGTTGCTGTGGACCAGGCCCATGATGCGGTGTCCGAACAGCGCCGCGCTGCGGGCGCGGTCGGCGAGGATGTCCAGAACGATCTGAGCAGCTCGCGGTTCAGCGCCGGCGAAGTGGTCGTAGTCGGTGAAGACAAGGACCAGGCCGGTCGCGTCCCTTCTGCCGCCGTACGCGAAGGACTCGACGTCCCGGAGGCAGTCGTTGAGTGCGTCGAGGTTGCGTCCGTAGTAGTCCGGGAAGTCCAGTGCCGAGGAGACGTCGCGGTGCATGTCGGCTTCCGTCGTCCACTGGCCCGCATCCATGACGACGACCTGGTAGTCGTGGTCGCGCAGCCATGCAGCGGCTTCGTCCAGCAGACTCCGGCGCCAGTAGAGAGTGATGAAGGTGTTCGTCATCAGGCGCAGGGCGAGGTCGTCGGACGGGTCGGCGTCGGGGTCGAAGGCAGCCACCGGTGAACCCTAGCTGACGGGCTCGCAGAGGGAATCCCGGTTTCGCGCGTCCTGGGTCCTGTCGTCAAGTCCCCGTCGTCCGCCCGGAGGGCGGGCGGGAAATTCGACGACAGGGCCTAGTCGAGCATCCCCAGCTCGGTGTCAGGATGGCAGTGCGGGCAGGCCTTGACCCCTTCGGTGAGCGCGCGCAGCGCCTGCTCCCGGCCGACGCCCTTACTGCGTTGGCCCGCCATGTGACAGCCGCCGACATGCACGTACACGGGTACGGCGTCACGGTTGAGGCCCTGCTCGAGGAGCCAGTCCGGCGCGGGCGGCCGCGCCCGTATTCCGCGTTGTCGCTCGGTCTCACGCCGCTCGGCGTCTGCGATCTGCCGCCGGACCCGGTCGAGGGTCAGGACCAACCAGGTCTCCAGGGTGCGGAGGCGCGGCAGATCCGGCGGAAAGTCGTTCACGTGTTCGATTCTATGATCGCGGGGGCGTACTGCAATCCCAGGGGGGTGGTTTCCGTGCCGGTGAAGGCTGAGCATCGTCCTTCGGGGCTGGCTAGAGGCGGGACGTCGGCCGCCCGGCCCCGGGCTGACCTGTCAGCGCAGGTCGAGCCGCATGAGGATCCGGGGGTGACCGGCGAGCACCGAGGTGGTGTCGGCGACGTGGGCGAACCCGGCACGTTCGAAGTTCTTCCGGATCCCCGCGTACGCCATAGTCATGTCCACCCTGGCGTCACCGTTGTCGAGGGGGTACGCCTCGACCGCCGGTGCGCCGTGGGTGCGGGCGAACTCGACCGCGCCGGCGATGAGGGCGTGCGAGATCCCCTTCCTGCGATGGCCGGGGCGTACGCGGATGCACCACAGCGACCAGACGGGCAGGTCGTCGACGTGCGGGAGCTTACGGTTCCGTGCGAAGGAGGTGTCCGAGCGTGGTGCCACGGCGGCCCAGCCGACCGGCTCGTCGCCGTCGTAGGCGAGCACCCCCGGAGGGGGCTGCGTACGGCACAGCTCGGCGACGTACTGACCGCGGGCCGCCCCGCGAAGCCCGTTGTTGAGCTTGGACGGGATCCGGTGGCTCAGGCACCAGCAGACATTGGCGCCAGGTGACTTCGGGCCGAGCACGGCACGGACATCCTCGAAGACCGAAGCCGGGCGAACTTCGATGGTCATGGCACCACACTGGCACGGCGTTCCTGGCCACCGCCTCACCCTCGGTGCTGCGGGCCCGCATCGGCAGGTGGTCCGCGGTCGCGTCGAACACGCCGGTCTCCGTCGTCCGAGTCGATCAGCCGACAGGCTCCAGCCGGACGCAGCACCGGCCGGGACGGGCTGCCAGGTGTGCCGAAATCCCGGTCTCGCCCAGGCCGTCAAGGATGCCGCGCAGCAGATGCAGGTTCATGCCGCACACCGTCCGCGTGTGCTCACGGGCCAGGGCGTGGAAGGGGCAGTTGGCCAGCACGACGGCGTCTTCCTCGCGCCGCGGCTCGAACCCGTGCAGCTCAAGCAGACCGAGAAGGCTCGCGTCGTCCTGCCCGCCCCATCGCGTGCCGAGCTCCTCGGCCGCGCGGTGCAGTACGTCCCGCACCGGCGCCCCGGTGGCTTCGGATTCCTCCACGGCCTGGGCAAGGAGTCGCCCGGCCAGCTCGTAGCGGCGGTCCGGGAGGCTGACCATGACCTGCTTCGTCGAGCGCCGGTACAGCTTGGCCGGCCTGCCGGCCCCCGGCCCCGCCCGCCCGCTGCGCCGCTCGTAGACCACGTCGAGCAGGGATTCATCGGCGAGTCGGTCGAGGTGGAACGCCGCGGTCTGCCGAGCCAGGCCCAGGGCGGCGGCTGCCTCGTCCCGGCTGACCGGCGTCGGATGGCGCACCACGTGGTCGTACAGCCTCCTGCGTGTCGGCTCGTCCAGGGCGGCGATGGCGGAGACATCGGCGTCGCGTGCTTCGTCGGGGGCGTCCACGCTCACCAGTGTAAAACCCACAGCCATTGACTAAAGAAGGAATCCGAGCTTCTATCGTTAATGAAAGTTGTCGATAGAAGGAGAGGCCGGCCCATGTCCTCCGTAACCACAGACGCCACGTCCTACACCTCGCGGCGTGCGCTGCTCGCCGACCCCGGCTATCAGGCGTTCTTGATCCTTCGCACCGCCTTCACCGTGGCGCCGATCCTCTTCGGGTTGGACAAGTTCGCCAACCTCCTCGTGGACTGGCCCGCCTACCTCGCGCCGTGGATCAACGACATCGTTCCCGGCAGTGCCCAGGCGGCCATGTACGTGGTCGGTGCCATCGAGATCGCGGCAGGCATCGCCGTGGGCCTCGCTCCCCGCTTCGGAGCCTGGCTGGTGGCCGGCTGGCTGGCAGGCATCATCATCAACCTCCTGACCATCCCCGACTACTACGACATCGCGCTGCGTGACCTCGGACTGCTGCTCGGCGCAGTCGCACTCGCACGGCTCGCAGCGCGTTATCGCGGCAACCCGCGTCGCTGACCCCTGCGCGCCGAGGGTCCTGACCGCGGTCCGGCGCACCCCCTGCGGGGACGACCACGGAATGTCCCGCGCTCAGAGGACCGGGAAGACCACCGCGAAGAAGAGCCAGAGCAGCACCGCCCAGAACAGCGCCGCGACCATGGAAACGAGCAGGGAACTGCGCCACTTCAGCACCAGGAACGGAAACATCACCAGGACGGCCCAGAAACCTCCTACGTCGACGGACATACGGGCAGCCTCACCGAGAGTCCTGGCCCGGCCTGCCGCAAGAAGGCGCAGCAGCCGCTGCGAGACGAATCCGTACAGGCCGAACACGACGGGAAAGAACCACAATGGTGTGTACGCGACCAGCTGAGACTCCGACAGTTCGTCGAACAGCACCAGGTAGATGAGTGCAGCCCCTGCCAGGCCGCCCAGCAGAAGCGTTGTGTAGAGGGCGTTCAAAGCGGCCGGTTCCGGAGTGCCGACGGGCACAGGGACAGCAGAGGCGTACGGCACCTCCGGCGGTGGCACGCGAACCACCTGGTGGCAGTGGGGACAGCGCACGTCCTGACCCGCCCGGTCGGTCGGTACCGCCAGCAAGTGCCCGCACGAGCCGTGGAACTCGAGCTGTTGTCCCATGTTCAAGAGCGGGGTCTCCTCGGTGGGTGAAGTACAGAATCCGGGCGATGCCGAGCAGCAGGGCGAACCAGATTCAAGCGTTGCTCGCCTCGTCCTCCCCGAGGGCACGGCCTGGGATCCGAGGATGCCGCATCGGCGCGGGCGAGCCATCCGGGAAAATACGCAATCCACTACGTACCCGCACGCCGCTGTGTTCGGATCGCCGGTGGGACGACGGGCCCCACCGCCCCCACCGGCGGCGAGGACGCCGAACACGGCGATCGTCCGCCCGAACGGGGAGCGGGGCATGAGTAGCCCCGAAGCGCTCCGTGTGAGGCAGTTGACGCCTCAAGTACCCCTGCGTACCGTGCCAGTCCGGTCCGGCGTCCACCGGGCTCGGCCGAGTGCCGCATCCGTTCCTCGTCGGACCACGCCCCTTCGACCATGCCCCCGTCGGCCACGCCGTCTTCGGCCATGCCCGAGGAGACCAGACCGATCAGGAATCGAGAAGCGCCCGTCCCCGAGCCTCACCTAGCGTGAGAGCCATGGGCATCACGATCACGCGAGCTTCCTCCCGCACGACGACCCGGACGCCTCACTGGCCTGCTACGGCGACACCCTCGGCTTCAAGGCGCAGGCATACGATGCCGAGGTCGTTCAGGCGTCCACCGACGGCGTTCGCGACCGTGCCTTCCGCGATCCCGCGGGCAACCTGATCCGCATTCGGCCACTGCGCTGAGCCCTCCGACGATCGCATCCATGACCTGCACGGACGGCACCGTGCAGGAGCCGCGCACGACGCCGGTGGCGGCCGCTGGGCGGCTGCCGTTGCCGACCCCTGACGTACTGCTCGAAGCTGGTTGGATCGAGCCAGGCGACGCCGACGCCGGATCGCGGAGGCGGCCCCGCACAACAGATGGAGAAACGATGAGCACGGCACCGAGGGCAAAGACGCAGTCGCCTGTGTTGCACGCTGCTGACAGCCACGATCTGATCCGCGTGCACGGTGCGCGTGAGAACAACCTCAAGGACGTCAGCATCGAGATCCCGAAGCGCCGGCTGACGGTGTTCACCGGTGTCTCCGGCTCGGGCAAGAGTTCCCTGGTGTTCGACACGATCGCCGCGGAGTCCCAGCGGCTGATCAACGAGACCTACAGCGCGTTCGTGCAGGGCTTCATGCCGACGCTGGCGCGGCCCGAGGTTGACGTACTCGACGGGCTGACGACCGCGATCATCGTCGGCCAGGAGCGGATGGGCGCCAACGCCCGCTCCACCGTCGGCACGGTCACGGACGCCAACGCCATGCTGCGCATCCTGTTCAGCAGGCTCGGGAAGCCGCACATCGGCTCGCCCAACGCGTACTCGTTCAACGTCCCCTCGGTGAAGGCCGGCGGTGCGATCACCATCGAGCGCGGCGCGGGGAAGACGAAGGCCGAGAAGGTCACGTTCCATCGTCTCGGCGGCATGTGCCCCCGGTGTGAGGGCATGGGCTCGGTCAGTGATTTCGACCTGTCGGCGTTGTACGACGACAGCTTGTCGCTCAACGAAAGCGCGCTCACGATCCCCGGTTACAGCATGGACGGCTGGTACGGCCGCATCTTCCGGGGCTGCGGCTTCTTCGACCCGGACAAGCCGATCCGCAAGTACACCAAGAAGGAGTTGTACGACCTGCTCCACAAGGAACCGACCAAGATCAAGGTCGACGGGATCAACCTGACGTACGAGGGGCTGATCCCGAAGATCCAGAAGTCGTTCCTGTCGAAGGACGTCGACGCGCTGCAGCCGCACATCCGGGCCTTCGTGGAGCGGGCGGTGACGTTCACCACCTGTCTCGAGTGCGACGGCACCCGTCTCAGCACGGAGGCCCGGTCGTCGAAGATCAACGGGAAGAACATAGCCGACGTCTGCTCGATGCAGATCAGCGACCTGACCGACTGGGTCCGGGGCCTCGACGAGTCGTCGGTGGCGCCCCTGCTGGACGCGCTGGGGGACACGCTCGACTCGTTCGTCGAGATCGGGCTCGGCTATCTCAGCCTCGACCGCCCCTCGGGCACGCTCTCGGGCGGCGAGGCGCAGCGCACCAAGATGATCCGCCATCTCGGATCCTCACTCACCGACGTCACCTACGTCTTCGACGAGCCCACCATCGGCCTGCATCCCCACGACATCCAGCGGATGAACGACCTGCTGCTGCAGTTGCGCGACAAGGGCAACACCGTGCTGGTCGTGGAGCACAAGCCGGAGGCGATCGCGATCGCGGACCACGTCGTCGATCTCGGCCCGCGCGCCGGAACCGAAGGTGGCGAGGTGGTGTTCGAGGGCACCGTCGAGGGGCTGCGGGCCGGTGACACGCTCACGGGGCGGCACTTGGACGACCGGGCCTCCTTGAAGCCCTCGGTGCGGACACGGTCGGGAGTGCTGGAGGTGCGCGGCGCCGGCACGAACAACCTGCGGGACGTCGACGTCGACATCCCGCTCGGCGTGCTCACCGTGGTCACCGGGGTCGCCGGCTCCGGCAAGAGTTCTTTGATCCACGGCTCGGTGGCCGGACGGGAGGGGGTCGTGACGGTGGACCAGGGCGCGATCAAGGGTTCCCGACGCAGCAACCCGGCGACGTACACCGGACTGCTCGACCCGATCCGCAAGGCGTTCGCCAAGGCCAACGGCGTGAAGCCGGCGCTGTTCAGCGCCAACTCCGAGGGCGCCTGCCCCACCTGCAACGGTGCCGGCGTCATCTACACCGACCTGGCGATGATGGCCGGCGTCGCCACCACCTGCGAGGAGTGCGAGGGCAAGCGGTTCCAGGCTTCGGTCCTGGACCACCACCTCGGCGGCCGCGACATCAGCGAGGTGCTCGCGATGCCGGTGACCGAGGCCGAGGGATTCTTCGGCGCCGGCGAGGCGCGCACCCCGGCCGCACACAAGATCCTCGACCGGCTCGCCGACGTCGGGCTGGGCTACCTCACCCTCGGCCAGCCCCTCACCACGCTGTCGGGCGGCGAGCGGCAACGCCTCAAGCTGGCCACCCGCATGGCCGAGAAGGGCGGCGTCTACATCCTCGACGAGCCGACCACCGGCCTGCACCTCGCCGACGTCGAGCACCTGCTCGGCCTGCTCGACCGGCTCGTCGACGCCGGCAAGTCGGTCATCGTCATCGAGCACCACCAGGCGGTCATGGCGCACGCCGACTGGATCATCGACCTCGGCCCCGGCGCGGGCCACGACGGCGGCCGGATCGTCTTCGAGGGCACCCCCGCCGACCTCGTCGCCGCCCGCTCCACCCTCACCGGCGAGCACCTCGCGGGCTACGTCGGCACGTGACGCCCAGGGGCGCCGCCGACACCATGGCCCCGCTGGGAGGGCAGCAGCCGGTGGTCGGGAGAGCAGTGGCGCGGTGGTGTGGATGGTGGCCCGTCGGGTACGCGGTGGCACGTGAGATGCACGCCGCACCATCGTCGCCCGGTGCCGTGAGGAAGAAGAAGCACATGCAGTTCCGAGACCGCAGGCAGGCGGGACAGGAACTGGCGGATCGGCTGCGCATCCTGCAGGAGAAGGGCGCTCTTCCGCATCCCGTGGTCCTCGCCCTCCCCCGCGGCGGGGTCGCGGTGGCCCGCGAAGTCGCCCGGAGGCTTCAGGCCCCGCTGGACGTGCTGGTCGTGCGGAAGATCGGGGCACCGTTCCAGGAGGAGTTCGGTGTCGGCGCGATCGCGGGTGAGGATCCTCCCGTTTTCGACGAACAGACCCTGGACCGGCTGGGGCTGAGCGAGGAGGCCCTCGCGGACGTGGTGGAACGTGAACGGAAGGAACTGCGGCGCCGCGAGGAGCACTACCGCCAGGGCCGGGCGGCCCCGCGGTTGCGCGACCGGACCGTGATCGTCGTCGACGACGGACTGGCGACCGGTTCCACGGCGCGTGCCGCGTTGCGCGCCGTACGGAGCCAGGCACCCGAGCGGGTGGTCCTGGCCGTGCCCGTCGGCTCACCGGAGGCGGCCGACCTGATGCGGGCAGAGGCCGACGACGTGGTCTGCCTGTATCGGCCCAGGGCGTTCATGGCCGTCGGCGAGTGGTACGAGGTTTTCGGTCAGCTGACCGACGACGATGTACTCGAGGCGCTGGACGACAGTCGGTGAGCGGGCGCGCAGGGGAGTCCCGTGACGGCACGCCGGCACTCGTCGACCCCGTCGGCCCCGCAGAAAACTCTGAACTCCGGCGTCCGCACCGTGACGAGTTCGCCCGCCTCGATGAGACCCGGTGGGCGTGGGCCGGTGCGGAGGCGCTCTCGCACCCGTCGAAGGCCGGATCACGGGCCCGACCGAGGCCCGCGCGGCGTCGCTCCGGCACAGCGCGGACCTCGGCTCCGACCGTTTGGCCGGTGACCGGCCGTGGCGCGAACGGCGGCCCGGTGGTTCGGCGCCGGGGATGCCGTCGAACGCGCGGCGTCGGCCGTGGCGGAGCAGGGGACCCGCCGGGGCGATTCGGGGCGATTCCATGGCGCCTGTGCCGAGCAGCATGAGCCGCAACGACCAGGGTTCACGGACCGATGTCCCTCGCGCCTGCGCCGGTAGACGGCGCGCACGAGAGTGTGCCGTCGGGATTCAGGGTGATGTGCACGCCGTCGCTGATGCGGTCGAGGGTGGTGCGCAGCCACCCGCGGTCCTCGTCCCGCGCGGGCTCCAGACGCATGCGCCGGGCCTGCAGGGGAACCATGCGCAGGCCGGTCAGCCGGCCCGAGGCCGCCGCCACCGTGATGAGGTAGGCGATACGTAGGTCGTCGCGGTACTGGGCGTACCCGGCGATGCCCTCGTAGTCGTCGACGAAGTCACCGCAGCCGTGGAGGATCAGCCGGTCGCGGTACACCTCGATGGGGCGGGGATGGTGCGAGGAGTGCCCGTGGACGACGTCGACTCCGCCGTCCACCAGGGCACGTGCGAAACGGATTTGCTCCCGGGGGACGCCGTAGCCCCAGTTCGACCCCCAGTGGACGGACACGACCACGATGTCGCCCGCCGTCCTCAGCTGCCGCACGCGCCGGACCACCGCGGTGGCCACATCGGCCGACAGGTCGGGAACGTAGGCGACACCGGGCAGGTCGGCGCCCGCCGCCCAGTAGGGCGGGATGCCGCTGGTGCGTGCCCCGAGGGCGAAGACGAGCACGCGGCCCCCGGTCGGGACGGTGACCGCCGCGGGTGCACACGCCTCTTCGGCGTTCCGCCCCGCACCCGCCGCCCGCAGGCCGGCGCGGGTCAGCGAGGCCAGTGTCTCCTCCAGACCCGCTCGGCCGAAGTCCAGCACGTGGTTGTTGGCCAGGACGCAGACGTCGGGACGGGCCACCGCGAGAGCGGGCAGGTTGGCCGGGTGCATGCGGTAGTGGACCGCCTTGCCGGGCGCGAACGCGTCACACCGCGTCACGGCTGTCTCAAGATTGACGATCCGGACGTCCGGAGCGGTTTCCTCCAGCATCCGCAGGGCGTCGCCCCACGGCCAGGACGGATCGACCGGGGCGGGAACGGGACCGTTGACCGACTCCGCCAGGTGCACGTACGTCCGTGCGTCCCGGACGTAATCCTCCCGCAGCGCCGGGTCACAGGGCCGCGCCAGGATCTGATCGACACCGCGCCCGAGCATCACATCACCGCAGACGAACAGCGTCACCACGCCCTCGGCCATACCTCCACACTAGGAGCCGCCCGCACGCCGGTGACCGCCGGCTACGCTCGCTCCGCTCCGGTGGAGGAGGGAGGATGGGAGGTGAGCGAGGGAGGCCCACCATGAAGACCGGAGCCTCGGAGTACGACTCCTGGCTGTACTCACACACGCCGTCCCAGGCCGAGGGCGAACGCGACGAACCGGCCGAGCGCGCGGCCGTGGAGCAGCACCCGGATGTTCCCAGGACGGAGCCGTCGCAGGCGGAGGGCGAGCGGGTGGACGACATACAGAGCGCATGACAGCCAGGAAGCGGCCGGTGACGGCGCGGGCGGTGGAGCCGGGTGGCGTCTGTTTCCTGAGGTGGCCGATCGGGCGTGGGATTGCGCGGCCACGTGCGTGGGGCACACACCGGGCGCATGGGCAGGGGGCCGGATCATCTGTGGGCGGTACTGGCCTGGTTGGCCCGGGCGTCAGAGTCCGAGAGTCATGGCCCATCGCGTGAGTTCGGCGGTGGTGTTGATGTTGAGTTTGGCTCGGATGCGGCGGAGGTAGGCGTCGACGGTGTGCGGAGAGAGTCCCATCTGGCGGGCGGCTTGCAGGTAGGTGCAGCCGGCGGCGATGTGGCGCAGGGTTTCCAGCTCACGGGGGGCCAACTCGGGTGCGGGGGCTTCGGTGGACGGCGCGGTGCGTGTGAGGCTCATGGGATGTTCTCCGCCGGGATCGGCTCGGTCATCACTGCTCACACCGTCGGAAGCAGGGGGCAAATGCCTGAATGCTGCGTTTTGTCCCTTTTGAAGATGCTGCCTGGGCGACGTCATGACCGTGTCCGCCGACTGTCACAGGCGCGTCACAGGCCCCTCTCGGGAGTGCCCCTGGTGACCGACTTCGAACCCCACAACGGGGTTGTCTGCCTTGGCAGTTGGCCCGGCAGGGTGCCTTTGGTCGGCATCGCGCGTGTATGCGTTACCCGGCGGGTGCACTGTCGGGGGCGGGCTGTTGTGGCGGCCCGATTGCGGCGGAGTCGTCCGGCGTGACGGTCTCAGGCGCGGACGGTGGGGAGGGCTGTTCGGACGGAGGGGCTTGAGGCTGTGAGGACTGTCTGGACGACGGCGGTGGTGCTTGCTGCGAAGACGGTGTGGAAGGGGGTGGTGGGGTGTACGGGGCGGGTCTGGACGGCCCGGCCGGTGATGTCGAGGGGGAGGACGTGGGTGGCCGGCCGGTCCGCGGCGAGGAGGTGTCCTTCGCGGGCTTGTCCTTCGGCGGTGCGGTCGTCGTGCCCTGCGCGGACGGCGTGGCGGGCGGGGGTGTCGTCTCGGCGTGCGGGCGGGCCTCGCCCCGCCGGGTGGGGTGCTTTTCCTGTGTGGGGCTGGTCGTGACGAATGTCTTTACGGGGTGGGGGGCGGGGGTGACGGTGATGACGTTGGAGGGCTGGTAGCCGGGCCATGCCTGGCGTGTCTGGCGGGGTGGGGTGTGCTGGGCGGCGGGTGGGGTGAGGGGGTTGCCGCAGGCGCAGCGCACTCGGGGTGCGCCGTGCTGGTCGACCAGGACCGCGGTGCCGGCCTGCAGGACGGCGGGGTAGCTGGTGGCTGTCCCGTTCCGGTAACCGTGGTTGGTGACGAGGGTGTCGGTGGTGAGCTCGAGGGGGGTGAGAGCGCGCAGGTAGGAGGGGACGCGGGAGGGCTTGATGCCCAGCACCGTGGCGAAGGCCTGGTTCTTCGGCGGCTGTGCCCCCAGCGCGGAGATCTGCCGGTTCACGTTGCAGCGGGCGGCCGTGCGTGTTCCGCCGTACAGGCCGGGGGAGTCGCCGTTCACGCTGCGTGTCGCGCTGCCGGCGGCCGGGGCCGCCGGTGAGGCGTCCTCCGGCATCGCCGCCTGGGTGAACGGATCGGGGCCGGTGGTTCCGGCGGCCTGCAGGAAGACTTCGCCCTGCTGGTGCGCAGAGCCGGTGGGGTGCGTGAGCACCAGGGCCAGGGCCAGGGCCAGCGCCGTCGCGAGGGCGGCGGTGATCAGGGCCGCCCGCGGCCCGGGCCTGCCCCGTCGACGCGGTGGCCGGCCGCCCTGGCCAGGCCCGCCCGCACCCCCGCCCGTCGGTGGCCGGGAGCCCCCGCCCGACAGAGGACCCGCGGGAGGACCCGCAGGAGGGGGAGGAGGAGTGGGGGGAGGGCTGGCAAGACGGTCGGAGGGCCGCGGGCCGACGGGGCGGTCGGGCGACGGCGGGCTGGTGTTCATGAGCCTGGCCTTCCGGTATCAGGGCCTACCACGCACCGGCCCCCGCACGGCCTTTGCCGACACACCTTCGCCGCCGGGCGCCGGCGCAGCGGCATCCCGCCAGGGGCCGGAACCCCGCTGGGTCCCGCCAGTGATCCACGCCCGACCGCACCGTCTGCCGCCGGCTGCTCACCGTTCATCCCGCCTTCCCGGCGAGGGCCGGGGCGGTGCGGGGAGCGGCCGGTGCCGGGCTCTGCGCCTGGTGGCGTGGGTGCGGGTGCGGTGCTGGTGGCATTCGCATTCGCCGCTGGGTTGGTGGTCGAGACGATGAGCCGCTGGCAGGGCCTGGTGGACATGTGAGCTGTGTCCTTTCGGGGACAGGGCGTGGGTGGAGAAGGCGACGGGGTGAAGGCTGTGGTGGGCCTTCACCCCGTCGCGTTGGGTGTGGTGGTCCGGGCGTCACGTTCCCGTCCGGTCCGTTGGCGAGGGCACGTCACAGTGGCGTTCCCACTGGCAGCGTCCTCACCGCCCGTCCGTGTCCTATACCGCCGGGGCAGGCTCGGCCGGGGCCGGCTCAGCGGGCGCCGGGGCAGCCGGGGCCGGGGCGGGCTCCGCCGGGGCGGGCTCGGCCGGGGCCGGGGCAGGCTCCGCCGGGGCGGGCTCAGCGGGTGCCGGCTCAGCGGGCGCCGGTTCGGCCGGGGCCGGGGGCGCCGGGGCAGCCGGGTCGGGCTTCGCGGGGTCGGGCTTCGCCGGGTCGGGCTTCGCGGGGTCGGGCTTGGCCGGGTCGGGCTTCTTGTCGTCCGGCTTCTTGTCGTCCGGCTTCTTCTCGTCCGGCTTCTTCTCGTCGGGCTTCTTGTCGTCCGGCTTCTTCTCGTCGGGCTTCTTGTCCTCCGTCTTCTTGTCCTCCGTCTTTTCGTGGGTCTTCTCGGCCTCGTGCTCGTCCTTCCAGTGGTCCTTGTGCTTGTCCCAGTGGTCCTCGTGGTGCTTGTTCTTCTCCCAGTAGTGGTAGTCGTTGTAGGTGTCCCAGAAGTACCACTTGTGGTGGTGCTTGACGATGTAGTAGCAGTCGTAGTGGTCGTCCCAGTAGTACTTGTAGTGCTTGCCCCAGCAGTAGTACTTCTTGTGCTTGTTGTGCTTCTTATGCTTGTTGTGGTGCTTGCTCCAGCAGTAGTTCTTGTGCTTGCCGTGGTGGGCGGGAGCCATGGTCGAGGGTGATGCCTCGGGCATGGGGGCCGCCGTGGCGGCGGTGGCCGGCAGGATGACGCCTCCGCCGACGACCACGGCCGACGCCACCGCGGTGGCGATGCCCAGCCGGCGCTTGGGGCGGGTGGTGTCGTCCTGCTTGCGGATGATGCGGTTCACGATTCCTCCTGAAGGAAAAGGGTGGGTATCTGTGTCCGGGGCCTCGTTGGGGTTCCGGTGTTCTGGTGAGGCCCGCACTTCAAGTAGGCCCGCCCGGTCCCGGCGGGTCATGTTCCGAGGGCTCGGGACTTGACGGATTCCACGACACCGGGTAAAGGCCCCGCAGGGAAATGCGCCGCTGGCGGTCTCTTCTTGGAGGAAGGTTCGAACTCGCAAGTCAGAATGGGTACTTGCGACCTTGGGGAAACCCGCTGGGCTCCGACTCGACGCACCGACCAGGGTCCCGACCGGAGTGCCGCGTTCCCCAGCATGCCGCGGAGACCCGCCGGATGCGGCGCGAGGATTGCGTCGTGCGCTGCCTCCCGCACATCTCCCGCCAACAGGTCACCCGGTGCGGTTCATGCCGCAACGGACCGATCCCCACGATGAGTTCAGTGATCACCCAGGTGACGGGCACCTGATCCGTTGATTCCGGATGATTGCGGCGCGTGCCGGACTCCCCACCACGAACAGCCCGTCTGCGCTCCCGGCCGGATCGTGAACGGTGCAGCCGTCCGCGGTTGCCGCCGCGGTGGCGTCGAACGTACGTGCGTCTGGGCTTCGCCCCGTCGAGCCTCTGGCATCGCGAGCTGCTTTCATTTGATCCTACAAACTTCCCGCCGGGCGGGTTACCGCCTCTCGTGAGAGCCTGGTAGGAAACTTTCCTAACGATCCACGAGTTCAACTCTCCACCCCCCACGTTCACTTGGAGTCTCTGTGGAACCCGAGACGGCAGCACCGGCCCGCACCTCCCGCCGCACCGTCCTAGTCATGATCGGCGCACTGACCTCCGTCCCCTTGCTCGGCGTCCCGCATGCTGTGGGAGCGCCGACGGCCGCACCGGGACTGGACGACCCGGCGAAGAAGGAGATAGCCATGAAGCTCGTGTCGAGCGCGGAGAACTCCTCGCTCGACTGGAAGGCCCAGTACCAATACGTCGAGGACATCGGTGACGGTCGCGGCTACACCGCCGGCATCATCGGCTTCTGCTCCGGTACCGGCGACATGCTCGACCTCGTGGAGCTGTACACCGACCGCAGGCCCGGCAACGTTCTCGCCGGATACCTGCCCGCACTGCGCCAGGTCAACGGCACGGACTCGCACGACGGTCTCGACCCGAACTTCACCAGGGACTGGCGCAAGGCTGCTCAGGAAACGGCGTTCCAGCAGGCGCAGAACGACGAACGCGACCGTGTCTACTTCAACCCCGCCGTCAAACAGGGCAAGGCGGACGGCCTGCGTGCACTCGGTCAGTTCGCCTACTACGACGCCATCGTCATGCACGGCGACGGGGGCGACTCGACCAGCTTCGGCAACATCCGCAAGCGTGCCCTGCGAAGGGCGAAGCCTCCGGCGCAGGGCGGCGACGAGACGGCCTACCTCAACGCCTTCCTCGACGCGCGCGTGTGGGCGATGAAGCAGGAGGAGGCACACAGCGACACCAGCCGGGTCGACACCGCCCAGCGTGTCTTCCTGCGCCGGGGCAACCTCGACCTGAACCCCCCGCTGGACTGGAAGGTCTACGGCGACAGCTACCACATCGGCTGATCCTCACGGAGCATTCCCGCGACCGGCACGGGCGTCGGACCTGTGGGTCCGGCCGGTGGTACGGCCACCGGCCGGACCCACATCGTTGTTGGAGCCTCGGGCGGTCCTGGAGGCAGCTTCGCCCAGGGCCGCCTCCGGGGACTCTGATCAGCGCGCCGGCCGGGCGACGTAGATCCAGTCGAAGCCGTCGTATCCGTCTGTGTCGAGATGCTGTGCTCGGCTGAGTCCGGCGCGTAGCGCCACGCGCTGGGACGCTACGTTCGCCGGCCGGACGCGGGCGATCAGCGGGAGGCCGGGCACGTGACGGGATGCCCAGGCAGTGACTGCGGCGGCGGCTTCACCAGCGAAGCCGTGGCCCCAGGCAGAGGTGGCGAACCGGTAGAAGAGGTTCAGGACCTTCGTCCCGTGGAGTTCCATGGGCTTGATTCCGCAGAATCCGAGCTGCCGAGCGGAGTCATGGCGCCGCACAACCCAGTACCCGTATCCGTACTGCTGCCACTGTTCGTTCCAGCGCCGGTAGAGCGCTCGGGCCTCCTCGAACTGGGCCAGCGCATCAGAGGGGTTGTGCGAGCAAGTCTCAGGATCGCTGTGGATGGCGAAGACCGCGTCGATGTCGGCTTCGGTCGGGCGCCGCAGGGACAGCCGTGCTGTCTGCAGCTCCTCGGCTGCTGGGCTCCGGTCACTCATCTCAAGATCGTAAGGTCGAGCCACCACGCGCGGGCCGGCGCAGAGAGCCACCACCGTGAACACCGTCCGTGCGTGCTGCGGCGCACCCGCTCTTGTCAAGACACGAATATTCGAGACATGACGTGCGGCGTTTCGATCGTGCCTAGTGAATGCCAAAGCCTCACTCGGACAGCGTGAGGGGCGGCCGTGGTACGGACGACGTCTCACGGCGAGTTGTGTCACGACGAAACGGAAGAGATGAGCGACGATGGCTTCTGCGCACCGTGCAGGTCGAGGTATTCGGAAACCGGCCAGAGGTGGCTTCCTCGGATTCCGTTTGGGAAGGGGATCCGGCCTGCCGACCCGCAAGAGATGCGGTTCACACACGTCGGTGTCCCGTGAGGTGGACCGCTGGGCGGCCGCACGGAATATCCCGAACGAATTCGACGGAATCTCATTGGCCCGCTCGGTCACAGAGGAGGCGGGGCGGACGGGTAAGCATTTTCTGTCGGAGCGAATGCTGGTCGAGTTGAGCGACATTCGATGCCGGCATGCCACGCGCCGCCCGTTCCTCGAAGCGTTTCTCGACTGCATGCTGGACAAGCATGAGGGACGTTATTGGAACCGGAGCTACCTTGCGTTGCCGCTCCTGGAGCTCCTCTTGGACGGCCGGAATTCCGCGCTGAGTCCTGACCGGTTGTCCACCCTGCTTGTCTCCGACGTCATACGTTTCGAGATCGAGACGGCGGCCGGGGCGCAGTCGCCGGGCCGGGGCCGGCCGGATCCGGCGACACTCCGCAAGAGGCTGCGCCAGGCCCTGCGGTTCGTGGTTGATGACCTCGGGGGACCGGATGCCCATGACCTGCCGACCCAGGTGGCTCACATGCCCCAGCCCCGCTTGGAGGGTCTCGTCGACCGTTTGCCCGGTCCGCCGGCCACGGATGCCGGTCGGTGGTTCTACGTGACCGTCCAGCCCGTATACGTGCTCCACGACGAATACTTCTTCATCCGCGTCCTCCAGACCCACGAAATGCTCTTCACCGCGATCGCGACGGACATACAAGCAGCGATCGGAGCGCTGCGTGACGGTCGGCTGGAAGCGGGTGTGGAGCGAGTAGATCATGCGGCTGCAATGTTCGAGCGCGCCGCAGCGCTGTTCCGGATAGTCGCCACGATGCGAGCCGGGCAGTTCATGGCATTTCGGCAGTTCACCCAAGGTGCCAGTGCCATTCAGTCCGAACAGTACAAGAGGTTCGAGATTCTCTGCGGCGTTCCGACTGCCCCGCGCTTGCGGTCGGCTGCCTTCACGAGCGTTCCCGTCGTGCGAGCCGAGGCGGAACACTCCGCGCATGACACCATCGTTCAGGCATATCTCGACCTCCGCGGCGCGGGTGGATTCAGCCAGGCGGAGTGGCGTCCTCTCGACGCGGCACTCAGCAGGCTGGAAAGCAGGCACCAGCGCTGGAAATCCACCCATCGCAGCCTCGCCGTGCGCATGCTCGGCGATGCGCACGGGTCCGGTTACACCGATGGCGTGCCGTACCTGACGAAATGCCTGGAGAACCGCCTGTTCTGGCAACTAGGCGGGCAATGAACCCGGGCCCACGCCCTCCCGAAGGCGACCCGTGCACCCGTGCCTCCGTAGCGAGACGCGCCGGGCGGAGGCGCCGCGCTCCTGTGCGGCTCCGCAGGCGCAGAGCCGTGCAGGTTCGGCTTCGGTTACTCTCGCGGCAGCCGCCTGAGCCCTCCGCCGCCGTTCGGATGCCCGTCCAACGGCGTGCCAGTGGACGGCAACCAGCATCACCACCCGAGCTTGGGATTTGGGGTCAGCTGGCCTGTTGTGGGTGTGGGAGGCGATGCTTGGTGCGGATGTTACGGATGCGGCGCTTGGTTGGGCTGGTCCGGGTTGAACCTGGTTGACAGTGTGCTGATGTGAGGGGACGGCGGGGGCGTGGAGTTGCTGGACGGGTCGGATCCGGGGGCTGTCGGTGGTTATCCACTGCTGGCGCGGCTCGGTGAGGGTGGCATGGGGCGGGTGTATTTGTCCCGGACGGTGTCGGGGCGTCCGCTGGCGTTGAAGACGGTGCGTGCCGAGTTCGGGCGGGAGCCGGGGTTCGAGGAGCGGTTCGCGCGGGAAATACGTAACAGCGACCGGGTGCGATCCCCTTGGACGACTGCGGTGGTGGACTACAGCCCGGTGGGGGAGCGCCCGCAGTGGCTCGCCACGGAGTACGTGGCCGCGCCGTCCCTCGCGGAGTGGGTGCAGCGGTACGGCAGGCTGCCGGAGCGCTCCGTACTGGCTCTGGCGGCCGAGCTGTTCGGGGCGCTGGGGGCGGTGCACGGGGCGGGGCTGGCGCACCGTGATGTCAAGCCGTCCAATGTGCTGTTGGGCCGCCATCGTCCTTTGCTCATCGACTTCGGGATCGCGCGCACCGTGGAGGACTCACGTCACACGAGCACCGGCGGTGTGATCGGCTCTCCCGGTTATCTGGCGCCGGAGCAGGCGAGTGCCGGGGGTTCAGGTGCGCCGGGTGATGTCTTCTCGCTGGCTGCGGTAGTGGTGTACGCGGCGACGGGAGTGGGCCCCTTCTCCCACGCGGACGAGGAGGCCTCGGCCGCGGCGCTGCTCTACCGCATCGTGCACCAGGAGCCGAACCTCGACGGCGTTCCGGCCGCCCTGGTCTCGCTGCTGCGGTCCTGCCTGGCCAAGAACCCCGAGCAGCGGCCCACGGCCGGCGCCGTCGGCGCGCTGCTGGAACGCCTGGGCGGCCGGCCCGGTATCTGGCCGCAGTTGCTGCCCGAGGCGCTGGAAAGGGATCTCGCCGTGCGGGAGCAGGAGGCGCACGCGTTGGTCTCCGCAGCAGTAGGACCGCCGTCCGCGGCCGCTGTGTCACCTCATCCCGAATACGGTCCGGCTTCCGGCGGAACATGGACGGCTGCCCCGCCGGCTACCGGTTTCCTCCGGCGGTGGCTGCCCGGCCGTGCCGTCCGGGCGGTCGCCGCGACCGTCACCGCGGCTCTGATCGTCGCGGCGGGCACGCTCGTCGTGCAGCATCTTTCCGGCGATGACGCATCCGACGTGACGTCTTCGCCGTCGCCGTCGCCCACGGCCGCGTCGCTTCCCGCGTCCTGGGCCGGTACATGGGTCGGTTCAGGCCCGGGCACTCCCACCGCCGACGGCGTCTCCCAGGCCCGGACCGACCGGTTCACCGTCACTCTCACCCTCCACCCGGCTCTGCGGGGTGAGTTGGCGGGCAAGCAAGTCAGCAAGGTGACCGAAATGGACACCGGCCGTGAGCTGGGATGCACCGAGGCCCTGCAACTGCGGGAGGTACGCGGGGACTCGATGGTCTTCGAGGCGGTCACCAGCCACCCCACCGACCGGTCGGCCGCCCTCTCCTGCCCCAAGGGCAATATCTACGTCGTCACGATGACCGGCCGCGACACCCTGGGCCTGGGCGACGAAGGTGCCCAGTCCGCCGGGGCGCCGTCCACCCTCACCCGGCGCTGAAGGACGCGCCCCGGCTGCCTGCTGCCGCAGACTCGCCGAATGAGCCCAGGTCGGAGCAACCATTGGTGGCGCATCCCGGGCGACTCCTGAGCCTCAAGAACCTGGTCGAAGCCGGCAGGGGTCAGCCCGCGCCGCACGACGTCAAGATCAGCAACTGGCACTGGACGGCTCGACGGGCAGCATCCGAGGTTGCGACGTACCGGCTGCGGCGAGGCGGTGACGCCGTGGACAGGGCACCTCGCCGGCGCCGGCCTCGAACCCGTACGACGTGCTGACCCCGCCGGGGACGTACCGGTCACGCCCGGTCGGACCCGATTGCGCGTCAGTCCCCGACCGGGCCAACTATGTGTCTGACGGCGCGAAGTGACGATCCGTCAGGGCGGGTTGGCGGCGTCGGCAAGGTGCCCCGCAGCTCACAGCGGCGTTTCCGGGGCGAGGCTCCGGAGGCCCCGAGCCTCCTCCCGCACCTAACCCGACGCGCGTTACCTGTGGCATTTGGTGCTGTTGGCGCAGTTGGTATAGTTGGGGTCTCACTTTAGTGGCTGATGTGACAAGCGAGGCGAAGGATTGTCGGCCGGTATGAAGGTTCCAGTGCGGGACCGTGACTACTCGGGCTGACCAGTGCTAGAAAGGCCAGATGGCACACCGTTTTGCCCGGCTTCGACGTGTATCGCTGTGGTCGCTGGTGCGAAGGAACTTGCGAAGCGTCGCGGGGCAGATATTCATCCTGCAGGTGGCGCTGGTGGTGGTGCTCGTTGCCTTCGCAGTCTTCGCCCTTGTCCTGCAGTCGCAGCGGGACACCAACGCCGAGGCCAAGCGGCGCTCCATAGCCGTCGCCCAGACTTTCGCGCATTCCCCGGGGGTCCTGTCCGCGCTGCAAGCACCCGATCCGTCGAAAGTGCTGCAGCCGCTGACCGAGGCGGGACGCAAGTCCGCAGGCGTCGACTTCGTCGTGGTCATGGACACCAAAGGGATCCGCTACACCCATCCCCTGCCGGACCGGATCGGCAAGCGGTTCGTAGGCACGATCGGGCCGTCGCTGGCGGGAAAGGTCTACACCGAGAGCGTGAACGGCCCCCTCGGCCGCGAAGTCCAGGCCACCGTTCCCATCCGGAACACCGACGGCCGGGTCGTGGCCCTCGTCTCCGCCGGGCTGAAAGTCAAGAACGTGACCAGTCTGGTGGACCGGCAGATACCGATCATCCTGACCGCCGGGGCAGGCGCTCTCGGGGTGGCCACCGCCGCCACGGCGCTGGTGGGCAGGCGGCTGCGGCGGCAGACCCACAGCCTGGCCCCGAACGAGATGACCCGCATGTACGACCACCACGACGCGGTGCTGCACTCCGTACGCGAAGGGGTGCTCATCGTCGGCGAGGACGGGCGACTGCTGCTGGCGAACGACGAGGCCAGGCGACTCCTGGAGCTGCCCCCGGACGCAGAGGGGAAGCATGTGTCCCAGCTGCCGGGCCTGGAACTGGAAACGGTGTCGCTGCTCAGCTCCGGGCGCGAGGCCACCGACGAGGTGCACTTGGCAGGGCCGCGCCTTCTGGCTGTCAACCAGAGGCCCACGGACCGCGGCGGAGGCCCCAGGGGAACTGTTGTGACGTTGCGCGACACCACGGAGCTGCGGGCCGTGTCCGGCAGGGCCGAGGTCGCAGGTGAGCAGCTCAAGCTGCTGTACGACGCCGGACTGGGTATCGGCACCACCCTCGACGTGATCCAGACGGCCGACGAACTCGCGCGGATCGCCGTCCCTCGCTTCGCCGACTTCGTCACCGTGGACCTGGCCGACGCCGTACTGCATGGCGAGGAGCCGGCCACCACGGCAACAGGCATGCGACGCGTTGCCATGTGCGGCATTCGGGACGACCATCCGCTCTACGAGAAGGGCCGGCTGATCGACTTTCTGCCGTCCACGCCCCAGGCGCGCGGCTACGGCACCGGCCGCTCCGAACTGGTGGCCGACCTGTCGACCGCGACGGGCTGGCAGATGCAGGACCCGGAGCGCACCGAGGAGGTCGTGGACTACGGCATCCATTCGCTCATAGCGGCTCCCATCCAGGCCCGTGGTGTCGTGCTGGGCATGGTCAACTTCTGGCGCTCCAAGGAGCACGGCCCCTTCGACGAGGAGGAGCTCTCGCTGGCTGAGGAACTGGTGGCCCGTGCCGCGGTCAGTATCGACAACGCCCGCCGGTACACGCGCGAGCACGCCCTGGCGGTCACCCTCCAGCGCAGCCTGCTGCCACGCGCCCTGCCCGAGCAGAGTGCCCTCGATGTCGGCTACCGCTACATCCCCGCCCAGTCGGGTGTGAGCGGAGACTGGTTCGACGTCATTCCACTGCCGGGCAGCCGTGTGGCACTGGTCGTCGGTGACGTCGTCGGCCACGGCCTGCACGCCGCGGCCACCATGGGGCGACTGCGGACCGCGGTGCACAACTTCTCCACGCTCGACCTGCCGCCCGACGAGTTGCTGAGCCATCTGGACGACCTCGTCAGCCGCATCGACCAGGACGAGGCGAGCACGGACAGCCCCGCCGCAGTCGTGGGCGCCACCTGCCTGTACGCGATCTACGACCCCGCGACGAGACGCTGCAGCATGGCGCGCGCGGGGCACCTGGCTCCTGCGCTGGTCCTTCCGGACGGCAGCACCACCTTTCCCGACCTGCCGCCCGGACCGCCACTGGGCCTCGGCGGCATGCCCTTCCAGACAGCCGAGCTGGACCTCGCCGAAGGCTCCCAGCTCGTCCTGTACACCGACGGCCTCATCGAGGACCGGACCCGCGACCTGGACGAGGGAATGGAACTCCTGCGCGAAGCCCTGGAGGGCCACCCCGAGCGCCCGCCGGAGGAGAGCTGCCAGGCCGTGCTGGAATCTCTGCTGCCCGGACGCCCCACGGACGACGTCGCTCTGCTCATCGCCCGTACCCATGCGCTGCCGGCGGACCGGATCGCTGAGTGGGACGTGCCGCCCGAGCCGGCCGCCGTCGCCGGGGTGCGCGCCGCGGCGACCGGCAAGCTCGACGAGTGGGGCCTGTCCGAACTCGGCTTCAGCATGGAACTGGTGCTGAGCGAGCTCGTCACCAACGCCGTCCGCTACGGCTGCGAGCCGATCCGCATGCGGCTGATCTGCGACCGCACGCTGATCTGCGAGGTGGCCGACGGCAGCAGCACCTCGCCCCACTTGCGGTATGCCGCGACGACCGACGAAGGTGGCCGGGGCCTGTTCCTGGTGGCGCAGCTGACCGAGCGCTGGGGCACCCGGTACACGCCCCAGGGCAAGGTGATCTGGGCGGAGCAGGCGCTACCGGATCACTGAGAGGGGAAGTCAGGCGCTGGAGCCGCATGACTGACCCACGCGGCCCGGCTCCTCTCCGCACGTCCGAGGCGCTCGCGGCCGGGCCTGCGCTGACTTCTTGTGGGACAGGGCGGCGAGCAGGAGCTGCCTGCGGGATCTCCGCGGCGACCTCGCAGCCGTAAGCACTGACCAAGATCCGGCGGTCGGTGCGCCGCCCTCACTGGGGGCGAAGCCGGCGGTGAGCGACCTCGTCATTCCCGGCGGTCGGTGACCAGGACGTAGGTGCGTGCCGCACCGTAACGCTGCTGCGCGACTGTGTCGGTGGTCAGTACGTCGACAGCGTAGACATCGCCGGGCCTCTCCTGAGGCCAGGGGTCGAGGGCGACCCTCAGGTCGAGCCGTTCACCGGGCTGGAGCCGAGCCGTCAGCGTCCTGCCTGCGGACTCCGTGTCGCGCCCGATGCCGACGTGGTCGAAGGGCGCGCCCTCGGGCAGGGTGAGATACCCGATCCCTTGCTCCTCTGCGGCCTGTTCCAGCTCGGGTATGCGCCGGGGCCGTCCGCTTCCGTCGTCCAGTTTCACGGGACGCAGGGTGACCCGGGCCTGGAGAGGGCAGCGGTCGGTGACCGGGACCATGAGCATGATCGGCACGTCGGCCCGGATGCCGACCGGCTTGGGCACGATGGCCATGTTGCCCTGGGCGTGGCGGCGGTCGCAGGTCGGGTCGAGGAAGGGGTTGCCGATGAAGGAGCCGCCGTCCGAGGGAGTCGTGGGAGTGGAGTCGGAGTCGGCGTCGGCCCAGACGTTGACGCCGAGGCACGGATGACCTCCGGTCATGTTCATCTGTTGGTCGGTCGGGGTCCACAGCTCGTTGCTCTGGATTACCTGCATGGGCTGTGGGGTGGTGGGATCGAGGTGCGCGGGCAGTGGGGCGGTCGAGGCTCCGCTGAACCCTTGCTCGATTCCGGGAAGCTTCGAGCTTCCCGGGCCGACCCCTCCCATCGTGAACATGCATACCCAGGCGTGGAACCTGACGAAGTGCCGTTCCCGCTCCGGGTCGGTGTTCCGCACCCTGACCAGGAAGTAGTAGTCGGTGCCCACGACCGCCCGCCGGTTCCACGGGCTCGACTCCCAGCTCGCCGGGTCGGCGATCAGCCCCGGCGCGTCGGCCGCGGTGGCCAGGCGGACGTCGGGGGAGAGCCAGAACGGCACGCCGGGCGGCGTGGGGCGGACGCCGGTGTCGCCGGCGCCGTAGGCGAGGAGAAGCCCCCGTGTCTTGAGGGTTGGGTTGAGGCAGGCCATGGCAGGTCCTTTCGGGTGTGACAGCGCCGGGCGGTAGCGGTCGGTCAGCGTGCGCGGTACAGGATTTGGAAGCCGGTGAGGAAGACGTTGTCCGTGACGCCCGCCCCGTCGAGGCGGGCGAGTACGAAGTACGAGGACTCGGCGTCGATGACGTCGATGCCGCCGCCTCCGGAGGGGTTCTTGGACTCGTCGAAGGGGCGGTCGGCCGGCTGCTCCCGCACGAGGATCCGCACGATCGGCAGCTGTCCCTTGCCGTCGAGGTCCTGGCGCATCAGCTCCAGCCGCAGCACCCCGGACCCGGTGTTGTTGCCGAGGGCCCGGAAGGCGGTGATCCGGCCCCCGGGCGGCAGGGCCACCGGCACGGCGCCGGAGGCGCTCGCGGCACCGGCCTGCTTGCGGGCGGTGCCCGGGCTGGAGATGTCCCAGCCAGGCGTGCCGACTGAGGTGAGGACGGGGGCCACGTTCACCGCGCGTTCCAACTCCACGCCCTGCGCCAGGGAGTTGAGGCCGTCGGTGACGTCGTCGAAACGGGCGCCGATCGTGTCGAGGTCGGCCTCCAGCATCTGGAAGCGGATGTTGAAGCCGTTGTCCCCGCCGGCCGACACCCGGTCGACGGCATCGGTCCAGGGCTTGTGGTGGAACAGGCGCTGAAAGGAGATGGAGAAGGCCATCACTCACCCTCCTGCGAGGTCCGGCCCAGCGGGCGGACCCGCTGGCGGTAGGTGGGATAGGTGTAGGCGGGAAACACGTCGAGGAGTCCGGCCCGCAGCTCCACGACATGGGCCCGCAGCATGCTGGTGTCGATCTCGACGCCGATCGGGTGCAGTTCGTTGAGGACGTTCATGACGAGGTCGTACTGGTCCTTGCGGACGACGACGGGCGTGCCCGCCGCCTCCGCCTGGCGCAGGTGCGGATGGAGCCCGATGCGCAGCCGGAAGGGCGCGCGGTCCGCTGTGTGGTGGTCGGCGGTGAGGAGCAGTGGGCCGGGGCGGCCCGGTCGAAGCAGGACGGCCGGGGTGCCCGACGCATCCAGTCGGGCCGCGGCGGCCGCCAGCGGGCGCAAGGTCCAACGCAGGCGCTCACCGGCTCCCGTGCCGAGCGGCCAGTAGGCGCTGATGCCGGTGTGGGGAGCCGCCGGGTCGAGCACGCCGACGGCGTCGGCGCCCCCGCGTGTGTCGTCCGCCCGGGTGACGACGTAGACGCGCCCCGCGCCGCTCGCGAGCGCGACCGGCGTGCCGACACAGCTCACCGAGGCGCCCGTCGGCGGCGCTGAACCGTCGGCCGTCCGGCGCAGGAGGCGGGCAGCCGAGGGGTCGGCGATGTAGAGGCCCGGGCCGGAGGGATCGCCGACGACGGCCGTCGGAGTGGAGCCGACTCCGGTCACCGTCGTCAGGACTCCGGTGGCCGGATCGTGAACGCACAGAGCACGGTTGCCGGGGATCGTGACGTAGACACGGCCGCCCTTGACCGCGATGCCCGCGGGCACGCCCGGCAGCCCGACCGGCGCGGCGAGCGCGAGGCCAGGCAGGGACGCGCTGACGAGCGTCGCGTCGGCGAGCGCAAGCCAGGCCGTCGTCCCGTCGGGCGAGAGCGCCAGGGCGACAGGCGGTGCGGGCAGCGGGACGGAACCGATGAGAGCCGTACCGCCGGACAGGGTCAGCCGGTCGGCGAGCGCTACGACGACCAGGGGAGCCGTGGGGCTGTGCGCCAGCGCCACCGGCTCGGCGGGGAGGGACACCGTGGCGCGGACCGACTCGGGTCCGGGGTCCGGGCCGAGGGACATGACCGTGAGCGTCGTACCCGAACGGTCCGCGCTGTAGGCGGTGGTGGCGTCCGGCGACACGGCGACGTCGACCGGACGCCAGCCGGACGTGACCGCCTTCTCGACGACGCCGTCCGGCCCGAGCACCGAGACGGTGTCGGTCCCCGGGTTCGCGACCACGAGCCGCGCTCCCGCCGTCGCCGCCGCGCACGGCAGCGCCCGGGGGCGGACCCGGAAGACGGCAGTCCCGTCCTCCGGCACGACGGCGGGCCCCTCCACCCGCACCGGATCGCCCGTCAATTGGGCGATACGCAGGGCGGATCCGGTGTGCGCCGTATAGCCCAGGCCGACGGCGTGGGCCAGGGCGCCCATTCGGTCCAGGGCGAGGGAGCAGGTGCCGCGTCCGACGGTGACGGCCCGTCCGACGGTCTCCAGGCCACTGCCGTCCGGCCGCCACCCCGAGGTCAACCGGGGCAGTCCGGTGGCCCCTTCGGCGGCGAGGACCTCCAACCAGGCCGACAGGGCGTCCGCCAGGGCGGGATGCATACGGCGGGACGCGGCATCCTTGGCCGTGAGCCGCGGGTCGTCCACGGTGACCAGCTGGGAGGGCGCGACGCGCGGGTCTGCCAGGGCGGCCAGGTCCGGCTCCGGGGTGTCCAGCGCGCCGTCCTCCGCGATGGAGCGGCCCGCCGCCAGGGACGCCACGCCGATCCGTACGGGACGCGTGGCGGTGAGGGTACGTGAGCCGATGCGGACGTCGGCCTGGAGCAGCAGGCGGCCCGGGTGACCAGCCCGCATCGCGGCTGATGGACCTGTCCAGGGCCCGTTGACCGTGGCGCTCGAAGCATTGAGGAAGTCCCCCCTGCCCTCGCCGGTGCGGACCATGGACCAGCGCACGGTGGCCCCCGGATGCGGGGGCGGGTCGAGCGCGACGTCGGCGTCCTCCGCCACCAGCAGATCCGCGCCGTGCCGCTGGCCGGCGGCCGGATTCCTGGGGCCGATCAGGATGTCGTACGCATCCGTCGAGGCCACCGACGCATAGACGTGGCCCAGATTGCGCACCCAGCTGAACCCCGCCTGCTGTGCCAGAGCCGCGAGACGCGCCGCCGGCACACTGTCGTGATCGAGCGTCAGCGCCCGGCCCACCGCCCGCAGATCGCCGGCCGCCGGGTCGTGGCCGGAACGGACCCGGAGCGCGCCGGCGGCCACCTCCGCCGACAGCCGGTCGACCAGCGCGAGGAGGGTACGCCGGGTGCCGACCCGCATACGCGGCGGCGTGCCGGGGGAGCCCGGGAAGGACAGGCGGGGCGAGACGGGGACGGTGACCAGCACGGCCGTATCGAAGTGACGGTCGTCCGCGACGGAGCCGGAGGCCTCGCTCTCGGGGTGGCCTCGCCGGCCGAGCGCGTCGACCGAACCGCCGGACGGCACGTGCTCCACGGTCACCGTGACCGGCAGCGAGCCGCTCGCCGCGGCCGGATCGGCGTCCTCGACGGTGAAGGGTTCCGGGACGCCCAGCACCGGGCCGGCCGCCGTGTTCACCGCAGTCTGCAGACCCTCGGGAGTGGGCAGTGTCCACCGACGGAAGACCGTCAGGCGGCGACGGTAACTCGCGTCGCTCTCGCCGAGCACCGGGTGGAACGAGGTGCGTGCCGTATCGCAGATCCGCACTTCGTCCACGGAGCCGTGCCATGCGGAGGACGGCGCGGTGTCGGAGCGGCCGATGCGCAGAGGTGACGTCGTGGTGAGCGAGGCCAGGGCATCGAGCGGCGCGACACCGCGCAGCACCCCGTCGACGTGCAGCCGCGCCTGCCCGGCGGCCCGGTCGACTACCCCCGCGAGGTGCTGGAAGCGGCCGGTCGCCAAGGAGAGGTCGGCGAACAGCACGACCTGCCGGGTACCGTCGGCGACCAGGAAGCGGACGTTGCGGTCGATGCCTCGGCCGAAGCCGCCCACCGACAGCGCCCAGCCCGCCTTGGCCGGGGACGAGGGGTCGGCGTGCTTCGACAGGACGGCCCCCTCCCACGTACCGGAGTCGGGGCGGACCAGGCACTCCACGGTCAGGCTCGCCCCCGCCGGCAGCGCGAGGTCCGGATGGTGGGCGACTCTGATCTCGGCGGGGAGATCTCCGAAACCTGCGGCCGTGCCGAAGCGGCCCGGAACCCCGAGCACCGCACCAGCCACGGTTCCGTGATGCCCCGTCCCGCCGTACAGCGCCGCCGCGTCGGCGACACGGCTGCTGCCGGGCTGCTCGTCGAGGTGGTACAGGGCGATGGTGCCGGGTTCGTCACCGTGCGGCAGGGGAGGGAACCTCGGCACGCTGAGGTCGTCTCCGATGCGGCCCAGGGTGACGCCACTCGCCCGCCCGACCGTGCGGATCCCCCGCAACAGCCGGGCGTGGGCCGCCAGGAGGTCGCGCTCCGCGCCCAGTACCCAGCACAGTGCGGCCAGATCGCCCAGCAGCGCGGTGACCGTCCACGCGTCGGCGACGGTGGCTCCGGCGAGCGGCGGATCCACGGTGAGGGCGGTCAGCCGGGCGGCGGCGCGGGCGTCCTTTGGCAGCGGGACCAGGAACGATCCGCCCGGCAGCACACCGTCCGGCAGGCTCACCAGCGCCGCGCGGCTCGCCGCGCCGATGTCGTAGGCGATGGTGAGGGTGCGGGCTCCAGGCAGCGGGGCGAGGGCGCGCACGACGTAGCGGGGTACCGGATCGGTGCCGAAGGCCGCGCTGTGCTCGGTGAAGATGTACGGCTCGAACTCCGCCCGGCCGGGCGTGCTGCCGGTCCGGAAGGTCAGCTCCAACCGGTCGGCGCCACGTGCGAAGGGCGTCGTCAGATGCGCGGCCATGCGTGTGTCGGCCGGGACGAGGCGTCGCCGCGGACTGCTCATCGGGCGGTCACCTCCATGTCCAGGAGTTCGCCGTCCACCCGGAACACCGCGATCTCGGTCGGCCCGAGCGCGAGGTTCTCGCCGACCCCGGCCTCGACCACCTCACTCTGGAAGGGCACGGCGCCCAGCGTGAGCCGTCCGAAGGCCGGCGGATTGCGGCGCAGCCTCAGGTCCTGCACGTCGAGCACCCCGGGCTGCTCGGTGAACGCCCGCATGACCTGCGAGAACAGCACGGCTTCGCCCAGCCGGTGGCGGCCGATGTCCGCGGCGAGCCGCTGGGTCAGCGCCGCCCGCAGCACCTGGGGGTCCTGACCGGCGTCGATCGTGACCCGCGCCCGCACCCCGGTCTCGATGTGGTCGGCCGGCACGATCCGGGGGTGGACCCCGACCGGCCGCAGCCGCTCCACCTCCTCGGCCACCCGCTCCCGCACACCGCGCACCGGACCGTCGGTCCGCCACGGCAGGGCGGCGTCGTGGGCCACCACGACGTCGAAGAAGTACGGCTCCCCGAAGCGTCGTTCGCCGAGGAAGACCCGCCGGTCGAAGGCGAACAGCCCGAAGTGACTCTGCGTAACGTCCACTCCGCGCAGCGGATCCGACAGCAGCACGTCCAGCACTCCCCGCACCCGCAGCACGGCCGCCTTCACGGCCTCGCGCGTCCACATCGTGCGCGGCGTCCCGAGGAGGAGAGCCCGGTAGGCGGTGTCGCCGACGGTCAGGTCTCCGCCGGTGAAAGGCGCCTCGTTCGTCACGGCGATCGAGGTCGGCGGCAGTACTCCGGCGATCTTGACGGCGTAGAGCGGATCGACGCCGGTGATCGCCGCGGCCGCGACGTCGCCGGACGGGCCGGGCAGGTCGGCGACGGCCGGGACGTCCGCCACCGGCCGGTCGGCGCCGAGCCGTACGACGTCGTCCGTGCGGAAGGCGAGGGGCGGCGCGGAGCCGGTGAGCAGGACCGTGCCCCGCGGCAGGGTGTAGGCGCGGTCCGGCAGCGGCTGGTCGACGGTGAGGCGCACCACACCGCGCGCCGACGCGAAGGGGCGGGGAATCCCGAGGTCCTCGCCGAGCCGGTCCAGATCGGCGCCGGTCGCGGTGGACACGAAGGAGCTGTAGTAGAGGTCTTCCAGACGGCCCCACAGCAACGCGTCCTCGTCCGCGGTGATCTGGAGGATCTTGCCGAGCACGCCGGCGGCCGACAGATCGGCGTCCGGGCCGAACACGGCGCGGGCACGGCCGACGGCGTCCCCGAGGATCTCGTCGAAGGGCTTGGGGACGAACCCGCCCTCAGTGACGCCGTACGCGGTCACGGCCCCACCTCGACGCCGAGCGCCGTCGCCGTGCCGTCCACCGTGACCAGCCGTACCTCCGCGGCCCAGCTGTCACGGCGGTCCGCCTCGGCGGCGGGCCCGACCAGCACGTCGCTCACCTCCCGCACGCGCGGGTCGGTGCCGACGGCCCGCACCAGGTTCAGGCGCAGTACGTCCCGCGCGGCCCCGGCCGAGGCGAGCGTCCCGGTGAACAGGGCGCGCACGTCCAGGCCGTAGCGGGTGTCGTAGCGGTCACTGCCGAGGGGCGTCAGGACCCGGTTCCGCAGGGACTGGGCAAGGGCGTCGAGGCCGGTGACCAGGACCAGATCACGGCCGTCGAACACGAGATCCCCGGCGCGGACCTCGAGATCCGTTCCCAGCGTCATGGGCCTTCCCCTCCGTTCGTCGTGGTCACCGAGCGTCCAGCAGCCGCTGTCCCGCGGAGAGGGCCTGGAAGGTGCCCTGGTCCGTGGTCCCCTGCACGGTGTCCAGGACGGCCGGCGAACCGGCAGCCCGCAGCGCCGTGGACGTGCCCCCGTTCACCGCCGTCACCTTGGCGCACGGCTTGGAAACGGGACAGCCGACGACCGTCGCGGCCAGTAGGTCGCCGACCACCAGGACCGGTGCGCCGCCGGCCGTCAGCCGCTGCTGCGAGGCGGTCACGAGCACCGTGCCGCCGTGCGTGCACACCAGCCGCGCCGAGGAGTTGAGCACCTTGGGCATCACGTCACCTCCACGGACTGCGCGTGCAGCGTGATCCGGGATCCGGACAGGGTGATGGACGCCTGGCCGTTGCCGAGGACGATGTCCTTGCCGGAGGTGGTGACGTTCACCGCGCCGTCGGCCGCAACCGTGATCGTCGTGCCCTTCTCGTGGCTGATGACCAGCGTCAGCTCGTCCGGAACGTCCGGCCGGCTGCCGACATCCGGGAGCTGCTGCTCGGCGACCGTGATGGACAGGCCGCGCGCCTGCAGGACCCGCCGACCCGTCCTGTCCGTCAGGTCGTTGACGCCCTTGCCCGCCGGCCGGCCGTCACGGACCTCCGTCGGCAGGCACAGCCAGTAGTCGCCCTGCTCGGCGGCCGGCGGACGGTGACCCGCCGCACCCGACCAGACGAACCCCGAGACCACGGCGTCGTCCACAGCTCCCCGGTTGTGCGCGAGCACGGCCCGCATTCCCGGGTAGACGGGCACGACGAGCCCGCAGCGGTCCCAGGCGAACGGGGCCGCGACCGGCCGGTCGTGCAGATACGGCGGGTCGTCCTGCAACGGGTCGTCCACCACCGGTGCGGACGCGTCAGAGGCGGGCGGCTGACCGTAGGCGAGGGTCGCGCGCTGCCCGGGACCGCCGGATCCGGGGCGGGTGGCGACGACGTCCCCGACATCCACGGCAGGACGGTCGGCGAGCGTCGTACGGACCATCCCGCGGAACAGGTCACCGACGCCGGCCGCCCCGGACCGCCGGCCGTCCGCGCCCGGCAACTCGGGCGCGGCGACCAGATCGCACACGTACCCGGAGTCCTTGCCGAAGCGATGCCGCACATACGCCAGCCGCAGCGCGACCGGCTCGGGAGACGCCGCCGACGAGAGGAGCACCGTGGCTCCCGCACGCAGCGCCGGGTCGCCCAGCACGGTCAGCTGATGCCCTCGCGTCGCCCTCGTCGCGGAGTCGGGCTCGTCGTCAGTCCTGCCCTGCCGGACGATATTGGTCCCGGGCTCGAGCAGGACCGAGGGCCCGTCGGCAACTGCGGCTCCCAGCAGCGCCCTCGCGTCCCGGACGACCAGGTCGACTCCCGCTGCGGCGGCGACCTCGCCCAGCGCGGACAGCGCCGTCGTGGTGCGTACGGCGGGGTCGGGGCGGGTGCCTGTCACGCCGCCGTCCACCACGGTGACCCCGGCCCGCTCACCGATGCTCCGGGCGAGCTCGGCGAGCGGTGTGTCGCCCGACCTGCCGAAGTGGAACGGGGTGCGCAGCAGCCGGTGGCCGGCGAGTCCCTGCCCGTGCACCTCGGTGAGCAGTTCGCCGTCGTCCGAGACGCGGGCCCGCACCGACGTCACCGCCCCCAGCAGCACGGGCGCGGTGTGCTGGTCGGGCCGGTCGAGGTAGCCGAGCCGGATGTCGACGAGGAGGGGGCCGGCCGAGCCGGACCGGCGGTGCCGGAGCGCCAGCCGTTCGCCGTGCTCCAAGGGGAGGTCGTACAGCACGACCGTGAACCGTTCGGCGTGCGGCCCGCTCCATGAGGTGACGGTGACGTCCGCGTCGACGGCGAACTCGCCGCTGAGGGCGTCGTTGGACACACGCAGCGACGGTGCCGCGTTCTCCGCGTCCAGGAAGGCGACGCGGTACCAGATCACGAAACCCATCGCGGGGCCACCCCTCCCACGATCCGCGAGCCGTGCGCGCCCGCGCCGTTGAGGTTGCGCGGATGCACCCTGACCGAGGTGAACACCAGTGCCAGCTCGCCGGCTTCGTACTCCAGGCCCGGCACTGCCTTGCGGCGCAGCAGCGGCACCACGGCGCCTCCGTCGTCACGTTGCACTGCGATCACCAGGAAGGCTCCGTCCTGCGGCAGTTCGAGCGGTTCGGGGGAGTCGAGCAGGGCGTCGTCCACGACGGTCACGTACGCCTCGATGCGGTAGACGCGGTCGTTGAGGGCGAGCCGGAAGGACTGCGGGAAACCCTCGTCGGGGTCGATCGGCAGCCGCAGGTAGTCGTCGCGCATGGCGCTCACTCCGCCGGTCGCAGGGGGACTGAGGGGACCCGCGGCAGGGGGGATCCGACCCCGGGCGCGGACACCAGCGGCACCCCTGCGGCCAGGGCTGTGTCGGCGGCCTCCCCGACCAGGAGGGTGGTACTGCTGCGCGGCACGTGCTGCAGCGACATCGACAGATCCAGTGCCGCCCGCCGCTGTGTGCTCTGGGCGAACCGCAGTTCGGTGATCTGCATGTCCAGGCTGACCGTCAGCCCGCACACGACCGGGATGCCGGACAGCTTGAGCTCCGGCGCTGCCGCCGCCGCCAGCACCCGGGACACCAGCGCGAGGGCCTCCAGTTCCTGCTTGACGCGCAGCCGGTCCGCGCCGAGGAGCACCGCCTCCAAGGCGATCGTCTTCCGGGTGGGCGCCAGGGCCTGCGAGAACGGGCTGTCGGCGATGCGCCTGACCTCGTAGCCCTCCGAGACGGTGATGCTCTGCACGTAGAGGAGGGGCACGGTGCCGATGAGGACGGGGGGATTGGGGGCCGGTGTCATGGGACGTCTCCCTTGTCGACGCGCTTGCCGCCCCGGTACACGAGGATCTCCGGGGTCTCGTCCGCCGCGATCTCGAAGGTGATGTCGGGGTGGAGGGCGCTGAGCTGCTCCAGCACGCCGCCGTGGGCCCGGCAGGAGGAGCACACGGGCTGGTCCACGCGAATCCACACTGTGCAGCCGCGTGCCTGGGCCCGGTCCTCGGGGCTGAGGGCGGACAGCCGGGCGTCCAGTTGCTGGGCCATGGGGACTTCGGCGTCGCGCGCCGAACGGGGGACCTTGGTCATGTGCTCGGGCACCTGGATCCGGGCCGCGGGGTCGACCTCGCCCAGGGCACGCGGCGACGCGGTTTCGAGGAGTTCGTCGGCGAGCGCGGGGACGTTCGTTCGCGAGACGGCCAGGGTGCCTTCCCGCCGCGCCCGTGCTTTGCGGGTCGGGGCGCCGAGGCCCTTCCAGTCGGGGGCCTTCGGAGGCGACGGCACGAACCGTCCGGCCGCCGTCTCCTCGGCCCTCAGCTGTTCGGCCCGCTCGCGACAGGCGATGAGGTCGCGGCCGAGGCGCTCGCGCATGGCCGGGTTCGACGACCGGGCGACCAGCAACTTCCGGCTCGGGCCGCCGGACCGCTCGTCGAGCAGGGCGGTCGCGACCGGATCGCCCTGCTCCTCGAGGTCGAGGAGCCGTCGGTCCGGAGCTGACTCGTACTCCATCAGCCGGACACCCGCCGCCTGGTCGTGGGTGGCGGCGTCACGCAGCTCGGTGAGCCGGACCCTGCGCTCGGCGGCCTTGCCGGTCCTCGCCGGCCGGACTCGCGGTGGCATGACCAGGTCGTACGCGGCCCGTTCGCCCGCGGCGAGACGATCCAGCAGCCGCTGGTACTCCGCCGGATCCCTGAGCGCCGTCCGCGCGCTGTACAGCCGCGCCACGAACTCCTCGAACCGCTCGATACGGCGCCCCCGCCGTCGGAACACCTCCAGGACGAGCTCAGCGCCCACCTCGTCCAGCAGGTGCCGGGCCGGCGTCGACCGGGACAGCGTCAACAGGCGTACTCCCACCCCGAGTTCACGGAGCTGCTGCGGGCTCAGCCGCCCGGCGAACTCCAGGAACACCGGGAGTTCCCCTGCCGGGATGCCGTCCAGGTAGGGCAGGAGCCGGCCCCGGGGCCAGCCCGTCCCCAGCAGTCGGTGCAGGCCGCGCGCCATCTCGGGCGTGACGGCCGCCGCCCCGCCCGCCTTGCGCTCGACCAGGGCGGCCAGTTCGAGCCCGTCCCGCAGGAAGCGGGTGACCGGGCCCTCGTCGGGCGCGCGCAGCAGGGCCCGGACGGTCAGACCCGCCGGGGCACGTTCGGCGAGCCCGGCGGCCTCGGCGGCGTAGACATCGGGAAGCGTCCGGAGCAGCCGCGCGGCCTCGGTGCCGTCGGGCAGCCTGGCGGCCTCGGCCAGGAGCGAGAGCAGGGCCTCCAGACGGTCGATCCGGGCCGTGCCCCCGGCCGCGCGCTCGGCCGCCTTCACCCCCCTCAACCCCCGCACCAGGGCGATGAGTTCCCGGCTCCGCCCGGCCGTCGCGGCACCGACCACGCGGATCTCCTCCAGGCCGGCGAAGGCGCTGAGGACCTCCAGCGCCAGCAGCGCGCGCACCCTGCGCGCCAGGGACGCGGTGATCGGGGCGCCCGTGGGGCGGGTCCCGTACGGCAGTCCCAGCCGCTCCACCGACTCCAGGCCGGCCAGCGCCGTCCACACCGTCGTGCCGATGCGCCGGGTCACCTCCGCGACCTGGACGAGCGCCACGGGATCGGGCGGCATCGCCGTGGCCCGGCGCACGGTGTCGGCGGCGCGGGCCAGCTGGGGTACGGCGGTGGCCAGGGTGACGGGCAGCAGGGGCAGGTCCTTGAACGAGGCGACCGTGCCCCGCAGCCAGTCCCAGCCGGTCTCGCCCAGTTCGGTGAGCCTGGTCAGCGTCGAGGGGGACGAGGACATCTCCTGGAGCAGATCCCGGAGGAATCGCGGGTCGGGCCGCCGCGCGGACCGCAGCTCGCCGAGCGTGACCAGCAGCGTGAACACGGGCTTGTCGAAGCGCGTGAACAGCCGCTCGTACAGGCCCTCGTGGCGCAGGACCGCGAACATCGCCTCGACCTCGGAGAGCGAGCGTGCCGACGCGACCAGCTCGGCAATGGCCGCACCCGTCTGCGCGGGGTCGCCGAAGACGGCGTCCTGAGAACGCGTCAGCCGGATGAGAAGGCCGGCCCGTTCCTGCCAGCCGAGCGTCGCGAACAGCCGCCGGTCCATCATCGAGAGCCGGTCCACGACGGCGGGGTCGTCCTCCGGACCATCCAGCCAGCCGCGGGCCGCCCGGGCCGCCGTTGCCCCGGTCACGCGGTCCTGCGGGGTGGCCCCGGCGAGCAGACGTTCGGCGCGCTCCGCCGACCACCGCTCCCCGGGGGCCTCCTGCAGGACCGGGTACAGCCGTCCGCCCGTCGGTCCGCGTCCGCCCAGCCCCACGGCCACGACGTGGTGGTCGCCCGCCCGGAACACCAGGTACCCGGACCCCACGCCATGCGCGGCGACACCTTTCGGCAGCCGCAGGCCCTCCACGCCCTCTCCCCAGCCGCCGAACGACCCGATCGTCAACGGGGCATCCAAAGCGGCCACGGTGAAACGGCCGGGAAGTGACCTCGCCTCCAGCACCGCGAACCCACGGGCACCGAAGAGGTACTCGCCCCATTCGAGGGCGCGGGCGAGGCTCGCCGTCTCCACCGTCGCACCACCGGCCCGGGCCCAGAACGGCCCCCACGTCATGGGCTCGATGACGGGCATCGGTGGAAACATGCCTTCCGGGCGCAGCACATCCCCCTGGGACGTCATAAGACGCGGGCCGACCTCGGCAGCGCCCGGCACGGAGGGGGCGAGTGGCGGGGGCGTCGGGTCGGCCGGAGCAGCGGCGTGTCGGGCGCGGTGCTCGGTGAGGGCCCGGTCGACGCCGCGCCGTACCGCGGCACGGATCCGTGCCTCGTCGGCCGGGGCGGCGGCGCTCCGCCGCACGGGGGAGGTCACCGCTGCCCGCCGCCTTCCCCGGGGCTGCCGGGATCCTGGCGCGCGGCCCGGCCTGCGGCGGACGGGTACAGGTCCGGGAGGTCGCGCAGCTCGAAGTGCATGAAGTCCCGCGTGGTGCGCTCGTGCGAGCCGAGCCAGCGCAGCCCGCGCGGGCCCGGTGCCGTCAGCGCCGCGACGATCCGGTCCGGGATGTTCAGGAAGCCGTGTGCGGCGAGCTGCCCGAGCGTCGGCGACGCGGAGGTCGGGCCAACCCTGACGGGCTGTCCGTCGCGTATCACACGCGCGCCGGTTCGGTCGTGCCGGAAGGTGGCCTCGAAGGTCAGCGCCATCCGGATCAGCAGCTCGACGGTGGTGCGCCTGTGCTCCCACTCGGTGAACGGCTCCGGCCCCGGGAACGGAGAGGCCGGGAAGAGGAGACGGACGAGTTCGTCGTGCCGGACCCCGGACGGGGCACGCCATGCCCGCCGGCCGGTGGGACCACCGTAGGCCCAGCGCACCGAGGGTCCCTCCGCGGCGGCCGCCCGCACCGCGGCCAGCAGCCCGGGCGGGCCGACGGACGCAGGCGGGCCGGCGCGGCGGACGGCGACCTCCCACACGCCCGCCTCCAGGTTCGCCTCGTCACGGAAGACCTCGGTGAGGCGGTTGCTCGCCCGCCCCTGCGCGCGTGCCTCCGCGAGCGCCCGGTCGGGCTCCTGCCCCAGGAGTGCGGCGATGATCGCGTCCAGACCGTGCCCGGCGTCCGGGCCCGGGGAGCGCACGTCGATCCCGGTGACGTCGCGCACGAACTCTCCGGGAAAGCCAGGGACGTTGGGGCTCAGCGTCGGATTGATGTCCACCGCCGCGCCGAAGCTGTGCCAGGACAGGGCGAGCGGGTTGTTCCGGTTGGAGCGGATGCGCAGGGAGCCCACCGATGTGATCAGCGGCAGCAGTTCCCGGCGCTCGGTGGCCGTCAGTGTGTCCTCGGCGGCCTGGAGGCGCCAGGCCAGCTCCCGGTGCACCAGCTGGCCCGGGTGCCCGAAGACGGAGATCCGCGTCAGGGGACCGGCACTTCCCGGCCGGTAGTACTCCTCCGTGTACCGCAGGGCCTGCGCCGTGCCGTGCTCGAGCGCACCGAAGGCCACGAGGAAGCCGGTGCGCAGGACGCGGTAGCCCTCGAATCCGCCCTCGAAGTGGTTCTGCATGGCGGTCCCGAAGTGGGTCCATTCGGCCGCGGTGTCGTGGTCCGGGTCCGCGCCGAGCGCCGTGTCCCGGCTCGCCAGCAGGGAGCCGAGGACGCGGCGCAGGACCTCGGCCCGTTCGCCGCCGCGCGGATCGAGCCCCTGGAGGGCCTGGACGACCTGTGGCTCGTACAGCCAGGCGGGTGCGTTCTTCCTGCGCCGGGTGCGTGGAGCGGCCACCTGACGCGTCACATGTGGCCAGGTACCGGCGACGGCCGCGCGGCCCGCGGCCGGGGCGAGCCCGAGGAGCAGGGCGTCCGTCGCCGTGTCCACCGCCGTCGGTGGGGCCGGTGGCCGCAACTCCGCGTCCAGGAGGCGGAATCCGCTCGTCCGGAGGCGTACGCCGCCGCCGGCGTCCGTGTACGGCTCCGGTACGGCGGCCGCAGCCCGGCCCGGGGCGTCGGCGGGGGCGCCGGCATCGCCGGGGAGCCGCCCGACGGCCTGGCCGGAAGGCTGCCCGTCGGCCCGGCCGAGAAGCTGCCCGTCGGCCTGTTCGAGGCGCAGCAGCACCGAGCGCCGTACGGCCTCCTCCAGCTGCCTCAGCCGCTCGTCGTCCAGATGTCCGACGATCCGGACCCGTACGGGCACGCAGCACACGAGCCTCTCCATGCTTCCTCCTCCCGGGTCAGGCGGTGCCGCGCAGGGTGGCGTCCAGCTCGTCGAAGACGTACTGGGCGATGCGGTGCAGCTCGTCGCCGCCCAGCTGCCCGACGATCTCGATGTGCACCGGGAACCGGTAGGTGATCCCCGTGGTCTCGTCGAACCGTGTGTCGTCGTCGAGCCTCTCCGGCGGGAGCGGCCCCTCGGTCGTCTCGGCCATGGTCAGTCGTCGATCCCCGGTTGCAGGCACATACAGGTGAACGTGGCCGCCGGCGCCCCGTCGACCACCACGTTGCTCGGATTGGCCGAGGTCATCACGCAGCGGGTGAACTTCAGCGCTGTGAAGGACCAGTCCTGGCCGCTGCGCTGGGCGACACCGATGTCGAACTCCGCCCCGCTGAGGGCGAGTTCGGTCAGGTCGGCGACGACGCTGCCGATGGCCTGGACGGTCATGGTGAAGGTGAACGTCTGCGGCTGGCGCACATAGCCGACGTTGTCCGCCTCAATGCTGTGGATCACCGTGTGCGGCACGTTGAAGGTCGGTGTGAACTGGGAGATCGGACTGATCAGCCGGGTGCCGAGGCGTACTTCGAGACGGGTGTTCCAGTTGGCCATCCGATCCCCCTAGGCGAACTTCAGGTCGATGGAGATCCGGTGCATGGCGCCCGCGTAGTCGACCGACACCAGCACCTGCGCCAGACGCTCGGTCTGGGCCTTGTCGATCTCGGCGCGCTGCTCCTTGCTGAGCGTCGCGGGATCCGCGTCCAGCAGACGCAGCAGCGGGACGGTGACGACGTAGCCCTCGATGACACCGTCCGCCACGAGGGGACCGAGGACGGAGTCCATCTGCAGGACGAGGGAGCGCAGTCCCGAGCGGCTGATGCGCAGCGTGCCGACGGCCCTGATCAGCCGGGCCTTCAGCCGGAAGGACACGTCGTCGACGGTGCGTACGACGTCGATGTACTTGCTGCCGCTCGGGTTGCCGGTGTACCCCTCCCCGAGGTGCACGCCCGCACCGGGCAGGAGCGGCGGGTCCACCAGCCAGTTGACGCCCTGGCCGGCCGGCGGGTCGCTGTCCGTCTCGGCGCCGTTGATCTTGTCGATCTCGGCCGCCGTGAAGGAAGCGGACGTGACGCCGACGGGCTTGAGGACCATCGAGACGCTCGGGCCGTGACCGGCGATCACCGCGGCGACGGCCGCGGCCACGTCGTCGGCGCTCTTGTGCGCGATGTAGACCATGCGGTCCGTGACGAGCTTGCCCTGTACCACGGAGGGGTCGGCGCTGCCCTGGGCGAGCATGGCGACACCCATGCGCTCCTTGCCGTCACCGTTCTGGGAGACGGCTTTCACGTGGGCGGCCAGCTTGCCGACGGACCCGTCGTCCTGCCCCGAGTCGGCGTCGAGAGCGGTGCCGGCCACCACCACGAACTGGACGTTCAGGTTCTCGACGGCGGCCAGCGCGTCGGTGACGTCCGCCGTCGCCTTGACCCCCCAGACCTGGCTCGGGCCGGGATCCTGCTCGAACGCGGCGTGCAGGGCCTTGCTGAGGGCGGACGCCTTGGGGTCGCCGAACGTGGCGGTGGCGTCGGCAGGGCTGGTCACCTGCACCGGAACGCCTTCCGTGCCAACGGCCGCCTCCCCGACGATCGCAAGGTTCCCGGTCGGACGGACGACGGGCGCGAACATGTCGACGACCGGTTTGACGCGGACGTACCTGACAGGCATGGGCACTCCTCAGGGATCCTGGAAGACGGCGAGGACGTTCTGGCCGGCGAAGAACGCCGAGAGCTGTTCCCGGCTGGGACCGCCCGGCGGCAGCCCGGCCGGCGAGAACACCAGCAGCGGTGCGAGCGGCGCCCGTGCCTCGGCGTCCGCCGGACCCTCGCGCCGGTAGGCGAGCGCCCGTTCCGCCGTGTGCAGCAGGGTCCGAACGTCGCGCAGGGCCGCCGTGGTGTCCACCGTGTCGCGGACCAGCACCGAAAGCCGCAGCGGGAAGCGTCTGCGGTGGGCGGGGTCGGCCGGGTCGAACGCGGGCAGCGGACGCAGCCTGACCTCGCCGAGCAGATGACGAAAGGCGCGCCGCAGCTCCTCGGCCGTGCGCAACCCGTGCTCGGACATGAACGCGTCCAGGTCGAACTGGCGGAACGTGTCGCGGAACTCCTCCAGCGTGCCGAAACCCTCCAGCGGGGAGAGGCGGAACGACTCCACCTCACCGGGGTCGACGGCGAGCACCAGCGTCACCGCGAGATCGGCGTCGATGTCGATCCAGACCGGACCGGCGGCCTCGCGCCCCTCGTAGCGGACGTCGGTGCACCGGTGGTCCGGGAGCGTCTGCGTCCAACTGCCGGTCAGCAACCGGGTCGGAAAGACGGGACGCTGGCACTCGGTGCGCAGGACCTCCACGTCCGCCACGCCGTGAATCGCCGCGAAGGGCAAGTCATACACCTCCGCGAACAGGATCCGCATCCGCTGGCCGTCACCCGCCGGGAACACGAAGTCCCGCAGAGCGGCAGGGTCGGACAGCCGCACCAGCGTCGCGTCCACGAACGGACTCAAGGCTCCCCCTCGGACATCGGCCGTCGCGCCACATCTCACTGCGCGGCATCCCACTACGCCGCAGGGGCCCGGGCCTATCGGGGAACTCCCTCCGTTCCGCCCGTTTCCCGGCGGATCCTCCGCGTGCCCGTCGCGCCGCATGCCCCCCGTGCCGGACGGGAACCGCGCCCTCTCCGACGGAATCCACCGTTCGGTTCCGGTCCCGGTACGCCCGTCGTACGACGTCCGCCGCCCACCACGGCCGACGGAACCCCACCCCGCCACGCATCAGATAACTCCCCATGTCCCACGCGGAGTTGCTGTCCGCGATCGGCCCCGCGAACATGCCCGACCCGGCACCTGGATCACGCCCGGCGGGGCAGTCTGGGTCCTCGGGGGGGGTACGGCCACTCGGTGGGCCGTGGGGGAACACGGGGGGCGTCATGAACGGGCCGACGGCGCACCAGGCGTGCGCAGCCAGCGAAGAGCAGCGCCCTCCTGTGGGCAGGCCCCAGGAACGGGCGCTCATCGACGGCCTGCTCGACGCGCTGCCCGGACAGGGAGCCGCACTGCTGCTGGGCGGCGACCCCGGCATCGGCAAGAGCGCACTGCTCGACTACGCGGCCCGGCGCGCCCGTACCCGGGTCCTGCGCACCCGGGGGGTGGAGTCGGAGGTCGTCCTGCCGTACAGCGTCCTCGGCGACCTGCTCCTGCCCCTGCGGCAGTACTTCGCCGGCCTGCCGCCGTGCCAGTGCCGGGCGTTGCAGGCGGCCCTGGCGCTGGCGGACGCTCCGATCGAGCCCAACCCCTACGCCGTCTGCGCCGCAACGCTCGGCGTCCTCGGCACCGCGGGCGAGACGGAACCCCTCCTCCTCGTCGTCGACGACGTGCAGTGGGTGGATCCCCCGTCGCGCCAGGTGCTCCAGTTCGTGGCACGCCGGCTGCTCGCCGAACGGGTGGCGCTGGTCATGGCCGTACGCGGCGATCCGCACGCGACGCGGGCCTGGGACGGGGTGCCCAGCACCATGCTGGAGCCGCTGCCCGAGAAGGACTCCTGGACGGTGCTGCGGGACAACGGCCTGGCGGAGACGGACCCCGAGGCGGCCCGCCTGGTCGGCCTCGCGCTGGGCAATCCGCTGGTCCTGGTGGAGTACGCGGCGGCGCTCCGCCGGGCCCGCGGCAGCGGGGCGGAGAGCCTGCCCGAGGTCTGGGACACGCCCGGCCCGCTGCTGGAGGGAGCCTGGTGGGGCCCGCTGCGCTCGCTCCCGCGCGAGACCCGCAGAGCGCTGGCGTACGTGGCGGCCTGCCGCACCCCGGAACTCGATGTCCTGGAACGGGTGCTGGCCGCGGACGGCCTCTCCCTCGACGCCCTCGACGCGGCCGAGGAGGCGGGCCTCGTGATGATCGGGGAGGGCGGCTGCCGGCTGCGCCATCCGGTGCTGCGGCCCCTCGTGCTAGGTCGCAGCACCACGGCATTGCGCCTGCGGGTCCACCGGTGCCTGGCCGAACAGTCGACGGGCGAACTGCGCACCTGGTACCTGGCCGCGGCCGTGCCCGGACCCGACGAGGAGGTGGCGCTGCAACTCGTCGCCGAGGCGGAACAGGCCCGTCGGCGCGGCGCCCTGTCCGCCGCGGCCCCTGCCTGGCACAGGGCGGCCGAGCTGTCGCCCGCCGCCGAGGACGCGGCCCGCCGCCTGGCCGAGGCCGCCCACGACGCCCTGTACTCCGGCAGCGCGCAGGACGCGCTCGCCTGGTGCGAACAGGCGTTGCGGCGCAGCCGTGACCCCCGGCTCACGGCCGATGTCGAGCTGCTGCGCGGACAGGCCTGCACCTGGCTCGGCCGGCCGGACCGGGCCCATCGGCTGCTGGTCGCCGCGGCCCGCACGGTGGAACCCGCGGACCCCGTTCGCGCCTCCCTGCTCTACGGCGCGGCTGCCGCGCCGGCCACGATGGACGGCTGCCTCGCCCGGGCCGTCGACATCACGGCGCGCGGCCAGGAACTGGCCGACACCGAGGGCTTCGCCCTGCCCCACACCGGTACGGCGACCGCGCACCGCCGACTGCCGACCGTGATGCGCGCCAAGGTCCTCGCCCTGCGCGGCGACGTCCAGGAGGCACGCCTGACGCTGCTCAAGGTACGGGACGAGCTGGACGGCGAACCGGGTCTGGAGGAACGGCAGTTGGCTGTCGAGATCGGGCAGGGCCTGGTGTGGACCGATGACCTGGAGGCCGCACGGCACCTGCTGGGCGGGATGATAGCCCGCGCCCGCCAGGACGCGGTCCCCACGCTGCTGCCGTTCGCCCTGGCAAGCTGCTGCGAGCTGGAGTCGCGCGGTCGCTGGCAGGTGGCCCGCGCCGACGGGAGCGAAGCGCTGCGCTGGGCGCGGGAGTTCGGGCACACGGCCCTCGCCGGCCATGCCACCCTCCTGCTCGCCCGGCTGGACGCGCTGCAGGGGGACCGCGCCGGCTGCGAGGCGCGCGTCGCCCACTACGAACGGCAGTGCGGCCGGCGGATCCGCGGCCTGAACATGGCCGCCCGCGCGGCTCTCGGTTCCGCCGCGCTGACCGGCGCTGACCCGGAAGGCTGCCGCACCCATCTGGAGGAGGCCTTCGCCCAGGCCCGCGACATGGGCCTCGGCAACCCCAATCTTCTGCCGTACGTGGCGGACCTGGTGGAGGCCAACGTCCGCACCGGAAACCGGGACCGGGCCGCCGAGCTGACCGACTGGCTCGCCGAGACCGCCGAGGCGACCGACCTCCTCTGGCCGAGAGCGGCACACTCCCGGTGCCGGCTGCTGCTCGCCGAGTCGGCGGACGAGGCCGAGCAGTGGCTGGCAACGGCCGAACAGACCTTCGCCCACGGCGACATGCCCTTCGAACTGGCCCGGATACGACTGGCGGCGGGGGTCGCCCTGCGCCGCCACCGCCGGCCGGCCGCCGCCCGAGCGCCGCTGCGGGCCGCGCAACGGACGTTCACCGACCTGGATGCCCGGCCGTGGAGCGCCCTGGCCGCGACGGAGGCCGCCGCGGCCGGCGGACGTCCGCCCGGCCGCCCCGAGGCCGTCGCACCGCCCGCCCCGGCGGAACTGCTCACGGCTCAGGAACTCCAGGTCGCCACTGTCATCGGCGGAGGCCTGAGCAACGTCGAGGCCGCCGCCGCCCTGTTTCTGTCCCGCAAGACGATCGAGGCCCACCTCACCCGCGTCTACCGCAAGCTCGGCGTGCGCTCGCGCTCCGAACTGGCCCGCTGCCTCACCCTGGCCGGGCTGGTGCGCTGATCACGACACGGAGCAGGGGAGAGGGACGGGCCGGTCCCTCACTGGGACAGGCCCTGGGCGGGCCGCGGCACGAGGGCGAACGTCGACAGCGTGAACCAGCCGGGCGCGGCCCGGCGCAGCGCCTCGGGACCGTCCACGCTGACCGAGCCCGCGCGCAGCGCCTCGGACCAGCCGAGGTCGCCCCGCCACACCCGGATCAGGCTGCGCAGGCTCGCGGTGAAGGTCACCGCCACGGCGTGACCGGGATCGTCGTCACACACGTCGGCGTCGTCGGGCGTGATGACCAGCCACCAGTGCTGGGCCCGCGGGGGCACGTCGGAGAAGTCGAACCGGACCACGGTGCGCCCGTCGGGTACCGCCTCGTGATCGATCCTGCGGTGCATGTCCCACAGCAGCAGCTTCGGATCGAGATCCTCGTCGCCGAGTTCACCGATCCACCGTGTGCCCCACGCGCCCAGGGCCTCCACCACCGGCCGCAGCTCCTCGCCCGCCGGGGTGAGGACGTACTGCACGTCCCGGCCCTCGGTGCGTTTCTCAGCGATACCGGCCCGCACCAGCTGGTGCAGCCGCTTGGACAGCAGTGTGGGGGACATCCGCGGCACCCCGCGGCGCAGCTCGTTGAAGCGGCGGCTGCCGGAGACCATCTCCCGAACGATGAGGAGCGTCCAGCGCTCGTCGAGGAGTTCCATCGCCTTGGCGACGGGACAGAACTGGCCGTACGTAGCGCCCATGCCATGCAGGTTAGGCCGCGGGTCCGCGCCGGGCCAGCCGGATGAACCGGCCAGCGCCCGAAGCGGGGCGACGACGGTACAGATCCTGTACTAGGGAGGGGGCGCACACGTTCCTAGGCTCGACGAAACGGCGACGGGACCGCCGCCGGGAACGACAAGGAGCGCAGCCATGACGAACGTGATCGACACGGTCGGGGCCGACCGTGCGCTGAAAGCCCGGCACCGGGCGATGTGGGCCCAGGGCGACTACCCGTCCGTGGCCTCCGAGATCATCCCGGAGCTTGGGCCGGTCCTGGTCGAAGCGTGCGGGGTACGCCCCGGTGACCGCGTGCTCGACGTCGCGGCCGGCACCGGCAACGCCGCGGTTCCGGCGGCCCTCGCCGGCGCCGACGTGGTGGCCTGCGACCTGACTCCCGAACTGCTCGAGACCGGACGGCGTCTGGCCGCGGAGCGTGGTGCGCGGCTGCGGTGGCAGGAGGCCGACGCGGAGGCGCTGCCCTTCGCCGACGCCGAATTCGACACCGTCCTGTCCTGTGTCGGGGTCATGTTCGCCCCGCACCACCAGGTGGCCGCCGACGAACTGGTGCGGGTCTGCAGGCCGGGTGGCACCCTCGGTGTGCTGAGCTGGACCCCCCAGGGCTTCCTCGGCCGGATGCTTGCCACGATGAAGCCGTACGCGCCGCCGCCCCCGCCGGGCGCGCAGCCGCCCCCGCTGTGGGGAGACCCGGTGCACGTGCGCGCTCTCCTCGGGGACCGGGTCACGGACGTGACCGCCCAGCGCAGGACGGTGGGGGTCGACCGGTTCGAGACGCCCGAGGCGTTCCGGGACTACTTCAAGGAGCGCTACGGCCCGACGATCAGCGTCTACCGGGCCATAGCCGACGATCCCGAGCGCGTCGCCTCCCTCGACCGTGATCTGACCGACCTGGCGCGCGCCCACGACCTGGGGGCGGGTGCGGACAGCACGGTCATGGAGTGGGAGTACCTGCTGCTCACCGCGCGCAGGACAGGCTGAGCGGAACGCGGGAGGGACCGAGCACCAGCCCCGTCCGGCGCGCGGGACTGCCGGGCGGCGACGACCAACGCCGGTGGCGGCGATCGACCTCGCAGCCGTTCGGGCCGGTGCAGGGCAGGGAGCCGACGCCGGTGGCGGTCGCCGACCCCGCAGCCGTCTCGGCCGGAGCCGCCTCCTCGCCTCTGGAAAGACCCCGCCCCGGGCCCTCCGGCGACCCACACCGGGCCATTCGGCCCATACCCGGGTCCGTCACGGCTCCTATCGTCATGAGTGGGCTACCCGGTGAAAGCTCCTGAACGGAGGCTCGTCATGAGCGCTGCTCCGGGACTCGGCGCACGGCTGGAGCGAACCGTCGCCTTCGTGGATCTGTACTGGCTGCCTCTGGGCGCCGGCGGCGTCCGGTTGGTGCGCTGGAACGGCCGCCTCTATGAAACGATCGCCGCACATCGCGGACACCGTGAAACGCTCGACCTGTTCCATTCGGCTCTGAGGGTCGGACTCGGCGGCGACCGGTACGTGATCGAGATGGCCCCGGTGTGGCGCACCAAGGAACCCGGTCGGGGCGTGGTTGCCGAGGGCCCCGTGGGGTTGCCGTGGCTGGGCCGGTCGCGACTGTTCCGCTACGAGGTCCGGCGCTGGCTCAACGGGAGGATCCCGGACGCAGCCGAGGCAGTGGCCAGTCCCCGGCGTGTGAGCACGGACGCCGAGCGGGCGCAGCGGGTACTGGACCTGGTCACGGACTTCCCGACCGCGACCTGGGGACGCGACGAACTGCGTGTCGGCGACATGTGGAACTCGAACTCGCTGATCTCCTGGCTGCTCGCCCTCAGTGGCCACCCGGTGGACACGATCGATCTGCCTCCTCATGGGCGCGCGCCCGGCTGGACTGCCGGGATCGTCATCGCGGCGAGGCAGGGCACTGCGGCAACCAGGGGCGCGGCCCATCCCCTCGTACACGCTCGTCCGGCGCACTTCCTGCACACCGCCCCGGCAGAGCCTCCCTCCGCCCGCCATGAGCCGAGCGCCCGCAGTCCCAGGCCATGAGCACACCGCCCGCGTACGTAAGAGGCCAATCCGCGCTTGAACACAGCAGTCGGTCCGTGCCGGAGACCGGAGCAATGTGACGCGCCGGCCAGTGACGGGACGGCCTGCATTGCGCCACGGCGGAGCGGAAGACGGGCGGGAGGGGGAGCCTGTGCGGGCAGGGGCGTCGCGGTCTACTCGTTGACCGCGACGCGTGCGAGGACCCATCCGATGACGGCCACGACCCCGGCGAGCGGCCCCAGCACGGGCGCGAACGTCGTGTTGACGATCGCCGCGCCGCTCATGCCGACCACCTGCCAGGCCGCGCCGAGCACGGCGAGAGCCGCCAGCCAGTGCCACCGGCCGATCCGCGCCACCACGAACGGCAGCAGCAGAAAGGCGGCCGTCTGGACGATGTATCCGAACTGGAAGTACGTGTCACCCAGGCCTTCCCACCCGTCCAGGTGGCTGGCGTCGGCACGGTCCGCCAGATGCTCGGCACGGTACTCGAGGAACGTGTGGCCTCCCCAGACGCGCTCCGGGAACCAGTCCAGGATGTAGAGCCCGAAGAGGGTGAGCGCCGAAGCGGCCACCGTCAGCACGTACGCGGCGGTCAGTTTTCTGTCGGTGGCCGCTGGGATGCTGGAAATGGTCATGGGTTCGGCTCCCTTCAACACCCCCTGGAGGGGGCGTCGGTAGCTGCGGCCGATCAGCATGACCCGGGTACGGCCGGGGCCGCTTCCGTGAAACTACTTACCCCACCACGCAAGGTCGCCGAGGCCGGCTCGGTCCGCGTAGCCGACGGCACCGATTTCAACTGCCGGCCCTGTTCGACGGAAGACGCAGGAGACAGAATTCGTTGCCTTCCGGATCCGCGAGAACCCTTGCGGTCACGCCGTCCTCGGTGGACTCACTGATGACCACGGCGCCGAGGGCCAGTGCCTGACTCGTCGCGGCGTCCAGATCCGCCACGGTGAGGTCGATGTGCGCCCGGTTCTTGCCTGCCTTGGGTTCGCTGACCTGTTGGAAGGACAGGGCGGGGCTGCCGTGAGCGGATGGCTCCAGGACGATGTACTGCCTCCAAGCCGTCTTGACTCCCACGCCGATCAGCTGCGACCAGAACGCCGCAGCCCGCTCCGGGTCGGCGCAGTCCATGACGACGTGGGACACGTGTATTTCCACGCCTCCAGTCTGGCAGACCGTCTCCGGGCAGCTGTGCCGCATCGGCTGATGGGGCGGGCGTCCCGGCCCGGGGCATGAGTGTGGCGTACGTCCCGGAAGAAGGAACGGATGAGACAAGGTCGCACGGGCTGCGTATCGCATCACGACGAAACAGCGAGGCGCGCCGGATCCGTGCGGCTCAAACTTCCGTCACGGAACTGTGCCAGCAGGACGAGACATGACATCGGACGTACTTGGTTGAGGAGGACTGCCGGTGGGCCTCAACAACACCGAGCAACAGCCGGCTCGTGATTCAGGCCCTGACATCGTGCAGGAGATCCAGGACTCCTTCCAAGCCGTACTGGACGCCTTGGATGCCGCACGCGCCGACCTTTACGCCTTTGACGACCAGCAGATCGAGGCCGAACCCACGCCGCCGTCCGGGGCTCGGTACAAGGAACCCGTCACGGACGCCGGCGGTGATCCGACCCCGTCCCTGCCCGCGCCCCGACGGACACAACCGGCAAGACGTCAAGCCGACCCGGATGTGGATCGACCGCCCGCCGCCTCGCCGTCCTTCGTGGAGCCACTGGGCGCCGACGGCGCCCGTCGGGTCCATGTGCCGCAGGATGTCGTGGTGGAGCCACTGTGGCTACGCGCAGCGCAGTTGGAGCCTGTTCCACCCCCGTCGTCGGTGAGGCCGTCAAGGGTGCGTGTCGCAGACCCGACGCCCGCCGCGCAGCCGGTGACCATCCCACCGCCGGCCAGCCGGCACAGGGACGCCCGTCGCGGGGCCGGTCCGCGCCCGGACATCGCTCGGTCGCCTGCCCCCCGACGAGTCCAGCAGTCTGACCAACTCGCCGCCCCGGCCTCAGGGGCGTTGCCGCCACCTGCCCGGGTGCAGGCGACGGAGGGGAGCAGAGGATGGCGGCGCTCAACCGACCGGCGGAAAGCCCGTGTCGCCGGCGTCTTCGGGGCGGGCGCCGTGAGCGGATTGATTCTCGCCTCCTCGCTGCTGGCCAACGACAGCCCGATACCGGCGATTTCCTCCCCGCCCGCTGGGCGGCTGGAACAGCCACTGCCCGACAACCCGGCTCCCTCGCTTTCCGAGATCCCGGGCACGGGCGTGCTGCGCGAAGGCGACAGCGGCCACGGAGTATACGAACTCCAGGTACGTCTGCTTCAGGTGCCGAACATCTACGACGGCGGCGTCATCGATGGCCGCTACGACAAGGAGGTCCGGGCGGCCGTGGCCAGATTCCAGGAGTGGTACGGCATCCGCGACGACGAGACCGGCGTCTACGGCGACCAGACTCGCCACGCCCTCATGCTGCGAACCAAGTAGTCAGCGGCTGCCATGCGATGGCCACAGCGCGCCGACGCGGCAGTTCGCGCTGTCGCGCGGTCTGGTCGGCGAACTCCGGCCGCCTGCGGTGGGGCGGTCCGGCGAGCCGGACGTGGGCAAGAAGACGCGGTTGGTTGGCCGCCTTCACGGCCGGCGACATGCAGGCGCGGGCGGAGGTATGCCACCCCGATGTGGTGTGGCACAACCCCGGCCGCGGCCCACTGGCAGTCGACTTCCATGGTCGTGAGGCGGCGTTCGCTCTGTTCCAGCGGGAAAGGCGGTCTTCGCGGCGCCCTGGGGTCATGCGACGGGGTGGCCCGCGCTGTCCGTGTGCTCGGCCTGGCCGGAGAACTTGTTCAGGAATACGTTGTACCGGCCGTCGGGGCGCTGGGTGAGCGTCGCGCCGTCCTGCCAGATCCCGTTCTCCGCCCACCACTGGGAACCGGCCGGGTCGCCTTGGTTCTGGTGGATGTTGTGCATTCCGAGGTCCCCTTCGGGATCGTTGTCGAACGGCTCGCCGAAGACGAGGATGCGCTGGCCTGCTACCAGGATCGCCTCCAGCGCGGCGGCGGCGTCGACGTTGGAACCCGCATGCCATGGCCGGGAGCCGAACAGGTCGAGAAGTTCCTGCAGCCAGGACGGTGGGCGGCGCTGGAACAGGACGCCGGACCGGTCCACGAGTGCAGGATGGCGCAGGTAGTCCAGGGCTCCGGAGTCCGGCGTGGACGCGAGGTCGTGGTAGCCCGGGGCCAAGGCCGGGGCCGGCCCGAGAGCGCTGGTGTCCAGGGTGAACGCCTTCCACTGCACGCCCACGTTGGACTTGTGGCTGTCGACGTCGACGGCACAGTGGTACCGGCCGCCGGGCGCATCCACCTCCACGTTGACGTGGAACCAGCGGCCCTGGTTGTCCGGCCGGTCGCGGTAGTGACGGTACAGGGTTCCCGAGAGCACGCCGTAGCGTTCAAAAGGCATGCCGCCAGTGAACCACCGAAACCACGCTGCGCCTCCAAGCGGTGACGATCCGTACTGGCGTCCTGTTCGACTCTGAGTCGAACGGCCTACGGCGCAGCACCCCGGTGCAGGCGAACATTGCGGAGCGCCTGGCGGCCCCGTCACCGTCCGGCGCCGCCTGTGTGTCACCGCTGACGGCACCGCTGGCTGCTTCTTCCTACGCGCCACGTATGAGTGGGCGGCGCGGTGGCACGGTGCACCCCTGCGCTGCTGTCTGAGGCCTTGGTGGACCACCGGCAGGCATTCCGGCCCGGGGCTCTGCTTCGCCCACAGAAGTCGGGCAGCTCACTCCGAGCGTGGCACGAGCCCGTTGCGGTAGGCGTAAGCGATCGCCGACCCGCGATCCACTGCACCGATCTTGGTGAAGATGTGGTTGATGTGGGTCTTCACGGTCACGGTGCTGATGCCGAGTTGGACGGCGATCTGGTCGTTGCGCAGTCCGTCGGCCATCCGCGACAGCACCTGCGCCTCCCGCGGGGTGAGCCGGTCGGGCGTGTGGCGGTCCGGGTCCTCGGTGTCGTCGCCGAGGGCCGCGGCGACGACGCGGGCCTGTGCGGTCGGGGCGAGTGCCGTGCCGCCTGCGACGACGGTGTGCAGGGCGGCGAGGATCTCCTCGACGGTGGCGTCCTTGGTGAGGTAGCCGCGTGCGCCGGCTCGCAGGGCCGCGAAGAGCGACCGGTCGTCGGGGTAGGTGGTCAGCGCGACGACGGCGACGCCTGGGTGGGCCGCGACGATGCTTCGGGTTGCTTGGACCCCGTCCATGCGCGGCATGCGCAGGTCCATGAGGACGACATCGGGTTGCCGGCCGCGGGTGGCCGCGAGGGCTTCGCGTCCGTCGGCTGCGGCGCCGACGACCTCGACGCCGGCGGCCCGTTCCAGAAGCATGACCAGGCCTTCGCGTACCAGTTCCTGGTCGTCGACGACCAGCACGCGGATTGTCATGGGGTCACCGGAAGGGTCAGCCGCACGACGAACCCGGTGCTGGTCGGCCCGGCGACCAGCGTGCCGCCGGCCGCGGTGACCCGGTTGCGCAGCCCGGTCAGCCCCTGCCCGCCGCTGGGCAGCGCCGGGCGCGGCTGGTGCCGCCGGCCCGCGACGTCTTCCACCGCGGTGATCAGGTGCCCGTCGTGGACCGTGACGTCGACCCGGACTCGCTGCGCGGTGCTGTGGCGCACGGTGTTGGTGAGCGCCTCCTGTACGGACCGGTAGAGCGCGAGGGCCACGTCATGACCCAGCGCCGGCGCCGGCTCGGGCAGGGACATCTCGCAGGGGATGCCAGAGGTCGCGGTGAAGTCGGCCACGAGTTGGCGTACCTGCGTCCAGTCCGGTCCGCCGCCTCGCAGTGCACCGACCACTGTCTGCGTCTCGTGCATCGAGGCCCGGGCGACCTCGACACCGCGGTCGAGCATCGCGCGCAGCCGTGTGACGTCGACCGGGTCGTCGTCGAGCAGGGCACGGGCCGCCCGCAGCTGCACCAGGAGCGTGCTGGCGGTGTGGGCCACCACGTCGTGGATGTCGCCGGCGATGCGGGTGCGCTCACCCAGCACCGCCTCCCGGGTTTCGGCGGCCCGGGCGGCGGCGTGCGAGGCGGCAAGCCGCCGCCGGGCCGCCCGCTCGCGGACGAGGGCCCGGCCGAGAGCCACGACGAGGTACGCGCAGATCGGCGAGAGCGCCACCGTCGGCGCCATCCCGGCGTTTCCCAGGCCGAGACCGGCCGCAGCCGCGACCGTCACCGCCGTGCCGTAGCGGGGCGGCAACAGGCCCGCTGCGGCCGCTGCCAGGGACACCAGGATCACCATCGTTGCGCCCGTGCCAGTCATCCGCCCCGTATTACCTTCCTTGCCGGGCCCGCGGCCGCCACACCGCCCGTGCCCGGCCCTTCGCCCCGGGGACCGGGCAGCTGCGCCCGTTGCGCACCAACCACAGGCCGCGCCAGGTCAGCGCGGCCCAGACCAGGGTAATGACGGCGCCGGCGAGCCACACGTGCGCCCGCAGGAACACACCGGCGGCGGTACCGCCCAGCGCGACGCTCAGTAGCGCCAGCGTCACCGGCAGGTGGCACGGGCAGATCGCGAACGCGCCGATCACCGTGGCCAGGCCGCGCCGTTCGCGTCGGCCGTCCGCCACGCCCACGCCGGCGGAGCCGGTGCCGCCTCGACCGGCCGGCTGAACCACGGGCGATGCCGTGCCCGAACCCGTCGCCCGGTCAATCCGGCCGGACACCCGCGTGAGGCCCGTGCTCATCGCGTCCCCTTGCGGGAACGGCGGCGCGACCGGGTCGCGTACGCCACCAGCGCCACCAGCCCGAGAGCGGACGCGATGCATGCATAGATCATGGAAATTCCTCCGTCAGAACGAATTGGACGCTGCCCACTGTCGTCCCGAACGGGCACGCCTACATGAGCGTCAGGGTGGAGATCAGCACACGGCATCCACCCTGGGGTGGACCCGCGCTCGTGGGCCCTACACCTGCCGACAGGTGGCGGTCAGGTCGGCGGCAAGGCCGGCCAGGCTTGGCCCGTGTGCTGTGAACGGGCACTGCACTGACCCTGTTCCTCGACCACCGCGCTCAACGCCTCTCCCACGTCGTCGAGCTCCGGGGAACGGTCCCGCTCCCGCGTGGCGGCGCAGCAGTTACGCCTGAGCGTTCCTCAAGAAAGGGCGTTGTCCACGATGGAGTTGAAGCACCAGTGGTGAGTCGACTCGCGGAGGTATGCGGCCACCTGGCGGGCCCCCGCCGGACAGTTCGCACAGCCAGGGCCGAAGGTCGTCCCGTTTTTCTGGCGGGAGCATCGTTGTGGCGCTACTGATGAGATCCGTCCACGCACCGCTGTCCATCGGGCAATGGCAACTGGTGTGCATCGACCGAGCGTCCCATCGTCCGGTTTCCCCGGCACCGCGATACCGCTCACCGAGGACGTGGTCGCCGCGGCGGCCGCCGAACACGACGGAGTCGGCGAGGCAGGCAGGTGCCCGGCTGCCGACGCTGTGAGCATGGCCATACGCTGGGCGAATGCCTGTGTGCGAGGACGCGCCCGTGGGAGCGGGAGGCGAGTACGCACGACTGTGGACCGCGGTCGGCAGTCCGCAGGTGGAGCTCTTGGCCGCCGGGTTCGAGCACTTCCGCTTCGACCGGCACAGCCACGAGCAGCCTCCGTCGGCGTCATCGAGCAGGGCGCCGAGGGGCTGCACATGGCCGGTGGCAAGGTCGTGATCCCTGCCGGGCAACTGGTGATCCTCAACCCCGGGCAGGTGCACACCGGCTTCGCCGCCGCGGAGTCGGGCTGGCGGTACCGGATGTTCTCTTTCGACACCACGATCGGACACAAATGTCTCTGTTGAAGAGCCCGCGAGGGAAAGGCGCATCGGTGACCAACGACGAGGCACTCCGCATCGAAACTCTCTCTCCTGCCCACGCTGAAGACTTCGATCTCATGTCAGCGGTGACCTCGCTGATCAACGAGGTTTACGAAGTGGCCGAGGAAGGTTTGTGGGCCACTGGCGCAACTCGGACCAGCCGCCAGGAGGTTGCTCGCTCACTCAGGCGAAGGAGATCACCGTGGCGCGGCTGGACGAGGAACTTGTCGGATGCGTCCGGATCCGACAACTCTCCGCCAGCGTCTGTGAGTTCGGCATGCTGGCGGCCAAGCCCAAGAGGCGGGGCACAGGGATCGGCAGGAAACTGGTTCGGTTCGCGGAACAGCCGAAAATCGTCATCGGGCAGACGCAAGGAATGTATCCAGGTCGTCGTCCGGCGTCCGGCTGCGCAGCCACCGCAGCTTCCCATCGGTGATGCGGTAACGGTCGACGAGGAAACTCCAGTCCCCGTCGTCATCTTCGCACCGGAGACACAGCAAGAAGTCAGCGTCGGCGAGAAAAGGAGCGAACGCGGCGATGCATCGCACGTAGTCCTGGTAGGGGTGGTACACGAGGTCGGTATGAACCCGGACGAAGGACTCGGGTTCCCGGCGAAGCCAGAAAAGAAGTCCGACCCTCTTGTCCATGCTGGAGAGGATCTCCGTGAGCGCTGCGACGTGACGGTGTTCGAATCGCAGCACAGCTCCAACCTCGGACACCTCTGGCGAGGTCTGGCGAACGAGCAATGGACCGTGGTAGATGACGTGGCCGGCTGGGACCTCCTCCACAGCCTGGAGAAGCTCCTCCTGGGTGGCGCCCAGCTCGAGGATGACGGCGGTTGGATCGTCGCGCACGCATCGGACACTACAGCCCTGCGGGTAGCCCTAGATGATGCAGCATCCCGGTTTGGCGACGCGGTTCGCCTCTGGGTGGTGGGTGACGTATCGGCGGCCCGATGGTTGGGAGCGGGCCAACTGGCGCCCCCAGGACGACTCCGGCTTTGAACGCGGCAGATGCCGCTCTGAGTCGGTTGGCGTTGAGATACCCCTGGCCACCGATCCCGAAATCGTCAACGAGTGGAACACCTTTGATGCCGTCCGATTCTTCACCACTAACGTCTCGAGCCGGTGCTGCGTGTGCGAGGAGCGACAGTGAGGGTCGATTCCAGCGGTACCGCACCCTCGTGCCAGGTGAGAAGCCCAGGCGAACAGGGTGCCGTGCAGGGCATCCTGTTCGCCTGGATCGGGGAAGAACGGGCCGGGGTCAGACCCGCTGCGCCGAGGGGACGTGTCGGCGAACAAGCCGATCCGGATCCACTCGTCCCGGCAGCCCCGGATCGTGCGGCCGAGCAGGAGGCATCCGCGACTGCCTGGCAGGAGCAGCCGAACCCCAACACACAGCCGGACCGCATGTCGGCATCCGCTGCAATAGCGCCGGTCCCACCGGGGTCACGAAGGCTTGGCCGCCGATACTGCGGTGACGGTCACCTTGTTGTCGCACTCGGCGAATTGCCCGTCGACAAGGGCGACTTGGTGCGCTCCCGATTCCGGGAGGCCGACCACCAGCGTGGGGTACACCACCGGGTCCGCGCCGGACTCGCAGTAGCCGTCGGCCTCGCCCTGGACCTGAACGAAGGTCAGCTTCACCCACGCCTTGCCAGCCGGGGCCACCCGCACCGGCGACGCCGATCCGGCGTGTGACACCGACAGTGGCGAGTTGTGCTCCGGCGAACCATTGCCGGCCCCCGCCACCGACGGGTGGCCCTTGAGGACGCATGGCTGCCCCGAGATGTTGGTGAACTCGACGACCGCCGCTCCCGTTCCCGTGCCCTCGGGGCGATCAGCAGCCTGATAAGCGGCCACCTCCAGGTCGGTCGCCGCGCAGGTCTCCACCGAGTCGCCCGACAATGTGGACGAGGCGCTTGCTCCCGGTGCCGTTGATGCACCTTCCGTGGCAGGCGCCGAGGCGGCGTCCGGTGAACCAGCACGCGATTCCGAGACGCTCGGCGCGCCCGAGGGAGAGCCCGAATCGCCGCCATCGGGCTGGCATCCGGTCACCATCAGTGCGGCTGAGGCAGCGACCATCACCATCGCGGTTCTGCGGATGCCATTCCTGTCCTGCATGAAGTCCCCCGAACTCGGATCGCACAGGGCACCGGCCCTCGCCGGCCCCGTCGATGCAGACAGAACCGGCGGGCGCGGGGTTCTATTGGGCGGTCACCTGTGACGAGCCAGTGACGAAATCCGAGGGCGATCGTCGCAACCGTCCCTGTGTCCCGGTGTCCCACACCCCGGCCAGCGACCTCACCGGCCCTTCGCCGCACCGGACAGCGCCAGCCAGCTTGAACAGCGCGACCTGGCATGTCTGACCGTGCGACAGGTGATAGGGCGGCGTGTCCGGGGTGGCCCGAGCGGGGGAGGGAAGCGGCAGCGAGGCGGACGGCACCCACCGTTCCACCTCCTCCTCGGCCGCTCCTTGCGCCAGATGCATGTCGGTGCGGGGTGGCCACGGAGCACCGCAGTCGATGGGCCGCTCAGGTGGCGGGGCGGTCGCTGGCCGATCACGTCCGCCTACCGCGCGCGACCGGGGAGGAGGTGCCACTGACGCGATCCGAGCTTCGCCGCAGGTGAGCACTACACTGAGGAGACGCTACTCATTTCCTTGCACTCGTGCCCCAACGGCGTCGTAAGTCACGAACAACCCACTAGTTCCGCTTGTTTCGTCTGCAACTGGGCGGTGCGCTCATCGCAGCCTGCCAAAAGCGCCACTGGGGCTCTTCGCCGACAAGGGGAGACCACATGGGACACAGGAGACGCTCGCGACCTCGGGGGGTTCTGGCGGCAGCGGCATCCATAGGCGGGTTGGTCGCCGGGGGAGCCGTGGCGTGCGGCGGGGCGGGGGATCCGGTGGCCCGGGACCACCCGGAGGCCACCGCCACATCGCCCGCTCGGACGAGTGCCACTACAATGCTCGGCGCCCGGCCGGAGCCGACGCTCCGGGCCGGTGGCACACCACGTGCGATGACAGAGCAGGCCATCCCAGGATCGCCGCCCGCACGCGCGCACACCTCGGATACAAGACGCGCCGTGTGCGACGTGGCAGCGCCCTCCAGTGTGTGGCGCGCCCCTGTGGACGCCCTGCCACCCCATTCGCGCTCGGAGGACTACGTAGCCGCGATCGGCGCCGACGAGCCTGCGCACGCCGACTTCGGTTCCGGCCTGACCGACGGCAAACCCTTCGGAATCCCGGTCACGGTCGTCAACGATGATGTCCCGGAGGTCGAGGTCGGTTTCGACTACGCGGACGAATCGGACCCCGATGGATACCGGATCCCCGACAACGCGCGCGTGGAGGGCGGCCCAACCGGTGACGGCGACCGCCATGTCGTGGTTTTCGACCGCGCCCGGTGCCAGTCATACGAGCTGTTCGATGCACGCCGCCTGGGCGGCGGCCGGTGGCACGCGGGCTCCGGCGCCGTCTTCGATCTGCGGTCCAACGCCCTGCGCCCCGACGGGTGGACGTCGGCCGACGCGGCGGGGCTGCCGATACTGCCGGGACTCGTCCGCTACGACGAGGTGGAATCCGGTGCCATCCAGCACGCCCTGCGCATCACCGTTCCACGCTCTGACCGGTCCCATGTCTGGCCGGCACGCCACGATGCCGGCACGGCAAACGACCCCAGTCTGCCCCCGATGGGCCTGCGCCTGCGGCTCAAACAATCCGTGGACACCTCCGGGCTGCCACCTCAGGCCAAGGTGATCGCGGAGGCACTCAAGCGCTACGGCGCCCTGGTGGCTGACAACGGCTCCAGCTGGTTCTTGTCCGGCGACCAAGACGATCGTTGGAACAACGAACAGCTGAACGCGCTCAAGCGCTTCAAAGGCAGCGACTTCGAGGCTGTGGACACCTCCTCGCTCCGCATCAGCCTGAACTCGAGCGCCGCTCGTCCCCGCTGAGCCGTCAGGTACGCCCCGTGCAGCCCCATCAGGGCGCGACGAAGCCGACGCGCCCTCCTGCGCGCCGGCACCGCGGGTACGGGGGACAGAGCGCAGCCTCGTCCGGCACCCGCCACAATCCCCCGTCGGCCTCCCGCCGTGCCGGCTCCGAGAGCCGACGTACCATTGCGCGTCAGGGCCGAGGGCGGAACATGCCTCTGCCAAGACGAAGCACACCAGCAGCCGCTGGGCCGCCCTTCTTGGGCTTCAGGATGCGCGAGCACCGCATCCAAGGCCGCTTTTCGGTGAGGTCTTGGCGAGGTCGGCGAAGACGCGCTGCGGGTGGTCCTCGGTGACCGGTCAGCCATGCCCGAGCCTCTTCAACCTGCGGCCTCACCGCCCCAACACCGGTTCCAGCGCCCGGCTCAGGCGTTCCAGCCACTCCTCGGCCGTGCCCTGCACCTGCGGGTGGTCCGCGCGGAAGTCCTCCCAGTCCACGGACCACAGCACCACCGCGTCCAGGCGCAGGGCGTCTGCGGCGGCCGTATGGCCAGGCTCGTGGCGGAACACCTTGCGCAGCAGCCGTGGGGACAGCCGCGTGGACTGCGACTCCGAGAGGAGTACGGCGTCGTAGAGGTCCTTGGCCCGCGCGTGGCCGTCCGCCGCGCAGTCGGCGTGCAGCCACAGCAGCTTCCAGGCGAGCGACAGTTCGCGGCCGGCAGTGCGGACGACGGCCGGCTCGCCGCCGTCACCCCGGGGTACCGCCGTCAGGACGGGGGCCTCCGGAAGCCACTCGTCGCGGGCGAAGTCCAGTTGCACGTCGCCGGGCGGGAGGCCTTCCGCCTCCCAGGGGATGACCAGGCGTATGCCCGGGGTGTCGTACTCCGAGTAGGTCCAGGTGCCGTCGTCCCGGGCGGCGTCCGCGTCGAGGACCACCCCCGGCGCGGCCACCGGGCGCTCACGCGCCAGGTCGAGCAAGGCTTCATGCGGCGGGCAGTCCTCCGGCTCCGGCTCGATGATCCAGTGCAGCCCTTCGGGCGGGATCACGGGTCGCGAACCTCCGGTGTCGAACTCCTCGAACTTCCAGATCTCGTACCGGTCGGCGCCGTCGGCAGCCTCCGGCCACTGCTGTACGGCCTCGAGCCCCTCCACGTACGGATACGGGCTCTCGGGATTCACCGGGACCAACAGGGGCCGCGGAACGATCCAGTCGAGGTCGGCGGGCTCCCGCGCGTCGGCACCCACCCACGCCGGCATGACCATGCTTCCCCGCAGCACCAGTTCGTCACCCAACGGGGACCCGGCGACGAGGTGCAGCAGGTGATCGAGCACGGCCCGGTGCGCTTTGCGCCACCGCTCGCCGTCCGCGGACCGGGTCACCGGACGCCCGTCATTTCGTCGATCCACCCGCTGTCCAGAGCCGGGTGGTCGTCGTGCACGACGAACTCCTCCTCGACCTCGACGGCCTTGAATCCCGCCGCCGCGAGGGCGTCGACGAGGGCGTCAAGACGGCGGCGGGCCTCGGGACGGCCGACGCCACGGCAGCGCTGGGTGACGAAGCGTTCGTGACCGCGCCCGCCCAGATCGCGGCGGGCGTTGCGCGACACGTGGGCGGTGTGCCGCTCGGCGAGTGCGCGCACCGCCGCCACTTCGGGCTCGTCGGTGAGGGCGAGCTTGACGTGGTGCTCGAAGTAGCAGCCGGGAGGGAGCGCCTGGGCCTCGGTGGCTGTCCGCGGTACGTCCTCGTTCCACGGTGCCGCCTCGATCTTTACACGGGCGACGCCGAACCCTTCGGCGCACAACCGCTCGACCCATGCCAGCGCGGCCTCTCGCTGTGCCGGCAGGACACCGTGGCCGCGCACCGTCAGCATCGGCTGGTCGGGCGTCGCGCCCCGGTCGAGCACGATCCGGGTGTACTTCACACGGTGGCGCTCCGCCCACCGGCGTATGCGGCCCTCGTCACCGGCCATGGAGGTGGACACCACCGTGAGGTGGGTTTCGAACTCCCCCGCGAAATCTGTCACTGCCGCCCCGCATTCGCCCGTATGTTCACAGCGGGTCGACTGTACTGACCATCACTGACAGCGACGGCAAGGCGATGGCTGCTTAGCCCGGCGCCACCTGAACTTGTTTCTTGACCCGTGGCGTCGAACGGCGTCTCGCACGGTGTCGCCCCGATGCTCGTGAACTTTCGCCGACAGGATCACAGGAAGGCTTCACACGGTGACGCCCGCTGCAGGCGAACGTCTCTGGCGCCGGCCCTCGTACGTCACCGCGGTGAGCGGCGGCGGCTGTCCGAGAGCGCGACTGCCTCACCCTCGCCGGGGAACCGAGAAAAGCAGCAGGTCGGCATGAACGACCGAGATCCTGCCGAGCCGTCCCGGACTGCGGGGCGACCAACCAGGTGGGCAGCCTCATGCCGACCTGCGGCTCACGCCCCTGGCCGGCGTGGACCCGGGACGCCTGCCTTGCCTGTGGACTGGTCCGCGCTGCGCGGCCGCCCGCCATATCCGATCCCCTCGGCCACGGGCCGCCCTCCTCGGGCCGTGCTGATGTCATGTGCTACTCAAGCGTAAAACAGACATAAAATCATCACAAGCGGAACCAATCGGGCGACATATGGGCTAAAGTGGGCTTTGCGTTACATAGACGAACGAAGTTTTCGACCCAGGAGAGATATATGGCCTCCGGAGCGCCCCCCGCTCCCCACTCGATCCCTCGCGCCGACGCCGCCTTGGCCGCAGGCTGCGACAAATGCAACGGCTGGGGAACCGTGATCACCCGCCATGGGCGTCATGAACTGTGCCTCACCTGCCAGCCCGACACCGACCAGGGCACAACGTGACAGCCACGAAGCCATCCGAGGATCTACGCGACCGGAATGAACCCGACGCCAGGGACGATCGTTCGCCTCATCGTTCGGGCGCCCCAGCCGATGTCGGAGGGGTTGAGAAATCCGGACCCTCCGCATAGCCCGTACCGCGGTGGGTACCGGCAGGAGGTCGTCGCCCAGTGACGCTGGATGTCCACTGGTGTGTGAGACGTTCTCGCCCACGAGCTACGAGTGGGGTCGGGTCGCAACCCATGTGCCGCTGGGCGAGCGTGGAGAGAGTGCGCGATCCTTCGGCAGTCGGACTGGAGCGGCGCCGGCAGGGCCGTGCTCGGCGAGGACGCCGGTGACGCGGCCGAGCTGATCGGCGCGCTGCCCCGATGTGAGCTTCGGCGGACCGCCCAGGCCGCCCGGCAGGGACGACTGCTGCACCGTGCGGCGCCTTGCGCAGCAGCAACCCGTGTGCCGTCGCGGCATGTCCGGGTTGGTGCAGCGCGCCAGCTCGTGGACGGCCCTGAGGGCTTCCCACGCGGCAACCCGTGCCGCCGTGTGACGAAGCCGCCCAGGTTGAGCATCGACCGGCTTCGCCTCGTTCTCCAGGGCGTAGGCCCGCCGGGCGCCGTCGATCCAGGCGCTGGCCTCTTCAGCTCCGAGAGCGTCGACGACGATGCACGGGAAAGGCGCGGCTGCTCACCGCAGGTCACGGCCTCCTTGCGGCTGGAGTCAGGTCAACGATGCCAGCGTGAAATGCCGCACCTCAAGAGGCGCAACCAGGTACTCATCCTCGTTCGGAAGAACCACGGGCTGGTCACGCCAGTTCTCGCCGGCGTAACCGACCAGATCCTCCTCACTCCGCCAGCGACTGACGTACAGCAGTACGTCCTGTGGCGCGACCAGTACCTCGTGGTCCACCAGACCTGGGTAGCGAGCCGGGAACTCACGCACTGCAGTGACGATCATGTCGCGGAACGCCTCAAAGCGATCGGGACGCACACGCGCCTCACTAATCCTGACGATCATGGCCTTCAGGCTGCCACACAGGTCGCCAGCGTGAAACCCCAGGTCGGCAAACTCCCGGCCTTCGGCCGTTCGCGACGGTCCGGGATCAGATTCTGAACCCCCTGCGGACGCACGCGGGCGTCAGCTTGCCGGGCAGCGCCGGCTTCTCCCACGTCAGTTGCGGCAGGCGGCCCACAGGCGCCTTCCGGGCGGGCTCCCTCCTCGCCGCGGCCGCTGCCCGCTGCGCAGCGCCACTTGGTCGCGTGATCCGGGTGGGGTGACGTGATCACGCCGCGGTCCGTGTGTCACGGCACCTCGCCATCCGGAGTCACTGATGGGTGGGGTCTGGCGACGGCTGTGGTCGGCACTCAGCCGAGGGCGCTGTGTGCGGTGTGCCATTGCTGGGAGCAGCGCTCACGGCGGGCGTTGCGAGGAGGGCGAAGGCCAGAGAGCCGACGGCGACTCCGATGGTGACGGCCTGGCCGAGGTCGCCACGCTGCGGCGGCATCCAGGAGTGTGGCGGGCGGCGGCTCCACTGGTAGATCACAGCCCCTGCAAGAAACGCCGCCGCGAGGGCTAAAAGGGCAGTTGCGCTCATGTGTAGTGTCATTGGTGGGCCTTTCGTGGGCTCAAGGGCCTGCCTGCTCCGCATCCGGCCAAAGAGCACGAGTGGGTAGGCCCTACCTGCGATTTGTTCGGGCCGTTGCTGTGGCGCCGTGTTTGGGATCCTGTCGCACGGAAGTCGGATTGCCTATGGGACACATGCGGTCGCAAGGCGCACACCGGTAGCACCTCAGCGTTTTTGCCCAGTCGCTGGAACAGACGGAGCATGAGGGGGCGCAGACGGCCAAAGGTTCCGGGCGCGATGCTTCCGTTCCCTTACCGCGAAGCGAGCAGCGGCTGCCATTGCCTCTCCCCGCCTCGCCGCGTGCGCGAGGACCAGAACCGCAGACCCTGCGGTCAGGCGCCCGGGGCAGTTGAGGAGACCGGTGCTGTGACTGACGGCCAACCACCGATGTGGTGAGCGCCCTCGCTTACCGAGCGACTGAGACGCCTGCGCGCACTGCGCCTCGATGCAGGACCTGGCCATCCACCACCGCGCCAACCGGAAATGGGTAGGGCAGGCACCTGGAGGCTGTCCCGCAGTCGGCACCAGTGGTGACCCTGCTGGAGAGCCGACAGCGCCTCCAACCCGATGGGAAGCGCCACCAGTCGTGCTCTGCGGACAGCTGGCCGCCACCGCACCAGTCCGGCACCGAGGAACAGCCGCACCCCGGCGCACCATTGCGCGTTCCAACCGGGTGCAGGCGCTCTCCACCTGGCCGCACGTCAGCTCTGTGCTGGGGTGGATCGAGGTGTCCGACTGGACGTAGCCACACTATGCCGCCGCTCGGCGCGCCAGCCGTCTCAGCGTGTGTGAGACGCGGGGCCTTGTCCAGGCCGCTGCCGGATGTGGCGGGGAACCCGTCGGAGGACCCCGGCTCCTGCCCCACGGCATGCGGCTGCGTGCTTCGGAATGGGGGACGAGGCTGAGGTGATCCACATGTCGGCGCGGCCGGAGCGCGTGTGCAACGTTTCGTGGCCCGTCGAAGCGCATCTCATGGGACGACAACCGATGGCACGGACACCGTTCGACATCAGGTGGAGGAGGCCGTCGAATCCTTCAGGTCGGCATCGGCCAGTTCCTGGCGGGCCGGGACGGGGGAGGCGCCCGGCGCACCGGGGCAGCGTTCGACGGGGGCGGGCCTGCCCAGCGGGTGCTGGGCAGGCGGCAAACATGCGCCCCCAAGTCGTCAGCGGGATCCGGTGGATACGCGTGAAGGGGCCTGTGCGATGCCGGCACGGGTCAGGTCAGGTCCCGGCCGACGGCCGTAGTGCACAGACCGGCGGGGCGGACAGAGGCACGATCCGGGCGCACGGGGCGCAGGAAGTGTCCCACCATGGTCAGGCCTGCCTCGGGGCTCGCCGTTTCGACCTGCATCCGCTCCGCCCTCCTGCGACAACGCTGAGAACCGAGGACCGTTCTGACCCAGCGAATCAAACGCTCTTGAACTGCCAGGCCCTCATGTAATTGATATCGAACGAATTGCCCTGCCCCGTGGGGGTGGTTGCGTCGCCCGGCCCACTGGCGCTGCCGAACTGGAGGCTCAGCAGGATGTACATGCGCTGGGACATGCTGACGTCGAGGGTGTAGTACGCCTGACCGTCGAAGTAGAAGGTCATCTTGTTCGCCTCCCACTTGACGGCGTACTTGTGGAAGCCTGCGGACAGGTCGGTCGTCTGCAGCTTCTTCGTGCCCGCCATGTCGCCGGGGTCGCCCCGCCAGATCGTGCACGCGAAGGTGGTGGGGTGCAGGTTCGCGTCCGACCAGCCGCTGTCAGGGCCGCCACCCGGATAGGCCTCCATGATGTCTATCTCCGGGCGGTATTCGCCGCTGGTGTCGTGGTTGTAGAGCCAGAACGCGGGCCACGGCCCCTTGCCGTGCGGCAACTTCGCTTCGATCTCGAAATATCCGTAGGTCTGGTAGAAGAGGCCGTCCGTGGTGATGTGCCGGTAGTCCCGCTTGAACTCGGTGCCGGCGACCGGGTAAATCTTGAGGCTGCCGTTGCTGACGACGTAGTTCGGCGTCGGGTCGGCGGGCTGGTACCACAAGTGGTCGACCCACTTGCCGGTGTTGAGGCTGCTGCCGTCGAATTCGTCGGAGAACGTGGGGGTGTAGAGGTTCGGGTCCTGGCCGTAGGGTCCGGTGCCGTCGCTGGGCGGCGTCGCCGGGGCACCGATGGTCCAGGTCTGGTTGGCTTGGCCGGTGCAGTCCCACAGCTCAGCGAGTGCGCCGTCGCCGGTGGCAGTGGGGCCGCCGGTGATGTCGAGGCAGCGGCTGCTGGGGACGTGGACGAACGTGTACTCACCGGTGGTGCCGGTGCTCTGCCTCCGCCACAGTTGCTGCGACGCGCCCGTGCAGTCCGACTGTTCCAGACCGGTCCGGTTGGCGGTGCCGGCGTTGACCGTCTGGACGCACTTGCCGCTGCTCTGCGCGATGATCTCGTACTGCCCGCCGCCGGTGTCCTTGAGCGTCCAGTTCTGGTTGGCCTCGCCGCTGCACGACCACTGCTCGATCAGTGCGCCGCTGGCGGTCTGGGTCGGTCCGCCGCGCACGTCCAGGCACTTGCCGGAGTGCTTGGCCACGATGGTCGTGCTCGCCATGGCTGCCGAAGCGGACGGCATCGACAGGAAGCCGGCGATGAACGCCAGCACGATTGCCCCGGTAGACAGAAGACTTCTATGCCACGTGGGGGAACGCATAGGATCTCCTTACGGTTCATTCGCTATCGCGATATGCACGCTCGACAAGCCTCTCTTTCTGCATGGGAGAACCGTCCGTCGGATCCTCGAAAGAGGCAGAGAGGATTTCCGGTGCACGCGTTGGATTCCGCGCGTCGCTAACCGCGGCGCACGGTGGAATGCATGATGGCAGAACGGAAAACGCTCACATATGTGTCTCTGCTACATAGGAGGCTGTCGCATCCGGTGGGCGCGACATATGTCGCGCAATGGCCACCGAGCGGTCGGCTGGTGGTTGGGGCGGGCGCTGACACAGTGGGGCCTGGCACACTGTCAGCAGGTGCGCTGCGGCGCATATCAGCCAGTGGCTGTTGAACACCGGCCGCACACGCGCTCGGTAGACTGCGGCTCCGTACACCAGTGGCGTCTTGGCTCCGCGAACCGCGAGCCGGCGCAGCTTTTGCAGCCGTGGACGCCGAGCGGTCATGTAAGGCGTCGACCTGCCGCGGTCGGGGGCATGGTCGGGCCCGCTGACCGTGGTCGGGGCGGTGGGCCAGAAGTGAGGGTGCCTGGTCGGGGTGTCACGGTAGAGGTCGGCGTGGCTGCGGTGGCACCCGCTCGGAGACCAGACCCCAATGCGTGTTGCAGAAGGCCGTGATCAGGGTGTTTCCTGTCGGCGACTGCTTCCAGACGTAGCCGAGCTGACGGGGCTTCCGGACGCCGACGGCCGAAACTGCCGCAGCGGCTGGCCAAGCAGCTGCAGCAGTCCCCTGACGGGCCAGCGCCGGAAGCCATCCATTGCTGTCGGCCTGCCCGTTGAAGGCGACTCTTGCGGTCCTTCTCGGCATGAACCGTGCTGAGGTAAGAGCCGTCGCCCAGGACCTGGGCCGTGTCAGGCGGCGGGACGCATCCGAGGCAGTTCAGCCGAGCAGTTCCGCGCTGCCGGCCGGTTCGCGCCGCTCCTGTCCATTGATGCGGTGCCGCTCGATGGAAGAGCGCCGGTAGACCTCCTGCCGGACCCGCTGGATCTCGCCGAGGGGCCGGTGCTCCTCGCGTGAGCGCCACGGGGTGATCGACGTGGCGTCGGCGGCCGTCAGGTTGTCGTCGCCGCCGATGTCCTGACGGGGGAGGTCCACACGGGCAACCGTCACCCACGGGGCCAACTCCTCGGGCCACTTCACGGAGGTGTTCTCCACCGGCATCCGGGCCAGGTCGGTGTTGAGCTGCACCTGGAGCTCGAAGGAGTGGTCCCGCTCCGCCGTTTCGGCAACCAGGGTGCGGCGAAACGCCTCGTTGTCCGCCTGCACGTCCACGATCTGGCGTGTGAGAGAGGCCAACGACTGGGCTGTCGGCACGGTACGGATCTTGGCGATGTGGTGGCCGTACCGGAAGGCGCCCATGCTGTTGTAGGTGTACGACAGCAGGTTCCTGCGCGGGACGGTGGTGAACGAGAGCATGGCGAACAGTTCGTCCCACAGCCAGTCGTCGGGGTCGGTGAGCGTGCCCCGGCGGGTCAGGAACTCCGCCATCCAGGTCTTGCGACGGGCCGGGTTCACCAAGGCCTCGGGCAGCTCCGCGAACAGGTCCTCGATAACCATGTAGTCGTAGGCGGTGTTCGCGAAGAAGACCTCGTTGTTGATCAGGTTGAGGTCGAAGGTGCCGCTGTCTCGTTCGTCGTCCAGCAGTGCGGGGCCGGGAACCCCGAACAGCTTGATGCCCATCCCGCACGCCGCGCCCAGCTGATGGTCGGGGCGCTGGTGCCCCAGGCCGTTGGAGTAGCGGACGACGGCGTCGTACACGGCGGGCCGGCCGAAGATGCCCTGGCCGTAGGAGCCTGGGTTGTCACCGACGGTGACGGTGGCCTTGAGGAGGCCGTACGTCTTCCCATGGGCGGTTCGGACGGCGTGGCCGACGGCCTCGCGCTCGACCGAGGCGCGGGTGCGATGCGCCACTTGGGCGACGACCGCGTCCAACTCCTGCTTGTAGGTCGGACGTTCGGTGGGGCGGTAGTCCTCGTAGCGGACGGGATTCATGGTGCTGCCTCCCTGTGGGTGGTGTCCGCCTCAGACGCTAGCCAGCAATTTAATTGTGCACAATATAACTGGGTGTGATGAATCGCACGCGTGTGAGGTGGCGGTCGGTGCCCGAGTCCGGCGCCGCGGACTCGCCGAGGCCGGCGACCTCACCCTTCGCCAGGCCCTCGCGATGGTTGCGCGGCCGGCCCTTCGCCGGCATGGAACCCCAGCGCTACGCCTGGGCCGAACCGGCCATCCAGGAAAGCCCTACCGAAACCCTCCACCGCACGCTTCCTCGCCGGCCACGCCGCCGGGGACGTCGACGCACTCGCGAAGCCGCAGCACGCCTACGCAGGATCAACGACTCCATCTGCGGGGGCGTCGAGATAGAGCGCGACCCCCGCGGGACTCCTGCGAAACCCTCCTGCGTCGGCCGATCCACGCTTGCCGAACCGACGACCACTGTGCCGATAGCCCGGGGACCGACTGCACGACGACGGTGGCCACATGAGCACGCCCAGCGCAATCGTCGCCGACTCGCACGTCACGCCAGCCGGTTGACGACAGCGGAGAAGAGGAACGGGAGGCGAGCGGCGGCCGGGACGATGCGAGGGGCAAGACGCCGGTCGTCGCGGAGCCGGAGCAGAGACGCGGTGATCAGACGGTGCTCGCGCGTCACACGGTGCCAGGCGCGCTCATAGGCCTGGGGATGATCCCGCCGTACGCAGTCGACGAGGTGTGGGGCGCAGGCCAGGGCGGCGGCGACGCCTTCGCCGGTGAGGGCGTCGATGTAGCCGGCGGCGTCGCCGACCAACAGCACGCGTCCTGCCACCTTTGCGGTGGTCTGCTGGCGCAGTGGCCCCGCCCCGCGCACGGCGGTGGCGGCTGCCGGGGGCAGCCGACGGATCAATTCGGGGAAACCGGCGAGGTGTTCGTCGAACGGTGCCCGGTCGGAGGTCAGCACGGCGACGCCCACCAGACAGGGGCCGAGAGGGGTCACGTATGCCTCGGCGCGCGCGGACCAGTGCACTTCGACGTGGTCGGTCCACGGCGGTACGGCGTAGTGCCGCCGAAGCCCGTACCGGGCCTGTCGCCGGGGGTCGGGCGGCTGCTGCAGACCGAGCCGGCGGCGGACCGGGGAGTGCAGACCGTCGGCCGCCGCGAGGTAACGCGCAGTGAACCCGGCGGCGGCGACTCTCTGGCGTTGCTGCACGACCATGTCGATGCGCCCTTCGACAACCGGGATGCCGAGGTCCGCCGCCCGTCGGCCAAGGGCACGGTGCAGCGTGGTGCGCCGCACTCCCAGGCCGTGGCCCTGGCGGAAGACCGCCTCGGCTCGATGGCGGCCGTCGAGGTACCGGATGCCCCGCAGTGGATGTCCCTGGGGCACGATGCCGAGGTCGCGCAGGGCATGTACGGCGCTCGGCATCAGCCCCTCGCCGCACGCCTTGTCGACGGGGGCGGGGCGGGGCTCGACGACGATCACATCGAGGCCGGCCCCGGCCGCGTGGATCGCGGTGGCGAGCCCGGCCGGACCTCCTCCGGCCACCAGCAGATCGATCATGATTGACGGGCGGCGGCGAGAGCCGCGTTCTCGCAGCGCACGCGCACGGCGAGCAGGGGCAGATTGAGCAGGGCGAAGACGGTGGCGGTGATCCATGCCCCGTGGACGAGGGGCAGGGCCAGTCCCTCCCCGACGACGGCGATGTAGTTGGGATGGCTGAACCTGCGATACGGGCCCGCGCTGACCAGTTCGAGTCCGGGAACGACGATGACCCGAGTGTTCCAGCGCGGCCCCAGGGCGGTCACACACCACCAGCGCAGCGCTTGTGCACCCACGACGAGGGTGAACATCGACCAGCCGAGGACGGGCACGAACGGCCGGTGGGCCCACCAGACCTCGGCCAGGCAGCCGGCCAGCAGCCCGGTGTGCAATGCGACCATCACCGGATAGTGGTTGCGCCCGTACTCCATGCCGCCCCGGCGGCGGCTCCATTGCGCGTTACGGCGTGCGGTGGCGAGTTCGACCATGCGCTCGGCCGCCACCAGCAGGACGAGGACGGTGTACGCGATCACCGGGAGCTACCAGCGCAGGAGGACGAGTTCGGAGCACAGCCCAGGGCCCAGGCCGAGCACCAGGCCCGGTGTGCTCGGGGGTGGGCGCAGGGCCAAGGTGTCGCGCAGGATGTGGGGCACGGATGCCGAGGACAGATTGCCGACCTCGGCGAGCGAGCGCCTGCTCGGTGCCAGCGCCGCCGCCGTCAGGCCTAGCGCGTCCTCCAGAGCGTCGAGCACCTTGGGGCCTCCCGGATGGCACACCCAGCCGGTCACGTCGCAGGGTTTGAGGTCGTGCTCCGCCAGGAAGGAGCGCACCTCCTCCGCGACCAGCAGGCTGACCAACTCGGGCAGATCGCTGCCGAGTACGATCCGGAACCCGCGGTCGCCGATCTCCCATCCGAGCACGTGCTCGGTGCCCGGGAAGAGGCAGCTGCGGGTGGCGAGCACCTCGGGGCCCCTGCCGCCGCCGGTGTGGCTGTCCCCGACGGCGACCACAGCCGCGGCGCCGTCGGCGAACAGGCCGGCCGCCACCAGAGCGGCGATGGACGCGTCGTCGCGCTGCAGGGTGAGGGAGCACAGTTCGGTGGAGAGAAGGAGCGCCGCATCACCCGGTCGGCCTTGAAGGTAGTCGTGCATCCGGGCGATTCCCGCCGCGCCCGCGACGCAGCCGAGACCGAAGAGCGGAAGCCGCCTGACGTCCGGACGTATCCCCAGACGCCCGGCCAGCCGCGCTTCCAGAGAGGGCGCCGCGATCCCGGTCACGGACGTGGAGATCACCAGGTCCAGCTCGGCCGCGTCCAGTCCGGCCTCTTCGAGCGCGGAACGAATGACGCGTTCACCCAGGTCGAGTGCCTTCTCGATGAAGAGGTCATTGGCCTCGCCGAATCCGTTGAGCGTGCCGTAGCAGTCCAGGGGCAGTGCCAGATGGCGCCTGCGGACGGCAGCGCCGGTGTGCAAGCGGTCGAGCACTGCGCGACTGGTTCCGGGTGGCAGACACAGGGCGGTCAGCGTGTCGGCGATCTCGTCCTGTCCGTAGCTGTGCGGCGGCAGTGCGCCGCTCACGGCTGCGATTCGCGTCATTCCGTCAATATAGGTCGATACGTGCATGTACTGACGCATTGAGCGTATTGGATATCCATGTGCCGCAGCATCGAATGACGATCGATCAGCAGTCGGGTCCGCGAAGCGACTTCAGCTGGCAACGGGGCGGTTTCCTGACGCTTCCGCTCGGGCTGCTTCGTGCCTGCCATCCCGCTCCGACGCTCGTCGTCAGCGCCGTGACCACCGTGCTGGCGGTGTTCTCGGGTCGCGGCCCCGCCGGCTGCCTGCTCGTCGCATCCGCAGTGCTGAGCGGTCAGTTGTCCGTGGGCTGGTGCAATGACCGTGTCGACCTTGGGCGTGACCGCGCGGCGAAGCGCAGGGACAAACCGCTGGTGAGCGGTGAGGTGCCCCCGCGTATCGTCGCCGGGGCGGCGGGCTGCGCGCTTGCCGTGTGCATCCCTCTGTCGCTGGCCGGCGGGCTGCTCGCGGGTGCGGCGCACCTCACCGGGGTCGCGGCCGCATGGTGGTACAACCTCCGCCTCAAGCGGACGGCCGTCTCCTGGCTGCCTTACGCGCTCGCCTTCGGCCTGTTGCCCGCGTTCGTCACCCTCGGCCTTCCGGGCCATCCCTGGCCGCCGGTCTGGGTTTCGGTCGCGGGCGCGCTGCTGGGTGTGGGCGCCCACGCCACCAATGTGCTGCCGGACATCGAGGCCGACCTGTCCTCCGGCATCCGCGGCCTGCCCCAGCGTCTTGGCCGGCGGTCGGCCAGAACTTTGGCCGCCTGTGCGCTGTTGGGTGCGTCGGTCTCGCTGGCCATCGGGCCGCCCGGTCCGCTGGGAGCGGGCGGCTGGAGCGTGCTCGTGGTGACCGGGGCCCTGTCGTCGGCCGCGGTCACCCTGCCGGTCACCGGGCGGAACGACCGCATCCCCTTTCTCGCCACCCTGGGTGTCGCGGTGATCGACGTCGCCCTGTTGATGCTGGGTGGCTCCGGACTGGCCTGAGAGACCAGCGGACGTTCTGGCTGGTTCGGGCCCGGGCCGAGTCCGGTCCGGCGGGGCCGCGGCTTTCGGGCACGGCCCGCAGGGCGTGTGTACAGCGGCGTCCGCATGCTGCGTCTGAGCGCGGAGCGGTTCAGGTGGCGCCGAACCCCACGCCGAGGTAGCGGTCGGCGGGTGTTCCAGGGTTTCTGTGCTTGCTGCCGATGGGTTTGCCCCTGATGGGACCCGTGACACGGTGACGGCGTGCTGCCGTTCCTGGGAATCCCAGTAGGACTGGTCGATTCTTGGGGACCTTGTACGTCCACGGACGGTGGGGTCATGGCCGCGGTCCCGTGGGAGTTGGGACCGCGGCCATGGACCAGCCCCTTCTCGCCGGGCATGAGCTTCGCCAGGCACTGCGATTGATGCGGTTCTCATCGAGCCCGGTGTTGGTACCGCACACTCAGCGGTGCCGAGGAGGGAACCGGGGTACCTGCGCCTGTGCCGTTCGGAACTCATCGCCGCTGGTCAAGCGGCCTTACTCGGTGAGCCCGGCCCTGTCGCACGCGGGCCGGTACTTGGGGGTGCAGATCTGGTCGATCGTGTACATGCCGTCCCTGACGACAGTGTCCTTGATGCTGTGTACGGTCACAGGGATCGGAGTGAGCATCACGGCCGGGACGTCCTTGGTGGTGGGTGTGTCGATCGTGTTCTCGGCGAGGTGGTCGATCTCTTCACTGCGGCCGAGGGCGATGGCGATTTTGGCGGCGGCGTCCGCCTCGGGCTTGTAGGGCTTGTAGACGGTCATGTACTGCTCGCCGCTGACGATGCGCTGCACGGCCGGGAGGTCGGCGTCCTGGCCGACGACGGGCGGCAGCGGCGTGATGCGAGCGCTCTTGAGGGCGGGGATGATGCCGCCGGCGAGAACGTCGTTGCCGGCCCAGACGCCGTCGATGTTGTCGGCGCCCTCAGCGGCGATGGCGCCGGACATCGCGGCGTAGGCACCCCCGGCGTTCCAGGCTTCGGCGCGGTAGATCTTGCTGATCTTCACCTTGCCCTCGAGGACGGACTGGGCGCCTTGCGCGAACGGGGTTTGCTGCCGGGACGACTTCGACGGTCCCTCCACCCTGACGATCTGGCCGCTGCCCCGCTTGCCGCCCAGGGCCTTGAGCAGCGCCTCGCCCTGGAGCCTGCCGACGGCCTCGAGGTCATGGGAGACGTACGCCGAGATCGGGCCCTCGACGGGCCGGTCGTACGCGACGACCGGAATGTGCGCGCCCTTCGCCTCCGCGACCGAGGAGCGCAGCCCTCGGATGTCGACGGCGTCGAGGATCAGGACGTCGATCCCCTTACTGATCATGGTGTCGACCTGCTGCCGCTGCATGCCCGCGTCGTCGAGGGCATTGGCGTACTCCACGGTGCACCTGCCGCACAGCTCCTTGATCTCCTTCTCGATCAGGGGCCGGTCGGATTGCTCGTAGCGGGGCGTCTGGTTCTCCGGGAGCAGCACGCCGATGCTCGCCCCACCCTTACCGGTGGACTCGTCGGCCTGCCCGCAGGCACCGAGTCCGAGGCCCAGGGACACCACGGCGGTGACCACGACAGCGCCATGGAGATAGGTGTTCACAGGCCCGGCCTCCTTCCGCATCCGGCGGATGCAACGGCAGTTCCGAGGCGGCCTCAGGCGGCCTCGGTGCTCGAGCGGTGCGGGTCCACCCGGCGCTCCGGATCGGGGCCGGCGAGCCGACACGAACGCCATTCCGCCGGGACCTGCCCGTACAACCAGCTGCCTGGTCCGCCGGGGACAATGGGCGCTCCCGGCAGATATGGGGCGGCAACGCAGGAAGCGTATGTTTCCCGCAATCGCCCCGAAACGGGAAGGCGCTCACACCGCCAGAATGGCACAGCCACGAGCGCCGAGCGCTTGGAGGAGGACCCCAGGAGTCGCGGTCCGCCCGCCCTCACAGCGAACCTGCCGCGGGTAGGCAACTGTCAGGACGAACCCCCGCCGAACCCTCCCGTGGAGTGCGGCGGCCTACTCGTCGTCGAGCGGGCCGGTGACGGCATCGATGGCGTTGGTGGGCCGTACTGGAGCCGCTTCTGCCGGCCGCAGCGACGACGGGCAGGCCGTCCTGGCCGAAGCGGATGCTGATCGACGGAATCCGGTGGCGAGTGCGGACCGTGGCTCCGTGGCGGGACCCCCCGCCCTGCTAGGGCCCCTGGCAGACGGTCTACGGCCTGTTCCGCCGCTGGCAGCGCCTGGGTGTGTGGGCAGGGCTGCTCACCAAGCTCCAGGCCGCGCCGGCACCACCACCCTGATCGCCGCCCTCGAGGTCGCCACCGGCGAAGCGATCGGCTCCCCGCACCGCGGACACCAGGCACTGGAGACGCACATCCGCAACTGGATCGCCGCCTGGAACAGCGTCCCGAAGCCTTACGTCTGGACGAAGCCGCAGACGAGATCCTCGAACGCCTCGCCAGCCGTCTGAACGGAATTCCTCACTCAGGCCACTAGCGCGCCACGCGGTAGCGGAGGTAGACGACTCCCGAGCTGAAGGTGCGGGTCTCGACGAGTTCGAGATCCACCCGGCGCTCGTGTTGGGGAAAGAACGGAATGCCACCGCCTACCAGCACCGGGTAGACCACGGCCCGGTACTCGTCGATCAGACCCATTGCGGCCGCCTCGGCGGCGAGAGTCGCTCCGCCGATCGCGATGTCGCCCTCCCCCGGCTCGGCCCGCAACCGCTCGATCTCCTCCGCCAGGCCGCCGGAGGCCAGGCGGGCATTGCCCTGCACCGCCGACAGCTTGGTGGAGAACACCACCTTTGGGAGCGGCTTCCAGATCGCGGCCCACTCGAGCATTGAGTCGTCGAGCGATGGATCCTGGTCGGCGGTCTCCCAGTACAGCATCGTCTCGTACAGCCGTCGTCCCAACAGGTGGACGCCGACCTCTCGAATCTCGTCGATCCAGAAGCGAAAGACCTCCTCGTCGGGCGCCGTCCAGTCGAAGTCGCCGTCCGGCCCGACGATGTGGCCGTCAAGTGAGACGTTCATCGAATAGGTCACGCTGCGCATCAGAAGTCCTCCTCGGTAGCGGTTCGACAGTACGACCGCCGGACGCCGCAGGACTCATCGCGGCTCGCGGAATCCCCTGGGCTAAGCTTTTTGAGCCTTGCCGTTGGCCCGTCTGGGCGGGCTGACCACGGGTTTTGCTGTTCGTTGCGTCCCAGGTCCAGGTCAGTGCGGATGGTTCTGAGGTGGGGTCGGGCCTGTCGGCGGAGCACGCCGATACCGCCGCCGCGTGCCCCGCTCCTCCCTCGGTGGGCTCGCCCTCCTCCCTCGGTGGGCTCGCCGATTGTGGTTCGCCGTCCCTCCGCAGGCTCCGCATGGTGCATGGGGTGTCCCAGTGAGCGTGGCGCCATGAACGCAAGCCGGCGCTCCCGACCGCGGCCAACATGGGAACGCGCAAAGGACGTGCCGGTCCGGAGGGGTATCAGCCGCCGCCGAAAGCAACACGTACGAGACCGTACGATCGTTGCATGCTCATCGTCGAACTTGCCTTCACACCTGCCCCGGAGCGCCTGGCCGCCCGCCCCGCCCACCGCCACACCCTCGTCCGTCTCCACGCCGACGGGCACCTCCTGGCCGCGGGGCCACTCGCCGACGACTCCGGCGCGATCCTCCTTTTCAACGTGGATCGAGGTCAGCTGGACCGGATTCTCGCGGACGACCCGTATTACCGAACCGCGGGCGTCGATGTGATCTCCATCCGTGACTGGCGTCCAGTGATCGGTGGGGACTCCGGCGACTAACCTGTCGGTCCAGGCGGAGGGCGCTTTCTACGTGCAGGGCATCGGGTCGCGTCCCAAGGTCCAGGTCAGTGCCCATGGTTCGGGGGCGGTCGGACAGGCCGGGGCACGGCTGTTTGCGGATCTCGCCGATACCACCCGGTTGACGGCCGCGTACTCCGCCGCTCTCCGTCCGCTTCGGCCGCGTGGGACCGGACATGATCCGGGTCGGATCGGCACCGGCCTGGCGGTGATGATCGCCGACGGCGGTGAGGCCGTCGCGGACTGATCGGTTCCCTGTTCGCCCGGTTCTCGATCAGCTTGGCACCAGCGCTCCCGTCCCGGCCATGGCTACCCGTCGCCGCGAGGGAATCCTCGGGTGTAGGCCGTAGTTACCCGAGAACTACCGCGCATACCTTTCGCCCTCTCAACTGGTGTCCCATCACGCTGAGTTCGTAGTCACAGCGCAGCAAGAGCCGGACACCACGGATGTCACAGCGGCGGTCGAAACTGTGCGAGAAGCACAGACGGCGGCAGGGGATCGTGCTGCCGTCCGTGGGGGCGGACGCAGCCTCGTCTTCACTGAACCTGATCCACCTGGGGCGAGTGCGCGCCGCCGTCGCGCTGAGGCTCGCCGACGCTACCCGCCGGGGGTGCGCATGAACGCATATGAGCCGGACGTGGGTGATCTCGTCTACGACGAGGCGACGCGCACAGTCGGCAGGGCCGTCGACCACGTCGGTCCGTACTGGCAGCTGAAGCCACCCGGCGGCGGGCGGGAGTGGGACGCGCACGGCCCGCTGCGCCCCGCCACGCAGATGGAGCGGCTGTCGTGCGGCGTGGCCCTGGCCAACGCGCGGAGCCGGGGCGAGTGGTTGTGAGCACACCGGCCTCGACCGACCGGTCGCCGCTCTCGCCGGAATGCAGCGTGGCGCAGCAGCCAGGTTACTGGGACCTGCACCGCGTGTGCCGGCAGACGGACGTGGCGCTGCCGCACGCGCGCGGCATCTTGCTCGTGCAGCGCTGCGGCTGCACCTGCCACGGTCGCAAGGGTGATGCCTCGCAACCACGCCCCAGGTGAGCTGCGCCTGGCTCGTCGGGCAGCGCAGGGAAGTCGTGTTGTGAGGACGGAACTCGGCGGGGCGTCAGAGCACTCTCCGGTGCCGTCCGGCCACCGCCGCCCTTGAGGGAGACAGCGGCACGATCGCCGAGGCCGACGTTTCGCAACTGTTGCGGGCCCTTCGTGCACGAGGAATGCCCTTCTGCGGCCTGTCTCTTGGGCTGGTCGGCCCTGCCCGCCGGCCGGTCAGGTCGCCCGGGCGCCTCCACCGCGTCTGATGCGGCCGAGGAGGTCGCGGTGGTAGGCGGCCAGGCCGCCAGGCGGGATGGGGGCGGGGCTGCCGGCGAGGGTGTACCACTCTTTGGCGCCGGTGTACTGGATGAGGACGCGGGCCGCGCGACGGTCAGGCAGCAGCAGGGTGGCGACGGTGAGGTCGCCGGTGACGACGCCGACGTCGTCGGTCATCGCTCCGCCCGGCCCTGCGATGACGCGGTCGACGTACTGGTCGATGTCGGAGGCCTCGTTCATGCGGTGCAGGTGTCCGGCATCTCGGTCGGGGCGGTCGTCTCCCGCTCGGTGATGTTGATGGTGTCCGCGTACTCCACATGGGTCCAGGCCCGGGCATACGTGCACCAGGAGGTGCGCAGTGGTCGCTGCCAATGGTCGGGGCTCTGGTCGCCGTTGGCCCGGTTCGACGACGCCGACACGGCCAGGAGCCGGGTGCTGCCGAGGTCGTTGGCGAACATCCGCCGGGTGGGGGTGCCCCACAGATCGGCCCCGAAGCGCCTGGCGTTGACGAGGGGCACGATGTGGGCGATGTCGACCTCGCCGGCAGAGTTGAGGACCGTACCGTCGTAGGAGCCCACCCAGATGCCGGAGATGGCGCGGCACCGGGAGTCTGGGACGACGGCCTGGCCGTCCGGGGCGAGGGCGACTTCGCGTGTGTCGCAGGCGCCGTACCGGGCGAGCGGGTGGGGGAACGTGGCCCGTGAGTAGCCGGTCATCGGGTGCGGGCCGTGACGGTCAGCTCGGCGAGCTCTTTGCGGGTGACAACCGGCGGCGGTGGCTCGGGAAGGGGCCGCCGCGCCCCGGCCGAGACGCCGGCGTATGCGTATGGGGCTGTGGGTGCTGCTGCCGCGGCGGATGCCGCGGGGGTGGGGGACAGGAGCGACAGGGACAGCAGCGCGGGCACGTCGAGGCGCTGCCACAGATGAGAGTTGATCACGCGCTCACAACTACCAGCGCCACCCGGGCGAAGGCGGAACCGGCCCCCGAAGGCAGTGTGTCAGTCGTCCGGTGTTGACTGCTGAAAGGTTCCTGCCGCTGCGCGGCCGGCCCTCGCAGGCCGATGCGGGCCCGGCGCCGACTGCCTCCAGCCGCATCGACCGACAGGCGACCGGTGCTGCCCATCCCCGACGCACGGGCGCCACAGGGCTGCCCGTCACCGTCGCACGGGCGCCACGGGGGCGATTGTCCCCAGGCCGAGCCCAACTGGGTTCGAACGCAAAGGCGAAGTCCGCTATGATCTCCGCGGCAAGGCTGTAGCGCAGAGGTCGTCGCGCCCAAGCATCAAGCTGGAGGACGTCGGTTCAAATCCGACCAGCCTTGCCACCCTTGTTGTGGAGGAAAAGTCGATGGGCGTCGGTTCGTCCTGGCGGGCGGAGGGCGATGCCGCCCTCGGCGAGCAGGGCACCGGCGATGGACCGGTGGAGTGGTGATGACGCAGCCGACAGCCGTACGCTGCCCCGCGATCGAGCACCCGGACATCCCGGTCAGCGATCCCGCCGCTCTGGAGCCGCTGCTTGCCCGACTGCGGTCCGCGCAGCCGGTCGAGGCCGACGAGACCTTCCCGCTCGGCACCGTACGCGCGGACGGGCGTGTCGACCTGTGCAAGCAGGGCCTCGGAACGGTAGGCGCCGCCCGGCTGATGCCCGTCGCCGCCGCCTCTCCGCACGCCACGCACGTCCTGCTCGGCACCAACGCCATCGGGAACGACGGAGCCCGCGCGGTCGCCGACGCGCTGGTCGACGGCCACGGCCTGCACACGCTCTACCTGGGCTGCAACCGCATCGGCCCCAAGGGCGTCACCGCGCTCGCCGACGCGCTGACGACTGACAGCGCCGTCCGCGCCCTGTGGCTCAAGCGCAACCCGGTGGGCGACGACGGCGCCCGCGCGCTCGCCGCGATGCTCCGCCGAAATGCCACGCTGCGCACGCTTGACCTGGTCAACACCGGTCTGACCACCGACGGTCTGCGCGTCCTGTTCGACGCTCTCACCGGCCGGCCCAGCCCGGTGGAACGCCTCTTCCTCGGCGGCAACGGCCTGACTGCCGACGCCGCCCCGCTGCTGGCGGCGCTGATCCGGGAGGCGGGAGTGCGCGAGCTGTACCTCCCCGCCAACCATCTCGGAGACGAAGGCGCCGCGATCCTCGCCGCCGCGGCCGACCCCGCACGGCCGGTGCGCCTCGGCCTGGGCGGCAATGGGATCGGCCCCGTCGGGGCGCGGGCCCTCGCCGACTCCCTCGGAGGTATCGAGGCACTCGACCTGGGCCGGCCGGCGTCGGAACGCAGCCTCGGTGCCCCCGCCAACGCTCCCGGCGACGAAGGCGCCCACGCGCTGGCCGCCGCGCTGCCGGGCAGCCCCCTGCGCCGGCTGGAGCTGTGCCACACCGGCCTCACCGGACGGGGCGCAAAGACCCTGCTGGCGGCCGTGACCGACAACTCGCCCCTGGAGTACGTGGGTCTGGGGCCGGGCCTGCCCCGCAAGGTGAAGCGGTCCTTCACCCAGCGTCTGAGGCCCGTCACCAGGGCGCATTCCGACCTGCGCGCGATAGGGAGTGTCTACCGTTGAGCTCTCGCAGCGAACTCCGTTGCTTCCCGCCGGACGAGGCGGCGAGCCGACGCAGGATCCGCAGGTACGCGGTGCCCGGTTGGATGATCGAGCGCGCGACCGAACGCCGTCTGGCCGGTGACTGGCGGGGTGCCTGCGTGGCGGCGAACGTCGACGTCACCTTCGACCTGGCCGATGTCGCCGGCCACTGCGGCGACGACGTCGCCGTGGCCCTGGAGGACGACCTCCGCCATTTCGCCCCCGACCTGCTGCGCTGGCACTTGCCGCGCGTGCTCGGCGGTCGGACCACGCTCGCCACGGACACGACGGTCGTCCTCGCGCGCTACCGCCCGACGGGGACGGACGAAAGCCGCCAGGCCGCGCCGTACCTGCACATCACCACTCCTCCGATGATCGACGGACCGCAGCGGATCGCCCTGCGGTTCGGGACGGTCACGGACGAGCGGGCCGCAGGCGTCTTCGGGCCAACCACGCACGACTGGCGGTCCGCGCGGCATCTGTGGGACGCACGGCACGCCGCCGAGCTGCGTGCACGGTGCGGCGGCGGCACGGACCGGCCGCCGTTCTTCCACGCCGACGCCAGCCCACGCGGCACGGACGAGCTGCCGACGGCCGATCCCGGCGACGGCGACCCGGCGGCGCGGGCCGAGTGGACCACGCTGCTGCACCAGAAGGGCGAGATTCAGGCCGCCTTCACCGCCGCGGGCATCGAGCTGGACCTGACACCCCCGCAGAAGTCGGGCTGGTACCGCGCCGACCCGGAGCGGCTCCTGGGCGGCATCGCGCTCAACCCCACCCGTCTGGAGCCGGAAATCCGTCGGCAGGCGGCCGAAGGCGTCGCCGACCGATTCCTCATCGCCGCGCACTGGCGGACCTTCATCCTGCTTGAACCCACGGACGGCGGCGGGCTGCTGGCGCGAGCCGTCGACCAGGACGACGTAAAAGGCGTGCCCTTCCTCGCCGAGGCACTGTGGCGCAGGCTCCCCGACCTCGACCTGATGCGCGTCGAAGGCGTCGCACCGGAGCATCTGCATCCGCTCGTCCGTGAGGCGCTGTTCCCCGCCCTCCAGGTCCCGGAAGGCCCGGCCGGCCCGCCGGGGCCGACGGCTCCCGCGCCCGTGCGGGTCAGGTGCCGCGGGGAATGGCACGAGGTGGCCTTCCGGCCCGGCGGTCTGCTGCGGATGCCACACAGCGACGAGGAACAGCAGCGCGAACGCGCCATGCGCGCCTTCGGCGGTGCCGTCGCCGGATGCTTCGCTGTGGCGCAGACGTGGACCTCCGGAGAAGGCCGTCTGCCCAAGGTGCTGCGGGCGCAACGCCACGAACTGTTCCTGCGCGCCCAACACGGTGACACCTCCGGCGTGCTGGAGCTCCTGGACGCGGGCGTGGATCCCCGCGTGCGGGACGCCTGCGGGCGCACCCTGCTGCACGTACTGAACCTCCTCGACCACGAGACGCTGCTGCCGAGGCTGCTGGCGGAGGGACTGGACCTCGAGGCCCGCGACCGGCGGGAGCGCACGCCGCTGTTCGTGGCGGTCAACGACCTCGGTTCGAAGGCGCTGGTGGAGGCGCTCGTCGCGGCCGGGGCGCGGCTCGATGTGATCGACCAGTCCGAGTTGTCGCTCGCCCAGCTCGTACGTCGGTACAAGCGGCCCGACCTGGGCTTCCTCCAGGAACGCGTACGGGAGGAACATCCGGGCGTCGGCGCCGAGTGGTGGGACGAATGGATGGACGAGCAGGAGGAGTACCACGCGGACGAGCCCGACGACGAGGAAGAGCCCGACGACGAGGAAGAGTCCCATTGAACAGCGACTCCACCGCCCCCACGGCGCCGTCCGGCCCGCTGGCGGCCGCGGACGACCTCAACCGCAGGCTGCGCACGCGACGGACCGAGCCCGCCGCGAACCCGCAGCTGGAGGCGCTCGCCCTCGCCGTGACGGCCAATCAGCCCGTACTGCTGTGGGGAGAGCCGGGCATAGGCAAGTCGGCCGGCCTGGAGCAGCTCGCCGCCGGGCTCGGTCTGCCGCTGGAGACGGTCATCGCCAGCGTGCACGAGCCGTCCGACTTCGCCGGACTGCCCATCGTCGGTGACGACCCGGCCGTGACCGGTGTGCCGATGGCCCCGCCGGACTGGGCGGTCCGGCTCGCCCGGGCCGGACAGGGCCTGCTCTTCTTCGACGAACTCTCCTCCGCACCGCCGGCCGTGCAGGCGGCGCTGCTGCGGGTGGTACTCGAACGACGGGTCGGCAGCCTGGTCCTGCCGGAGGCCGTGCGTATCGTCGCCGCCGCCAATCCGCCGTCCAGCGCCGCGGACGGCTGGCATCTCAGCCCGCCGCTCGCCAACCGCTTCGTCCACCTCGAATGGACCCACGACCCCCGGACGGTGGCCCGTGGCCTGGCCGGCACCTGGCCGGAGGTGACCGTGCCCGTGATCGACGCCGCAAAGGTGCCCGGCGCGGTCGCACGGGCCCGTGGTGCGATCTCCGGCTTCCTCACGGCCCGGCCCGGCCTGGTCCACCACATCCCCGGCGACGCCGAGAGCCGGGGCCGGTCCTGGCCGTCCCCTCGGACCTGGGAGATGGCGCTCAAGCTGCTCGCCGCCGGCTACGCGGCCGGTGTCGGCCGCGAGGCGCTGGCCGCCGCGCTCACCGGTGCCGTCGGGGACGGCGCGGGCATCGAGCTGCTGTCGTACCTCGAACACCTCGATCTGCCCGACCCCGACCGTGTCCTCGCCGATCCGGACGCCTTCGCCCTGCCCGAACGCGGCGACCGGCAGCTGGCGTTCCTGATCGCGGTGGTCGCCGCCATCCAGAGCGACCCCACCCGGCCCCGGTGGGAGGCCGGCTGGGCGGTGCTGTCGAAGGCCGTGGACGCGGGCGTTCCGGACGTGGCCGCCCGGGCGGCCACCGACCTCGCGGCGATGCGGCACCTCGACTGGCCCGTACCGCCTGGCATCGACGGGTTCCTGGACCTGCTGCAGATGTCCGGGGCGCTGCCCGGCGGCAGCCGGTGAGGCGTGCGGGGAGGACGGAAGATTCCCGCAGCGCCCTGGACTTGACCAGACTGCTCGCCGCCCGTTACCGGGCGGCGAGCGACCGGCCGTATCTGGCGTCGGCGTTGTACGCCCTGACCGTCGTACCGAGCGCGCAGGTGCAGACGATGGGGGTGGACCGGCACTGGCGTTGCTATGTGTCCCCCGCCTTCGTCGACGCGACGGCGGTGCCGGAACTCGCGGGCGTCTGGACGCACGAGGTGGCGCACCTGCTGCGCGACCACCACGGCCGCACCGAGCGGCTCCCCGCCGCCGCCCAGCGAGACTGGCACCGCGTCAACGTCGCCCAGGACTGTGAGATCAACGACGACCTGCTCGCCGACGGCCTGCGCCTGCCCGACGGGCGCATGGAACCCCGCCTCTTCGGCCTCCCCGAGGGCCAGTTGTTCGAGGCGTACCTCGACCAGCTGCCGCCGCAGGTGCGGGCGCCGGACTGCGGATCGGGCGCCCACGGCCGGCCCGCGCCCTGGGAACTCCCCGAGTCCGCCGGCGCCGCAAGGCTCGGCGATGTCGAGGCGCAAGCCCTGCGGCGGCAGACCGCCGAGGCGATGCGAGCCCATCAGCGCAGCCGTGGCACCCTGCCCGCGGGCTGGCAGCGCTGGGCCGAGGAGATCCTGGAACCCACGGTGGACTGGCGGCAGGCGCTGTCGGGCGCGGTCCGGGAAGCCGCCGCATGGGCCGGCGGGGCCGTCGACTACACCTACCGCCGCCCCTCGCGCCGCACCCCGGCGCTGCGCGGCGTCGTCCTGCCGAGCCTGCGCCGCCCGCTGCCGCGGGTGGCCGTCGTCATCGACACCTCGGGTTCGATGGGTGACGCCGAACTGGCCGCCGCCCTCGCGGAGGTGACGGGCGTCCTGCGCGAGGTGGGTGTACGGGGCAATCGCGTGACCGTGCTCGCGTGCGACGCGGACGTGCACGCCGTGTCCCGGGTGACGGCCACCGAGCAGATCACCCTGGGCGGCGGTGGCGGCACGGACATGCGCGTCGGTATCGAGGCGGCGCTCGCGACGCGGGACCGCCCGAACATCGTCGTCGTCCTCACCGACGGACTCACCCCCTGGCCCGACGAGAACCCACCCTGCCGCGTCATCGCCGCTTTGGTCGGCCCCGCTGCACCACAGCCCCCGAGCTGGGTGGAGACGGTACGTATTCCCACCTGACGCCGGGAGCCCGGTGCACTCTTTTCGTGGCCCGAAGCGGGCCGCCTGCCCGATGGCCACGGCCAGGGAAGCGTCCGGGCCACCGGGCAGGGCTCTGTGCGGCGATCGCCGATTCCTTCGGCCGCTCGTCGAGTGAGCGGCTTGTCAGCCAAGGGCGGAGGCGGAGCTGAGTGCACAGCGCTCAGCGCGGTGGCACGGGGAAGAGCAGGCAACTGCTGGTGGCGTGGGCCAGCAGCCGGTCGGCGGAGTCAAGAAGTTCGGCTTGGGCGAGAGCAGTGCGGCGACCGTTGTTGAGGACGGTTCCGACGGCCCGGACTTTGCCGGTCTCGGTGGTTATCGGGCGCAGGAACTTCACGTTCAGGTCGATCGAGGTGAACGCCATGCCCTGCGGCAGCACCGAATGCACGGCGCAGCCCGCCGCCGAGTCGAGCAGGCTGGCGTACACACCACCGTGCACGCTGCCTATGGGATTGTAGTGCTCCTCTCCGGGGGCCAGGGCGAAGACCACGCGGCCGAAGTCGACCGACTCCAGGGCGAAGCCCAGGGTGGCGACGATCGGCGGTGCGGGGAGGCGTCCGTCCAGAATCTCGCGGAGGAAGCCGAGGCCCGTGTCCCGCCCGACGGCGGCGGCGGAAATGCTCGGATCGTCCCACCGGAACGTACGCGACCTGATCATTACTGCTCCGATGGGTGCTCGACTCTGGCTTCGGTCTGCGAAGCTAGCCAGGAATGCATCTGGCTGTCAATCGAGAAGCCAGCTTAGGATGGCCCGTATGACCTGGCTGGAGATGAGTACCGAGAACTGCACGGTTCAGCGGACCCTCGACCTGGTTGGCGAGAAGTGGTCCTTGCTGGTGCTGCGCGACGCCATGAACGGCGTGCGGCGCTTCGACGACTTCCGCCGCCATGTGGGACTGTCGGAGGCCGTTCTGGCGGACAGGCTGCGCAAGCTGGTCGCAGCTGGAATCCTGCACACCACCCCTTACCAGGAGCCTGGTTGCCGTACTCGGTACGAGTACAGGGTCACGGCGAAGGGCTGGGACCTGTGGCCCGCGATGATTGCCCTCAAGCAGTGGGGAGACCGCTACGTCGCGGACCCGGAAGGCCCCTCCCTGGAGGTCCAGCATCGCGACTGCGGCGCGCCTGTGGAGGCGGTGGTCCTGTGCGCGGCGGAGCACGGGCGGTTGACCCCGCTTCAGACCCGCATCCGCCCCGGCGCATCGGCCCGCAGAATCCACGCCTGACCGTCGACGACCGTTGCGTGGCCGACCCCGGAGCCCAGCGCCCCCACCGCTCAGGGGAACTCGACGCGGACGCGGCCGGAACCGAGGCGGGTGGTGGATCGGCTGAAGCTGTTTGCCATGGCGCCCAGCCTCGGTGATGTCGAGTCGCTGATCACCGGCCGATCACTACCACCCACGGCCTGGACCCGGCCGAGCGCGCGAAGCGCGGTATCGCCGACAGCATGATCCGCCTGTCCGTCGGCCCGGAAGACGCGGACGACCTCGTCGCCGACCTCGCCCGTGCCCTCGACGCCGCCTGACAGCCTGCCCCTTCCTCCCGCGGGTTCCGGGGCTGGGACCGGCGGGAGGTCTGTTCGCCCCGTCGCTCCTGCTCTGGCACGACCACCTGTTGCCCACTCCACCTACTGCCATCCGGAAGAGACATGACCAGTACCGCACCAGCCAGCACGACGGGCTCCATACCCGACGCGGAACAGGCACAGCAGCGCATCCTGCGCGTCCTGGTCACCTCTCAGGTTCTCAGCGGTGCCGGTCTCGCGGCCGGCGTCACCGTCGGCGCCCTGCTCGCCCAGGACATGCTCGGCACCACCAGTCTCGCCGGACTGCCCAGTGCCCTGTTCACCGGCGGATCCGCGCTCGCCGCTGTCGCCGTCGGCCGCATCTCTCAAGCCCGCGGCCGACGTCCCGGCCTGGCCACCGGCTACCTCACCGGAGCCGTTGGCAGCGCAGGCGTCATCACCGCCGCCGTCCTGGACAACCCCGTCCTGCTGTTCCTCGCCCTGTTCGTCTACGGCGCCGGCACCGCCACCAACCTCCAGGCCCGCTACGCCGGAGCCGACCTCGCCCACCCCGACCACCGCGCTCGCGCCGTCTCCACGGTTCTGGTCGCCACCACCCTCGGCGGTGTCGCGGGACCCAATCTCGCCGCCCCCACCGGCACGCTCGCCGAAACCCTGGGCATTCCCAACCTGGCAGGCCCCTTCATCCTCTCCGGTGCCGCCTACGCCCTCGCCGCCCTCGTTCTCGCCATCTGGCTGCGTCCCGACCCGCTGCTCTTGGCCCGCACCCTGGCCGCTGCCGAGCAGAGCAGCACCGCCTCCGACGCGACCACGCCCGCCCCCGCCGCACGCGAGGGCCAGGGAGGCGTCGTCCTGGGTGCGCTCGTCATGGTCCTCACCCAGCTCGTCATGGTCGCGATCATGACGATGACCCCGGTGCACATGCACGACCACGGTCACGGCACCGCCGCCTCCGGCCTTGTCATCGCCATCCACATCGGCGCCATGTATCTGCCCTCGCCGCTCACCGGCTGGCTCGTCGACCGCTACGGCCGCATGAAGATCGCTGCCGCCTCAGGCCTCACTCTCCTGGCCTCCGGCACCCTCGCCGCCACCGCACCCGGCGACTCCGTCGCCCTCCTCGCCCTCGCCCTGGCGCTGCTCGGCCTCGGCTGGAACTTCGGCCTCGTCTCCGGCACCACGATCATCACCGACACGGTGTCCCTCGCCACCCGCGCCAAGACTCAGGGCATGGTCGACGTCTCCATCGCGATCGCCGGCGCCACCGGCGGCATCACCTCCGGCATCGTCGTCGCAGCCACCAGCTACCCCATCCTCGCCCTGACCGGCGGCGTTCTCGCCCTCGCCGTGCTGCCCGCCGTCGCCGTCACCGCACACCGGCGATGACCAGCCGGAATCCCCAGACCCCTGTGCGCGCGGCATCACCGTCGACGGCACCGGCCCGCGCTGCGTGACCCTGCTGCTCCGCCTCCGCAAGGAGATCGATGGCGCCGAGCCGGATACCGCCGGATACCGATGTGCACGTCATGGCCACCGACCCGGCCGCCCGCTCGACCTGCATGCCTGCGTCGGCATGCTCATCGCGCTCACCGGGTGTGATCAGTGGTGCCGCTCAGGTGGGTCCGGCTGTATCAGGAGTTCGCGAGGGCACGGGTGAACTCGTCCAGCACTGCGCTGAGCAGGCGGGGGAAGCGGGCCTCGAGTTCGTCCCGGCGCAGGGTCACCAGCCGGGTCTTCCCGCTGATGTGCGTGGACGTGATGCCCGCCTCGCGCAGGATGCGCCAGTGGTTGGACAGCGTCGAGCGCGGGACTGTCATCCCTTCGGGGCTGCAGGTGGTTTCGCCGTCTGTCGCCAGACGCCACAGCAGCTCCAGTCGAACAGGGTCGCCCAGGGCGTGCAGCACGGTCGCCAGGTCAAAGTCTTCGGGCTTGGGCTGGGGCAGTGCTCGCATCCGCTTCCTTCTCCTCAGGCTCTGTCGTCTAGTATGGCGGTCGATTCAACAATTCGGGAAAGTCGAATCGATCTAGGAGGCGGACATGAAGGTGCTAGCCACGCTGGCCCGGCTGTACGTGGATGACCTGGACCGCGCTTTGCCTGCCCTGCGCGACCTGACAGGCCATGAGGACGGGAGGCGCTTCGCCTACGGCGGGGTCGAGGTGGCGAGCATCGGCGGTTTCCTGCTCGTCGCTGGCACTGACGAGGCCCTCGCCCCGTTCCGGGACGTCCAGAGCACCGTGCTCGTCGACGACCTGGACGGGGTACAGACCCTCCTGAACGCGCGCGGCGGAGAGATCCTCTCAGGCCCGAACCATGTGCCGACCGGCCGCAACGCCATCGTGCGACACCCCGGCGGAGTCGTCTTCGAGTACGTCGAGCACACCGCCTAGACCAACGCCTATCCCTGCCCTGGCCGGACGTTGCGTTCGCTGACGGGTCACCGAGGGCAGGAGAACGTTCCTCGTGCCGTCCACCGCACACTCGACGAGACTCGGGGAGTTCGTGCCCGTCCCTTCCGTCAGACCCGGGCCCTGCTGTCGCGGACTTCAACCTCTAACCATCCGCTTCCCTCGTCACGCTTCGCATCCTGATCCGCCAAGCGACCACCCTCTGCCGCTGGGGCACGCGCCCCACCGCTCGCCGCCTCAAGTGACCAAGTGCCGTCGGTCTGAAGCAGGCCGACCAGGCATCGGCCTACGCGGAACGTGCCTCAAGGACTTCCAGGACCTCCACCTTGTCTGCAGGAATGATGTGAGCAGCGTCGATGTCCTGGCTCGTCAGCCACAACTCCGTCTCGACCTCACGACCCGCCCGTCCCCACTGCACCATCTCCAGCTCCTCGCCGGGCCGGAAGATTCTGACCGCCAGGGGTTCCACGGAGATGGACTGGTGCTCTGCGCGGACGCGGAGGCGTGCACGCACGAACCAATCGTGCGCGGCGATACCCCTGCGGGATCCGCGATCACTCATGTCTGTGCCCATCTTCAGCCGGTCCGCCATCGCCTGGGCGGGGGCTGACCTCCCTGTCTCCCAGGCCGAGGTTGGCCGGGCCGAGAACGGTTTCGGGTCAGCCGGAGGCAAACCGGGTGACGTCGGTGATCTTGCTGGAGATCTTGGCGGAGACCTGGGTGACACCTCGCGCGGTCACCTTCGATGTCTGGCCGGTCTTGAGGTCGTTCGTGGCGGCGACGGCTTCGCCGAGTCGGGTGCCGGTGGGGTCGACGAATTCGACCTGCACGATGTAGCTGCTTGTCTTCGACGAGTGGTCGGTGATGGTGATTTCCGCGACCGACCCAGCTCGTGGTCGAGTTGATTTCGCAGGCGTCGATGGTGACGTGGTCCTGCGGCGGGTGACCCTCCGGTGTCGCCGCTTTTGGCGACGGGGTCCTGGTGCGGCTTGCCGGCGCCGTGGTCGGCCGGGACGGTGCCGGGGCGCCGCCGGGTCGGCGCACGCGCCGAGGGATATGGCGAGAAGGCCGGCCAGATCCAGGCCGGCAAGCGCTGTACCTGTTGGGCGCATTGAGTCCCCGAGGGGAGTGAGTGGACCGCAGCGGGCGAGGCACCACGGCCACCCACAGCCCGTCGATGAGTCCGACTCCGGTGGTGGTACCGATGAGGAAGAGCAGCTGCACCGCGAGGAAGATCCGGGGGAAGATCCTGCGCCGCTTGTTCGTCCGGGGCCCGCTCGCGCCTTCCGGGCGCGGACCCCACGCCGGGCGTGGTGTGTCGGTCATCGGGCCGGTCTTTCATGACGTTCTGTGGTGGGGCGCAGCTGGACGCAGCATTCGCCGGGGGTCGGGGCCAGGACGGCCTGGACTCCGCGGATCTGGAGTCCTTCGAGGTAGCCGGTGAGGAAGGCGTGGTTCATGCCGCAGACCAGGTCGGGGGCCTTGGCGGCCAGGGGATGGAAGGGGCAGTTGCAAAGCCGTACGCGGGTGGGGGTCTCCCGGACGGGTTCAAAGCCGTGCTTTTCGAGCATGTGCTCGCAGGCAGTGAGGCCGCGTTCGGCGCCGAGGCGGCCGGGACGTGTCTGATCCCGTTCAGCCTTCCCCATCTCACGGCCGCGGTGTCCGGCGATCCGTACCACTGTCTGGACGGCCTTCTCGTCGTCCCGCTCGGTCAGGACAGCGTCCAGCAGCAAATCCGCCAGCCACTCATGGCGCCGGTCGGGGATGCTGACGGTGATCTGGCGGCCAGTGGGCTCGTACACCTTGGGCCGGCGGCCGACCCTGCGGACGCCGCCGGGGCTTTCGTAGCGGGCCCGCAGCAGGCCGGCATCGACGAGTTTGTCCAGGTGGAAGGCGGCGAGCTTGCGGGAAATGCCCACGCTGGCAGCGGCCTCGTCCCGGGTGACGCCTCTGCGGGCCCGTCGGATGAACGCAAACATCCGCCGGCGCGAGTCCTCACCCAGGACACTCGCGGAGTCGATGGCGGCGGCGTCCGCCGCAGGCGGATCAAAGGCCACAGGACCACAGTATCTCCCACGCGCATCGGCACAACCATGCCAAAGCCGCTCGTTCCGTGGTCTTTCAGGAATTAGCCCAAATTGCTTTGCCGAACCCGTTTGACGGTCAGGCCGGATCGCCGGTGTGCGCGGTTGCCGTTCGCGCAGCCGTTTGGCTGCGGGAGGGTGAGGTTACTCGAGCCGGTGGCGTTGCCCCTGGCAGCTGTCACGGGGCACCACCGGTCGCCGGGCGGGGAGAGGCCGCGTGGCGGACCACATGGAGAGGGCAAGGGGCTGGTCATCATGACCGTAGCGACGCAGCAGGGCGGCGGAGGAGGTTCCAGCGGCCTGTACGACGTATTGGAACTCATTCTCGACCGAGGGCTGGTGATCGACGCGTTCGTCCGGGTCTCCCTGCTCGGTATCGAGCTACTCAAGATCGACATACGGGTCGTGGTCGCCAGCGTGGACACCTACCTGCGCTTCGCCGAGGCATGCAACCGTCTGGATCTGGAGGCGGGGCCGCGCAAGCCGGCCGGGCTTACGGAACTCACCGGGCAACTCACGGAGTCCGGCGCCCGCGGCAAGACCAAGGGAGCCCTGGCCGGCGCCGCGGAGACGATCTCCGACGCTTTCCAGCAGGCCCGTGACGAAGGCCAGGAACGTCAGGGCGACCGGTCCGCGCGCAGCAGGGGGAAATAAGCGGCCAACCTCTCCTTCCTCATGGACGTCGGCGCGGCGGAGCGATTCTGGCCGAGGCCGCGAACTCCGCCAGAAGCGTCCGCACCTGGAGTTGGGGGTCAACGGACCGCTGCCGCCGTACGGCTTCGTCGACATCCCCTCGACGCAGCATGCCGAAGGCGGCACCGCGGAATCAGTCGGAGCTGCAGCGACTCAGCCGACGAACGGGTGAGACGCCGCGGAACGGTCCGCGAGAGCCATCAGTACGTGCTTGGCCGAGTACAGCTAGGCGCTGCGCGGCTTCCGCCCGCCCGCCTTCTTGGCTGACTTCTTCGCGGCGGTCTTCTTGGCCGGCTGCTTCTTCGCCGTGGTCTTCTTGGCGGTGGGCTTCTTCTTCGGGAGCTCGTGCACCTCGGCCTCTCCGCGGGACGCCTTCGCCTGGGCCACGGACTCATTCAAGGCGGCCATGAGGTCGATTACCTTGCCCGACCGCCCCTCCGGCTCCGGCGCCTCGGGCAGCGGCTGGTCCTCCCGCTTCGCCTCGATGATCTGCGCCAGCGCATCGGTGTAGGAGTCGCGGAACTCGTCGCCCTCCAAATCGTCCCGGGTCATCATGTCCATGAGCGCGAGCGCGCCCTCGATCTCGTCGTCGGACACGTCCACGGGCGGGGGCAGCAGTTCCTGCGGGGAACGGATCTCGTCGGGCCAGCGCATCGCGTGCAACACGATCGCCTCGTCCCGCACCCGCAGCAGGCCGAGCCGCTCGCGCCCGCTCCAGCTGTACTTCGCGACGGCCACCTTCGACGAGCGCTTCAGCGCCTGAACAAGGAGCTTGTACGGCTTTGCTGCGACCTGCTCACGCGGCTGGAGGTAATAGCCCTCCGCGATCCGGATCGGGTCGACGGACTCCAAAGGAACGAACGCCTCGATCTCGATCGCCTTCGCCGTCGGCAGCGGTAGTTCCCTCAGCTCTTCGTCGCTGATCGGGATGACCCGCTCCTTGGTGAGCTCGTAGCCCTTGCCGATCTCGTCGTTCCTGACCTCGCGGTCCTCCAGCTCGCAGAACTTGCGCACACGCACCCGGGCCATGTCCTCCAGGTGGTACTGGTGGAACTGGATGCTGTGGTTCTCGGTGGCGCTGACCACGTTGATCGGGACCGTGACCAGGCCGAAGCTGATCGCGCCGCTCCAGATGGTTCGGGGCATTGCAGACCTCCGCGACTACCCGAGCACGACCAGCCTATGAGCCCTGCCGCGCGTCGGCACCTGGGGCGTTCAAGGCTCTGACCGCCCTTCCGTGAGAACAGCTGATCAAGCTCTCAGGCACTGCGTCGATCCGCTCGCCGGCCGGCAGCCCGGGTGACCTGCTCGCGAAAGGTCCTCCTCGGGCAGCCCCAGTACCGGGCAGACGAGGGACCGCTCGCGCCGATACCGCCACCCGTCGGCCGTCCACTGGCAGGCCCGCACTGGACCCGCCGGAGCCGGTCCCGCATGGCATCTAGTGCCGCGTCAGCCAAGGTTCGCCCCGTCGCGACGCCCGGCACGCTCCCCCTCTGCCTCAAGGGCGTGGGAGGTGCCCCCACTCGCCGCACCGGCCGAAAGCCCAAGTACGTCCAGTACGAGGACTTCCGGCCGGCACGCCGAGAGCACGCACCGGACGCCGCTCCTTGACGGGCAAACCTTGGCTGACGCGGCACTAGCCTGGATCTGGTCCCTCCTTACCCCGTTCAGGAAGCGGCTGCTCAGCCCAGATGACCTTGCCCCGCGCGGTGTAGCGGGTTCCCCAGCGGTCGGAGAGCTGGGCGACAAGGAACAGGCCACGTCCGCCTTCGTCCGTGGTGGCCGCGTACCGCAGATGGGGTGAGGTGCTGCTGCCGTCGGAGACTTCGCAGATCAGTTTGCTGTCGAGCAGCAGCCGCACGCCGATGTGGCCGGTGGCGTAGCGGAGCGCATTGGTGATCAGCTCACTGAGGATCAGTTCGGTGACGAAGGCGAGTTCCTCCAGGTCCCACTTGACCAACTGGTGCGCGACGGCAGTGCGCATCCGTCCCACGGCCTCGGGGTCGCGGGGCACGTCCCACTGCGCCACCCGATCCGGCGGGACGGCTCGGGTGCGGGCGACGAGCAGCGCGATGTCGTCCCGAGGAGGCCTGGGCAGCAAGACCTCGAGCACCGCGCTGCACGTCGCCTCCGGCTCTCCGTCCGCGTCGCGCAAGGCGCTGCTCAACATGTCGAGGCACTCGTCGATGTCCCGGTCGCGGTGCTCGACCAGGCCGTCGGTGTAGAGCACGAGACTGCTGCCCTCGGGCACGTCCACCTCAGCAGCCACGAATGGAAGCCCTCCCACTCCTAGCGGCGGACCGGTCGGCAACTCCAGGATCTCGACGGTACGGTCGGGCCGGAGGAGTACGGGCGGGGGGTGGCCGGCCCGGGCCAAGGTGCAGCGGCGCGCGACCGGATCATAGATCGCGTACAGGCAGGTCGCCGCGGTGAAGGCATCGGCGAATCCCACCAGCTCCTCGCTGCGCCCTTCGCCGTCCGCCAGGTCGTCCAGGCGTGCGAGGAGTTCGTCCGGTGGCAGGTCCAGAGCGGAGAAGTTTCGGACCGCGGTGCGCAGGCGGCCCATGGTGGCCGCTGCGTGCAGGCCCTGCCCGACCACGTCGCCAACCACCACCGCGACCCGCGCGCCGGACAAGGGGATGACGTCGAACCAGTCGCCGCCCACGCTCTGCTGCGCGGGCAGGTAGCGATAGGCGACGTCGAGGGCGTTCTGCTCGGGCAGACCACTGGGCAGCAGGCTGCGCTGCAGTGTCACCGCCAGGGAGTGTTCCCGGGTGTAGCGGCGGGCGTTGTCGATGCACACCGCGGCGCGGGCGACCAGCTCCTCAGCCAGGGCGAGGTCGTCCTCCTCGAATGGCTCGGGCCTGTCCGAGCGCCAGAAGTTCGCCACGCCGAGGACCACGCCGCGAGCGCACAGCGGGGCGGTGATGAGCGTGTGGATGCCGTAGTCGATGACCTGCTGGGCGCGCTCTGGGTCCTGCGCCCGGTATCCGGGGGCGTTGCGCAGATCGGGCTCGATGATCCCCCGCCCGATGGTCAGGCCCCTGACTTGGGGCGTGGAGGGAACGAACTCGATCAGCTCGCCCGTGGGATACAGCGGAGCGTCTTCTTTGATACCGGTGGAGGCGGTGCGGCGCAGCCGCCGCTCCGTACCCCTCGGCTCGTCCCCTCGCAGAACCGACTCGGCGAGGTCGACGGTGACGAAATCCGCGAACTGCGGTACCGCCACCGCTGCGAGCTCCTCGGCCGTCTGTTGGACATCAAGAGTGGTGCCGATCTTCATCGCGGCGCCGTACAGCAACTTGAGGCGCTCCCTCGCCGCTTCCACCCTCCCGGATAGCAGCTGGAGCTCAGTGGAATCCCGCATGGTCACCACGCTGCCGACAGGACCCCCGTACCGGTCGAGGGGCCGCTGGTTGACGGCCAGCAGCCGGCCTCCGGCAAGGTACACCTCGTCGGTGGCCTCACGGCCGGAGGCCAGCAGCTCGGCGGTGGGAGGAGCGAGGCCCAGCTCGCCCACCTGGCGTCCCTGGGCGCCTGAAGGCAGATCGAGCAGCCGCTGTGCCTCGTCGTTGGCGAGCAGCAGACGACGGTCGCCGTCGACGATCATGACACCTTCCCGCGCAGCGTGCAGGACCGCGTCATGGTGCTCGTACATCCGGGTGATCTCGGTGGGGCCCAGGCCGCGGGTCTGGCGCATCAGTCGTCGGCTGAGCAAGGCGGCTCCGCCCGTGGTGACGGCTACGGCGCCGGCTGTCACGATCAGTACGACGGGCAGTTGCCTCATGACCCCGCTGCCGATCTTCTCCAGCGTGATCCCTGCGGACACCAGCCCCACCACCGAGCCGCTGTCATCCTTCACGGGAACCACCGCACGTTCGGACGGCCCAAGAGTGCCCTCGTAACTCTCCGTGACCGTCCCGCCTGCCTGTGCGGCCGCGATGTGGCCGACGAAGTGTTTCCCGATGCGGTCCGGGTTCGGGTGCGTATAGCGGATCCCGTCCCGGGTCATGACGACGATGAAGTCGACGTCGGAGCGTTCCCGTGCGGCTTCGGCCCGTGGCTGCAGCACCGCGGTTGGATCGGGGGACTCGAGGGCCTCCAGGATCCCGGGGGAGTTGGCAAAACTCTCCGCTACAGCGAGGGAGCGGTCAGCGGCTTCCTTCCGGCCGTCACTCCTGGCGTCCAGTACGAGCACGACAACGGCACTGACGGCAAGCAGGAAGACGACCACGAGCTGCAATACGAACATCTGGCCGACGACGCTGCGGACGCTCAGCAGCGAACGTGGCACCCGTCGCCTCGCGTGTAGTGATCTCCCGCTGAAGCCGCCTGCCATACGCTTATTTTGGCGCATATCTACTCAAATGCGATGTGGGTTTGATCTCTGCCGGACTCCAGCCTGCCGCCTCCGCGGGCGTCGCAGCCTTCTCCGCCTGAGCTCGCCGCTCGCGGACGGCGAACGGGGCCTCGGCTCAGTGTGCCGGATTCCTCTTTCTCTGGGTATATGTCCTGGTCTCGGCGTTCGGGTGCTCGGGGGCGGCTGCTGGGCGGTGGCGATACGGACCCGGCCGAACCGTGGCGAGAGGGAAACAAGTCGTCCTGCGCCGAGTGTCGCGAGCACCCAATGCGCCGCGTGGTCTGGTGCTGCGGGCACGGTGGTCGAGCTGATCGAGGTCGTCGACCACCCACACATGCTCAGGGGTCGCACCGCGCCCGGTGCTCCGCCGCCCACACCCCGCCTTCCCGCTGGTGAAGGTACAGATGAACTTGGGCGTACCTGATGGGGCGAGCTTTTTGCAGATGCCTCGCTGTTTACCCCCACCGGAGCAGGTAACTCGTTGTAGTAGCCCGACCGTCGAGTGCGACTGGGAGTGAGTAGTGGTGGCTCGAGAGCAGAAGGCAAAGGCCAAGATGGAGCAGGCCAAGGGCATGGCCAAGAGAGCCGTTGGCCGCGCAACGGGCGACGAAGGTCTTGCGGCCGAGGGCCAGAACAAGAAGTCGAAGGGCGACCTGCGCCAGGCGAAGGAGAAGATCAAGGACGCCTTCCGGCGCTGACAGGCTCGACACGCCCCGGTGGGTCCCGTCCACGGGACCCACCGCTTGCCGTAAAGCCGCTCATCGCGGAACGCATTCAAGGCGTGGGCTGGGTCCGGTCACTCGCACGATCCGACGGCCCGTGGCTCCGGTTATGGCTGTAAAGGCTGAGCCGCTTGATGGCTTACGGGACTTGATGGCTTACGGGACTTGGCCGCCCGGGCCTTCCGAAGGCTCGACCGCCATGCGGGCGCGACTCGATCGCTGCTGCAGGACAACGCCGCGAGTCGTGGAAGCAGGAGGCCTGTTTCACCTCACGCGGCCCTCGCCCTGTTCGGACTCCTCCTCTTCGTCGGGGAGGTGGACGTCGTCGACGGCGATGTTCACCTCGACGACCTCCAGGCCCGTCATCCGCTCCACGGAGCCGATGACGTTGGAGCGCACGTCACCGGTGACTTCGACGATGGAGACGCCGTATTCGACGACGATGTCCAGGTCAACGGCGGCCTGGCGCTCGCCGACCTCGACCTTCACGCCTCGTGTGACGCCGGTGCCTGAGCCGGGGACCCGTTCCCGCATGGCGCCGAGGGCACGGGCCATGCCCCCGCCGAGGTTGTGGATGCCAGGTACCTCACGGGCGGCCATGCCCGCGATCTTGGCCACCACACCGTCCGCGATGGTGGTCCTTCCTCGGGTCTCCGCCGGAGCCCCGGCCCCAGTACGGCCCTTCAGTGTGCTCACGCCCGCCTCGGACCGGCCGGCCGAGCCGAGGGTGGTGGTGTTGTCCGTCATGGTGATCGCCTCGACCTCTGTCCGATGTGATGTCCGGACCCGGGTACCCGCTTGTCGCGAGCCCCGAACGGGATCGGCATGACCGAACGGACCGGTTTGCCGCCGACGACGCGATCGGTCACGGATACGACGCCCGCAGAGCGGGGAGACGCAGACAGCCTCGATGCCCGAATCCGTGAAGGGACGTGGGAGACCGCAAGATCCGCCGTCGGCGGACGGGACAGCCCCGCGCCGGACCATCCCGGAGACCACGGGCGACGACGGCGGATGACGTCGGACCGGGCCCGACCGGGGGGTGTGGTGCGGGTGCGTCACCGCCCCGCAGACAAAGGTCGAGGTCCCGTCGGTTCTCAACCCGGTCGGTTCGACGGCCGCGCTCGGGGGCCGAGCGGCCGGGGTCGTGGACCCGCGTCGTTCTGCAACGCGGGGGAGTAGGTTGGGGGAGCGAGGATCCTTCGTACACCGGCGCTCAGGCCGGTCTCGTTCTCGTGACTTCACCACACCGGGTGCTTCGCGCTCGAGGCAGGTTCCGCCTTATGGCCGCCGAAGCCGCTCACGTTTCCGACCAAGCCTCTCCCACCGCGCCGACGGTGGCGCCGTATCCGGCGGTCGCCCGGCAGGTCGCCGACGCGCTCCGCTGGTTCTTCGCCTGTGACGAAGCCGGCGTCCGTCCCGCGGGACCCGAGGACAGCACCGCGCGCCGACTGCCGACGCCATCGGCGGAGTCGTACCCCATGTACCCGACCGGCATCAGCTGACCGCCGCACCCCCGCAGCACACCCGTCGCACATCGCAGGGGTAAGGCGTGACCCCGGCCGCGCCCTCGCCAGAGCCATCACACCCACCGAGGCCCAAGGATCCCCGCATGCCGCTCACCTCTCCCACCACCCCGGCGGGGCTTCCGTCGAACACCGCCTCCCCGCCCCAGGGCTACGACGGGACATCCCCCTTCCCGCCGGACGGTCCGGCCCCCGCGCGGAACGGCGGCGAGAGGCTGTACGTGACGGTGACGGCCGTGATCGTCGTCCTGCCGTTCGTGGCGATCGGCCTGGTCGGCTGGTTGCTGTGGGGCAGCCTCGTCCACCCTGCCGACATCGTCCTCGCGCTCGTCCTCTACACCATCACCGGCCTCGGAGTGACGGTCGGCTTCCACCGCGGTCTCACCCACGGAAGCTACCGGGCCACCCGTCCCGTACACATCGCCCTCGCGGTGGCCGGGTCCATGAGCTTCCAGGGCGACGTCATCGGCTGGGTCGCCACCCACCGGCGCCACCACGCCTTCACCGACCGGCCCGGGGACCCGCACTCCCCGTACCGCTACGGCACCCACCTGCGCGGCCAGCTGCGCGGGCTGCTGCACGCACACGTCGGCTGGCTTTTCCGCAACGACCGCACGCCCGCCGACCGATACGCCCCCGACCTGCTGGCCGACCGCGACCTCCGCGCCGTGGCCCGCGCCTTCCCGGCCCTGTGCGTCCTCACACTCGCCCTGCCCTTCGCGGTGGGCTGGGCCATCGGCGGGAGCTGGGTGTACGGCGTAACCGCCCTGCTGTGGGCGGGACTTGTTCGCATCGCGTTGCTCCACCACGTCACATGGAGCGTCAACTCCCTCTGCCACCTGATCGGTGAACGCCCCTTCCGCACCCGTCGTCACGACCGGGCCACCAACCCGTGGCCGCTCGCCCTGCTCTCCTTCGGCGAGAGCTGGCACAACCTCCACCACGCCGATCCCACCAGCGCCCGTCACGGCGTCGACCGGGGCCAGATCGATCTCTCCGCCGCCGTCATCCGCCTTCTCGAACGCCTCGGCTGGGTGCACGACGTGCGCTGGCCCGCTCCGGCCCGGATCGCCGCCCGCCGGGCCTGACCCCGATCGCCCGACCGCCGCACGCAGTCCACAGGAGCAGACAATGACCACCGCACTGCAGCCCCCGCTTCCCTCCCATCCCCTCCTCCGCCTGAGCCTGGCGCCCCACGGCACCATGCCCCGGCCCATCGACGGAGCGTGGTGGCCCCGCTCCTACGACCTGCTCGCCGAGCTGCCCCATCTCCTGAGCGGGTTGCCGCCCGACTGGGGTCAGATCACCAGCGTCACCGTCAACGGGTCGAAGTGGTCCGCAACGCCCGGTCGGATCCTCGTCTGCAACCAAGTGGTACGACTGTCCAGGACCGTGACGGCATCCGCCCCGAACACCGTCGTCCTGCTCGCTCCTGGCCACGGGCGCTGGGACCTGCTGGTCGTCCCGCCGGACACCACCGAGCAGGCCGCGGAACCGCTGATGGCAGCCGCGGCGGACGGCCACGCCTGATGTCGGCCGACGGGCCGGCCGAGGGACTGCCATGGAGTGCCTGTTCCCATTCAGCACCGCGGTCGCGGTCACGGGCGCCTGACCGGTTCGCCGCGAAGGAGCCTCACGGCCGAGAACGCGACACGACATCGGCGAGACTCTTCACCAGCGGCCGTTCCTCACGCGACGTAGCTCGACACCTCGAAGCGTGAAGAACGGCCGTCCTGCTGTCTGAGGAACAAACTCAGGATCAGCAGGTCGGGTGACCGGGGAGATCAAAGACCAGGCTTAGCTGGTGGTCTCTGCTCGGGGGCTCTCGCCGGCCATCTTCTTGCCCGGCTTCTTTCCGGTGTTCTTGCTGGGCTTGCTGGGCTTCTTTCCGGGCTTTCCGGGTTTGCTGGGCTTGCCGGGCTTGCTGGGCTTACCGGGGTCGTTGCCGTCCTTGCATTCACCGCCGCGAGTCTGCTTGTCGCACGGCGGGTACCGGAAGACTGTCACCCTGTTGCTGGTGGTGGTCACGGTGGTGCCGTCGGGGGCCGTGCCCGTGGCCTGGGCGACGAAGATGATCCTCCCGGCCCTGACGTCGGCGGCTGTGGTGGTGTAGGTCGCGGTGCAGGTGATCGACTCGCCGGGCGCCAGGGTGGTCTTCGGGCAGTTCACGTCGAGCGAGTCGATGACCGCCTCGATCGAGCTGAGGGGCTGCCCGCCGGTGTTGGTCAGCTGGAGGTTGAAGTGCAGGGACTGGCCTGCGCCGGTGAACGCGGACTCCTCGGCCTCCAGTACGGCCCTGAGGCCGGCCAGGGGGACAGTAACGCCGTTGCTGTCGGCGCTGAGGACGGTGCCCGACGATGTCCAGCCGGACACCGTCGCTTCGTTGACGACCTGTCCGCGGGCGACGTCGGCCGCGGTCGTGGTGTAGCTGGCCGTGCACTGCACCGATTCGCCCGGCGCCAGCGTCGTGTCGGGACAGGTGACGGTCGGCGAGCCCGGGCCGTTGTCCTCCACACTGATGTCCGTCACGTTCTGCGTGCCGTTGTTGGTCACCGTGTAGGTGTAGTGCAGCGTCTGCCCGGCGCCGGTGAACTGGGCCTGCTCGGCGGCCTTGACCACCGTCAGCGAGGCGAGCGGTGTGGTCACCGTGTTGCTGGTCGCCGTCACCGTCGCCCCGCCCGGGGTGGTGGCGCTGACCCGGCCCTGGTCGGTGACTCTTCCCGCCTCGACGTCCGCCGCCGTCGTGACGTACGTGGCCTGGCAGGTCGTGCTCTCGCCCGGCGACAGCTGGTCGGTGCCGCAGCCGGAGACATCGACACCGGGCGTCAGGTCGGTGACGGTCACGTCGTTGAGCTGCGCCTGTCCGGTGTTGGTGACGGTGTAGGTGTAGTGGACCGTCTCACCGGGGGCCTGGAAGTCCGCGTCGGTTGCCTCCTTCGCCAGTGACACAGCTCGAAGCGGGACGACCAGCTCGGGGCTCGTGGCGGTCACGGTCCCGCCGCCGGGGAGAGTGGCCGTCACCGTTCCGGTGTCCGTGATCCGTCCCGCTGCCACGTCGGCGGCGGTCGCGGTGTAACTCGCGGTGCACTCCACCGTGGCGCCGGGAACCAGCGGCCCGGCGGGACAGGTGACCGTCGGTGACCCGGGGCCGTTGTCCGTCACCTGAAGGTTGGTCAGAGGCTCCGTGCCGTTGTTCCGCACGGTGAACGTGTAGTGGAGCGTCTGGCCCTGGACGAAAGAGTCCTCCTGGGCGGTCTTGGTGACCGTCGGCGCCGGGGCGGCACCTCCGCACTCGACATGGCCGACGATGACGTCGGCTGTGTCGAACTGGGGCAGCAGCACCAGGTGCAGGGCGTTGACCGTGATGACGCCGTTCGCGTCTGTCGTCTGCTCGTTGAGCGTGAGTGTGCCGAGGCCCGCCAGGTTCACGACGGTGTTGGGGGCCGCGTTCGCCTGCAGGGCAACCGGCGGCTGGCCGTCGACCGTGGCGCTGCCCGCGGCGATCACACCCGAGCCCGTCGCACCGGCGGAAGTCGCACTGCAGTTGGAGCGCACACCGGTGAGGCTCAGGGAGCCGATCGGGCCCAGGTTGGCGGCCAGGCTCTGCACGGTGGCGGAGGCACTGGACGTTCCCGCTGCCGGATCCCCGGCGGTGATGGCGGTCAGAGTGGAGCTGGAGAGAAACGGTCCCGCGTTGACGCCCACCTGAGTCGTCGTCCCACCGGGCGGATAGTCCGAGACCGGCACGGGAGCCACCGCGACGATGGAGCCGATCGCGTCTGCCGACACGACGTACGCATGCGCGACCGGGGACGGAAGCGCTGCCTGGGCCGGCATCGCGGAACACAACGTGCCGGTAAGAGTGGTGAGCGCGGTGATCGCCAAGCCGCGTCTGAAACGTGAGCCCATGTGGAGGTCCCTTGTGTTGCACGTGGGGAAGCCTCACCGGCAGTCGCCCATGGCACGTCACGATCCGGCGCGCACGGCGGCCCGGAAAGGCTGGCCGCGAGAGCGGCACGCACATCATGCCTTCGAAGTCGATCACTCGCGATCGCCTGCTGAACGGGCATCGGCGCGTCGCGCGCGGGACCACCCCAGTGGCCCAAGCCGCACCCGGTCCTGCGTCGACAGGCGGGCCGCAGGAGGGTGGCGGAAGCCCCGCACATGACCGTCGTGTTGCGCCTGCCCGGCCTGGAGGGGCGGGGGCTGCCCGTCGCCAAGCCCGCACCCGGCCCACGCCCCGCCCGCGACGGGTGGCGAGTCGGCGCTGGCCGTTCCGAGCAGGAGACCCTGACGGATGCCCTGACCAACACCCACACCAAGGATGCGGGCTCTGCCCGGGGTACGAGACGGCACGCCGTAGCTCGAGGCACCCACATCGTGCGGCGGGCGCCTCAAGTCACGGGATCTGGGCGGCCCAGGCTCCCGGGCCCAATGGGAGCAGGTGGAGACGCTGATGAGATCGGGTGTGGCGTCGGCGGCATGGAGGTCACCGTTCTGCGGCTCGGGTGAACCCGGGCATTCACCCCGCGCGCCGGGCAGCGCCGGCCGGCCGGGTTCAATACGGTGGCGGACGTGCTGCTGAGCTGTGCGTTCGTCAATTTGAAGCCCGGTGTCGGGAAGACGACCAGCGCTGTCTGGCTGGCCCACGCGCTGTACGAGCTGGGACTGCCCCCGCTGCTGGTCGACAGCGACCCGGCTGGCTCCGCTCTGCGCTGGAGCGAGCTCGCCGGCGGCTTCCCCTTTCCCGTGGTCGCCCTTCCTGTTGGTGATGTGCACCGCCGCGTCGACGACTTCCTCGGTGGACGGGAGACCGTGGTGCTCGACGCCCCGCAATTGGAGGACCACGCCCGCATCGCGCGCAGCGTCATGTGTCATGCCAACGAATGGATCGTGCCGGTCACACCGGCCCCGATCGAGCTGGACCGGATGGCCCCCATCCAGACCGAGATGGGCGATGTGCAGTCCCTACGCGCGCGGCCGGCCCGCACCGCGGTGCTGCTCAACCGCACCAACCGCCCCGGCACCACGCGTACCGGCCCCGACGCAGACGCCCGGGAGGTGCTTGCGGAACGGGGATTCGACGTCCTCGACAGCCAGATCGCCCGCCTCGACCTGTACTCCCAGTCGTTCGGCGGTCCGGTCCGCGTCCAGGGAACCGCCTACATGGACCTCGCGAATGAACTCCTCAAACGTCAGGCAGGCGAATGAACCAGCGCAAGGACAACTACCGTGCGGCCTTGCGGCGCGGTCAGACGGACGCGGGTCCGCAGGCCCCTAAGCCGACCACCCTGAGCAACAGATATGTCAGGATCACCATCGAGCTTGATCCGGACGTGCAGAGGAACCTGGACCGGTGGATGGCGCCGGCGGTCACCTTGCTGACGAACACCGGCGCGGCCGCCTTGCGCGTCCTGACAGTGTTCGCATCCAGGAGGCCCCCTCACTGAGAGGGCACTTGCTTCAGGTAGATCGCTCCCCATGTCCGAAGGCGAGGCGGCCGCAGGTGCCTGCTGGGCGCATGCTCAGGAGGTGATGCGTTCGAGGCGCAGCACCATCTGATGGCGCGAACCGGTGTTCGCCGACCCGGACGAACTGGAGACGCTGCGTAGTTGGCATCGACGTGCACCGTCGGCGGTCGCAGATCGCTGTGACGGAGGGCTGCTCGAACTGCTGCGGGACTATGGGTTCGGCCGCACTTCGTGACCTCGGCAGATGCCGAAGTCACGCCACCCCAGCTGGAGACCGGGCCAGTCCGCGACTCCGTAGAAATCAGCCTCCTTCTCACTCACGGTTACTCCGCCCGCGTCCTGACGGCCGATATAGCGGGAAACAGCGCCGTCCCCTGACGACTGGAACACCTGGAGTTCGGCCCGGCCGTCGTGGTCCTCGTCCGTGGCCCGCACGCCGTACACGAACGCCGGACTCTTCATCCGGACAGTGCCGGTCCGCTCACTGTGCAGATCCTGGGCGAGCGGCCCGTAGTGCACTTCGTGCACGAGCATGTTGTCGCGAGGCGAATCACCCTCGTCCTGCTGGCTGTAGAACAGCGCCAGATCGAGGTAGCCGTCGCCGTCGAAATCGCCGAACGTCCCCCGGGTCTCCATGTCCGACTTCCCCGCGCCCCCCACCTTCTGCCAGAAACTGCGCCCCTCCTCCACGCCGACCGTGGCCCGCCCCTCACCGCGCTGGAAGACGACTGAGGCTCTCCCGTCACGGGCCGGGTCGCGTATCTCGTCCATGCGTCCGTCACCGTCCACATCAGCGCGCAGGCTGCTGCCGTTGTTGCTGGCGCATATCGGCATGGGGGCGTGGTCACCGGGCCTGGGTTTGTTGCCGAGGAGGAGCCACGCGGCGCCGGCCATCACCATCAGACCGACCCCTGACCCGACGACGAGCCGCCGACGGCGCGTGCGCCGACGCGGCAGCGACGAGGACACACCGCCGGATTCGGGCTGTTGAGACTCGGCAAGGCATGACATGCCGAAACTCTAGAGGCTGGCGCTGGACCCCGGCCGTGTGCGGTGCCCTTGTTCAGGTCGCCCGTCTCGTCGACCACCAGGACTACCTCGCCGAGGAGTTGGCCGCATGGTGCGACACGATCCGCCGACCGTCGCGACCGACAAGCGCGGGGCGACCGTCCTCACCGGGCCTGGACGGCGTCGAGACTGCTCCGCTGGGCGCGCAGAACACCGAGGTGATCGGGCGCCGCCGCGGCATGACCGGCACCACGATCGGCCAGAGGCCTGCCCGTCATGCGGTACCCCTGCCGGCTGCACACCGACACCGCCGGCGCCGACGACCTGCCTCCGGCCGAGCCTCGCCGCGCGACGTCATCGTCACCCGCACGTCGGCGTACCCGGAGGGGCCAGACGATGCCCGATCGTTGGTCGAGCGGACGGCTGTGGATCACCCCGGGCCTGGTGATCGCTGACACCGGCAGGGTACTGACCTATTGGGGCTCTTCGGCCGAGGGCGCCTCGCCGCGATGAGTTTCGGCCCCGTCGCGAGTCTGTTCTGGTGAGCGTCGTAGAACGTGGAACGACACTGCCCGGCACGAGACACCACGGAGGACACCATGACGACCTCGCCGGACGACCAGACCACCGCGCTGCCCGGCCGCCCGCCCGTGGTGGACCTGGCCACCTGGCAGACCGCCCGTGACGAGTTGCTGGTCCGCGAGAAGGCCCACACCCGCGAGGGCGACGCCATCGCCGCGGCCCGCCGACGGCTGCCGATGGTGGAGCTCGACGGGACGGTCGAGGTCGTCGGACCCGACGGCCCGCTCCCGTTCCTGGACCTGTTCCAGGGTCGCGACGAGCTCGTGGTCTACAAGCACATGTGGTACGACGGCGCGCCGCACCAGGGGCAGTGCGAGGGCTGCACCACCACGGCCTGGCACGTGAAGGAGGCCGTCTACCTCAACGCCCGCGGCGTCTCGTTCGCCATCCTGACCACGGGCCGTTGGGACGAGGTGGCCTCCTACATCGAGTTCATGGGCTACACCCAGCCCTGGTACTCGGTGCGCGACCTGGACGCGCCGGTCGGCGGCAGCATGGGTTACATCACCTGCTTCCTGCGCGACGGCGACCGCGTGTTCCTCACCTACTCCACGACGGGCCGTGGCAACGAGCGGGTCAACGGGTCCCTCGGCCTGCTCGACATGACGCCCTACGGCCGCGGCGAGGCGTGGGAGGACAACCCCGAGGGCTGGCCCGAGGGGCGCAGCCCGTGCTGGTCCTGGCGCACGGACGCGGACGGGAACGCCACCTGGGGCCCGACCAGCCGCCCCGTGCCGCAGTGGGCCCGCCCCGGTGCGACCCCCGTGGAGACCCTGGGCCGGCACGGCCACCACCACTGACGCGCCTTCGCCGACGGCGTCGGCAAAGGTGTCAGGTGCCGGGCGGAACCTCCGGACGATGCGAACTGCCCCCCGCCCTCGATCGTAGGGTGGTTCGTCCAGGTGAAGGACGCGGTAGGAGAGGGGATGTCTGGGCTTGCCATTCCTACCAGGCGTCCGGTTGCACGTATCATCCAAGTACCAGTGCTTGTCATGGCCCGCTCATGACCGGGATGGTGATCGTCCCTCGCGGCACTTCCACCCTGGTTCGACGGTGACCGACGGGCTGTGGGCGCTGCAGGCGCCGCTGCCCGCCGGCGAGGGCAGCGTTCCTCGTAGCAGACGGGTCCGTACGCAATGCGCGGCGCCGCGGGCGGTGGCTCACGCAGTGATCAACCGCTATGCGTCCACTTTGCGCAATGATCAGTGCTTCACGCGCAACGAATACGCATTTCAGACGGCATCGAGCCCTCGTAGGGTCTCTCCTGCAGGACGAAGAGCGGCGGCGATCCCGAAGCTCGGTGTATCCGTCGGGATTGGCACGCCAGCCACCATGCACCGCCAGGGCCCCGCATGGCCCGGCATGGTGCGTTTACCGCATCGTCCGGCTTCGTGGCGCATGGTCCGACGGCCGTCCGAGCACGCCTGCCTGCTGAACGGGGCAGGCGCCCCCCCGCACGACGCCGCTCATCCGAAGACACGCTCGCCCCATCAGCGACCGCGCCTCATCACCGTCAAAGGACCCCGATCATGACCGCACGCAACACCTGTCGCACGACCGCTACCAGTGCCCGCATCGCCGCGGTCGCGGTCGCGGGCGCGCTGCTGCTCACCGCCTGCGGTGACCAGACGGACAACGGCAGCAGCGACAGCACGTCGGAGGCGGCCACGTCCGCCGCACCGCTCGCCGGCAAGCTCCCCGCGGACATCAAGAAGGCCGGCGTCATCAAGATCGGCTCGGACATCGCCTACCCGCCGGTCGAGTACATGGAAGGCGGCAAGGCCGTCGGTATCGACCCGGACATCGCCGACGCCCTGGGCAAGCAGCTGGGCGTGAAGTTCGAGTTCCAGAACGGCAAGTTCGACCAGCTCATCGTCGGTCTGCAGTCCAACCGGTTCAACGCGGTCATGTCCGCGATGAACGACACGAAGG
>NZ_JBVIVK010000010.1:0-304262 GCF_055595715.1 Streptomyces sp. NPDC040410
AAGTACGTCCAGTACGAGGACTTCCGGCCGGCACGCCGAGAGCACGCACCGGACGCCGCTCCTTGACGGGCAAACCTTGGCTGACGCGGCACTAGAGCCCCGCGGCCTTGCGCAGTGCGTCCACCCGGTCCGTCTTCTCCCACGTGAAGTCGGGCAGCGCACGGCCGAAGTGGCCGTAGGCGGCCGTCTGGGCGTAGATCGGGCGGAGCAGGTCGAGGTCGCGGATGATCGCGGCCGGGCGCAGGTCGAAGACCTCGGTGATCGCCGACTCGATCTCGTCCGTGCCGACCGTGTTCGTGCCGAAGGTCTCCACGAACAGACCGACCGGCTCGGCCTTGCCGATGGCGTACGCCACCTGGACCTCACAGCGGGAGGCCAGGCCAGCCGCGACGACGTTCTTGGCGACCCAGCGCATGGCGTACGCGGCCGAGCGGTCGACCTTGGACGGGTCCTTGCCGGAGAAGGCGCCACCGCCGTGGCGGGCCATGCCGCCGTACGTGTCGATGATGATCTTGCGGCCGGTGAGGCCGGCGTCGCCCATCGGGCCGCCGATCTCGAAGCGGCCGGTCGGGTTGACCAGCAGGCGGTAACCCTCGGTCTCCAGCTTGATGCCCTCGTCGAGGAGCGCCTTCAGTTCGGGCTCGACCACCAACTCGCGGATGTCGGGCGCGAGGAGAGAGTCCAGGTCGATGTCCGAGGCGTGCTGGGAGGAGACCACGACCGTGTCCAGGCGGACCGCCTTGTCGCCGTCGTACTCGATGGTGACCTGGGTCTTGCCGTCCGGGCGCAGGTAGGGGATCGTGCCGTTCCTGCGGACCTCGGACAGGCGCTTCGACAGGCGGTGCGCGAGGTGGATCGGGAGCGGCATCAGCTCCGGCGTCTCGTCGCAGGCGTAGCCGAACATCAGGCCCTGGTCGCCCGCACCCTGCTTGTCGAGCTCGTCCTCTTCGTCTGAGCGGGAGGCACTCCCGACGCGCTTCTCGTACGCCGTGTCGACGCCCTGCGCGATGTCCAGGGACTGCGCGCCGATGGAGACGGAGACGCCACAGGAAGCGCCGTCGAAGCCCTTCGCCGAGGAGTCGTAGCCGATCTCGAGGATCTTGTCGCGCACGAGCTGCGCGATCGGCGCGTACGCCTTTGTCGTGACCTCGCCGGCCACATGCACCAGGCCGGTGGTGAGCAGCGTCTCGACGGCCACGCGGGACGTGGGGTCCTCGCGCAGCAGCGCGTCGAGAATGGTGTCGCTGATCTGGTCAGCGATCTTGTCGGGGTGACCCTCGGTCACGGACTCCGAGGTGAACAGGCGACGGGACACGACGCTCCCTGTGGTTGCAGCGGCTGCTGGCTGATCATTGACGGACGGGACGGGGGGCGGCGTGATGCCAAGCCCCCGGTCACTGGGGTGGGTTGCCGTGCTTGCGGTTCGGTAGATCCGCGTGCTTGGTGCGCAGTACGGCGAGCGCGGCGGCCAGTACCTTCCGGGTCTCGGACGGATCGATGACGTCGTCCACGAGGCCGCGCTCGGCCGCGTAGTACGGGTGCATCAGCTCGTGCTTGTATTCCTTGATCTTCTGTGCGCGTACGGCGTCGGGGTCCTCGGCGCCGCTGATGTCGCGGCGGAAGATCACATTGGCGGCGCCCTCCGCGCCCATGACGGCGATCTCGTTGGTCGGCCAGGCGTAGGACAGGTCGGCGCCGATGGAGCGGGAATCCATGACGATGTACGCGCCCCCGTATGCCTTGCGGAGGATGAGCTGGATGCGTGGCACGGTGGCGTTGCAGTACGCGTACAGCAGCTTCGCGCCGTGCCGGATGATGCCGTCGTGTTCCTGGCCGACGCCGGGCAGGAAGCCGGGCACGTCGACCATCGTCACCAGCGGGATGTTGAAGGCGTCGCACATCTGGACGAAGCGCGCGGCCTTTTCGCTGGCGTTGATGTCGAGCACGCCGGCCAGTGACTGCGGCTGGTTGGCGACGATGCCGGTGACATGACCGTCGATCCGGGCGAGAACGCACAGGACGTTGGTGGCCCAGCGCTCGTGGATCTCCATGTACTCACCGTGGTCGACGCACTCTTCGATGACCTTGCGCATGTCGTACGGGCGATTGCCGTCGGCGGGCACCAGGTCGGGGAGGGAGTCGTTGCGGCGGTCGACCGGGTCGTCGTTGTCGACAGACGGCGGCATCTCGCGGTTGTTCTGCGGGAGCAGCGACAGGAGGTAGCGCACGTCCTCGATGCAGGACTGCTCGTCGTCGTACGCGGAGTGGGCGACACCGGAGACGCCGGAGTGGACGTCGGCGCCACCGAGCCCGTTCTGAGTGATCTTCTCGCCGGTCACGGCCTGAACCACGTCCGGGCCTGTGATGAACATCTGCGAGGTGTCGCGGACCATGAAGACGAAATCGGTCAGGGCGGGGCTGTAGGCGGCGCCACCGGCGCACGGGCCCAGCATCACGCTGATCTGCGGGATGACACCCGAGGCCCTGGTGTTGCGCTGGAAGATTCCGCCGTAACCGGCGAGGGCGGTGACGCCCTCCTGGATACGGGCGCCCGCGCCGTCGTTGAGGGAGACCAGCGGGGCCCCGGCCGCGAGGGCCATGTCCATGATCTTGTGGATCTTCTGGGCGTGCGCCTCGCCCAGGGCGCCGCCGAAGATCCGGAAGTCGTGGGCGTAGGTGAACACGGTGCGGCCGTGCACGGTGCCCCAGCCGACCACGACGCCATCCGTGTGCGGTTTCCTCGCCTCCAGGCCGAAGCCGGTGGCGCGGTGCCGGCGCAGCGGCTCCACCTCGTGGAACGAGCCCTCGTCGAGCAGCAGCCCGATGCGCTCACGGGCCGTCAACTTGCCCTTGGCGTGCTGGGCTTGCGTGGCCTTCTCGCCGGGACCACGGTGGACCCGCTCGCGCAGCTCGCGGAGTTCGGTGGTTCTCGCAGCGGTGTCGGCCGGTATCGCGGAAGTCTGGTCATCGACCGGCGCTTCGGACCTAGCCGTCATCTCGAACACTCCAAGGTCGGACACTCCAAGGGTCGGGGATCTGTCCCGCGGCCCAAGGACAGTTGCCGGTTCCAATAGCTAACACACCATCGGTCCAGGGCGCCACTGAACTCGATTGAAAACTGTGATCAGTTGGCGATTTCGTCTCAGTGATGCGGCCGTCGGCGGCGTAACCGGCCTTTAACGTGGGTCCGATATTGTCGGGCAGCGTGCCGGATTCCTTGCCGGAGGCTGAACTCGGCGTGAGCGGAATCACTAGTTCCGCATTCTGGGCCGATCTCGGCAGGCACGATGGACCCGTTCCTGTCGGCCTTCCGGTCCCGGGAGCCGGGAGAAACTTGACGGCTGCTTGGATCTTGAGCATGCTGTGGTTGAACGCGTGAACGCCGTTACCGTGACCTACGGGGGAAGGGGAACGCGCACGACTGGAAGCGAGTGATGCCGGGTCCGGCTCACTCGTACGGGGCTGTGAGCCGACTTGACCGTCCGGCTCACGAGCGGCATTGCCGCCATATCAGGGGGAAGTTGCTTCAGCATGTCCGTGAGGGGCATCGCTCACCCGGCCGGCATTCGAGAAGCGCAGGTGGAGGCCTGTGTCTCGGAGGGCGGTTGTGGTTAGAGCTTGTTGAAATTCGTACCGATCACCTAGTTCGACGGGCTTGTCGTCCCGCGGAAGACGCAATGGTGCGTCACGTCCAGGCCTGGTTGAGCCGGACGCCGGGGATCGACCGGCGGAGGTCCGCAATGGCGCCGACCCCGCGTGTTTACAGACTCCGCCCGGGAGCTCCAGTTCGGACAAGTACCAATTGATGACGCTGGGCGTTGGCGTGACTTCCCGATGCCCGCTGCCGCGGTACTGCCATGGGTTTTTCCCGTCGCGGCCGGGATATCCGGGACACTCAGGGGGAGCTTTCCGTGCAGGACAACGATGTTGCCGTCATCGGTATGGCATGTCGATTTCCCGGAGCACTCGACTACCACCAATTCTGGGAAAATCTAGAAGAGGGACGATCCCATATCGGTGAGGTCCCCCGAGCCCGTTGGGACTGGCATGAGTTAGGTGCTCCACAGGGCGGCCACGCAGACGGCACGCACATGAGCGTCAGCAAATGGGGTGCCTTCATCGAGGATGTGGACGCCTTCGACGCGGCGTTCTTCCGCCTCTCCCCGCTGGAGGCGGAGAGCATGGACCCGCAGCAGCGCATCATGCTGGAGCTCGCCTGGTCCTGCCTCGAAGACGCCGCCGTCCGCCCGGACGTGCTGTCAGGCGGCGAAGTCGGTGTCTTCCTCGGCTCGTTCAGCCTGGACTACAAGGAGCTCCAGGAGCGAGAGCTCCGCGAGGTGGCGGCCCACCACTCCACGGGGACCACGGGCTCGGTCATCGCCAATCGCATCTCCCACTTCTTCGACTTCCGCGGGCCCAGCGTCGTCGTCGACACGGCGTCCTCCGCGTCCCTGCACGCTCTTCACCTGGCGGTCCAGTCACTCAACCAGGGCGAGTGCGCCGTCGCCCTCGCCGGTGGGATCAACCTCGTCCTGACCCCGGGCCGGAACGTTTCCTTCTCCAAGACCGGGATGCTGTCCCCCACCGGCTCGTGCAAGACGTTCGACGAGCGTGCCGACGGCTATGTGCGCGGCGAGGGCGCGGGACTCGTCCTGCTCAAGCCGCTGGCCGACGCCCTGCGGGACGGCGACAGCATCCACGGTGTCATCAAGGGCAGCGCCGCCAACCACAGCGGCAGAACACGCACCCTGACCCACCCCAGCGACGAGGCGCAGGCCCAGGTCATCGCGGACGCGCTGCAACGGGCCGGCGTCTCGCCGGACACCATCGGCTACGTGGAGGCGCACGGCACGGGCACACCGACCGGTGACCCGGTCGAGTTCCAGGGCCTGCTGAAGGGTTTCAGGAAGGCACGCGGCGCGGCTGCGGCCGCCGGGCGGCCCAACTACTGCGGCCTGGGCTCGGTGAAACCGAACATCGGCCATCTGGAGGCCGCGGCCGGGATCGCCGGAGTCCTCAAGGCCCTGCTCGCGATGGACCACAAGCACCTGCCGGGACTGCCGGACTTCCAGAACCTGAATCCTCAGATCGACCTGGAAGGTACCCCGTTCCGCATCGTCGGCTCCTCGAGCGACTGGGAGCCGCTGCTGTCGGAGACGGGGGAGCCCCTTCCCCGTCGCTGCGGCGTCAGCTCGTTCGGTATCGGCGGCACCAACGCACACGTCGTCCTCGAGGAGGCGCCGCCCCGGGAGCGGACCGCCCCCGACCCGCGACCGGCCTATCTCGTCTGCCTGTCCGCCAGGACCACGACGGCGCTGGAGAGGCGCATCAGCGATCTGGCGGAGTGGGTCGACCGGAATCAGCCCGGCATCGACCTCATGGACGTCAGTGCCACTCTGTTGCTCGGGCGCCGACACCTCGGCCGCAGGACCGCCCTGGTGGTGCGCAGCGCCGACGAACTGCGTGTGAAGCTGCACCGCCTGCTCGAGACGGGCCAGGCCGGGAACTGCTTCCACGACCGACCGGCCGCCGCGCAGACGCGCCCGGCAGGCCAGGAGCCGCCCGAAGCCCCGGTGACCGAGATCCCGGACGCCTTTCACGTCGGCGTGGACTTGCCGGCGGATGAGTACGAGCAACGCCTTCTGGCGCTGGCCGAAGCCTTCGCCGGGGGAGAGAGCCGCTCCTGGGCGGACCTCTTCTCGTCCGTCCAGGTGAGCAAGGTCCGTCTGCCGGCCTACGCGTTCGACCGGCGGCGTTTTTGGATCACACCGGATGCCGCCCACACGCTGCCGGCGGCGGTACCGGCCGAACACGAAGTACCGGCAACGGACATGAGCGGGAACGCACGCCACGAGGAGTGGGCAGGTTTGGGCGTCGAAGAGAGCGTCGAGGCGGATCTCAAGAGCATCGCGGGCCAGGTCCTGAAGCTCGCAGCGGAGGAAGTGCACCCCAAGGACCGGCTGACCGACCTCGGCTTCGACTCGGTCGGCAACACACAGCTGGCTCTCAGGGTGAGCGAGCACTTCGGGATCGATGTCACGCCCTCGCTGTTCTACACCTACTTCACTCTCGAGATGATCCGGGACCACGTGATCGAGGAGTACCCGGACGCCGTCCGGCTGAAGTACCCGGACGACGCGGGCACCATCGCGGCGGAGACGGCCGCCAAGGCGTTCGAGGACCCCGCCCCCGCGCCCGTGCCCTCGGCGCACCCCGCGGTCGAGGCCGACGACGCCATCGCCATCATCGGCATGAGCGGACGCTTCCCGCAGGCCCGCACCGTCGAGGAGTTCTGGCATCTGCTCGCCGAGGGCCGTGAGGCGGTGGCACCGATACCCGCGGACCGGCTGAAGAGCTGGCGGGCGCAGGGCGACGCGGCCCAGGCCAGGGGCGGCTGGCTGCCCGGCGCGGCGGAGTTCGACCCGCTGTTCTTCGAGATCTCCCCGAAGGAAGCCGAGGCCATGGACCCGCGGCAGCGGTTGCTGCTGCAGGAGGCATGGCGGGCCCTGGAGGACGCCGGCTACGGAGCGAAGAAGCTCCGGGACAACACCATGGGCATGTTCGTCGGCGCCGAGCAGGGTGACTACCAGCGCCTCATCGGTGACGAGGAGACGCTCACCTCCGGCCACGACGGAATCCTGGCCTCCCGCCTCGGCTACTTCCTGAACTTCTCCGGTCCCGTGCTCAGCATCAACACGGCCTGCTCGGCCGGCCTCGCCGCCGTGCATCAGGCGAGCCTGAGCCTGCGCGCCGGCGAGTGCGACACCGCCGTGGCCGCGGGCGTCAACGTCCTCGCGGGATCCCAGTTCTTCGAACACGCCACCCAGGCCGGAATGCTGTCGGGCGACGGCGTCTGCCACGCCTTCGACCAGCGCGCCAACGGCATGGTGATGGCCGAGGCGGTCGCCGTCGTCGTTCTGAAGCGACTGTCGAAGGCGGTGGCGGACGGCGATCGCGTGCACGCTGTGATCAAGGCCAGCGGCGTCAACTACGACGGCAGGACCAACGGCATCACCGCGCCGAGCCAGTCCTCGCAGGCCGCGCTGCTCGGTTCCGTCTACGAGCGGTTCGGCGTCGACCCGGCCGAGATCGAGCACATGGTGGCGCACGGCACCGGCACACGGCTGGGCGACCCCATCGAGGTGAACGCGCTCGCCGGCGTCTTCGGCCGGTACACCGGCAAGAAGCAGTACTGCGCCCTGACCTCGGTCAAGACGAACGTCGGGCACACCCTGGCCGCCTCGGGCGTGGTGAGCCTGATCGGTCTGGTCCAGGGACTGCGTCACGAGGCGGTGCCCGCGAGCCTGCACTGTGAGCGGGAGAGCGACTACATCGACTGGGCGCAGAGCCCGTTCTACGTCAACAAGGAGACGCGGCCCTGGCCGCGCACGCCCGGCAAGAGGCGAGTCGGCGCGGTCAGCTCCTTCGGCATCAGCGGCACGAACGCCCATGTCGTCGTGGAGGGTTACGACGCCGAACCGTATGACGCCACCGCCGCTTCCCGGCCGTCCTACCTGCTTGCCCTGTCCGCGAAGACCGACGAGGCGCTGCGGGCACGGGCGGCGGACCTGCTCGCCTTCCTCCGCGGCGGGGAAGCCGATGAGGCCCCGCTGGGGCGGATCAGCGCCACGCTGCTCGGGGGCAGGCATCACTTCGCGCACCGCTGCGCGGTGGTCGCCGCCACCCGCGAGGAGGCCGAGCACCTGCTCCAGCAGGTCCTCGACGGCAAGAAGGCCCCCCAGGTCTTCCGCGGCGTGTCCGGCAGGGACTTCCAACCCCAGGTCGCCCTCACCGAGTACGGCAACGAGCTGATCGCGCGCGCCGAAGGGCCGGTCGGCGACCAGGGCAGGTACCAGAACGCGATACGAGCACTGGCCGACCTCTACTGTCAGGGCTACGAGCTCGACTGGGAGGGGCTGTTCGGCGACCGGCCGCCGCGGTGCGTGTCGCTGCCCGGCTACCCCTTCGCACGTGAGACGTACTGGGCCGATGCCCGACGGTCCCGCGAGCCGCGCGCCCTGGCCGCCTCACCGGGCGGCGTCGCACGCTCGGCGGCCCTGCACCCGCTCCTCGACAGCAACAACTCCACGCTCCACGGGCAGCGGTTCGCCAAGCGCCTGTCGACGGACGAGTTCTTCCTGCGCGATCACGTCGTCGACGGGAAGATCCTGCTGCCGGGCGTCGCCCACATGGAGATGGCGTACACCGCCGCACGGCTGTCCTCCGGCTCGGACACCGTGACACTCCAGGACATCATCTGGGGACACCCGGTCGTCATGGAGGACGACTCCAGGACGGTGGACATCGGCCTGACCCCGCTCAAGGAGGGCTCGCTCGAGTACCTCATCCACAGCGAGAGCGACGGCAAGCGGACCGTCTTCTCCCAGGGCCGGGCCAACTACGCCGCGGACCAGCCGGGGCGGGTGCGCGGCAGCATCGACATCCCCGCGATCCAGTCACGGTGCACCGGCCGCAAGGAGAACGCGGAGATCTTCGCGAGCTTCCGGGAGCTCGGCTTCGCCTACGGCGAGACGTTCCAGGCCATCGAGACGCTCTACTGCGGTGAGACCGAGGCGCTGGCGAGGATCGTGCTCGGCGACGGCCTGGAGGACGAGTTCCCCTCGTTCACCATGCACCCCTCGCTCTTCGACGCGGCGCTCAACACGTTGCGGGGGATCGGGGACCAGGACGGCGTCCTGAGGATTCCGTTCAGCCTCGAAGAGCTCGTCGTGTTCGCGCCGATACCGAGCCTGTCGTACTGCCATGCCACGATCCACCGGATCGCGCGGGACGGCGCTGTGAGCGTCAACCTCGCGATCTGCGACGAGAGCGGCGCGGAGTGCGTGCGGGCCACCGGTCTCGTCTTCAAGGAGTTCGCGGCCAAGAAGGACGACGAACTGCACCTCTATGTCCCGCGCTGGACCGAAGCGGCCGACGAGGCCAGCGGGCCGGCGCGGTCCGCGGCCGACGGGGCGGAGCGGACCCTGCTCGTCCTCGACGACGACGAGGCGCGCACGGCCGAGTTCGCGTCGGCGCACGCGGGCCGCACCGTCCGGGTGCGGACCGGGGCGGCCTTCGAGGAGCTGGGCCCGGAGCTGTTCAGCGTCGACCGGCGCAGCGCCGCGGACTTCGACCGGCTGCTGCGCACCCTGGACGAGCGTGGGCAGCTGCCGCACGCGATCGTCGACCTCTGGCCGCTGACGACGGCGTCGTCCGACCTCACGGTCGGTCTCGGAAGTCTGCTGCACCTCTTCCGGGCGGTGCACAGGACCGGCGTCGAGCGCGAGATCCAGCACCTGTCCGTCCTCTCCGGCGAGCAGGGGCTCGGCCGGGTGGCGGCGGAGGCGCTCTCCGGGTTCGCCCGTGCCATGCCGCCGGTCAACCACCTGTTCCGGATGAACAGCCTCCAGATCGACGCCGCACAGGGCGCCGGCGCCGTCGTCGACGGCGTGCTGCGGGAGCTCGGCACGGCCGAGGGCGCCACCTCGCGCGGCGGGCGCGAGATCCGGCACGCCGACGGTGTCCGTTCGGAGCGGGTCCTGCGACCGTGGACCGGTGCCGGTCGGCCCACGGCGTCGGCGCTGCCCCTGAAGGAAGGGGGCGTCTACCTCGTCAGCGGCGGTGCCGGTGCGCTGGGACTGCACCTCGGCACGTACCTGGCGCAGCAGTGCCGGGCCAAGCTCGTGCTGCTCGGCCGCAGGCAGCCGGATACCGAACGTCGGGAGAAGATCGCCGCGTTGGAGGCGGCGGGCGCGGAGGTCCTGTACCTGGCCTGCGACGTGGCCGACCGCGACGACGTACGCGGGGCGCTCGACGCCGCCCGGGAGCGCTTCGGCACGCTGGACGGCGTCTTCCACAGCGCGGGCATCGTCGGCAGCACCGGTGTCATGGACGCGGACCAGGCCGACTTCGATCGCGTTCTGGCGCCGAAGCTGCACGGCACCGTCCACCTGGACGAGCTGACGCGGCAGGACCCGCTCGACTTCTTCGTGGTCTTCTCTTCCATCGCCGCGTACGTCGGCGACTTCGGGCAGGGCAGCTACGCCGCCGCCAACCGGTTCCTCGACGCCTACGCCCACCACCGCGAGTCGCTGCGGGCCGACGGCCAGCGCAACGGCCGGAGCATCTCGATCAACTGGCCCTACTGGGACGAGGGAGGCATGCTCGGTGACATCGCCGAGGACGGCCCCTCGAAGACCCTCTACCACGACTACTCGGGCATGCGCGGCCTGCAGACCGCCGAGGGCATCCAGGTGCTGCTGAGGATCCTGGTCTCGGGCGAGACACAGGTCGTCGTGACCAAGGGCGAGCGCCAGAAGATCGAGAAGGTGCTGCGCGTCGCCGGAGCGGACCGCGCCAAGACCACCAAGCCCGCGAAGACCACCAAGCCCGCCGAGACGGCCGAGACCGCCGAGACCACGACGCTCGTCGAGACCGTGCGGACCCCGGGGCCCGCGGCGGAGGTGCCGTCGGCCGGGGTGGGTGCGGAGGAGTTGTCCGCGAAGACCGTCGAGTACCTGAAGGACCGGTTGTCGCAGGTCTTCCGGATTCCGAAGGGGCGTATCGACGCCGCCGCGGAGCTGGGTGAGTACGGCATCGAGTCGATCCAGATCATGGAGTTGATGCGTCTTCTGGGGAAGGACTTCGAGTCCATTCCGGGGACGTTGTTCTTCGAGTACCGCACGATCGACGAGCTGGCCGAGTACTTCACGGAGCATCAGGCGCAGCGGCTCACGGAACTCCTCGGCCTGACGGCCGGGGTGCCGGCGGCACGGCGGGCGGTCTCGCCGGCGGCAGAGGTGCGTCCTTCGGCCGAGGCCCGGGTGACGGTTGCGGAGGTGCCGTCGGCCGGGGTGGGTGCGGAGGAGTTGTCCGCGAAGACCGTCGAGTACCTGAAGGACCGGTTGTCGCAGGTCTTCCGGATTCCGAAGGGGCGTATCGACGCCGCCGCGGAGCTGGGTGAGTACGGCATCGAGTCGATCCAGATCATGGAGTTGATGCGTCTTCTGGGGAAGGACTTCGAGTCCATTCCGGGGACGTTGTTCTTCGAGTACCGCACGATCGACGAGCTGGCCGAGTACTTCACGGAGCATCAGGCGCAGCGGCTCACGGAACTCCTCGGCCTGACGGCCAAGGTGGAGCGCGCCGCCGCGGTCGAGGCCGCACCGGAGCGCCCCTCCGCTGCTGAACCGCTCACCGCACCGGCCCGGTTCACCGAGCCGCGCCCGCCCGCGGCACGTGCCGGGCAGGACCCCGTTCCGGTCCCCGGCCGATCGCGTGACGTGGCGATCATCGGCATCAGCGGCCGCTACCCGAAGGCCTGGAACCTCGACGAGTTCTGGCAGGTCCTGTCGCGCGGCGGGGACTGCATCGAGGAGATCCCGCCGCACCGTTGGGACAAGGACGAGTTCTACGCCCCGGAGAAGACACCCGGCAAGACCAACAGCAAGTGGGGCGGCTTCATCGACGGCGCCGAGAACTTCGACGCCCTGTTCTTCAACATGTCCCCGAACCAGGCAGCGCTGACCGACCCGCAGAGCCGCCTGTTCCTGCAGGCCGCCTGGGAGGCCATGGAGGACGCCGGGTACACCCGCAAGACCCTCAGTCCGGACAAGGCCCGCAAGGTCGGGGTCTACCTGGGCATGATGTGGAACGAGTACCAGCTCTACAGCGGCCAGGACGTCGTCCTCTCCGACCGCGCGGCCGCCTCCAACGCCGTTTCGTACTTCTTCAACCTGCACGGGCAGAGCCTGACCGTCGACACCGCGTGCTCGTCGTCGCTCTACGCCATCGCCATGGCGGTCGAGAGCATCAGGAACGGCACCTCGTCGCTGGCCTTCGCCGGTGGCGCGAACCTGTCGCTGCACCCCAACAAGTACGTGTCCCTGAGCCAGATGAACTTCTTCGCCGAGGACGGACGCTGCCGTTCCTTCGGCGAGGGCGGCACCGGCTACGTTCCCGGTGAGGGCGTGGGCTGCGTCCTGCTCAAGTCCCTCGACCAGGCCGTCGCGGACGGGGACCACATCCACGGTGTGATCCGCGGCGTGGCCACCGTTCACGGTGGCAAGACCAACGGCATGACCGTGCCCAATCCGCTGGCCCAGGCGGACATGGTCACGGCCGCGCTGGCGGACGCGGGCGTCTCGCCCGAGGACATCAGCTACATCGAGGGCCACGGCACCGGCACCTCGCTCGGCGACCCGATCGAGATCACCGGTCTGAGCCGGGCGTTCCGCAAGCACACCGACAAGAAGCAGTACTGCGCCATCGGGTCGGTCAAGTCGAACATCGGCCACCTGGAGGGTGCGGCCGGCATCGTCGCCGTCACCAAGGTGCTGCTGCAGATGCGGCACGGGAAGCTGGTGCCCTCGCTCCACTCCGAGCGGCTGAACCCGTACATCGACTTCGCGAACACCCCGTTCTACGTCCAGCAGAAGCTGGAGCCGTGGACGCGGCCCACGCGCACGGTCGACGGCGTCACGCGGACGCTGCCCAGGATGGCAGGCGTCTCGTCGTTCGGTGCTCACGGCGCCATCGCCCACGTGATCATCGAGGAGTACGTCCCCTCGTCGGAGCGGCTCGCGCGCCCGGAGCCGACCGGGCAGCCGCAGCTCGTGGTCCTGTCGGCGAAGGACGGCGAGCGGCTGCGGGAGAAGGCGGAGGCACTCCTGACGTGGCTGTCGGAACAGGGCCGTGACGCCGACCTCGCGGACATCGCGTACACGCTCCAGGTCGGCCGCGAGGCCATGGAGGAGCGCCTCGCCCTGATCGCCGACGGCCAGGACACACTGCGCCGGAAGCTGCGGGCGTTCCTCGACGGCGAGGAGGACGCCGAGGGGGTGTTCCACGCCGGGGTGCGCGGGCACAAGGACAGCGTCGCCCTCCTCGAAGCCGACGACGAGATGCGGGAGCTGGTGCGGAGGTGGCTGGAGCGCGGCAGGTACGAGAAGCTGGCGGAGCTCTGGGTCAAGGGCCTCGCCCTCGACTGGGAGGCCATCGACCGCGGTGCCGAACCGCGCCGCATCTCCCTGCCGACCTACCCGTTCGCGCGGGAACGGCACTGGCTCGACGCGCCCCCGGCGCTCGAGGCACCGGCTCCCCGGCCGCTCCCCGCGGCCCCGCAGACCGCCGTGGCCGGGCTCGGACCCGCCGCGGGGGCCGAGGAGCAGGCCAGGCCGCTCGCCTTCGTCGAGGGCTGGGAGCCCGAGGAACTGGGCGCTCAGACGGCACAGGAGCCCGGCGGAATCGTCTTCCTGTGCACCGGGACGGTGCGCCGGGCCGAGGTCGCCCGTGCAGTGCGGGCGGCCTGCCCCGGTGTGCGCGTGGTCTTCATCGGCCGGGGGGACGCCTACCGGAAGATCGCCCCGGACTCGTACCAGGCGCGCGGCGGCGCGGCCCAGGACTACCTGGACGCGTTCCGTGACATCGCGGCGAGCGGGCCGGACATCGACGCCATCGTCAGCCTCGGGGCGCTCGAGGCCGGTTCGGTCGGCGACGACTTCAGCGATGTCGTCCTCACCCTCCAGGCGGTCGCCGAGTCCGGGATCCCCGCGCGACGCTTCGTGATCGCGGGGAACTACCGCGACGGCATCGAACGCGCGCTCCTTGAGGCGCACATCGGCTTCGAGCGCTCCCTGGGCCTCGTGATGCCGAAGCTGTCGGTCACGGCCGTGCTGCAGGACCTCGCGGACCCGCAGCGTCCCGCCGGAACGGCCGCGTGGATCGAGCGGCTCCTCGCCGAGCTGCGCCGGGAGAAGGCCGTCAGCGCCCTCTACCGCGAGGGCCGGCGTTTCGTCAGCCGCGTCCGTCCCGCCGTCCTCACCGACGGTCCGGGCGTCCTCAGGCGGGGTGGCACCTACCTCGTCACGGGCGGCTGCGGCGGCCTCGGGATGATCGTCGCCCGGCACCTCGCCGAGAACTACGGGGCGAACCTCGTCCTGACCGGGCGCTCCCCGCTGGACGGGGCGCGGCAGGACATGCTCCGCGGCCTCACCGCCGCCGGGACGCAGGCCCTGTACGTGCAGGCGGACGTCTGCGACGCGCAGGACATGAAGAACGTCGTGGCACAGGCGCGCGAACGCTTCGGCTCCCTGCACGGCGTCGTCCACGCGGCCGGTGTCCAGGGCGAAGGCAGCGTCCTCAGGAAGGACCTGGGTGACTTCGAGGACATCCTCGCTCCCAAGATCCGCGGCACGCTCGTCCTCGACGAGGCCCTCGCGGGCCAGGACCTCGACTTCGTCTGCTACTTCTCTTCGACCTCCGCCGTGATCGGCGACTTCGGAACCTGCGACTACGCGGTCGGCAACCGCTTCCAGATGGCGTACGCCGCCCATCGCGACGCGCAGGTGGACGCGGGCCGGCTGCCGGGCCGGACCGTGGTGGTCAACTGGCCGCTGTGGCGCGAGGGAGGAATGGGCTTCGACCGCGACACGACCACGATGCTGCTGCGCTCGAGCGGCCAGGACTTCCTGGAGACGCGGGACGGCATCGCGCTGTTCGAGCAGCTGCTGTCCCAGGAGGCCACCCAGCACATGATCCTGGTCGGCAAGCCGGACAGGGTGGCGCGCTTCCTCGGTCTTTCGCAGCCGCAGCCGCAGCCGCAGCCGCAGCCGCAGCCGCGGCCGGCCCGGCCTTCCCAGTCGTCCCGGCCTGCTGTGGCCGCGGCGCGGCAGGCCGCTCCCGCGGGCGCCCGGGTCCGGGCCGAAGTGCGGGGACCGAGTCTGGCGGAACGCCTGGACCACGACCTCAAGGAGATCGTCAGCCGCGTCGTCAACGTCTCCCCCGACAAGCTCTACGAGGACGACAACCTCTCCGACTACGGCTACGACTCGGTGAGCCTCGCCGACCTCGCGTCCCGGCTCGGCAAGCACTACGGCATCGAGGTGACGCCCGCGCTCTTCTACAGCCACTCCACGCTGAAGAAGCTGAGGGCGTACCTGGCCGCCGAGCACGAGGATCTCCTCGCTTCGTTCTACGCCGACGCCGACGCCGACAGCGACGGTGATCACGAGGGGCACGGCGACAGCGCCGGTGCCGGCGACGCAACCCGTACCGAGGCGGCCGGGACCGTCCCGGACGCCCAGCCGCTGCCCTCGGCGTCGTCCGTGGAGGACGCCGAGGACGCCGAGGACGCGGAGGACAGCGACGCCATCGCCGTCATCGGCATGAGTGGCCGCTTCCCCGGCGCGAACGACGTGGACGAGCTGTGGTCCGTCCTCGTGGAGGGCCGTGACGTGGTGACCCCCGTCAGCCGCGAGCGCCTCGCTCTGTGGGGAGAGCCCCAGGACAGCCCGTTCGGCGCGTTCCGTGTCGGCCAGCTGTCCGGTCCCGACGAGTTCGACCCGCTGTTCTTCGAGATCTCACCCAAGGAGGCGCAGGGCCTGGACCCCCGCCAGCGGCTGCTCCTGCAGGAGTCGTGGCGGGCGCTGGAGGACGCCGGCTGGACGCCGGCGGCGACACGCAAGGTCGGCATGTTCGTGGGCGTCGAGCAGGGCGACTACGACGACCTGACCCAGGGGCCGGGCGGCCTCACCGCCAACCACGACGGCATCCTCGCCGCACGCCTCTCCTACTTCCTCGATCTCAGCGGCCCCGCGATGGCCATCAACACCGCGTGCTCCTCGGGGCTCGTGGCGGCCCATCAGGCGTGCGCCAGCATCCGCAACGGCGAGTGTGAGACCGCCCTCGCCGCCGGTGTCAGCCTGATCACGACGTCGCAGCTGCTCACCCGCACCGAGCAGGCCGGGATGCTGTCCAAGGACGGCGTCACCTACGCCTTCGACAAGCGGGCCGACGGCATGGTCCTCAGCGAGGCCGTCGGGGTCGTCGTCCTGAAGCGGCTCTCGGCGGCCGTCGCCGACGGCGACCGGATCCACGGCGTCATCCGCGCCAGCGGCATCAACTACGACGGCAGGTCCAACGGCATCACGGCTCCCAACGGCGACGCCCAGGTGGAACTGCTGCGCTCCGCGTACCGGCGACACGGGGTGGACCCGGCGGACATCGAGTACGTGGTCGCCCACGGGACCGGCACCCGGCTCGGCGACCCCGTCGAGGTGAACGCGCTCAACGACGCCTTCCGGACCTTCACCGACAAGCAGCGGTACTGCGCGCTGACCTCGGTCAAGCCGAACGTCGGGCACACGCTCGCCGCGTCCGGACTCGTCAGCCTGATCGGGATCATCCAGGCCCTGCGGCACGAGACCATCCCGGCGAGCCTGCACTGCGAGCAGGAGAACGACTACATCGCCTGGAAGAACAGCCCGTTCTTCGTCAACAAGGAGAACCGGCCGTGGCCCGAGGCCGCCGGGCGCAGGCGCGTCGCCGCCCTGAGCTCGTTCGGCATGAGCGGCACCAACGCACACATGGTTGTGGAGAGTCATCCGGTGAAGAACCAGGCCGAGGCCGCTGCGCAGCCCGCCCACCTCCTTGCCCTGTCGGCCAAGTCCGAGGAGTCGCTGCGGCAGCGGGTCGCCGATCTGGTCGACTTCCTGGAGGACGCCACCCGCACGCACGACCTGCGCGAGATCGGCGCGACCCTGCTCGACGGGCGGCCGCACTTCCAGCACCGCTGCGCGGTGGTGGCCCGCGACACCGCGGAAGCGCTGCGTCTGCTGCGCCGGTGGGCCGGCGACGGGCAGGACCCCGGTGTCTTCTCGGGACGGGTGCCCAAGGGCTTCGTCCAGCGGGACGAGGTACGGCAGGCCGGCAACGACCTGCTGGACCAGGCGGCCCTGCTGCACCATGACACCGCGGCCTTCGAGGAGGCGCTGCGCGCCGTCGGGAAGGTCTACTGCCAGGGGTACGACCTCGCATGGCGCAGGCTGTTCGGCGGCACGCGCGTCCACCCGGTCTCCCTGCCCGGCTACCCCTTCACCAGGAAGCGCCTGTGGCAGCAGGACGCGGCGCAGCGGCCGGCGGCACCCCGCGCGGCCGATCAGGGTCACCCGTTCCTGACCCAGGCTCCCAGGACGCGGCTGGGCGCGGACGCGGGACAGCACCTGGGCGCGACGTTCACCGGGCAGGAGTTCTTCCTCCGCGACCACGTCGTCGCAGGGGAGAAGGTCTTCCCGGGCGTGGGCCACCTGGAGATGGCCCGCGCCGCGCACGATGCCGCGCGGCAGGACCGGGGCGGGCGCGCGGCAGGCGTGTCGATCCGGGACGTCGTGTGGATGCGGCCGGTCAAGGTGGGCGACAGCCCGGTCGACGTGCATGTCGACCTCGACGAGCCGGACGGCGGCGACGGAGCGCGCTACCGCATCCTGGCACCGGCCGACGGCGGGCAGGCCGTCCACAGCCAGGGGCGCATCGTTGTCGGCGACACCGGCCCCCGGGCCCCGCTCGACCTGGCACGGCTCAGGGCCGAGTGCGACGCGTACGAGACGGCCGCCGCCGAGGCGTACGCCTCCTACCGGCGCAAGGGCATCCAGTACGGACCGGCCTTCCAGGGCCTCGTGCGGCTCTTCGTGGGCGAGACGCAGGTTCTCGCCGAACTCGCCCTGCCGGCCGCGGCGGAGCACGGCACGGAGCGGTTCGTGCTGCACCCCAGCCTGCTCGACGCCGCGCTGCAGGCGTCCATCGGCCTGCTCGACACGACTGAAGGCCCCCAACTGCCTTATGCCATGCAGGAGTTGGAGATAGTGGGCCCCTTCGCACCGACCATGTGGGCGTGGATCAGGCGCACGGACCGCGCTGACGGGCAGCGCGGCGAGAAGCTCGATGTCGACCTGTGCGACGCCCAGGGCAACGTCAGCGTGCGCATCAGGGCCTTCAGCACGCGCCCCGCCAGCCGTCAGGCCCCGCCACTGCCCGCTCCCGTCCCGTCCCCGGCGTCCGCCGAAGGGGAGCTGACGTTGCTGCGGCCGAGCTGGGAGCAGACGCAGCCGGCGTTCCGCCCGCGGGCGCAGCGCGGCCCCGGCGGGCGGACGCTGCTCGTGGGCGACGACGCGGACACGCTGGCCTCCGTTCTCACGGAGCACGAGGGCGTGGACATGCTGCTGCTCCGGGCCGGTGACACCGTCGACGGACTCCGGGCACGGCTCGCCCGCGGCGGCACGGCGTACGACCACGTCGTGTGGATCGCGAGCGGCGGCAGGCCTGTCGGGCCGGAGAGCGAGTCCCTGGTCGAGAAGCAGGAGGAGGGTGCGTACGCGGGCTTCCGCCTGGCCAAGGCCCTCCTCGCCCTCGGCTACGAGAAACGTGCCCTGGAGTGGACCGCCGTCACGGTCCGCAGCCAGTTCGTCGACGACGCCGACCGCGTCGACCCGACGCACGCCGGAGTCCACGGGCTCGTGGGGTCCCTGGCGAAGGAGAACCCGCGGTGGCGGATACGCCTCGCCGACGTCGGGGAGCTGCGGGAGGACGTCCTGCGCGAGGCGCTCGCCCTGCCGGACGAGCCGTCCGCGAGCACCTGGGCTCACCGCGGCGGACGCTGGTACCGCCAGACCCTGGTCCCCGTGCGGGCCGACGCGGCGGGCCGCGACGACGGCACGCCGTACAAGCACGGCGGCGTCTACGTGGTCATCGGCGGCGCGGGAGGTCTCGGAGCGGCGTGGACCGAGCATGTCGTGCGTACCTACCGGGCGCAGGTGGTCTGGATCGGCCGCCGCCCCGAGGACGAGGCGATCCGGGCCAGGATCGACGAGCTCGCCCTCCTGGGGCCCGCCCCGTGGTACCTGCAGGCCGACGCCACGGACCGGGAGTCCCTCGCGGGAGCCGTCGCCCGGATCAAGGCGCGCTTCCCCGAGATCCACGGCGTCGTCCACTCCGCCATCGCCCTGCTCGACCAGAGCGTGGCGCGGATGACGGAGGACCGCTTCAAGGCCGCCGTGCGCGCGAAGGTCGACGTGAGTGTCCGGATGGCACAGGTCTTCGCGGGCGAGCCGCTGGACTTCGTGCTGTTCTTCTCCTCGCTCAACTCGTTCCAGAAGTCCGCGGGGCAGAGCAACTACGTCTGCGGCTGCGTCTTCAAGGACGCCTTCGCCCGGCTCCTGCAGCAGAGCCGGCCCGCCACCGTGAAGGTGATGAACTGGGGGTACTGGGGCAGCGTCGGAGTCGTCGCTTCGGACGCCTACCACCGCCGGATGGAGCAGAGCGGCATCGGATCCATCGAGCCGGCCGAGGGCATGGCGGCGCTGGACGTCCTGCTCCGCGGGCCGTTCGACCAGCTCGCCCTGGAGAAGACCACGGCCGCCGCACCGAAGCGGGCCGCACGGGGGACGTCCGTGGCCGCCGACGCGGACGAACGCCACCTGCGGCGCATCGCCGCCGACTCCGGCAGCGCCCGGGGCTTCGACGACGAACTGCTCTGCGAGCTCCTGTTCACACAGCTGCAGACCCTCGGGATGAAGCGGGAGGGCGGCGGGTCCCTCGCCGAACTCAGGGCGGCCCTCGAACCGGGTGGCGGCTACGACAGCTGGCTGGACGTCAGCCTGCGCATCCTGGCCGAGCACGGCTACGTGGAGTACGACGCCGACCGCTACACGCCGACCGGCAAGGCACCCGCCGACCGCGACACCGTATGGCGGCGCTGGGAGTCCCTGTGCCGGGAGAGCAACGGCACCAACCCCTACGTCAACATCCTCGACCCGGCGCTCCGTGAGGGCCCGAAGGTCCTCGCGGGTCACAAGGCCGCGACGGACGTCATCTTCCCCGGCTCGTCCATGTCCCTCGTCCAGGGCATCTACCGCGACTGCGACAGCGCCGACGCCATGAACGAGATCACGGCGGACGTGGTGGCGGCCCGGGTGGCGGCCCTGCTCGGCCAGGACCCCGCCCGCCGCGTCCGGATCCTCGAGATCGGCTCGGGCACGGGCGGCACCAGCGAGAAGGTGCTGCGCAGGCTCGCGCCGTACCGGGACAGCGTGGCGGAGTACCGCTTCACCGACGTATCGAAGTACTTCCTGCTCAAGGGGGAGAAGGAGTTCGGGGCCGCGTACCCGTACCTGCGGTTCGGGCTCTTCGACGTGGAGCGGGGGCCCGCCGGGCAGGGCCTGCGCGAGGGCGGCTACGACATCGTCATCGCCACCAACGTCCTGCACGCCACGCGCGACGTGCGGGCGGCCGTCCGCCACGCCGAGGCGCTCCTGGGCGCGGACGGCGAACTCGTCCTGAACGAACTGGCGACGCGCACCCTCTTCCTCCACCTGACCTTCGGTCTGCTCGACGGCTGGTGGCTCCACCAGGACGCCGAGCTGCGGATCGACGGCTGCCCCGGCCTCGCGCCCGCCGGCTGGCGGCGGGTGCTGGAGGAGGAGGGCTTCGCCGCCGTCTCCTTCCCCGCTGCCGCCGTTCACGAGTTCGGCCACCAGATCGTGGTGGCCCGCACCGGCGCCGTGGCGCGCCCGCCCCGCGACGCGTCCGCGCAACCGCGGGCGGGCACGCAGACCGCCGCCCCCGTGGCCGCACCCCGGGAAGAAAGTGAGGGCGACGTACGGGCGCGGGTGCAGCGCGCGATCACCGCACAGATCCAGCAGTCCCTGGGGCTTGCCGCCAGCGAGATCCACGAGGAGGACGCGTTCGCGGACTACGGCGTGGACTCCATCCTCGGGGTGCAGCTGATCCAGGACCTCAACGCCGTTCTGGGCGGGGTGCTGGTGAGCACGGACCTGTTCGATCACAGCTCGGTGCGCCGGCTCGCGGACTATGTGGCCGACGCCTTCCCGGAACAGGCGCGTGCACTGCCGGCGCGTGCCAGCGGGGACGCATCACCGGCACCGGCACCGGCACCGGCACCGGCACCGGCCCTGGCCACGGAGGCGCGGGTCAGGGACGTGATCATCGCCCGGGTCCAGAGCTCTCTCGGCCTGGACCGCGGCGAGATCTCCGAGGAGGACGCGTTCGCGGACTACGGCGTCGACTCCATCCTCGGCGTCGAACTGACGCAGGATCTGAACTCCGTCCTCGGCATCTCCCTCACGGCCACGGACCTGTTCGATCACAGCTCGGTGCGCGCTCTGGCGCGGTACGTGGTGGAGCACCACCGCCATGAACTGGCCCCGTCCCTCACGACGGAGCAGGGCCCCGCCGCGCCGCGGGAGCCCATGCCCGCCGGCCGATCCGAGCCGGTCGCGGACCTGCCCGCGGAGCCGGTCGCGGAGGCCGTCGGGGAGCCGGTCGCGAACCCGTCCACGGAACCGGTCGCGATCATCGGCATGAGCGGGAAGTTCGGCACCGCGAAGAACGTCGGCCAGCTGTGGCAGCACATCGCCGACGGCCACAGCCTCGTCGGCGAGATCGACCGCTGGGACCTCTCGACGTATGTGCCGCCGGGCGCCGACTACCCCCGGTACGCCTCGCTCATGGACGACATCGACCAGTTCGACCCGATGTTCTTCCAGGTCTCCGGTATCGAGGCGACCTACATGGACCCGCAGCAGCGCATGGTGCTGGAGGAGTCCTGGAAGGCGCTGGAGGATGCCGGCTATGCCGGGGAGGGAGTCCACGGCCGGTCCTGCGGCGTCTACATCGGCACGCAGGTCAGCGACTACCTGACCGCGCCCGCGGAGGACGCCCCCGCGCAGGCCATGTGGGGCAACGCGGAGGCGATCATCCCGGCCCGCGTCTCCTACTACCTCGACCTGCAGGGTCCCGCCATCGCCGTCGACACGGCGTGCTCCGGCTCCCTCGTCGCCATCCATCTCGCATGCCAGGCGCTGCGCGCCGGTGAGGTGGGACTGGCCCTGGCTGGTGGGGTCTCGGTGCAGTGTTCGCCCGACTACTACCTGGCGGCCCACAAGGCCGGCATGCTCTCCGGGACGGGGCAGTGCCACACCTTCGACGAGCGGGCGGACGGCTTCGTTCCCGGTGAGGGCGTCGGCATGGTCGTGCTCAAGCGCCTGCGGGACGCCCTCGCCGACGGTGACCACATCCACGGTGTGGTGCGCGCCTCGGGCCTGAACCAGGACGGGACCTCCAACGGCATCACGGCTCCCAGCGCGAAGTCGCAGGAGCGCCTCGAACGCGCGGTGTACGACACCTTCGGCGTCGACCCGGCCGACATCCAGCTGGTCGAGGCCCACGGCACCGGCACCAAGCTCGGGGACCCGATCGAGTTCCAGGCGCTGACCCGGGCGTTCCGCAGCTACACCGACAAACAGGAGTACTGCGCGATCGGGTCGGTCAAGACCAACATCGGGCACGCGGCGCCGGCTTCCGGAGTGGCGGGCCTGATCAAGGTCCTGCTCGCCATGCAGCACCGCGAGCTGCCGCGGTCCCTCCACTTCGAGCAGGGCAACGCCCACATCGCCTTCGAAGGCAGCCCGTTCTACGTGAACACGGTCCACCGGGACTGGACCGTCGAGCCGGGCGGCAGGCGGCTCGCGGCGCTGAGCTCGTTCGGCTTCAGTGGCACCAACGCCCACCTGGTGATCGAGGAGGCCGTACGCGCGCCGCGGCGCGCCGCGCAGCGGGTCCCCGGCCACCTAGTGGTGCTCTCCGCCCTCTCACGCGACCAACTGCACGACCAGGCCGCGCAGTTGATCGACCATCTGCGCAGCCACCCGGACACCGATCCGGGCGACGTCAGCCTGACGCTGCTCCTGGGCCGCAGGCACTGCCCCGTCCGCCTCGCCTGCGTCGCCCGGGACACCGCCGAGCTGGTGGCACGGCTGGGCGAGTGGCTCGCGGACGGCCGCGACGAGCACGTGCGCGTCGCGGACCTCACGGAGCGGGCTCCGCGCCCGCAGGCGTCCCTGGAACAGTTCGGCAACTCCTGTGTACGGGAGTGCGCCGACGGCGCGGTCGGGGCGACCCGTGTCGAGCACCTCGAAGCCATCCGCGACCTGTACCTGCAGGGCTACGAGCTGGAGTACGCGCGGCTCTTCGCGGCGGGCGCCCACGGGCGCGTCCCGCTGCCGACGTACCCCTTCCGGCGGCAGCGCTACTGGCTGCCCGAGAACTCCGTGGCGGTGCGGCCCCCCGTCACCGCTCCTGCCACCACCACCTCTGCCTCTGCCTCCGCCTCTGCCTCCGCCTCTGCCTCCGCCTCTGCCTCCGCCCCCGCGCCAGCCGCGGGCGCGCAGGACGCCGGCCACCTCACGCTCGTACCGCTGTGGGTGAGGGACAGCGGCCCCGCTCAGACCACCGACCTCCCCCTCCGGGGCAATGTCGTGGTCGTCGGGGGAGACGCCACCGAGCACGCCGCCGTCACGGCCGCGTGCACCGCACCGCACTTCCTCACCGACGACAGCATGCGCAGCGTCGACGAGCTCACCGCGGCGCTCCGCCGTATCGGCACGGTCGAGCACGTCGTGTGGATCTCGCGGGCCGGCGACAGCGGTGAGTCCGACGCGCTGCTGCGGCGCGTCGACGCCGGAGTGGTCACGTTCTTCCGGCTGACGCAGGCGCTGTTCGCGCTGGGCTACGGCAGCGAGGAGCTGACCTGGACCGTCCTGACCCGCCAGACCCAGCCCGTGCTCCGGGGCGAGCCCGTGCACCCCGCCGACGCGGCCGTGCTCGGCCTGGCCGCCGTGATGGCGAAGGAACTGCCCGACTGGAGGGTGAAGTCCTTCGACCTCGGCGCGGCCGAGCCCGCTCCCGTGCGTGCCCTGCTGGGTGCGGCCGCGCAGCCGGTGCGTGCGCTGCGCAACGGACAGTGGTTCCGCCAGCGCCTGTCCCGGACGGAGCTGCCCGCGCCGGCCAGGACCCCGTACCGGACGGGCGGCGTGTACGTCGTCCTCGGCGGTGCCGGTGGCATCGGCGCGCTCTGGAGCGAGGACGTGATCCGGCGCTGTGACGCCCAGGTGGTCTGGATCGGCCGCCGGGAGCCGGACAGCGCCGTCCAGGAGAAGATCGACAGGCTGGGCGCCCTCGGCCGCGCGCCGTGGTACCTCTCGGCGGACGCCTCCGACCCCGCCTCCCTCCGCGCCGCCTACGCGAAGGTGAAGGAGCGCTTCGGCACGGTCCACGGCGTGGTCCAGTCGGTCTTCGGCCTGGTGGACCAGAGCCTGCCCAACACGAGCGAGGAGCAGTTCAGGCAGGGCCTGAGCGCCAAGGTCGACGCCAGCGTGCGGATGGCGGAGGTCTTCGACGCCGACGGGCTCGACTTCATGCTCTTCTTCTCCTCGATCGCGTCGGTCAACCCGACCATGGGCTACTGCAGTTACGTGGCCGGCAACACCTTCGAGGACGCCCTCGCGGGCCGCCTGTCCGCCGAGCGCCCGTACGCCGTCAAGGTGGTCAACTGGGGGTACTGGGGCGCCGTCGGCAGCGGACTCGACGTTCCGCAGCACGTCCGGGAGCGCATCTATCAGCGCGAGGGCCTGGGTGACATCGACCCCACGCTCGCGATGGACGCGGTCGAGCGGCTGCTGGCCGCCCCGATCGGGCAGGCCGTCTACCTCAACACCAGCAAGCCGGAGCGGTTCGAGGCCTACGCGGGCCACGAGACGGTCCGCGTGTTCAGCCCCGCCGCGCGGACGCACGGCGCGCTCCACACCGAACTCCCCTCGCGCAAGGACGCGTTGGAGACCGTGGAGACGCGGGCGAAGGCCAGGCTGCGGGAGCTCGACGCGCTGCTGGCCAAGCTGCTCTGGTGCGAGCTGCACGGCCGGGGCTGGATCGGCGACCGGGTCTTCGACGTGTCGTCCTTCCAGCGGGCCAACGGCGTCATCGGCAAGTACGACCGCTGGCTGCGGGAGACCGTGGAGCTGTTCGTGCGCCAGGGCTACCTGGTGACGACGGATTCCGGCTATCGCGCCGCCGCCGGGAACCCGCTCGACGCGGCAGAGACCGCGGCCGAGTGGGAGCGCGGCAAGCGCACCTGGCTCGCCGACCCGGAGCTCAGCGCGTCGGTCGGCCTGGTCGACAAGACCCTCCGCGCGCTGACCGACATCCTCACCGGCAGGACCCCCGCCGTCGACGTCATCTTCCCCGGCTCCTCCCTGGACCTCGTGGAGGGTATCTACAAGCGGAACATGATCGCCGACTACTTCAACGACGTCGTCGGCGACTGCACTGCCGCACTGGTCGAGCGCCGCCTTGCCGAGGACCCGGACGCGAAGTTCCGGATCCTGGAGGTGGGCGCGGGAACGGGCGGCACCACCGCGACGCTCATGCGCCGGCTGCACCCGTACGCCGGGCACATCGGCGAGTACTGCTACACCGACCTCTCCAGGGCCTTCCTCATCCACGGGCAGCGGGAGTTCGGCGCGGAGAACCCGTTCCTGCGCTGTCAGACCTTCGACGCGGGCCGGCCGGTTGCGGAGCAGGGGTTCGAAGAGGGGGCGTACGACCTCGTCATCGCGACCAACGTGCTCCACGCGACGAAGGACATCCGGGAGTCGCTGCGCAACAGCAAGGCCCTGCTGCGGCCCGGCGGCGCCGTCGTCGTCAACGAGATCGACGGCTACACCGTGTTCGGCATGCTGACGTTCGCGCTGCTGGACGGCTGGTGGCTGTACGACGACCCCGAGCTGCGCGATGCCGGAGGCCCCGGCCTGGAGCCCCGCATGTGGCAGTCCGTCCTGGAATGGGAGGGCTTCGACGGCGTCGAGTTCCCCGCACGGGACGCGCACACGCTCGGCCAGCAGGTCGTCGTCGGCTTCAGCGACGGCGTCGTCCGCCAGGCCCACGGGGAAGAGCCGCGCTCCGGGTCCGCGACGCCGGCCCGGACGCAGGACGCCGTACCGGGCGGGACGCAGCCCGCGCCCCCCATGGAGCAGCAGCCCGCCCGTGTGGACGAGGCGGCGCTCAGGGACGCGGTGCGGTCCTATCTGAAGGGCATGGTCGCGCGGACCCTGCTGATCCCGGTGGAGTCCATCGACGCCAAGGAGCCGCTGTCCGCCTACGGCATCGACTCGATCCTCATCCTCCAGCTCCTGAACAACCTCAAGCACGACATGGGAGAGGTCAGCAGCACGCTCTTCTTCGAGTACCGCACGATCGAGGCGCTCACCGAGCACTTCGTCACCCGGCAGAGCGATGCCGTCGCACGGGCCGTCGGCCTCGCACAGGAGGCGGGCCCCGTGCCGGAGGCCGCTCCTGACCAGGGTTCCGCGCCGGCCCAGGCCCCGGCCGCCTCGCCGGCCCCGGCCCCCGTGCCGGCCCCCGAGCCCGTCGTCACCGTGCGGCCGGAACCCGCGGCGGCGCCGGTGCGGACCGGCGACATCGCGATCGTCGGCATGAGTGCGCGCTTCCCGCAGGCCGACACCCTCGACGCGTACTGGGAGAACCTCCGCGCTGGACGCAGCTCCATCACCGAGATACCCGCCGACCGGTGGGCACTCGACGGCTTCTTCGAGCCCGACAAGGAGAAGGCAGCCGCGGAGGGCAAGAGCTACAGCAAGTGGGGCGGCTTCGTCGAAGGCTTCGCCGAATTCGACCCGCTGTTCTTCGAGATGACGCCCAACGAGGCCGTGGAGATCGACCCGCAGGAGCGACTGTTCCTGCAGGAGGCGTGGAAGGCGTTCGAGGATGCGGGCTACACCCGGGCCCGTATCGAGCGGGAGCACGACGGCCGGGTCGGTGTCTTCGTCGGCATCACCCGCACCGGGCACGGCCTGTACGGTCCGGAGCGGTGGCGCAGCGGCGACACGGCGTACCCGTACACCTCGTTCGGCTCGGCGGCCAACCGCGTCTCGTACAGGCTGAACCTGAACGGCCCGAGCATGCCGGTGGACACGCTGTGCTCCTCGTCGCTCACGGCGCTGCACGAGGCGTGCGAGCACCTGCTGCGGGACGACTGCGAGCTGGCCGTGACCGGCGGAGTGAACCTCTACCTGCACCCGTCGAGCTATCTCAACCTGTGCAACCTGCAGATGCTCGCGGACGGGGACGAGTGCCGCAGCTTCGGGCGCGGGGGGAACGGCTTCGTGCCCGGTGAGGGTGTCGGTGCGCTCGTCCTCAAGCGCCTCGAAGACGCCGAGCGGGACGGCGACCACATCCGTGCCGTGATCCGCGGGACGAGCATCAACCACGGCGGCAGGACCAACGGTTACACCGTGCCGAACCCGGTGGCACAGGGGAAGGTCGTGCGCCAGGCTCTCGACCGGGCGGGCGTCGACGCGCGCACCATCAGCTACGTCGAGGCCCACGGCACCGGTACGGCGCTGGGGGACCCGATCGAGATCAACGGCCTGACCCGGGCGTTCTCCGCCGACACCCAGGACGTCGGGTACTGCGCGATCGGCTCGGTCAAGAGCAACATCGGCCACGCCGAGGCCGCGGCGGGCATCGCGGGCGTCTTCAAGGTCGTGCTGCAGCTGCAGCACGGTGAACTCGCCCCCAGCCTGCACGCCGACGAGCTGAACCCGCATATCGACTTCGGCTCGACGCCGTTCGTGGTCCAGCGCGAGCGGGCCGACTGGAAGCAGCCGGTCGTCACCCTCGACGGCGTCACCCACGAGGTGCCGCGCCGGGCCGGCGTCTCGTCCTTCGGCGCGGGCGGCGCCAACGCCCATGTGGTGATCGAGGAGTACACGCCGAAGGAGCCGTCGCGCGAGGAAGTACAGGCGAACGTCCCCGCCGTGGTCGTCCTCTCCGCCCAGGACGAGGAGCGGCTGCGGGAGCAGGCGAGCGCGCTGCTGCGCTGGCTGCCGAAGGGTGAGCGGGCCGGAGTGTCCGTCACCGACGTGGCGTACACCCTGCAGACCGGGCGCGAGGCCATGCCCGAGCGGCTCGGGACGGTCGTCGCCTCTCTCGGCGAACTGAAGGACGTACTTGAGGGCTTCCTGGACCGCCCGGAGCGGACCGAGGGGCTGCACCGCGGCCGGGCCAGGCGCGGTGACCGGGCGCTCTCCGCGCTCACCGAGGACGACGACATGAGCGCGATCGTCGAGACCTGGATCGCCAGGGGGAAGTACACGAAGGTGCTCGACCTGTGGGTGAACGGCTTCGCGCTCGACTGGCGCAGCCTCCACCCGGGGCGCACGGCACGCGTCGTCCCCCTGCCGGCCTACCCCTTCGCCCGGGAGCGGTACTGGATCGCGGAGAAGGAGATCGAGGGGGCGCGGGGCGAGGCCTCGGACGCGGAGCCCGGCACGGCGGATGCGTCGATCGACGACCTCCTCGACGACTACCTGAGCGGCTCCCTCGGCATGGAGGCCGCCGCAGAGCACATTCGCCTGTCATTCGATGACGGTGCCGGTCGCAACACGGACAACGAGGGTCACTGAACATGGACAGGCAGCTCGAACAGCTTCTGCTGGATCTCAAGGCCGGGCGGGTCTCGAAGGAGCACGTCAAGGACTTCCTGAGCCGACGTCAGGCCGCTGAGGCGGGCCGGGAACTCGTGCGCTTCCACCCCGTGTGGCAGCCGGCACCGGACGGCGCCGCGACGCGTGAACGCGTGCCCGGGCACGTCGTGCTGCTCGCCGGGCCGCCGGAAGTGGCGCAGGCGCTGCGGGAGCACGACGCGGCGGTCACGGTGCGCCTCCTGGAGAGCGGGGCCTCCGCTCTCGCGGAGCGCTGCACCGAGCTGGCGGGACAGGCGCTCGACGCGGTCCGCGAGTTGCTCACCGACCCAGCGCTGCCCCGGACGCTGGTCCAGCTCGTCTGCGCCCGCACCGGCGAGGACGCGCTCCACCGCGGCCTGTTCGGCATGCTGAAGAGCGCGGCCCTGGAGAACCCGAGGCTCGTGCCCCAGCTCGTCCTCGTCGACGCCGCCGCGGCGCCGGCCACGCGCGCCGCGCAGATCCTGGCGAGCCGGGACCGCGCGGACGAGCGGGCGGTGCGGTTCGGCGACGCCGGCCGGGAGGTCCTGACCTGGCAGGAGCTGCCTGCCCCCGAGCACACCGCGGTCGCCTGGAAGGAAGGCGGCACCTACGTCATCACCGGCGGCCTCGGCGGCCTCGGTCTCGTCTTCACGCGGGACCTGCTGCGGTCCGTCCGCAGCGCGACGGTCCATCTCACCGGGCGTTCCCCGCTGGACGGCGAGCGGCGACGCCTGCTGGAGTCGCTGCAGAGCCCGCACACGCGGGTGCGTTACACGCCCCTCGACGTCGCCGACGCGGCCGGCGTCGAGGCATTCCTGGCCGGAGTGCGGCGGAAGCACGGCGCGGTCAACGGCGTCATCCACAGCGCCGGCGTCATCCGGGACGGCTTCGTACTCAAGAAGACCCCGGACGACCTGCGCCAGGTCCTCGCGCCGAAGGTGGCGGGAGCGGTCAACCTCGACGACGCCTGCCGCGACGACGAGCTGGACTTCTTCGTGCTGTTCTCCTCCGCGGCGGCGGTCACGGGCAACGTCGGCCAGGCCGACTACGCGGCCGCCAACGCGTTCATGGACGCATTCGCGTGGCACCGCGCGGAACTGGTCGCCGCAGGGCGGCGCTCGGGCCGCAGCCTCTCGCTCAACTGGCCGCTCTGGGCCGAGGGCGGCATGCCCGTCGACGCGGAGACGCGGCGCGCGCTGCGAGAGCACGTCGGCATGCACCCGCTGCGCACCGAGACGGGTGTCCGCGTGCTGCACGAGTGCCTGGCCACGGACCACAGGCAGGTCCTCGCGGTCGAAGGCGACGGGCCGCGCATCCGCCGGGCGCTGCTCGGAGAGCCGGCCACGGCCGTCACGACCCCCGCCGCACCCTCCGCGCAGACCGCTGCGGCCGTGGACGAGTCGGAGCTGCGCGACAAGGTCGTGCGCAGGCTCAAGCAGGTACTCGGCGGCGTCATCGGCCTCGCGGTCGCGAAGATCGACGCGGAGACCCCGCTCGAGCACTACGGGATCGACTCGATCATCGTCACCCGGCTCAACCGGAAGCTCGCCGAGGTCTTCGCGGACCTGTCGAAGACGCTCCTGTACGAGTTCAACTCACTCGACGCCCTCGCCGACTACTTCCTGCGCGAGCACCGGGACACGTGCCTCGACTGGGCCGGGCTCGCCGCGGCACGGCGGACGCACCCCGAACCAGCGGCGGCCCCGGCCGAACCCGCCGCGGCCGTCCCTTCCGGCACCACCCGCTCTGCCGGGAAGCCCGCACCCGCCGTCGCGACGCCCGTGGACGCCGTCGCCGTCGTCGGGATGAGCGGCCGCTTCCCCCAGGCGCGGAACCTGCACGAGTTCTGGCAGAACCTGGCCGCGGGCCGGGACAGCGTCACCGAGATTCCCGAGGACCGCTGGGAACTGGACGGCTTCTACCACCCGGACCGCGACGAGGCCGTGGCGCTGGGCAGGAGCTACAGCAAGTGGGGCGGGTTCCTCGACGGGTTCGCCGACTTCGACCCCCTCTTCTTCAACATCTCGCCGCAAGAGGCGATGAACATGGACCCGCAGGAACGCCTGTTCCTGCAGGAGTCCTGGAACGCCCTGGAGGACGCCGGATACACGCGCCGCCGCCTCGCCGACGCCCATCACGGGCGGGTGGGTGTCTTCGCCGGCGTGTCGAAGACCGGGTTCGACCTCTACGGGCCGCAGCTCTGGAAGCAGAACGAGAAGCTCCACCCGCTGACCTCGTTCGCGTCGGTGGCGAACCGCGTCTCGTACCTCCTCGACCTCAAAGGCCCGAGCCTGCCCGTCGACACCATGTGCTCGTCGTCGCTGAGCGCCGTCCACGAGGCGATGGAGCACCTGCGCGGCGGCGCGTGCGACCTGGCCCTCGCGGGCGGGGTCAACCTCTACCTGCACCCGTCGAACTACACCCTCATGTCCGGCAAGCGGATGCTGTCGGACGACGGCAGGTGCCGCAGCTTCGGTGCCGGCGGCAACGGCTTCGTGCCCGGCGAGGGCGTGGCCGTGGTGCTGCTCAAGCGGCTGGCGGACGCCGAGCGGGACGGCGACGTGATCCACGCCGTGCTGCGCGGCAGCAGCATCAACCACGGCGGCCGCACCAACGGCTACACCGTGCCCAACCCGGTCGCACAGGCCGAGGTGGTGCGCGCGGCCCTGGACCATGCGGGGGTCTCGGCCGCCGAGGTCGGCTACGTGGAGGCGCACGGCACGGGGACGGAGCTCGGGGATCCGATCGAGGTCGACGGGCTCGCGCAGGCTTTCGCGCAGGACACCGGCGCCCGGCAGTACTGCGCCATCGGCTCGGCGAAGAGCAACATCGGCCACCTGGAGGCGGCCGCGGGCATCGCGGGACTGCTCAAGGTCGTCCTCCAGATGCAGCACGGCGAGATCGCCCCCAGCCTGCACGCGCAGGACCTCAATCCCAACATCGACTTCGCCGGGACCCCGTTCCGCCTGCAGCGGGAGCTGACCGAGTGGCAGCGCCCCACGGATGACGGTGCCGACGGGAGCCGGCCGACGCGCAACCGCATCGCCGGCATCTCGTCGTTCGGCGCGGGCGGCTCCAACGCGCACGTCGTCGTGGAGGAGTACCGCCGTGACGACACCGCCCGCACCGCCGCCGACCAGGACACCCCTTGCCTCGTCGTACTCTCCGCGAAGGACGGTGAGCGCCTGAGGGAGAGGGCACGGAACCTGCTGGACTGGCTCGGACGCCAGGACCTGGAGCGCCTGGACCTCGCCGCCGTCGCCTACACGTTGCAGGTCGGCCGCGAGGCGATGGAGACGCGGCTCGCGCTGACCGTCTCCGGCCCGGACCAACTCGCAGCGAAGCTCGCCGCGTTCGTCGCCGGTGACGAGGACGTCGAGGACCTTCACCTGGGCAGTGTCAAGGACCACCGGGAAACCCTGTCCGTGCTCGGCGCCGACAGCGACATGGCGGCCACCGTCGACGTCTGGGTCGAGAAGCGGAAGTTCGACAGGCTGCTCGACCTCTGGGTCAAGGGGCTTGCCGTCGACTGGGCCAAGCTTTATGGCGGGCGGCGCCCGCGGCTTCTTCCGCTGCCCGGCTACCCCTTCGCGCGTGAGCGCTACTGGGTGGGCGACATCACGGCAGGCCCGGACGGTGCCGCACCCGGCGCCTCCCGGCTCCACCCCCTCGTGCACGCCAACACCTCCGGCCTCGACGCGCAGCGGTTCGACTCGGAGTTCTCGGGCGAGGAGTTCTTCCTCAGGGACCACGTCGTCAAGGGCAGCAGGGTTCTGCCCGGTGCCGCGTACCTGGAGATGGCCCGTGCGGCGCTGGCCGCCTCGCTCGACGCGGGGCCGCGGCGGACGACGCTGCGCAACGTGGTCTGGGCGCGCCCCGTCACGGTCGCGGACCGTCCCGTGCGCGTTCGGACGACGCTGTACGCCGAGGAGAGCGGCGAGGTCACGTTCGAGATATCCAGCGTGCCGGGCGACGACACCGGGCCGGACCCCCTCGTGCACAGCCAGGGCCAGGCCGTGTTCACCGCCGAAGCCGATGACACCGCTGGCGTATCGGCCGACCCGGTGGATGTGGCCGCGCTGCGGGCCGCCTGCGCCACCGCACACCTGGACGCCGAGCACTGCTACCGCACGTACCAGAGCCTCGGTCTGGACTACGGACCGGCGCACCGCGGCGTCGAGGGCATCGAGATCGGCGACGGCCAGGCCCTGGCGCGGCTGCGCCTTCCGGCCGAGGCCGAAACGACGCTCGACGGCTACATGCTGCACCCGGGCCTGCTGGACTCCGCCCTGCAGGCCTCCATCGGCCTGCTCGGCCAGGACGACAGCGGCCCGGCGGACACCCGAGTCCTCCATCTCCCCTTCGCGCTCGACGAGCTGGAGATCCTGGGGCCATGCACCCCGCTGATGTGGGCCTGGGTCAGGCACAGCGAGGGCGACCGGCCGGGCAGCGGCGTCCGCAAGCTGGACATCGACCTTCTCGACGACAGCGGCGTGCCCTGCTGCCGCCTCAAGGGGTTCACCTCCCGGGCCTACACAGAAGGTGCCGCTCCGGTGGCACCCGCCCCGGCGGACCCCGCACCGCGGGAGCTCCCGCACGAGGCCGCGCCGCAGCCGGGGGCCACCCTGGCGGACCGGGCAGGCCGGTACCTCGTCACGCTCCTCGCGTCGGAGCTGCGCCTGCCCGCCGACCGGATCGATGCGAGCGATGCCCTGGACAACTACGGCATCGACTCCATCATGACGATGAACCTGACCAACAAGCTGGAACAGGTCTTCGGATCGCTTCCCAAGACCCTCTTCTTCGAGTACCAGAGCATCGGCGCCCTGACGGAGTACTTCCTCGAAGCCCACCGGGACCGGCTGACCGGGCTGCTGGGCGCGGACGGCGCGGCACCCGGCAGCGGCGCCGTCGGCGACACCGCACCGAAGCCCGCCGCGCGGCCCCGGCCGTCCGCGCGGCGCACGCGGGGCCGCCGTCCCGGGACCGCGCGCGAGGGCCTGGAGATCGCCGTCATCGGGCTCGCGGGACGGTACCCGCAGGCGCGCAACGTACGGGAGTTCTGGCGGAACCTGGCCGAGGGCCGCGACAGCGTCACCGAGATCCCGGCCGACCGCTGGGACCACGGCCCGTACTTCGACCCGGACAAGAACGCGCCGGGCAGGACCTACACCAAGTGGGGCGGCTTCCTGGACCGCGCCGATCACTTCGACTCGCTGTTCTTCAACATCTCCCCGCGCGAGGCCGAGTTCATGGACCCCCAGGAGCGGCTGTTCCTGGAGTGCGTGCAGGAGACGATGGAGGACGCGGGCTACACGCGTGAGGCGCTGAGCCGCTACGGCGACCGCGGTCTCGCCGGGAACGTCGGCGTGTTCGTGGGGGTGATGTACGAGGAGTACCAGCTCTACGGCGCCCAGGAACAGGCACGGGGCCGCAACGTCACGCTGTCCGGCAGCGCCTCGTCCATCGCCAACCGGATCTCGTACGTCTTCGACCTGCACGGCCCGAGCATGGCCGTGGACACGATGTGCTCGTCGTCGCTCACGGCGCTGCACCTGGCCTGCCAGAGCCTGCAGACGGGCGGGTGCGAGCTCGCGGTCGCCGGCGGGGTCAATCTGTCCCTGCACCCCAACAAATACCTGATGCTCGGCAGCGGCAAGTACGCGTCGAGCAAAGGGCGGTGCGAGAGCTTCGGCGAGGGCGGTGACGGCTATGTCCCGGGCGAGGGAGTCGGCGCCGTCCTGCTGAAGCCGCTGTCCCGGGCCATCGAGGACGGGGACACCGTGCACGGCGTCATCCGGGGCACGGCCCTCAACCACGGCGGGAAGACCAACGGTTACTCGGTCCCCAACCCCCGTGCCCAGCACAACGTCATCGGCCACGCGCTGCGGGAGGCCGGCGTCGACGCCCGCGACGTGAGCTACATCGAGGCGCACGGCACCGGCACCTCGCTCGGCGACCCCGTCGAGATAGCGGGACTGACCAAGGCCTTCCGCGAGTACCCGGACCGGACGCGGAACTGCGCGATCGGCTCGGTCAAGAGCAACATCGGGCACGCCGAGAGCGCGGCGGGCATCTCGGCGCTGACCAAGGTGCTGCTTCAGATGAAGCACCGTCAGCTCGTCCCCTCGCTCCACTCCGAAGTGCTCAATCCGCACATCGACTTCGACAACAGCCCGTTCCGCGTCCAGCGTGAGCTGGCGGAGTGGAAGCGCCCGCGGGCCGCCGACGGCACCGAGTCCCCGCGGATCGCCGGCATCTCGTCGTTCGGCGCGGGCGGCTCCAACGCACACGTCATCGTCGAGGAGTACGTGGCGCGGCAGCGGGGTCCGCACGCGGCGGACACCGCGGGCCACCCCGCCGCCGTCGTCCTGTCCGCGAGGACGGCGGACGGCCTGCGGGCCCAGGCCGAGCAGCTGCTGCGCTGGACGACCGAGGAGGAGGGCGCCGACGTGGCGCTCGCCGACATCGCCTACACCCTCCAGGTGGGCAGGGAGGCGTACGAGGAGCGCCTCGGCTTCGTCGCGGCCACGACCGACGAGCTCGTCGCCGGGCTGCGGGCCTTCCTCGACGGTGACGAGGACGTCGCCGAGCTGCACCGCGGGCGGGTCGGGCACCGGCAGGGCGTCCTCGCGGTGTTCACCCCCGACGAGGACCAGGCGCGGTCCCTCGACACGTGGATCGCGGACCGGACGTACGCCAAACTGCTCGAACTCTGGGTCACCGGCCTCGTGTTCGACTGGAGCAGGCTTCACGTCGGCGCCGCGCCCCGCCGCGTACCGATGCCGACGTACCCCTTCCAGGGGAGGCGCTACTGGCTGTCCCCGGGCACCGGTGCCGGCCTCACGGCGGGGACGGCGCGGCTCCACCCGCTGCTCCACACGAACACCTCCAGCCTGAACGAGCAGCGCTTCACCTCGGTCTACACGGGCGAGGAGTTCTTCCTGAACGACCACCAGGTCCAGGGCGAGCGCGTGCTGTCGGGTGCCGCCTGCCTGGAGCTCGCGCGCTCCGCGGTGGCGGCATCGCTCGACGGGCCGCAACGTGCGCTGAGCATCAGGAACGTCGTCTGGACGCGGCCCGTCGTGGCGCAGGGCCAGGACACGACCGTTCATGTGCGGCTGCTGCCCAGGAGCCAGGACGAGGTCGGCTTCGAGATCTTCAGCCCCGGAGGGGAGGACGGCCCCGCCGACCAGCCGGTCGTCCACGGCGAGGGCCTGGTCCACGTCGCGCCCGAGCCCACCGGCACCGACACCCACGTCGACCTGGCCGGCCTGCGCTCCGCGTGCCGGGACGCCGAACTCGACGCCGACCAGGTGTATGAGGCGTTCCACGCGCGTGGCATCGCCTACGGCCCGGGACACCGCGGCATCGAGCGGCTGTGGACGGGCGAGGGCCAGGTCCTCGGCCGACTCGTGCTGCCGCCCGCCGTCCGGGCCACCCTGGACGACTACGGGCTGCATCCGGCCCTGCTGGACTCCGCCCTCCAGGCCTGCGCGGGCATGCTGCCGCTGCGGGACGAGGACGGGCCGCTCCTGCTGCCCTTCGCTCTCGACGAGCTGGAGATCCACGGTCCGTGCACGCCGTCGATGTGGGCCTGGGTCCGCGACGGCGCGGGCGGGCAGAGCGACGCGGTCCGCCGCCTCGACGTCGACCTCTGCGACGACGAGGGGCGGCTGCGCGTCCGGCTCAAGGGCGTGTCCCTGCGTGCCTACACGGCCAGGACGACCACCGCCGAACTCCTCGCCGCACCGCACTGGATCGCGAAGGAACGCGAGGTGGCCGCCGACGGCGCGCCCGCCGGCCTGGTGCTCGTCGCCGGGCTCCCCGAGGTCGCGGCGGCTCTGGAGTCGCGGGACGCGGCGAAGGTCGTCCTCCTCGACTCGGCGGAGCCGGGCGTCGACGCCCGCTATACCGACTACGCGGTGCAGGTGCTCGCGGCGGCCAAGGAGGTCCTCGCCGAGCGCGCGCAGCACAGCGTCCGGGTCCAGCTGGTCGCATCGGCCGCGGAGCCGTCCGTGTGGGCGGGGCTCGGCGCCGTCCTGAAGTCCGCCCAGTTGGAGAACCCGCGGCTGCTGGGCCAGCTCGTCCTCGTCGACCCGCAGGCCGGCCCGGAGCGCGCGGCGGCCCACGTCACGGCCGACCGCGGCGCGCTGCCGGACACCGGTGTCCGCTACCGCGGCGGCCGGCGCGAGGTGCTGCGCTGGCGTGAGGAGGACGACGCGGCGGCGCCCGAGGTGCCCTGGAAGGACGGCGGCGTCTACCTGATCACGGGCGGCACCGGCAGCCTGGGCGCCCACGTCGCTCGGGACATCGCCGCGCGGGTGCGCGGCCCCAGGATCGTCGTCACCGGCCGCGCGCCGCACGACGAGCGCAAGGAGGAGCTGCTCGCGGAACTGCGGCGGCTCGGCGCGATCGCGGTCTACGAGCAGGCGGACGTGACCGTCAGGGACGACGTGACGGCGCTCGTCGCGAGGATCCGCGAGGCGCACGGCCGCATCGACGGCATCGTGCACAGCGCCGGAGTCATCAAGGACAGCTTCGTCCTCAAGAAGGACGAGGCCGAGTTCGCCGGCGTCCTCGCGCCGAAGGTCGCGGGCCTGGTGAATCTGGACGAGGCGACGCATGACGCGGACCTCGACTTCCTCATCGCGTTCTCCTCCGTCGCAGGCGCCCTCGGCAACGTGGGCCAGGCCGACTACGCGGCGGCGAACGCGTTCATGGACGCCTACGCGCACCAGCGCAACGCCCGCGTGGCGCGGGGCGAGCGGAAGGGCCGCACGCTGTCGCTCGGCTGGCCCCTGTGGGCCGACGGCGGTATGCACGTCGACGCGGGCACCGAACAGTCGCTGCTCGAACGCTTCGGCCTCGTTCCGCTCCCCACCCGGACGGGCATACGGGCTCTCCACCGCGCCCTGGCCTCGCAGCACGACCAGGTGCTCGTGCTGGCGGGCGACAAGCCGCGGCTGCGGCGGACCCTGCTCGCCGGCCTGCTCGTGGACCGGCCGGCGACGGCGCCGGCGCCCGCCCGGCTCCCCGTTCCCCACGACGCCGCCGCGGCGCCGGCGGCCGACCCGGACGAGAGCACCGCGCAGCACGCCGTGGGGTACTTCAAGAAGCTCCTGGCCGCGGCCATCAACCTGCCCGCAGCCAAGATCGACGCGGCGGCGCCGATGGAGGACTACGGCATCGACTCCGTGATGACGATGGAGATGACCCGCACGCTGGAGGAGGTCTTCGGATCGTTGCCGAAGACGCTGTTCTTCGAGCACCGCACCATCGAGGCCCTGACGCGCCACTTCCTGGAGACCCACCCGGACCGCATGCGCGAGCTCCTGCCCGCCGAGGGCCCCCGCCCGCAGGCGTCCGGGACCACCGGACGCGGCGCGGCGTGGCGGACCGCGCCGGACGGCGCGCGCACCGGGCGTACCGGCACCGTCGCGCGGCCGCAGCCGGGACGGCCGGGGAACACTCCCGCAGGCACCGGGGACATCGCGATCATCGGGCTGGCGGGGCGCTACCCGCAGGCCCGCGACATCCACGAGTTCTGGCAGAACCTCGCCGCGGGAACGGACTGCGTCACGGAGGTTCCGGGCGACCGGTGGGACCACGGCCGCTTCTTCGACCCGGACAAGGGCGTGCCGGGCAGGACGTACAGCAAGTGGGGCGGATTCCTCGACGGCGCCTACGACTTCGACCCGATGTTCTTCCACACCTCGCCCCGCGAGGCGGAGATCATGGACCCGCAGGAGCGGCTCTTCCTCCAGTGCGTCCACGAGACGCTGGAGGACGCCGGCTATGTCCGCGACACGGGCAGGAACCGGACCGGCAACGTCCTCGACGGCCGAGTGGGCGTGTTCGTCGGCGTCATGTACGAGGAGTACCAGCTCCACGGCGCCCAGTCGCAGCTCGGTGAAGCGCCGCTGGCCGTGGCGGGCAACCCCGCGTCCATCGCGAACCGGGTGTCCTACCACTTCAACCTGCAGGGCCCGAGCATGAGCGTCGACACGATGTGCTCGTCCTCCCTGTCATCCATCCACCTGGCCGCACAGAGCATCAAGTGGGGCGACTGCGAGACGGCGATCGCGGGCGGCGTGAACCTCTCGCTGCACCCGAACAAGTACCTGCTGCTCAGCCAGGGCAGGTTCCTCTCGACCAACGGCCGCTGCGAGAGCTTCGGCGCCGGCGGCGACGGCTATGTCCCCGGTGAGGGCGTGGGGGCCGTCCTGCTCAAGCCGCTCGAGAAGGCCGTCGCGGACGGCGACCGGATCTACGGCGTCATCAAGGGCACGGCGGTCAACCACGGCGGCAGGACCAACGGCTACTCGGTGCCGAACCCGCAGGCCCAGGCCGACGTGATCGCCCGGGCCCTGGCGGCGGCCGACGTCGACGCGCGCGCCGTGAGCTACATCGAGGCGCACGGCACGGGGACCGCCCTGGGCGACCCGATCGAGATCGCCGGACTGGTGAAGGCGTTCGGCGAGCACACGGACGACCGGCAGTTCTGCTCGATCGGCTCGGTGAAGAGCAACATCGGCCACGCCGAGAGCGCCGCCGGCATCGCCGGCATCACCAAGGTGCTGCTCCAGCTCCGGCACGGCAGGATCGCCCCGTCGCTGCACGCGCAGACGCTGAACCCGCACATCGACTTCACGCAGACGCCGTTCGTGGTGCAGCGCGAGCTTGCCGAGTGGCCGAGGCCCGAGCCGTCCGACGCGTCCGGCACCTCGGCGCCGCGCATCGCCGGTGTCTCCTCCTTCGGGGCCGGGGGCGCCAACGCCCACGTCGTCATCGCGGAGTACCTGCCCGACACACCCGGCACGGCGGAACAGCCCGTCGAGGACGCGGGCCGGACCGTCGTCGTGCCCCTCTCGGCACGGACCGAGGACCGCCTGCGGACACAGGCCGAGAACCTCCTGGAGTGGCTGGAGCGTCCGGCGCACGCGGAGCTCGGCCTCGCGGACATCGCGTACACGCTGCAGGTCGGGCGGGAGGCGATGGACGAGCGCCTGGGAGTCCTCGCCGTGTCCGTGCCCGATCTCGCCGCGAAGCTGCGGAAGTTCCTCGACAGTGGCACCGGCGGCGAAGACGTCGTACGAGCCACGGTCACCGGCGACAGCACCGTCCTGACGCTGTTCGCCTCCGACACCGACCTCGACGCGATGATCGCGGCATGGGCCGGCAAGGGGAAGTACGAGAAGCTGGTCGAGCTGTGGGCCAACGGCGTGCCGCTGGACTGGCGGCTGCTCTACGGCGCCCGCACGCCCCGGCGCGTCGCGCTGCCGACCTACCCGTTCGCGCGTGAGCGCTGCTTCCCCTTCGACGGCGATCCCGCCGCCGGGCAGGCCGCCCCGCAGGGCTTCGGCCCGCTGCACCCGATGGTGCAGGCCAATACCTCGGACTTCGAGGAGCAGCGCTTCACGTCCGTCTTCACCGGGCGGGAGTTCTTCCTGCGCGACCACGTGGTGCAGGGCTCCAGGGTCATGCCCGGCGCGGCGTTCCTGGAGATGGCCGTCGCCGCCGCCTGCCTCACCTGCAAGGCCTCCGTCGAGCCCGCGGCACCGGTCGCGCTCGGCAACATCGCCTGGGCACAGCCGCTGCGGGTGGCCGACCGGCCGCGGGAACTGCACATCGGACTGCACCCCGACGCCGAGGGCGGCCTCCGGTTCCGGATCTGCAGCACCCCGGAAGAGCCGGACGCGGACGGTGAGTTCACGCTCCACAGCGAGGGTGACCTCTACTTCGCGGAAGGCGTCGAGGAGACCGTGCTCGACCTCCCGTCCTTGCGGGAGGCGTGCGACCTGCCCGGTCTCACCGCCGAGCAGTGCTACGAGCTCTACCGGGCGGCCGGCATCGCCTATGGCCCCGCGCACCGGGGCGTGCAGTACATCTGGACCGGGCGGGACCAGGCGCTGGCCCAACTGGCGCTGCCCGCCGAGGTCCGGGACACCGAGGGCGACTTCACGCTGCATCCGAGCCTGCTCGACGCGGCGCTGCAGGCCTGCGCCGGACTCGTGGGAGAGCAGGTCCGGGAGGGGGCGGCGGACCGTGCGACCGGGCTCGCCGTGCCCTTCGCCGTCGACGACGTCCTCGTCCTGGACACGTGCACGGCGGCCATGTGGGCGTGGGTGCGCCCGAGTGAGGAGCAGCCGGGCGATTCGGCGACGCGCAAGCTCGACATCGATCTCGCCGATGAGCAGGGCCGGGTCCGGGTGCGGATCGGCGGCCTGTCCTTCCGCGTACTGGAGCAGCCGCCGGGGCACGGCCCGAGGGGCGGGACGGAGCCGACTCCGGATCAGGCGACGTCTGCTCAGGTGACGGTGCGTGCGGAGTCAGACCTGCGCACGGGAGGGACAGCCGGGAGCGAAGCGACTCTGCTGTACCCGCACTGGCAGGAGCGGCCGGCACCCGGCCTGCCGTCGGCCGGGGGCGAGGAGCGGCGGGCCGTGCTCATCGTCGGGCTGCCCGAGGCGGCCCCGTTGCTCCGCGAAAGGGGCGAGAGCGACGTCGTCGTACTGACCTCGCAGGAGGAGACCCTGGACGGGCGGTACGCCGCCCATGCCCTCCAAGTCCTCGACCGCCTGCGGTCCGCCGTGCGGGGCGGGGCGGCCAGGACCCACCTTCAGGTGGTGATCGCCGACGGCCCCGACACGTTCCCGCTCTCCGGCCTCGTGGCGATGCTCCGCACGGCCCGGCTCGAGAACCCGGACGTCACCGGGCAGGTCGTCCTGCTCGACGGGGCGGACACCGCCGAGACGGCCGTCGAGCGGATCCTGGAGAACCGGGGCCGGCCCGAGGACACCCTCGTGCGCTATGCGGCAGGGCGCCGCGAAGTGCTGACCTGGGCCGAGGACGACACCGCACATCCGACCGCCCTTCCCTGGAAGGAGAACGGGGTCTACCTCATCACCGGGGGAACGGGGGCACTGGGCCTGGTCTTCGCCAGGGAGATCGCCGCACAGACCGGGAACGCGACCCTGGTCCTGACCGGACGGTCCCCGCTGGACCCGGACAAGCGCGGCACGCTCCAGGAGCTGACGGCGGCCGGGGCCGGCGCCGCGTACTACGAGCAGGCCGACATGGCCAGCCGGTCCGAGGCCGACGCACTGATCGCGCGGACGCTGCAGAGGTGCGGCCGGATCGACGGCGTCATCCACAGCGCCGGAGTGACGCGCGACGCGTTCATCCTGAAGAAGCAGGCGGGGGAGTTCCTGGAGGTCCTGGCTCCGAAGGTGTCGGGCGTGGTGAATCTGGACGCCGCGACCCGGGCCCTGCCGCTCGACTTCTTCGTGACCTTCTCGTCCACCTCCGGAGCGTCCGGGAACGTGGGCCAGGTCGACTACGCCGCGGCGAACGCCTTCATGGACGCCTTCGCGTGGCACCGGCAGGACCTGGTCGCCCGCGGGGAGCGCTCCGGGCGGAGCCAGTCCGTCAACTGGCCGCTGTGGGCCGAGGGCGGCATGCACGTTCCGGCGCAGACGCAGGCCGAACTGCACTCGCGCTACGGCGTCGTCCCCCTGGAGACGGCCGCCGGGGTGTCCGCCTTCTACCGGACGCTCAGCTCCACGCACAGTCAGGTGATGGTCTCCGGCGGCGGGCACAGCCGCGCCCGGGACGGCTCTGACACCGACTCACCTGCATCGCAGCAGACCTTCCCTGTTTCCTTCGCCGTCGGGACGAATCCGTGACGCACAACGACAACGACACGCTCGAAGAGAAGGCGACCGTCTACCTCAAGGGTCTCCTCTCACGGGCCACCAAGCTGCCGCACAGCCGGATCGACGCCCGCGCGGCGTTCGAGGACTTCGGTATCGACTCGGTCATGGCGATGACCATGACGGCGGAGCTCGAAGCCGCCTTCGGGCCGCTGTCGAAGACGCTCTTCTTCGAGTTCCGCAACCTGCGCGAGCTCGCGCGGCACTTCGTCGGGACCCACGGGAGTGCGCTGGCGCAGCTCCTCGCCCCGGCGGGGGAGACGGCGGCGGCCGAGGCGCCCGAGTCCGGGCCGCGCGTGTCCGCCGTACGGCGCAAGCCCCTGGCGTCGAGCCGGTGGTCGACGCGTCGCGACAAGCCCGGGCCGCAGGTCCGCACGCCCCGGCCCGCGCGGCGGCCGGACGAGCCGCAAGCACTCGACATCGCGATCATCGGCCTGTCCGGGCGCTACCCGAAGGCCCGTACGCTCGACGAGTTCTGGGCCAACCTCGCCGAAGGACGTGACTGCGTCACCGGCATACCGGAGGACCGCTGGGATCACGGCGTGTACTTCGACCCGGACAAGGACGCCCCGGGGAAGACGTACAGCAAGTGGGGCGGATTCATCGACGGCGTCGACGAGTTCGACCCGCTGTTCTTCCACATCTCGCCCTCCGAAGCAGAACTGATGGACCCTCAGGAGCGGCTCTTCCTGCAGTGCGTCTACGAGACGGTCGAGGACGCCGGCTACACACCGGCGCGGCTGAACGCGCCCACGGCCGACGGCACGGCGCCGAATGTTGGCGTGTACGTCGGCGTGATGTACGAGGAGTACCAGCTCTACGGCGCGCAGGAGCAGGTCCTGGGCCACCCCGTGGCCCTGTCCGGCAATCCGTCGGCCGTCGCCAACCGGGTCTCGTACTACTTCGACCTGCAGGGCCCGAGCATGAGCGTCGACACCATGTGCTCGTCGTCGCTTACGGCCATCCACCTCGCCTGCCAGAGCCTTGGGTCGGGCGCGTGCGAGGTGGCGATCGCGGGCGGCGTGAACCTGTCGGTGCACCCGAACAAGTACCTGATGCTGGGCCAGGGGAAGTTCGTCTCCAGCAAGGGCCGGTGCGAGAGCTTCGGCAAGGGCGGCGACGGCTACGTCCCCGGTGAGGGCGTGGGCGCCGTCCTGCTGAAGCCGCTGGCGAAGGCGCTGCGCGACGGGGACCGCGTCCACGGCGTCATCAAGGGCGTCGCCGTCAACCACGGAGGGCGGACGAACGGCTACTCCGTGCCCAGTCCGCTGGCACAGGCCCGCTCCGTCGCCGACGCATGGCGGCAGGCCGGCGTCGACCCGCGCGCCGTGAGCTACATCGAGGCGCACGGCACCGGCACCACTCTCGGCGACCCGATCGAGGTAGCCGGCCTGGTCAAGGCGTTCCGGGAGCACACGCAGGACGACCGGTTCTGCGCGATCGGCTCGGTCAAGAGCAACATCGGGCACTGCGAGAGCGCGGCGGGCATCTCCGGCCTGACGAAGGTGCTGCTGCAGATGCGCCACGGGAAGCTCGCGCCGTCGCTGCACTCCGCCGAGCTCAACCCGAACATCGACTTCGACGGCACGCCCTTCACGGTGCAGCAGACGCTCGCCGACTGGAAGCGGCCGGTCGTGACGGTCGACGGGGCGGAGCGGGAGCTCCCCAGGATCGCGGGCATCTCCTCCTTCGGCGCCGGCGGGTCCAACGCCCACCTGGTGGTGGAGGAGTTCAGGGCGGAGCCGGCAGCGGTCGCGTCCCCCGGGGCACCCGTCGTCGTGCCGCTCTCGGCCCGGAGCACCGAGCGCCTGCGCGAGAAGGCACGGCAGCTCGTCGACTGGATCGAGCGGAAGGGCCTGTCCTCGGACGACCTGCCCTCCCTCGCGTACACGCTGCAGGTGGGGCGCGAGGACATGCGGGAGCGGGTCGGCGTCGTCGTGCGCACCATGCCGGAACTGCTCACGCGGCTCAGGGACTTCTGCGCCGGGACGGCAGAGGCCGACGGCCTGCTCCTCGGCCGGCCGGTCGGGGACTTCGAGGCCCTCGAGCGGCTCGCCGACGAGGAGGGGCTGCCGGGCGCGGTCGCCGCACGGGACCTGGCGAAGGTCCTCGGCCTCTGGGTCAGGGGCGTCACCGTCGACTGGGCCCGACTCCACGACGGCAAGGCCCCGGCGCGCATCGCCCTGCCCACCTACCCGTTCGGCAGGGACCGCTACTGGATCGACACCTCCCGCACCGCGGCCGCGCTGTCAGCGGGCGGAGCGGCGCCGCAGGACGGCGCCGCGGACCGCTCTGCCGCCGGGACCGGTTCGGGCGTCGCCCCGGACCTGCTCGTCTTCACGGAGTCCTGGGAGCCCGCGCCACGGCCCGTCCGCCGGGCCGGTACGCCGCGGACACTGGTCTGCCTCTGCACCGACCGCGCGGACCAGGACGAACTCGCACGCGCCGCCCGCACTCTCGATCCCTCGACCACGCTGGTGTTCGTGGCGCGGGGCGAGGGCTTCGGGAAGCGCTCCGACCGGTCCTACGAGGTCGACGCCCGGGAGCCGGACGACCTCGTCCGCGCGTTCGAGGACATTCGGGCGCGGTACGGCGATGTCGACGGCATCCTGCACCTGTGGGCGCTGGAGGACCGGCCGGGGCCGGAGTCGTACGCCACCACCGCGCACATCCTGCAGGCCGTGGCGACGGCGCGGCTGACGGTCCGGCGCATCCTCCAGGCAGGGGAGTTCCGCGACGGGACCGAGCGGGCGCACGTGGAGTCGTGGCTCGGCTTCGAGCGCTCCCTCGCCCACGTGCTGCCCGGCGTGCAGTACCTGGCGGTCCTCGAGGACGCCCGGGACGCCGACGCCCGGACGGCCGCCGGAGCCCGGTTCGCGCGCCTGTGGGACGAGCTCGCCGCCGAGCGGCCCGCGAGTGTGCTGTACCGCGGCGGAACCCGTCACGTCAGCCGGGTCCGGCCCAGCACGCCCGGCGCCGGGAAGGACCTGCTCGCGCAGCGCGGCACCTACCTCATCACGGGCGGTCTCGGCGGCCTGGGGCTGCTGTTCGCCGAGCACCTCGCACGGACCCGCTCCGCGCGCCTGGTGCTGACCGGCCGCTCCCCCCTGGACGCCGACAAGCAACAGCGCATCGCCAGGATCGAGTCGCTGGGCGGCGAGGTCCTGTACGGCCGGGCCGACGTCGCCGACCGGGAGGACATGGCAGCGGTCGTGCGCGCGGCGCGCGAGCGCTTCGGGACGATCGACGGTGTCATCCACGCCGCCGGCGTCGCAGGCCGCGGCAGCCTGCTCGGCAACGACGCCCGGGCGTTCGGCGACCAGGTGTCCTCCAAGGTGGCGGGCACGCTCGTGCTCGACGAGGTCCTCGCCGGCGAACCCCTCGCGTTCGTCTGCTACTTCTCGTCGACCTCCGCGGTCCTCGGGGACTTCGGCAGCTGCGACTACGCGGTCGGCAACCGCTTCCAGACGGTCTACGCCCGGCACCGCGACGAGCGGGTGCGGCAGGGAGAGCTGTCCGGAGCGACCGTCGCCGTCAACTGGCCGCTGTGGCGCGGCGGCGGCATGGGGTTCGACGACGCGCAGGGCGCCGAGCTGTACCTCGCCTCCAGCGGCCTTCGCCTGCTCGAAGAGGACGAGGGGATCGCCCTGTTCGAGCGGCTCCTCGGGCAGGGTGCGCCCCAGCACCTCGTCATGGCCGGTGAGCCCGGCCGCGTACGGAGCCTGCTCGGTGTCGGCCCGTCGCCCGCCGGCTCGCAGCAGCCCGGCGAACAGCCCCCCGCCACGCACACCGCGCACACCGCGCACATCCCTGGAACGGAGCACGTGGACCTCGACGCCCAGGCCGTGGACGCCCATGTCCTGACGGACCTCGAAACCATGATCGGAGAGATGCTCCGGATACCCCGCGAGCAGATCCACGACGACGAGAACCTCTCACAGCTCGGCTTCGACTCGGTCCACCTGGCGAAGCTTGCCAAGACGATGAGCGGGCACTTCGGGGTCGAGGTGCTCCCGTCGGTCTTCTTCTCGTACCCCACCCCGCGGAAGCTGGTGACGCACCTCGTGGCGGAGCACGGGGACGCACTGCGGACGCGCTACGCCACGCGGCCGGGCGGCCCCGCCGAGACCACCGCCGGCACCGTCGCCGAAACCGGGTCCGCGACCGGCACCGTGACCGAGCCGGAGCCCGCCCCCGCACCGAGCGGCCGGCCGGGCCCGGAGCCCATCGCCGTCATCGGCATGAGCGGCCGCTTCCCCGCGGCCCGGTCGGTCGACGAGCTGTGGAGCATCCTCGAACAGGGCCGGGACGTGCTCTCGCCCGTGCCCGAGGACCGCCGCGCCGACTGGAGCGACCCCGAGGCCCGGGACCCGGAGCGTGCTCGCTGCGGATTCGTCCCAGGCGTCGCGGAGTTCGACCCCGCCTTCTTCGAGATATCTCCGCGTGAGGCGCGCAGCATGGACCCGCGCCAGCGGCTGCTGCTGCAGGAGGCCTGGCGCGCCCTCGAGGACGCCGGCTACGGCGAACGCCGGGTGCGTGAGGGACAGATCGGCATGTTCGTCGGCGCGGAGCAGGGCGACTACCTGCACCTGACCCAGGGAGAGGGCAGTATCACCGCGCAGCACGAGGCGATCATGGCTTCGCGCCTCGCCTACCTTCTCGACTTCTCGGGGCCCGTGCTCGCCGTCAACACCGCCTGCTCCTCGGGCCTCGCGGCCGCGCACCAGGCGTGCACGAGCCTGCGCGGCGGCGAGTGCGACGCAGCGGTGGTGGCCGGGGTCAACCTGGCGACCACCTCCCGCGTGTTCGCCGAGACGAGCAAGGCGGGCATGCTGTCCGACGGCGGTGTCTGCCACGCCTTCGACCAGCGGGCGGACGGCATGGTCCTGGGCGAGGCGATCGCGGTCGTCGTGCTCAAGCGCCTGTCGCAGGCAGAGGCCGACGGCGACAACATCCTCGCCGTCATCCGCGGCAGCGGCATGAACTACGACGGCCGTACGAACGGCATCACCGCGCCCAACGGAGCGGCCCAGGCCGGCCTGTACCGCAGCGTCCACCGGCGGCACGGGATCGAGCCCGAGCGCATCGAGCACATCGTCGCCCACGGCACCGGTACCCGCCTCGGCGACCCTGTCGAGGTGAACGCGCTGAACGAGGTGTTCAAGGAGCGCACGGACAAGGTCGGCCACTGCGCGCTGACTTCGACCAAGCCGAACGTCGGCCACACCCTGGCCGCCTCCGGCCTGGTCAGCCTGATCGCCCTCGTCCAGTCGCTGCGGCACGGCGTCATCCCCGCGAGCCTGCACTGTGAGCAGGAAAGCGACTACGTGGCGTGGAAGGAGAGCCCCTTCTACGTCAACAGGACGGCAAGGCCCTGGCAGGCGGGCGCGGACGGGACGCGGCTCGGCGCGGTGAGCTCGTTCGGCATGAGCGGGACCAACGTCCACATGGTCGTCGAAAGTTACCGGGACGGTGCGCGCCCGGCGCCGGTCACCGAGCTCCCGGCCCGTCTCCTCGTGCTGTCCGCCAAGACCCCCGACGCGCTGACCGAGCGGATCAGGGAACTGGGACAGGCCCTGCGGGAGGGGGACTTCGATGCCCGGCGTCTCGGTGACGCCGCGTACACCCTGCTCGAAGGCAGGCACCACTTCGCCCACCGGTGCGCGCTGGTCGTCACCGGCACCGAGGACGCCATCGCCGCGCTGGCCGCGGCCGAGCGCGGAGAGGAGGGGCCGGCGGTCCGCCGCGGCGAGGTGCCGCGTGACCGCAAGGACCGCTCGCTGCTCGACATCCAGGCACAGGCGCTGCTCGCCGAATCGGCGGCGCCGGGTGGCCCCGCGGCCACGTACCGGGACGTGCTCACCGCCCTGGCCGACCTGTACTGCCAGGGGGCTTCCCCGGACTGGCCGAAGCTCTTCGCCGGCGACCGGCCGCGTCTGATCACGCTGCCCGGCTACCCGTTCGCACGCACGCGGCACTGGGCCACACAGAAGCGTCCCGGTTCCGTGCAAGCCGCGTCAGCGGTGCGTGAGCCGGTGGTGCCCGAGCCCGCAGTCGCCGATTCGGCGGCGGCCGTGCCCGCGGTGGCCGAGCCCGCAACAGCCGTGCCCGCGGTGGCCGAGCCGGTGCGTGAGCCCGTGGCGCAGGCCGCTGGCGGACGGCCGCGGATCGTGCTGCAGAGCCCGGGCGCCGCCGTATCCGGGCCTGCGTCCCCGGCCGCCAAGCCGCGCAACGTCCGCCTCGACGACGTGCGGAGCCCGGCTCCGCGGCCCGCCGCCGCGGCCCCCGCCGCCGTGGCCCCCGCGCCCGTGGCCTCCGACCCCGTGGCGCGGCCCACGGCCGCTCCGGTGAAGTCCACGAGCACCCTGCGGCAGGAGTTGCGGGCCGGTCTCGCGGAGGCTCTGTACCTCCCGGAGAGCGACATCGACCTCGGCCGCAACTTCATGGAGCTGGGCCTCGACTCCATCGTCGGGGTCGAGTGGATCAAGTCCCTGAACAAGAAGTACGGCACCGCTCTCACCGCCACACGGCTCTATGACCATCCCTCGGTGCGGGAGTTCGCGGACTTCCTGCAGGGCGAGCTGGCGAAGTCCGCGCCCGGGCAGTCCGCGCCCCGGCAGTCCACGCCCGAGCAGCCCGCGCCCGAGCAGTCCGGTTTCACCGAGCCCGAACCCGCGCCGGTTCGGGCCCGGCCGCAGCGCTCGAAGTCCGTCCTCATCGACGAGCTGAGGGCCGGCCTGGCCGAGGCCCTGTTCCTCGACCCCGGCGAGATCGACGCCGGCCGCAACTTCGTGGAGCTGGGACTGGACTCCATCATCGGCGTGGAGTGGGTGAAGTCCCTCAACCGCATCTACGGCACGTCGCTCACGGCGACGCGGCTGTACGACTACGCGACCCTGCGCGAGCTCGCCGGATTCCTGGAGACCCAGATCCCCCTGGCCGAGCCCGTCGTCCCGGCCGAGCCGATCACCGTGCCCGAGCCGGTCGTCCGGGCCGCTCCGTCCGAGCCGTCCGAGCCGTCCCAGCCGTCCGCTCCGACCCAGCCGTCCCAGCCGTCCCAGCCGATCGCCTCGGCCGCGCCGCAGGCCGGCCGTACCGGCGATCGTGCAGCGGTCATCGGAATGTCCGGGCGCTATCCCGACGCGGAGAACCTCCGCCAGTACTGGGACAACCTCAGCAACGGCCGCGACTCCGTACGTGATGTCCCTCCGTCCCGCTGGGACGTCGAGCAGTACTACAGCCCGCGTCCCGGCGAAAAGGGCAGGACGTACTGCAAGTCGATGGGGTACCTGGAGGACGCGGACTGCTTTGATCCGCTGTTCTTCAACATCTCGCCGCTGGAGGCGGAGGGACTCGACCCGCAACAGCGGCTCTTCCTGCAGGAGGCGTACAAGGCGTTCGAGGACGCGGGATACGACCCGCAGTCCCTGAGCAAGAAGAAGTGCGGTGTCTTCCTGGGCATCAGCGGCAACGAGTACAGCTTCCTGGTGTTCCGCAACGGCGCGGAGACCAACGCCGCGACCAGCGGCAGCAACGCCATCGCCGCGTCGCGCATCGCCTACTTCCTCAACCTCAAGGGCCCGGCGATCGCGATCGACACGGCCTGTTCCTCCTCCCTGGTCGCGCTGCACCTCGCGCAGCAGGCGCTGGCGAGCCACGAGATCGACATCGCGCTGGTCGGAGGCGTCGCGCTGTACCTGCTCCCCGACACGTACGTGGGGATGAGCGAGGCAGGCATGCTCTCGCCGCAGGGGCGGTGCAGGTCCTTCGACAACGGCGCCGACGGGTTCGTGCCGGGCGAGGGGGTCGGGGCCCTGGTGCTCAAGCGCCTGAGCGACGCCGAGGCAGATCACGACCACATCTACGGCGTCGTCGTGGCGTCGGGCACCAACCAGGACGGCAAGACCAACGGCATCACGGCGCCCAGCGCCAACAGCCAGATGGACCTGGTCCGCACGGTCTACGACCGCCACGGCATCGACGCGGCGTCCATCGGCTACGTGGAGATGCACGGCACGGGCACGAAGCTCGGTGACCCGATCGAGCTCGACGCGCTGGGCACCGTCTACGGCGAGCGCGGTGTCCCCACGGGTTCCTGCGCCATCGGCTCGGTGAAGAGCAACATCGGGCACACCTCGGCTGCGGCCGGGGTGGCCGGGGTGCACAAGGTCCTCCTGAGCATGCGTCACAGCAGGCTCGTGCCTTCCTTGCACTTCGAAACACCCAATGAGCATTTCGACTTCGACAATTCCCCGTTCCGTGTCAATACGCGCCTTCGACCCTGGGAGCCGCAAGGCGGTCGAGAGCCGAGGCGTGCTGCCGTGAGCTCGTTCGGATTCAGCGGAACGAATGCCCACGTCGTGCTGGAGGAGTACCGCAATGCGTGACAACAGTGAACCGACCAGGTCGGCGGCCGTTGTCGTCGTCGTGTCGGCAAAGACCGAAGCACAGCTGGACAGCGCGGTGCGGAACCTGCTCGCCTTCGTCGAGGACGAGCCGGAAGTCGACCTGACCGGCCTGGCCTTCTCGCTCCAGGTGGGCCGGGCGGCCCTGGACTTCAGGCTGGCGTTCACGGCGGACTCCCTGGCCGCGGTCGCCCGCGGGCTCCACTCCCGTCTGCGCCGGGACGGCGAGGCCGAGCTCTTCCTGGGGCGCGTACCGGATCAGCTGACCTGGGACGAGGAGGACGACGAGCGGAAGGAACTCGTCCGTTCGCTCATCGCGGCCGGGGACCACCGCGGCATCGCAAAGGCCTGGGCCGAAGGCCGCGCGGTCGACTGGCCCCGGCTGTACGCGCCGCACAGGCCCTTCCGCGTCCCGCTGCCCACGTACCCCTTTGCCAAGGAGCGCTACTGGGTCGAGGCGCGACAGGGCGCCGCGGCCGGCGCCGGGGCGCCCTCGACGGCGATGCCGCACCCACTGCTGCACCGCAACACCTCCGGATTCGGGCGGCAGCGGTACAGCTCGACCTTCACCGGTGAGGAGGCGTTCCTCGCCGACCACCGGGTGCGGGGCGAACGGATTCTGCCCGGCGTCGTGTATCTGGAGATGGCGCTCGCCGCCGCGGCCGACGCCGACCGGGACTCCCCGGCGCGGCCGGCGGGGCTCGCCCTCACCGACGTGCTCTGGGCCCGGCCGTTCCGGGCGGGCGGGCGCCCGCGCGACCTCCACGTCGCGCTGCGGCCCGACGACGCGTCCGCCGTACGGTTCGAGATCTTCGCGGGGGACACCGACACCGAGGCCGCCACGCGCGCCGGCACGGACGCGGCCACCAAGGGTCCCGTCCTGCTCAGCGCCGGCTCCGTGGTGCCCTGCGAAGGCACGGCGGACCCCGTCGACCTGCCGCGGCTGCGGGCGGAGTGCGGCGTGCGGCGGCTCGACGCCGCGGAGATCTATGCGGCGTTCCGGGCCGCGGGGGTCGACTACGGCGACTCGTTCCGCGGCATCGAGCACCTCCTCGTCGGCGAGGACCAGGTCCTTGCCCGCCTGGTGCTCCCCGCCGCCGCGCGGGAGGGCCTCGACGAGTACCGCCTGCATCCAGGGCTGATGGACGCGGCGCTGCAGGCCACCCTGGGGCTGATGACGGAGGACCCGGACGCCTCGCACCAGGTCCTCCTGCCCTTCGGCGTCGAGCGGGTCGAGGTGTTCGGTGCCCTGTCGCCCGCCCTGTGGGTATGGGGCCGGCGCAGCGCCGAGGGCCCGCGGGACGGGTCCGCCCGCCGCTTCGACCTCGACCTCTGCGACGACGCGGGAGAGGTCAGGGTGCGCTTGAAGGGCTTCTCGGTGCGGGCCCTGCGCGACGAGAGGGGGGACCAGTGCGTCATCGCGTTTCCGCAGTGGCGCGAGCGTGCGCCGGCCGGGCCCGCGTCGCCGGTCTCCGGCGCGCGCACCGTCGTGGTGTTCGCCGAGGAGGGCGCTCTGCCGCAGGCGGGCACGGCGGACCCCGAGTGCGAGGTGCTGACGCTCGCCTCCCGGGCCACCACCCTCGACGGCCGCTACACCGACTACGCGCTCCAGGTGTTCGAGAGGACCAAGGCGGCGCTTCAGGACGGCACACGGACCGAAGTCGTCGTACAGATCCTGCTGGCGGACCGGCCGGAGTCGCTGGTGCTCTCCGGCCTCGGTGCGCTGCTGAGGACCGCCCACCTGGAGAATCCGAGGATCACGGGACAGGTCGTCATGGTGGACGCCGCGGCGTCCGCGGTCTCGCCGCACGCGCTCCTCGCGGCCGAGCGGCGAGGCCTCGCCGACCCGATGGTCAGGTACCGCGACGGCCGGCGCGAGGTGCCGTCCTGGTCCGAGGAGCCCGCGGGGGGCCTCCCCGGCTCGCCGTGGCGGACCGGTGGCGTCTATGTGATCACCGGTGGTCTCGGCGGCCTCGGACGGATCTTCGCCGAGGAGATAGCCGGCCAGGTGAAGGACGCCACCCTCGTCCTGGTCGGCCGCTCCCCGGAGACCGGACGGGCACGGCGCACTCTGGAAGAGCTGCGGGCGTCGGGTGCGGACGTGTCGTACGTCCGGCTCGACGTGTCCGACCGGGCGGGTGTCGAGGCCCTGGTCGACCAGGTCGTGGCCCGTACCGGGCGTCTCCACGGGGTCATCCACGGCGCGGGCGTGATCGAGGACAACTTCGTTGTGAAGAAGTCCGGCCGTGAGTTCCGCGGGGTCCTCGCGCCGAAGGCGAGCGGCCTGGTGAACCTGGACGAGGCGACCAGGAACCTGGACCTGGACTTCTTCGTGGCGTTCTCCTCCGGTGCCGCCGTGACGGGCAACGTGGGCCAGGCCGACTACGCGACGGCGAACGCCTTCATGGACGCCTACGCGCAGTACCGCGAGGGCCTGGTCGCGGCCGGACGGCGCTGCGGCCGCACCCTGTCCGTCAACTGGCCGCTGTGGGCGGAGGGCGGAATGCGCCCGGACGCCGAGACGGAGGCACGGCTCCGCGAGGCTTACGGGATCGCTCTTCTGGAGCGGACGGCCGGGATCGAGGCCTTCTCCCGGAGCCTTCAGACGAACCACCACCAAGTGCTCGTCGCCGTCGGCGACGAGGCCCGGATCAGGCGAGCGCTGACGATGCAGCAAGCCGGTGAGGACACGGAAGAAGCAGTGAGCACCGACATTCCCGGCGGGGCGCCGGCGTGGCAGGACGAAGGCCTGGAGTACAAGGCCGTCGAGTACGTCACATCGCTGCTGTCGAGTGTGCTCAAGGTGCCCGCGCACCGCATAGACGCCGACCTCCCGCTGGAGCGCTACGGCATCGACTCGGTGATGGCCATGAGCCTGACCGCCGAGTTGGAGGCGGTCTTCGGGCGCCTGCCGAAGACGCTCTTCTTCGAGCACCGGGACATCAAGCAGCTGACCGGCTATTTCGTCGGCGAGCACGGGGACCGGCTGCGGGAACTGCTGGGCATCGACCGCGCGGTCACCCCCGCCCCCGCCCCTGCCCCCGCCCCCGCCGTCCCGCGGCCGGAGCAGCCGCGGGAGCCGCGCCCCGCAGCCGTGTCCGCGACGTCCGCGCCGGTTCGCCCCGCCGGCACACCGCGCGGCGTGGACATCGCCGTCATCGGCCTCTCAGGGCGCTACCCGCAGGCCCGGAACCTCCGCGAGTTCTGGCACAACCTCGCCGAGGGCCGGGACAGCATCACGGAGGTTCCCCGGGAACGCTGGGACCACAGCGCGTACTACGACGAGGACAGGTCGAAGCCCGGTACCACGTACTGCAAGTGGGGCGGGTTCCTGGAGGAGGCCGACCGGTTCGACCCCCTGTTCTTCAACATGTCGCCGCGCGAGGCCGAGGCCACCGACCCCCAGGAGCGCCTTTTCCTGGAATGCGTCTACGAGACGCTGCAGGACGCCGGATACACGCGGCAGGACCTGCGGCGGCACCGTTCGAACGGCGTGGACGGCAACGTCGGTGTGTTCGTGGGCGCGATGTACGACGAGTACCAGCTGTACGGAGCGACCGAACAGGCGCTGGCGAACGGCCGGGTGATCCCGGGCAACGCGGCGAACATCGCCAACCGCGTCTCGTACTTCTGCGACTGGCAGGGGCCGAGCATGACGGTGAAGACCATGTGCTCCTCCTCCTTGACGGCACTGCACCTCGCATGCCAGAGCCTGCAGTTGGGTGACTGCGAGGTGGCCGTCGCCGGTGGCGTCAACCTGTCTCTCCACCCGGGCAAGTACCTGCTCCTCGGACAGACCGGCTTCGCGTCGAGCAAGGGCCGGTGCGAGAGCTTCGGCAAGGGCGGCGACGGCTATGTGCCCGGCGAGGGTGTGGGCGCCGTCCTGCTGAAGCCGCTGGACCGGGCGATCGCCGACAACGACAGGATCTACGGCGTCATCAAGTCCACCGCCGTGAACCACGGCGGCAGGACCAACGGCTACACGGTGCCGAACCCGAGCGCCCAGAGCAGTGCGATCGCGCACGCCCTCGACAAGGCAGGTGTCGACGCGCGCACGGTCAGCTACGTCGAGGCGCACGGAACGGGGACCTCGCTCGGGGACCCGATCGAGATCGCCGGTCTCACCAAGGCGTTCTCCCGGCACACGGACGACAGGCAGTTCTGCGCGATCGGCTCGGTGAAGAGCAACATCGGGCACGCCGAGAGCGCCGCGGGCATCTCGGCACTGACCAAGGTGCTGCTCCAGATGAAGCACGGCAAGCTGGTGCCCTCGCTCAACTCCGAGGTGCTGAACCCGCACATCGACTTCGGCGAGACGCCGTTCCGGGTGCAGCAGGAGTTCGAGGAGTGGCAGCGGCCGGTCATCGGTACGGCCGACGGGGCTCGGGAGTACCCGCGCATCGCCGGTGTCTCGTCGTTCGGCGCGGGAGGCTCCAACGCCCACGTCGTCGTCGAGGAGTACGTCCCGGCTGCCGGCCCGGCGGCCGGTGACCAGGCGGCCCCGCTGGCGTCCGTCGTCGTGCTCTCCGCACGGAACGAGCAGCAGTTGCGCGAGCAGGCGCAACTGCTGCTCGACTGGGCACAGGAGGAGCGCATCGGCGACGCCGACATCCCCGGCATCGCCTTCACACTGCAGGCGGGCCGCGAGCATCTGGACGAACGCCTCGCGTTCGTCGTCGGCTCCGCGGCCGAACTGGTCGCCCGGCTGCGCGACCACGTGGACGGGAAGGACGCCGTCGGCGGGGTCTACCGGGGCCGGGTCAAGCGGGCACAGGACGCGGTGTCGTTCCTGGCCGACGACGAGGACATGGCCCAGACCATCGAGGCCTGGGTACGGAAGCGGAAGTTCGGCAAGCTGCTCGAACTGTGGGTCAGCGGCCTCGCGTTCGACTGGCGCGGCTTCTACACGGCCCCTCTGCCGCGCCGGCTCTCGCTGCCGACCTACCCCTTCGCCCGCCAGCGGTTCTGGCTCCCGGGGAGCAGCACCCCGGCCGTGGTGGAGGCGGCCGCGCCGGTGGCCGAGCCCGTCGTCGGGAAACCGGTCGCGCCGATCCGTGGCGTCACCGCTACCGCGCCCCTTTCCACACCCGCACCTGTCCCTTCGGACAGCGGGCGTCCCCTCGCGAAGCCGCAGGGCATCGGCCTCGCCCCGCTCAGCGGCGGTTCCGGCGAGCCGCGCCCGGCACGGGTGCCCGCGCCACGTGCCGCCCTGGCCGTGACCCTGGCCCCGGTGGGCGCGCCCGCCGCCGCGGACGGCGGCTCCCGTCCGGCACCGGCCGGCAGCCCCGGGCCCGCGTCGGCTCCCGCCGCCGGGGCGTCCACGGTGCCCGACGAGGGGACGCTGGTCGACGAGCTGGCGGCGAGCCTCGCCCAAGCCCTGTACATGGCGGAGGAGGACGTCGACCCGGACACGAACTTCACCGACCTCGGCCTGGACTCGATCGTCGGTGTGGAGTGGATCAAGGCGGTCAACAAGCGGTACGGGCTGGAACTTGCGGCGACCAGGCTCTACGACACACCCACGGTGCGCCGGCTGGCGGCCTACCTGCGGAACCTGCCGATCCGTACCGCAGGGACACGGCCGACGCGGCCGGAGACACCGGCCGAGCCGACGGTGACCGCCTCCGAGAGCGAGGCCCGGGTGGCCTTCACCGAGGAGGAGATCCAGGCCGGCCTGCTGAGCAGCCTGGCTGAGGCCTTGTACCTGTCGGAGAGCGAGCTCGACCTCGACCGGAACTTCACCGACTTCGGCCTGGACTCGATCGTCGGTGTGGAGTGGATCAAGGTGATCAACAAGCGGTTCGGGCTGGAACTGGCGGCGACCAGGCTCTACGACCACCCGACCCTCCAGGAGCTGACGGCCTGCATCTTCAAGGAGCTGGGGAAGGCAGGCGCCTCTCAGAGGCGTCCCTTTCGCGGTGTGACGAAGTCCGCCGCGACACCCGCATCCGCACCCGAGCCCGCATCCGTGTCCGCACCGGCACCCGCATCCGTGTCCGTGCCCGCTTCGGAGCCGGAGCCGGAGCCTGCCCCCGTGGCGGCGTCCGTCCACGCCCTGGAACCCGTCGCCGAACCGGTACTCACGCCCGCCTCCACCCCGGAGCAGGGCCGCCGTGACGCGATCGCCATCGTGGGCATGGCAGGCAAGTACCCGAAGTCCTCGAATTTCGAGGAGTACTGGGACAACCTGGCCAACGGACGCGACTGCGTCCGGGAGATCCCGAAGTCCCGCTGGGACGTCGACCAGTACTTCGATCCGCGCCCAGGTCAGAAGGGCAAGGTCTATTGCAAGTGGATGGGGCTCCTCGACGACGTCGACATATTCGACCCGCTGTTCTTCAACATCCCGCCGGCCGAGGCCGAGGCGATGGACCCGCAGCAGCGGCTCTTCCTGCAGGAGGCCTACCACGCCTTCGAGGACGCCGGGTACGACCCGCGGGCGCTGAGCGGTCAGAAGTGCGGCGTGTACCTGGGGATCATGAGCAACGAGTACGGCATGCTCATGCAGAAGCAGGGCGGTGAATCGAGTACGGCCACCAGCAACAGCAACGCCATCACGGCCGCCCGCATCGCCTACTTCCTGAACCTCAAGGGCCCCGCCATCGCCCTGGACACGGCCTGCTCCTCCTCGCTGGTCGCCACGCACCTCGCCTCCCAGGCGCTGCGGAGCGGCGAGACGGACATGGCTCTCGTGGGCGGTGTCACCCTCTACCTGAGCCCCGAGGCGTACATCAGCATGTGCGGCGCGGGGATGCTGTCGCCGGACGGCCGCTGCAAGACCTTCGACAACGGTGCGGACGGATTCGTGCCGGGCGAGGGCGTGGGCGCACTCGTGCTCAAGCGGCTCGACGACGCCGAGCGCGACGGCGATCACATCCACGGCGTCATCCTCGGCTCGGGCATCAACCAGGACGGAAAGACCAACGGCATCACCGCCCCGAGCGCCGTGAGCCAGATGGAGCTCGAGCGGGACGTCTACGAGCGCCACGACATCGACCCCGCGAGCGTCGGCTACGTCGAGATGCACGGCACGGGCACCAAGCTGGGCGACCCGATCGAGCTGGAGGCACTGGCCACGGTCTACCGTGAGAAGACCGGCAAGGTCGGGTACTGCGCCATCGGTTCGGTGAAGAGCAACCTCGGCCACACCTCCGCCGCCGCGGGCATCGCCTCCATCCAGAAGTCCGTGCTCTGCATGCAGAACAAGCACTTGGTGCCGACGCTGCACTTCAGCAAGCACAACGAGCACTTCGACATGGAGAACTCACCGTTCTACGTCAACACCGAACTGGTGCCGTGGAAGACCGAGGCGGGCGCCGCCCGGCGTGCCGCGGTGAGTTCCTTCGGCTTCAGCGGCACGAACGCCCATCTCGTGCTGGAGGAGTACGAGACGGGACGCGAGGACACGGCACCGCAGACGCCCCGCACCTCGCGGGTCTTCCCGCTGTCGGCGAAGAGCGAGGACCAGCTCAGGACCTCGGCCACCCGGCTCAGGGACCACCTCCGGGCGCACCCGTCCCTGGAACTGCGGGACGTGGCGCATTCGCTGCAGTCGGGCCGTGAGGCCATGCCGCAACGTCTGGCGGTCGTCGCCGGGACCCTCGGTGAGCTCCTCGAGAGGTTGACCCGGTACGTCGAGGACGGCCGGGCGGACGGGGCCCGTACCGGGCGGGTCGCCAAGGGCCGCCGCACAGGCACGGCGCAGCTCCCGCAGACCGGCCCGGGCGGCGTGCTGTCCGGGGCGGAAGGCGAGCGGCTCGCCGACCTCTGGGTGAACGGGACGGCCGTCGACTGGTCGCGGCTGTACCCGGACGCCCGTCCCCGCCGCGTCCCGCTCCCCACGTACCCCTTCGCCCGCCAGAGCTACTGGCTCGCCGCCCCGTCTGCCGGAGCTGCCGAGTCCGAAGTGGCCGCCGTCACCGCCCCCGTGGCGGAACCGGCGGTGACGGCGACGCCCGCGGCGGCGCCCGAGCCCGCGTCGGAACCGCCGGCCGACACGAACATCCTGCTGAAGCCGGTCTGGGACGCTGTCCCGAAGCCTGCCCCGTCCCACCCCGGCGTTCCTGCCGGCCGCGTCGTCGTTGCCGGTGGCGGCGAGCAGCACTGGGAGCGGATCCGAGCGGTCCACCCGGACGCCGAGCGTCTGGCCATCGAGCCTGCCGACACGGTGGAGACGCTGGCCGCGAGGCTCGACGCGGCGAGGGAGCCCCTCGGGCACCTCATCTGGCTGGCTCCCCAGCAGTCGCCGGCCGGTGTCACGGACGATGCGATGGTCGAGGCTCAGGAAGGCGGCCTCTATGCCTGTTTCCGTACGCTGAAGGCACTGCTGAGCCTCGGCTACGGCCGCCAGGCGCTTGATGTGACGCTCGTGACCGAGCAGAGCCTGCAGGTCCGGCGCAGCGACACCGTCGACCCGACGCACGCGGGCCTGCACGGCCTCCTGGGCTCGGTGGCCAAGGAGTACCCGAGCTGGCACGTGCGTCTCGCCGACCTCGACAAAGGTCAGGACTGGCCGCTCCGCGAACTCTTCGCGCTGCCCTGCGAGGAGCGCGGCAGCGTATGGGCGTACCGGCGCAGGCGCTGGTACCGGCAGGCCCTCCTCCCGATCCAGGCCACCGCGCCGGACCCCGGCGGCCGCCCGGCGTACCGGCAGGGGGGCACTTATGTCGTGATCGGCGGTGCGGGCGGCATCGGCGAGGCGTGGACCGAGCACATGATCCGTACGTACGGGGCACAGGTCGTGTGGATCGGCCGACGCGAGGAAGACGCGTCGATCCGTCAGAAGCTGCGGCGCCTGGGCACGCTGGGGCCCGAGCCCCGCTATGTGCGAGCCGACGCGGCCGACCGCGCTTCACTGCAGCGCGCCTATGAGGCCGTCAAGCAGAGCCACCCGGAGATCCACGGCGTGGTCCACTCGGCGATCGTCCTGCTCGACCAGAGCCTGGAGCGGATGGACGAGGGGCGCTTCCGCGCGGCGGTCTCGGCCAAGGTCGACGTCAGCGTGCGCCTGGCCCAGGTCTTCGGCGCCGAACCCCTGGACTTCCTCCTGTTCTTCTCCTCGATGAACTCATTCCTCAAGGCACCCGGGCAGAGCAACTACGTCGCGGGCTCCGTGTTCAAGGATGCCTACGCCGGGCGGCTCGCGACCGCCCTGTCCGTCCCGGTGAAGATCATGAACTGGGGCTACTGGGGCAGCGTCGGCATTGTCGCTTCGCAGGAGTACCAGGAGCGCATGAGCCGGGCAGGCGCAGCCTCGATCGAGCCCGCCGACGGCATGGCGGCCCTCGACGTCCTTCTCACCGGCACGTTCGACCAGCTCGGCCTGGTCAAGGCTCACGGGGGTAACTCGTAACATGCAGCACATCATTCGGCGCGAAGCCATCACAACGGCCCGGAAGGGCACGAGGGTTCCCCTGGCCCGCCTGTGCCAGGAGATAGCCGACCGGACAGCCGCCCCGGCCGTCGCCGACCCGGGTCAGGGCGCGGACACGCTCATCGACGACGACCTGCTGAGCCGGCTCCTGCTCAACCAGTTGCAGAGCGTCGGTCTCTTCACCGGCCCGGCCCCCCGGCTGCCCCTCGGCGACGAACTGCGCAGCTGGCTGGCGGAGTCCGTCCGCCAGCTGCGGATGCGCGGTTACCTCGACGGCGACGCCGCCCGGCCCCGCCCCGCGCACGCCGTGAGCAGCCGCGACGTGTGGGCGGAGTGGGAGGAACGCAGCGCGGTGTGGAAGCGCAACGACGATCTGCGCGCGCAGGCCGTGCTCCTCGACGCCATGCTGCGCGCGCTGCCGCGCATCCTGAGCGGCGAGGTGCTCGCCACCGATGTCATGTTCCCCAACTCCTCCATGGAACTGGTCGAGGGGATCTACAAGAACAACCCCGTCACCGACTGCTTCAACGGCGTCATGGCCGACGCCGTGGCCGCCGTGGTGCGGGACATCGTGCGCGGTGACCCGTCGGCCCGCATCCGCATCCTGGAGATCGGCGCGGGCACGGGCGGCGGGAGCGTGAAGGTCTTCGAGAGCCTTGAGCCCTTCGCACCCCACGTCGAGACGTACTGCTACACCGACCTGTCGAAGTCCTTCCTGATGTACGCGGAGAAGGAGTACGGGCCGAAGCACCCCTACCTGGACTACCGGATCTTCGATGTGGAAGAGCCGCTGGCGGCACAGGACGTGGAGCCCGGCTCGTACGACATCGTGCTGGCCACCAACGTCCTGCACGCCACGAAGGACATCCGCCGGACGCTGCGCAACGCCAAGGGCGCGCTGAAGGAGAACGGCGTCCTGCTCGCGAACGAGCTGTCCGCGTACTCGCTGTTCACACACCTGACGTTCGGTCTCCTCGAGGGCTGGTGGCTGTACGAGGACGACGAGCTGCGCATCCCCGGCTGCCCCGGCCTGGCCCCCGAGTCCTGGGAGGAGGTCCTCGACGACGAGGGCTTCGGCTCGGTGTCGTTCCCCGCGCAGCGACTGCACGACCTGGGCCACCAGGTCATCGCGGCGGACAGCGACGGCCTGATCCGGCAGGAGATCGCGGAGGCCTCCGGGACCGGGAACGAGCGGGCCGCGGACCCCGCACAGGAGCGGGCCGCGAGCCCGGCACGCCGCACCGCGCGGACGGGAGCGCTCACCTCCTCGGTCACCGGCGACATGCTCGAACAGCACGTCAAGGACGTCATCTACGAGCAGCTGAAGCTGTCCTTGAAGGTCGACCGGACGCAGATCGCCGCCGACGACGCCTTCATGGACTACGGCATCGATTCGATCATCGGCGTGCAGCTGATCCAGGAGATCAACCAGAAGATCGGCATCGACCTGGCCACGACCGACCTGTTCGACCACGGCTCCGTGAACCGGCTCGCCCGGCACATCGTCGCCACCCACCGGGCGGAGGTCACCGCCTCGCTGCCGGGCGAGTCGCGAGCGCCGGCCGCGGAACCGGCGCCGACGGCCGCGGCACCGCACACGGCCGTCCCGCAGCCCCGGACCGCTCCCGCGCGCGCGCCGCACGAGCCGGCCGGCGGCCTGCGCAAGGAGCCGATCGCCATCGTCGGTATGAGCGGCAGGTTCGGCGGCTCCGCCGATGTCGAGCAGCTGTGGCAGCACCTGGCGCAGGGCGACGACCTCATCGAGCCGGTCTCGCGCTGGGACATGTCGCGTCACTACCCCGCGGGCGCTCAGCGCTGCGACTACGGCAGCTTCATCGACGACATGGACCGGTTCGACCCGACGTTCTTCAACATCTCGGGCGTCGAAGCGACGTACATGGATCCGCAGCAGCGGGTGTTCCTCGAGGAGTCGTGGAAGGCGCTGGAGGACGCCGGGTACGCGGGCTCCGGCACCCAGGGCAGGCGGGTCGGCGTCTACGTGGGCTGCCAGGAGAGCGGCTACTCGCAGTTGTTCGGGGGCGAGGCACCCCCGCAGTCCATGTGGGGCAACGCGCTGTCGGCGATGCCGGCCCGTATCTCCTACTACCTCGACCTGCAGGGCCCGGCGATCTCCGTCGACACCGCCTGCTCCAGCTCCCTTGTCGCCATCCACCTGGCCTGCCAGGGCCTGTGGGGCAACGAGACCGAGATGGCCCTGGCGGGCGGCGTCGCCATCCAGTGCACGCCGCAGTTCTACCTGATCGCCGGCCAGGCCGGCATGCTCTCCGCGAGCGGCCGCTGCCACACCTTCGACGACCGAGCCGACGGCTTCGTCCCCGGCGAGGGCGCGGGTGTCGTCGTACTCAAGCGGCTGAGCGACGCGCTCGCCGACGGGGATCACATCCACGGCGTCATCAGCGGCTCCGGAATCAACCAGGACGGCGCCTCGAACGGAATCACCGCGCCGAGCGCCCGGTCCCAGGAGCGCTTGGAGACCTCCGTCTACGAGGACTTCGGTATCAACCCCGAGCACATCCAGATGATGGAGGCCCACGGCACGGGCACGAAGCTCGGCGACCCGATCGAGTACCACGCGCTCAAGCGGGCCTTCCGCAGGCACACCCAGAAGCAGGACTACTGCGCGCTGGGCTCGGTCAAGTCCAACCTCGGCCACACCATCACCGCCGCCGGCATCGCCGGTGTCCTCAAGGTTCTGCTCTCGCTCAAGCACCGGCGCGTCCCGCCCTCGATCAACTTCGAGAAGGGCAACGCCCACATCGACTTCAACGACAGCCCGTTCTACGTGAACACGGCGAACCGCTCCTGGGAGCCCGGTGGAGACGGCACTCGCCGGGCGGCGGTCAGCTCCTTCGGCGTCAGCGGGACCAACGCCCACATGGTGATCGAGGAGGCCCCGCACCGTGCCCGCCCCACCGGTGCGCCGTCACCTCGGCTCATCACCCTGTCCGCGGGCACTGCCGAGCAGCTTGCGGAGCAGGTCGAGCGGCTCCTCGCCCACTGCGAGAAGCGACCCGAACTCGACCTGGCAGACATCGCGTTCACCCTGCTCACCGGCCGAAAGCACCTGCCACACCGGCTGGCCTGTGTCGTACGCGACCACGCGGAGCTCGTCCAGAGCCTGCGGCTCTGGCAGGCCGGGCGGCGCAGCCCGCGCGTGTGCACCGGCGAGGTCCCGGCGCAGGGGCACAACGAGCGCGCCGCGCTCAGGAACTTCGGCAACGACTGCATCCGGCAGGTGACGACGGGCGCGGACCCGGAGTCCCTCAGCGAGCTGCTGTCCACCGTCGCGGACCTGTATGTCCAGGGCTACGGCCTGGACTACGCCGGGCTGTTCGCCGAGGGCGGGCACACTCGCCTGCCGCTCCCCACCTACCCGTTCGCCCGTGACCGGTACTGGGTACCCGAGGCGGCGTCCCCGCCCCCGGCACACCAGTTGACGGCTGCGCCGCACCCGCTGCTGCACGCCGACTCCTCGGACTTCGGCACCCGGCGCTACCGCTCGGAGTTCACCGGCGACGAGTTCTTCCTCAGGGACCACGTGGTGAAGGGCCGGAAGGTCCTCCCGGGCGTCGTCTGCCTGGAGATGGCGCGGGCCGCCGCGTCCCTGGCCCTGGGCGGTTCTGATCCGGACGCATCGGGCATCGCCCTGCGGAACGTCGTGTGGGCGCGCCCCGTGACCGCCACCGGCGAGCCCGTCACGCTCACCACGTCACTCGTGCCCCGGAGCGACGACGAGGCCGAGTACGCCATCACCGGCACGGCCGACGGCACCCACGGCGCGGCACAAGTGGTGCACAGCCAGGGGCAGGTGCTGCTGAAGGCCGCCGTCCCCGCCACGCTCGACCTCCCGGGTGTCAGGGCCGCGTGCGACAGGACCGAGCTCGGCGCCGATCGGCTGTACCCGGCGTACGAGGCCATCGGCTTCGGCTACGGCTCCTCGCACCGCGGCATCGAACGCCTGCACATCGGCCATGACCAGGTGCTGGTGCGCCTCGCGCTGCCCGGCTCCGTGCACGACACGCGGGACTCCTTCGTGCTGCACCCCAGCCTCCTCGACGCGACGCTGCAGGCCTCGCTCGGCATGGGCCTTGCAGCCGGGGACGCGGACACCCTCGACGTGTCCGGAATGAAGCCCTCACTGCCTTTCGCCCTGGACGAGTTGGAGATCCTCGGCTCCTGCACGGAGACCATGTGGGCCTGGATCCGCTACAGCGCCGGCGTCGAGAGGGACAGCAAGGTCTTCAAGCTGGACATCGACCTGTGCGACGACCGGGGACAGGTGCGCGTCCGGTTCAAGGGCATGTCCTACCGCGTCCTGGACGCAGACCCGGCCCCCGCCGAGATCGCGCGGGTCGACTTCCTTCCCGTATGGCGTCAGGCGCGGCCGGGCACCGCGCAGACCACGCCGAGCAGGCACGTCGTCCTGCTGCCCGATCTGCCCGACCTCGCCGACGCGCTGGCGGAGCAGGACCCGGCGGTGGAGGTGCTGACCCTGACGTCCGCCGCACCGGGCATCGCGAAGCGCTTCACCGAGTACACCGTGCAGGCCCTGGGCCATGTCCAGAGCCTGCTGGACGGTGACGCGCAACGCGTGCTCGTGCAGCTCGTCGTCCCCGACGAGGCCCCTGTCGCCACCGCCCGGGGCCTCCTCGGCCTCCTGAAGTCGGCGCAGGCGGAGGACCCCAGGCTGGTGGCCCAGGCCGTCCTCGTCGACCCCACCGAGAGCACCGGCCGGCTGGTGTCCCGGATCGGCACCGGGCGCCGGTACGCCGACGAGAGCTGCCTGCGCTTCCGCGACGGCCGCACGGAGGCGCTGACCTGGACCGAGGGCGACAGCCACCCCGAGGTCCGGGTGCCGTGGCGCGATGGCGGCGTCTACCTCGTCACGGGCGGGCTCGGCGGAATCGCGACGGTCCTCACGCAGGACATGGTGGCCGGGATGCGGGATGTCACACTCGTCCTCGCGGGCCGCTCGCCGCTGCGCCCCGAGCGGCAGACGGTCCTCGACGCGCTGCGTGCGCACGGGGCCGACGTGCGCTACGAGCGCGTCGACGTGAGCCAGGAGACCGCCGTGCGGTCCCTGATCGACGGCATCCTTCAGGAGCACGGTGCCCTGCACGGCATCATCCACGGCGCCGGGGTCATCAAGGACAACTTCGTCCGCCGGAAGACCGCCGAGGAGTGCCGCGAGGTTCTCGCGCCGAAGGTGGCGGGGCTGGTGAACCTGGACGAGGCCAGCAAGGACGTACCACTGGACTTCCTCGTCGCGTTCTCCGGCGCGGCCGGGGTGTTCGGCAACACGGGACAGGCCGACTACGCCGCCGCCAACGCGTTCCTGGACGCCTACCTGCAGCACCGGCAGGAGCTGGTGGCGAACGGGCAGCGCTCCGGCGCCTCCGTCTCGGTCGACTGGCCGCTGTGGGCCGAGGGCGGCATGCGGGTGGACGCCGGCACCGAGGCCCTGATGCGCGAGCGTCTGGGCATGGTGGCGATGCCCGGCGTCATGGGGATCGATGCGCTGTACGCCGCGCTCGACGCGCCGCACAGTCAGGTCCTGTGCATCGCGGGCGACGCCGACAGGATCAGGCGCACCGTGCTGCACGGGGCCGTTCCCCAGCAGGATCCGCAGCCCTCCCCGCGGCCTGCCGCGCGGCCCCTGCCCGAGCCGGTGCGGCGGGACTTCGCCCGGCCCGAGGGGGGTAGGGGCGACGACCGCGGCGCCGTGCGCACCGCGCTCGTCTCGTACCTCAGGAACACGCTGGCCGAGGTGATCCAGGTGCCCGCGCACCGGATCGACGAGGCGGCTCCCTTCGACCGGTTCGGCATCGACTCGGTGCTGGCGCTCACCGTCACGAACCGGCTGGAGGCCGACTTCGGTTCGCTGCCGAAGACGCTCTTCTTCGAGTACCAGACCATCGACGCACTGAGCGCCTACTTCCTCGAGACCCACGCGGGCGCTCTGCGGTCCGTCCTGGGCATCGGCGCCGAGCCCACGCGGCCGGCCGCTCTCGCCGAGCCGGCCGAGCCCGTGGCGCCCGTGGCGCACGTGGCGCCGGTGGCGCCGGTGGCGCCCGCGCTGTCCGTGGAGCCCGTCGTGCCCGTGGCGCGGGAGGTGCCGCGGAGCCGGAGCGAGGCACCGGAGGACGCGATCGCGGTCATCGGACTCTCCGGCCGCTACCCCGGGGCGAAGGACCTGGACGAGTTCTGGAGCAACCTGGCCGCGGGACGGGACTGCGTCACGGAGGTACCCGCGGACCGGTGGGACCACGGTCGCTACTACGACCCGGAGAAGAACCAGCCAGGCAAGACGCCCACGAAGTGGGGCGGATTCATCGACGGCGTCGCCGACTTCGACTCGCTGTTCTTCAACGTCTCGCCGCGTGAGGCGGCGATCATGGACCCGCAGACACGCCTCTTCCTCGAATGCGTGTGGAACCTGCTGGAGAGCTCGGGGCACACCCGGGAGCGCCTGCGTGACACGTACGGCGGCAACGTCGGGGTCTTCGTCGGCGCGATGTACCAGCAGTACCAACTGCTGTCGTCCGACATCGTGCACGAGTCGATCACCTCGGTCATGTCGTACAGCGCCGTCGCGAACCGGGTGTCGCACTTCTTCGATCTGCAGGGGCCGAGCCTCGCGGTCGACACGACGTGCTCCTCGTCGCTCGTCGCCATCCACATGGCGTGCGAGGAACTGCGCAGGGGGACCTGCGAGATGATGATCGCCGGCGGCGTCAACCTCTCCCTGCACCCCAAGAAGTACCTGGGGCTGAGCCTGACCGGCCTTACCGGCAGTGCCCCCGACAGCCGGGCCTTCCTCGACGGGGACGGCTTCATCCCTGCGGAGGGCGTCGGCGCCGTACTGTTGAAACCGCTGTCCCGGGCTGTCGGTGACGGCGACGAGATCCTCGCCGTCATCCGGTCGAGCGCCACGAACCACAAGGGCCGCACGAACGGCCCCATGGTGCCGAGCCCCGACCGGCAGGCGCAGCTGATCGAGGAGAACCTGGAACGGGCGGGCGTCCACCCGCGCACGGTCAGTTACGTCGAGGCGTCGGCGAACGGCTCCCAGCTGGGCGACGCCATCGAGTTCGCGGCCCTCAAGAAGGTGTTCGGCAAGCACACGCAGGACGAGGGTTTCTGCGCCGTCGGCACGGTCAAGTCCACGCTCGGCAACGCCGAGGCGGCCTCGGGCATAGCCCAGCTCAGCAAGGTCGTGCTGCAGCTGAAGCACCGCAGTCTCGTCCCGTTCGCCGGACGCGGCAGGCTCAACCCCGGGGTGGAGTTCGAGGGCACGGCGTTCTATCTGCCGCAGGAGGCGACAGGCTGGCACCGGCCGGTCGTGGCCGTCGACGGTCAGGAGCGCGAGTATCCCCGGCGCGCCACCATCAGTGCGTTCGGCGCAGGCGGCTCCAACGCCCACCTGGTCATCGAGGAGTACCTCGGCGAGGAGACAGCCGGGCAGATCTCCCCGGACGCGGACGCGGACGCGGAGGCGGACGGGGACGGGGCGCCGTGGATCGTGGTCCTCTCCGCGCGCACCGAGGACCGGCTGAAGGCCGCCGCGCGGCTGCTTCTCGAGTTCGTGCAGGAGCGGCAGGAACAGCTGTCCCTCGGGGACCTCGCGTACACGCTGCAGTGCGGGCGTGAGGCGATGGACTCCCGCCTCGCGCTGGTGGTCGGCGACGCCAAGGAGCTGGTCACGGGCCTCGGCCACTACCTCGAAGGACCCGCCGCCACGGCCGCCGTACCGCTGTTCACGGGTGACGCCAGGCGCGAGGAGTCGGATCTCGGCGCGTTGCTGAGCGGCAACGTCGGGGACGCGGTGCTCCGCGAACTCGTCGCGGAGAACAGGCCGGAGAAGCTGGCACTGTTCTGGGCGCGCGGAGGGACCGTGCCCTGGGACTCCGTGCCCCGCCAGGGCCGGCCTCCGCGGATGCTGCGGACGCTGCCGACGTACCCGTTCGACCGCAAGAGGCACTGGGTGAGCCCGGGCCAGGAGGTCGTCTCGACGACCGGGTCGCTGTCCGGCGGCGCCGCCGCGCAGGACGCCCCGGCGACCGGCCCGGTGGCGGTGGCCACGGGGACGGACGCTACGGAGAAGATCGCGGCCCTGGTCGCCGGCCTGCTGGGCATGCCGGTGGACACGCTCGACCTCGACGCGTCGCTGGAGGACCTCGGATTCAGCTCGATCCTTGCGATGCAGCTGGTGAAGGGGCTTCAGTCGCAGGTCGACCCCGGGGCCGACCTGAGGGCACTGGTCGAGTGCCGGTCGACCCGGGACCTGGTGCGGCGCTTCGGATCTTCCCCCGGCTCCGGTACGTCGGCCGTGGACGGGCAGGCGCCGACGGTTCCGGCGGCGCTGGCGCGTTTCCCCGAGGTCATCCGTCTCAACGCGAACAGTGAGGGCCGGCCGGTCTTCTGGTTCCACGGCGGACTCGGTGGCCTTGAGGTCTACGGCTCGATCGCCGACAGCTTCGAGCGGCCCTTCTACGGCATCCAGGCCCGCGGCTGGATGTCGGACAGCGAGCCGCTGCGCGGGATCCCCGCCATGGCTGCCCACTACGCACACATCATTCGGACGGTCCAGCCCGAGGGGCCGTACGACCTGGGCGGCTACTCGCTCGGCGGTCTTCTCGCCTACGAGGTGACGCGTCAACTGCAGGAACAGGACAAGACAGTTGAGACGGTCGTCATGGTCGACGCGATGTACGGTGATAACATCAAGCAGATGATCATGTCCCGAAAGGACATGATCCTTCAGCAGGTCAACGCCCTGTTGTTCGCGGCTTCGAGGCCGGATCCGAAGGATTTCGCCGACTCGTTCATCACCAGCGGCGAGGTGGACTGGGACCAGGGCGACGACGACCTGCTCGACCACTTGGTCGCCCTCGCCCAACAGCGCGGTCTGACCGGCTCCCCGGAGGGCTTGCGGGCTCTGGTGGAGCAGAACGTCCGGGTCCAGGAAGCCTACGAGGTGCTCGAGTACGACGTACGGCCGCTGCCCCGGCCGGAGTCCGTCACCTGCTTCTACTTCCGCAACAAGAGCGGCCTCTTCTACGGGGAGCTCGAACCGGTGTTCTCGACCCAGGCCGACGGCACGGCACTTGACCACATCAACTACTGGGAGGAGTGGCAGAAGCAGCTGCCGAACTTTCACCAGACCGACGTGGACTCCGCGAACCACTTCATGATCCTCAGTGACGGCCGGTCCCTCACGACCCTCCGGTCCTTCTGCAAACTGTTCTACTCCGACAGCCGGCAGGAGAAGCGGATCTCGGCCGCGAAGACCTGGGTGGGGCGGCGTCGGCGGGGGCGCGCAGCAAGGTGACCACAGGCCGGTTTCAGGGTGACTCACCCGAGATGTGGATTCCGCAGGAACAGTGGACGGAGCGGCCGCTCCCGGAACGTGGGGAGCGGCCGTGTCCGGGCCGTCGAGCAGGGGGACGCGGTATGGAAGGTGCGGCACGGAAGCTCGGGTGCGAGGTCTTCCGCAGGGACTTCGGCATCGATTTCGCGTATCTGTCGGGGTCGATGTACCGGGGGATCGCCTCGAAGGAGCTGGTGGTCGCCATGGCCCGCGGCGGCTTCATGGGGTTCCTCGGCGCGGCGGGCCTCCGCCCCGAGCGGGTGAGAGGTGACATCGCCTTCATACGACGAAACCTGACGCCCCATCAGTCGTTCGGCGTGAACCTGCTGTGCAACCTGCAGGACCCCGCGCGAGAGACGGCCAACGTCGAGCTCCTGCTCGCCGAAGGTGTGCGTTTCGTAGAGGCGTCCGCCTTCGTCAAGGTCACCCCGGCCCTGGTCCGGTTCCATCTGAGCGGGCTCCGCAGAGGCCCCGGTGGCGGCATCACACGTGACACCCGGATCCTCGCCAAGATCTCCCGGCCCGAAGTGGCCCGCGAGTTCATGAAGCCCGCACCCGACGACATCGTGGCGCTCCTGCTCGCCGAGGGCAGGGTCACTCCTGAACAGGCCGCACTGGCCCGGAATGTGCCGGTGGCCCAGGATCTCTGCGTGGAGGCGGACTCGGGCGGACACACCGACCGGGGTGTGCCCACGGTCCTGCTGCCGTCGATGCAGAGCCTGCGCCGCGACATGACGAGGGAGTACGGCTACTCAGAGAAGATCCGCCTCGGGCTCGCCGGGGGGATCGGCACGCCGCAGGCCGTCGCCGCCGCCTTCACGATGGGCGCGGACTTCGTCATGACCGGTTCCATCAATCAGTGCACGGTGGAGGCCGGGATCAGCGATGCGGTGAAGGACCGGCTGCAGGGCATCGACGTACAGGACACGGACTACTGCCCGGCCGGTGACATGTTCGAGATCGGCGCGCTGGTACAGGTCATGAAGAAGGGCGTGCTCTTCCCCGCCCGGGCGAACAAACTGTCCGCCCTCTACAAGGCCTATGACTCCTGGGAGGAAATCCCGGCGGGCACCCGGCGGCAGATTCAGGAGACGTACTTCAAGAAGAGCGTCGACGATGTCTGGCTGGAGACCCGGGAGTACCTGGAAAGGACGGGCCGGGTCGCGGAGATCGAGCGTGCCGAGCGCAGCCCGAAGCGCAGGATGGCGCTCATCTTCCGCTGGTACTACGGCTACAGCAGCCGCCTGTCCTTCTCCGAGCCCGAGCGCGACCCGGCGAACGTACAGGTCCACACCGGCCCCGCACTGGGCTCCTTCAACCAATGGGTGAAGGGAACCCCGCTCGCCGACTGGCGGAACCGTCATGCGGACCGGATAGCGGCGGAACTCATGCGGGAAGCCTCGTCGATCCTCACGGAGCGTTTGCATGCACTTACGTGAAGGCCCGTTTCCGCGCGCAGTTGAATGCCCGGTGCCGGCCGAAGTCTATTGCGCTGGCCATAACTCGCGTTCAGAGCATATGGTTTGACGATACGTCACTCAGGGCCGGGCGAGCCGGGGTCGGTGAATCCCGCAGAGCGCCGCGTGCACTTCCGGAACGGGGCCGGACGGGGCGTTCACTACGGTGCCCCCCGCCTCACTCATTCGTCTCAGGACGAGTAGTTCAGTAACCATCGCCAAAAGACTCCGCATGACGAGAAAGGGTTCTCCATGAGGGCGTATGTCTTCCCCGGACAGGGATCGCAACGGAAGGGAATGGGTGATTCCCTTTTCGACGAGTTCGAGGAGCTGACCCGGGCCGCCGACGCGATCCTGGGGTACTCCGTCAAGGACCTCTGCCTTGAGGACCGCGAAGGCCGGCTCAACCAGACCCAGTTCACACAGCCGGCGCTCTACGTGGTCAACGCCCTGTCCTACTACAAGAAGATCCGGGAGACCGGACAGGTGCCGGACTTCGTGGCCGGGCACAGCCTGGGGGAGTTCAACGCGCTGCTGGCGGCCGAATGCTTCGGTTTCGAGACGGGCCTGCGCCTGGTGAAGAAGCGTGGCGAGCTGATGGCTCAGGCGTCCGGCGGCGGCATGGCCGCCGTCCTCAACGCCTCGGAGAAGGAGATCCGGACGATCCTGGAGCAGAACCGGCTCACCTCCATCGACCTGGCGAACTACAACACGCCGTCGCAGATAGTGATTTCGGGTCTGACAGAGGACATCAAGGCCGCGCAGCCGCTCTTTCAGACCGGAAACCACCTCTTCGTGCCTTTGAACACGAGCGGCGCCTTCCACTCCCGCTACATGGAGCCGGCCCGCGCCGAGTTCGCGGATCTGCTGGCGGACACGCCCTTCTCCGAGCCCCGGATCCCGGTGATCGCGAATGTGACCGGGCGGCCGTACGAGAACCACAGCGTCAAGGAGTATCTGGCGAAGCAGATCGTCAGCCCGGTGCGGTGGACCGACACCGTGGAACACCTGCTCGGCCATGAGGGCATGGAGTTCGAGGAGGTCGGGCACGGGAACGTCCTGACCAAGCTGGAGAAGAAGATCCGCAGGGAGCTTCCGGACCAGAGGAAGAACACGGCACCCGTCGAGGGAAAGCCGATCTTCTCGGCGGCCGAACTGGTTCGGCAGTGGAACGAAAAGCATGCGGTCGGCACTCGTGTCAGGTCCACGGCCGGCGACTACGAAGACTTGCGGACCGCCACCGAGGCGACCGTTCTCTTCGGGCACCGTGCGGCTGTCTACATGAGTGGGTACCGGGGGTACTTCGATCTCAAAGAAGTCGAGCCCATCAACTGAGCAGTGAGCAGATCGAGTTGACCAGGAAGGCCCCAGGGAGAAATTGATGACGACCGTCGGAATCGAAGCGCTGAATGTCTTCGCAGGCACCTGCCACGTCAATGTGGAGAAGCTGGCGATCCACCGCGGCCTCGACACCGCGAGGTTCGACAACCTTCTCATGAAGGAAAAGACCGTTGCATTGCCCTATGAGGACCCGGTGACGTTCGGCGTCAACGCCGCCAAGCCTCTCATCGATGCCCTGCCCCCGGAGGAGCGGGACCGCATCGAGCTGGTCATCACCGCGACCGAGTCGGCCTTCGACTTCGGCAAGTCCATGAGCACGTACTTCCACAACCTGCTCGGGCTGAACCGGAACTGCCGTCTCTTCGAGATCAAGAACGCCTGCTACTCGGGTGTGGCGGCTCTGCAGATGGCGGCGAACTTCATCCTCTCGCAGACCTCGCCGGGCGCGAAGGCCCTGGTCATCGCCACGGACATCACGCGCTTCATGGTGGCCGAGGGCGGCGACGCGCTCTCGGAGGACTGGTCGTTCGCCGAGCCGAGCGGCGGCGCCGGCGCCGTGGCGATGCTCATCAGCGACACCCCGCACATCTTCCAGATCGATGTCGGCGCAAGCGGCTACTACGGCCACGAGGTGATGGACACCTGCCGTCCGCTGCCCGACAGCGAGGCGGGCAACGCGGAGCTTTCGCTGCTGTCGTATCTCGACTGCTGCGAGAACGCGTTCCTGGAGTACCAGCGGCGCGTCGGCGACGTGGACTTCGTCGACAGCTTCGGCTACCTCGCGTTCCACACGCCCTTCGGCGGGATGATCAAGGGAGCACACCGCAACCTGATGCGCAAGCTCCTCAAAGCGCGCCCAGCGGCGATCGAGGAGGACTTCCGGCGCCGGATGCACCCGGGCCTGACCTACTGTCAGCGCGTCGGCAACATCATGGGCGCGACCACGATGCTGTCGCTCGCCAGCACCATCGACAACGCGGATCTCTCGGCCCCGCAGCGTGTCGGTGTCTTCTCCTACGGCTCCGGATGCTGCTCCGAGTTCTTCAGCGGTGTGGTCCGGCAGGACAGCCAGGACCGGCTGCGCGGGCTCGCCATCGAGAAGCACCTGGACCAGCGGTACGAGCTGGGCATGGACGAGTACGACATGTTGCTCAGGACCAACCACGCGGTGAAGTTCGGCACGCGCAACGTCGACCTCGACACCACCATCGTGCCGGCGGCCAGGACCGCGCTCGGCAGGGAACTCCTGTTCCTGAAGCGGATCGACGAGTTCCACCGGGAGTACGAGTGGGTTTCCTGAACGCCGCCGAGTACGACACGGTCAAGGTCAGGTTCGAGAACGAGATCTGCTTCCTCCAGATCCACCGGCCCGACGCCGACAACTCGATCAACCGCCGTCTGGTCGAGGAGTGCACGAAGGTCGTGCGTTTCTGCGAGGAGCACGCGAAGGTCCTCGTCCTCGAAGGCCTGCCCGAGGTGTTCTGCTGGGGCGCCGACTTCCGGGAGATCAGCACCCCGGAGGACGGCGGCAGCCATGAGCAGTCGCACGCCGAGGCGTTGTACGACCTGTGGCTCGCGCTCGCCCAGGGCTCATTCGTCTCCATCGCGCACGTCCGAGGCAAGGTCAACGCCGGAGGCCTGGGGTTCGTGGCCGCGTGCGACATCGCCCTGTGCGAGGACAGGTCGGTGTTCAGCCTTTCGGAGCTGCTCTTCGGTCTGATGCCGGCGTGCGTCATGCCGTTCCTGATCAGGAAGGTCGGCCACGCCAAGGCCAACTACATCACGCTCACCACCCAGCCGTTCACCGCCGAACAGGCGCTGAACTGGCAGCTGGTGGACGCCAGCGACAAGAACAGCGGAAACCTGCTGCGTAAACACATTCTGCGCCTTCGGTATCTGCCCAAGAGTGGAGTGGCTCGCCACAAGAAATACCTGCGGAATCTCGACAACACACTGGTTGCGGCCCGTGAGAAGGCCGTCGAGGCCAATCGGGAGGTGTTCTCCGACAAGGAGAACCTGCAGAAGATAGCGCGCTATGTGGAAACGGGTCTGTTTCCCTGGGAGGAGGAGTAGGGCATGCAGGGCGCAGCACCTGTGGACTATCAGGAGATCGGCCCACACGTCGTTCAGATCACCATGCAGGACAAGGTGCACAAGAACACCTTCTCCGACCAGCTCATCATTGGCCTGAGTGAATCTTTTGAAAAGGTCAAGGCCAATGAGCAGTGCAAGGTGGTCATCCTGACGGGCTACGGCAACTACTTCGCCAGTGGCGGCAGGAAGGAGAGCCTGCTGCAGATCCAGGAGCGGCGGATCAGCTTCACCGACTCCGACATCTACGGCCTGGCTCTTGACTGCCCTGTTCCCGTCATTGCCGCCATGCAGGGACATGCCATTGGCGGCGGCTTCGCGATGGGGCTCTTCTCCGACTTCGTGATCCTCAGTCAGGAGAGCATCTACACGACGAACTTCATGAAGTACGGCTTCACGCCGGGCATGGGCGCGACGCTGATCCTGCCCAGGAAGCTCGGATTCAGCCTGGCCGAGGAGATGCTGCTCGCGGCGGAGACCTACTACGGCCGTGACCTCAAGGAGCGGGGGATTCCGTTCCCCGTTCTGCCGCGGGCGGAAGTCCTGCCGTACGCCGTCGAGTTGGCCGAGACCATCGCGGCGAAGCCGAGGGTCTCACTCATCACACTGAAGGACCATCTCGTGTCCGAACTGCGCGCGGAGCTTCCGGGCTTCATCGACCGCGAGGTGGCGATGCACGAGAAGACCTTCCATCAGCCCGAGGTCCGTGACCTCATCAAGTCCCAATACATAGAGGGTTAGCAGAATGCCGAACCAGGACGTCTTCGACCGGATCGTGGAGAACACTCGCGAGGTCCTCCCCGAACTCGAGGACCATGCTTTTGTCGCCGATGACTCGCTGCGGGATCTGGGGGCCAACTCCATCGACCGGGCGGAGATCATCATGATGACGCTCGAGTCGCTCTCGCTCAGCATCCCGCTGGTCGAGCTCGCGGACGCCGGGAACATCGGTGAACTCGCGGATCTCATCCATGGCAAGTCGCATTCCTGACCAGCGCGATGTCGTCGTCACGGGCCTCGGCGTTACCGCCGCGGTGGGCCAGGGCAAGGACGACTTCATCGCCGCTCTCCTCGACGGCCGCCATGCCTTCGGCACCCTGCGGCGCCCTGGGCGACAGGCGCCGGCCGCCTCCGTCGCCCAGGACGGCTCCGCAACCGCCTTCCTGGGCGCCGAGATAGCCGAGTTGGCCATGCCCGACAGCATTGCGCCGAGGGTGCTGCGCACGGCCTCCCTCTCGTCGAAGGCCGCCCTGGCCACCCTCGACGAGGCCTGGCGCGAGGCCGGCCTGGACGATGCCGATCCGTCCCGCATCGGTCTCGTGATCGGCGGATCCAACGTCCAGCAGCGGGAGCTCACGCAGCTTCACGCGCGGTACGCGGAGCGGCCCGAGTTCCTGCGTCCCACCTACGGCATGGCCTTCATGGACACGGACCTGTGCGGGTTCTGCACGGAGGCCTACCCGATCCGGGGTTTCGCCCACACACTGGGTGGGGCCTCGGCCAGTGGCCTGCTGGCCGTACTCCAAGCGGTGCGGGCGGTGCAGTCGGGCCAGGTCGACGTGTGCGTCGCCATGGGGGCGCTCATGGACCTCTCGTACTGGGAGTGTCTCGCGTTCCGGGCCATGGGGGCCATGGGCTCGAACCGCTATGCGGATGACGCGGCGGCCGCGTGCCGCCCGTTCGACCGGAACAGGGACGGCTTCATCTTCGGTGAGGCGTGCGGTGCGGTCGTCGTCGAACGGGAGGGGGGCCGCCGCCACCCCGCGCCGTACGCCCGGTTCCGCGGTGGCGGCACGGCGATGGACGGCAACAGGAACCCCAATCCCTCGCTCGAAGGCGAGGCCGGTGTGGTCCGGGCGGCGCTGCGGGAAGCCGGCCTGCCGGCATCCGCGGTGGACTACGTCAATCCCCACGGCACCGGCTCGCCCACCGGCGACGAGATCGAGTTGCAGGCGCTGAAGCAGTGCGGCCTCACCGACGCCCGGATCAACGCGACCAAGTCGATCACAGGCCACGGTCTGACCGCGGCGGGCACGGTGGAAGTGATCGCCACGCTGCTCCAGATGAGGGCGCAGAAGCTGCACCCCACCCGCAATCTGGCGGATCCCATGGACCCGTCGTTCGACTGGGTGGGGCAGGAGGCGGAGCCGTGCGCGTTCGAGACGGCCGTCAGCCTCAGCATGGGCTTCGGCGGCATCAGCTCTGCGATCTGCCTGCAGAAATGCTGATCGCCGCCGTGCACGTGGCCACGCCAGAGACTGATGGGAAGCACCCGCGATGACCCAACCAACTGTGTTCATGTACTCGGGCCAGGGATCCCAGTACTTCCACATGACACGCGAACTCTACGAGCGGCACCCGCGCTACCGGCTCTGGCTCGACCACTGCGACGACATCGCCTCGCCCATCCTGGGGAAGTCGCTGCTGGACACGGTCTTCGATCCGGACCGGCACAAGAGCGATCCGTTCGACTCGCTCGCGGACTCCAACGCGGCACTGCTGTGTGTCGAGTACAGCCTGACCCGGGTGGTCCAGGAGATGGGCCACCAGGCCGACTTTCTGCTCGGCTACAGCCTCGGGGAGATCACCGCGGCCGTGGTCGCCGAGGTGTTCTCGCTGGAGCTCGGCATCTCCGTGGCGGTGGAGTTCGCACGGCTGCTCGCCGACGCCACTCCGCGTGCCGGCATGCTGGCGATCGTCGGCTCGCCGGAACTCATGGAAACCCGTGCGTCTTTGTTCGCGGGCTGCTGGGTGACGGGCCGCAACTTCGACGGCAATTTCGTGGTCAGCGGGCGGGTGGAGGATATCGAGGAGGCCGAGCGCGCCATGGAGCGTGAGGGCATCCTGTGCCAACGGCTGCCCGTGAACTACGGCGTGCACACGGAACTCATCGACCCCGTCAGGGACAAGGCCCGCAGTCTCCTCGGCACCCTGGACTTCTCCCCGCCGCGAATTCCGATCGTCTCCGCCGCCTCGGCGGGCCTGGTCGATTCCTTGTCGACCGACGGACTGTGGGCCGCGATGAGGCAGCCCGTGGAATTCAAGGAAACCGTCGAGAAAATGACCTGCGAGAGAGACGTCACCTTTGTCGATCTCGGCCCCAGCGCCACACTCGCAACGTTTGTGAAGTACATCCTTCCGTCGGGGAGCGGCTCGGTGCAGATGAGTACCGTAAATCGTTTCGGTAACGACCTGAAGTCGATGGGCGAATTTCAGCAGCAGATGGCCTCGATACGAGGCTGAAAAGATCAAATCGTGGTCCTGGAGGGGAAACGGTCATGGCAGCGCAGAACACAATCAGAACGTACGACGGAGCCACCGCGATCATCACCGGTGGAGCGTCGGGTATCGGCCGCGCACTGGCAGAGGCTCTTGCGGGCCGAGGCTGCGAGGTCGTCCTGGCCGACCTGCAGATCGAGCAGGCCGAGGACGTGGCCGCCACGATCCGCGCGGCCGGCGGCAAGGCGACGGCGGCCAGGCTGGACGTCACCGACTACGCCGAGTTCGAGCAGCTGGTCCAGGACACGGTCGGCCGGACCGGGCGCCTGGACTATCTGTTCAACAACGCCGGCATCAGCCACGGCATGGGCGCGGGAGCCCGGCACTACCGCATCGAGGACTGGCGCCGCATCATCGACGTCAACCTCGGCGGCATCGTCAACGGGGTCCAGGCCACCTACAACGTGATGATCGAGCAGGGCTTCGGGCACATCGTGAACACTGCCTCCATGGCGGGCCTGGTCCCGAGCCCCGGCACCACGTCCTACGTGACCACGAAGCATGCCGTCGTCGGCTTGTCGAACAACCTGCGGGCCGAGGCCGCCCAGCTGGGAGTACGCGTGAGCGTGCTGTGCCCGGGCGTCATCCGGACCCCGTTCATCGAGGGTGGCGAGTACGGCCGTGAGGTCGACGGGGTGACCGGCGAGCAGTCCCGGGAGATGTGGGAGGAGAAGAAGCCGATCTCCCCCGAGGTCTTCGCCAAGAAGGCGCTGGACGGGGTCGCGAAGAATGAGGGAATCATCGTGGTTCCCGGCTTCTGGAAGCTGTTCTGGTGGCTCTTCCGGCTGTCGCCGTCGTTCTGCCTCAACATCGCGACGAAGAACTTCAAGGACCTCGGGCGCAGCGCCGCTCCCGGCGGCAGGACCAGTGAGGACGACGTGGCCGTCGACGCAAAGAAATAGCGCAACTGCCGCGGTGTCCGGCCTGGATGACGCACCCCTTCCGTTGTTCGACCCGCCTGAATCGTCAATGAGGAAAAATGACACAAGATAGTGGCGGCAGGTCGGTTTCCGTATCTGCCGATGCTGCGGCTCCGAAGGTCCCGAAGGCCCGGAAGCACACTGAGACTTCGACGGCTCCGAAGGCCCCTTCGGAGCGTTTTCATGCCCTGGACGCGCTCCGCGGATTCGCTCTGCTGCTCGGTGTGGTGCTGCACGCGACGCTGGCTTTCGTTCCCGGCTTCACGTACACGGGCTGGCCGATCGTCGACAACTCCCCGAGCACACCGCTCGCGATGGCGTACTTCGTCATCCACCTCTTCCGCATGCCGGTCTTCTTCCTGCTGGCCGGCTTCTTCGGCAGGATGCAGTACAACCGGCTGCGGGCGAAGGGGTTCTTCAAGGAGCGGAGCAAGCGCATTCTCCTGCCGCTGCTCTTCGGCATCGTGCTCGTCGCTCCGATGAACGTGATCCTGCTCGCCGTGGTGCTCGGGATCAAGGAGCCGGTGACGAGCCTGCTGCCCGCGCGGGAGATCGTGCCCGTCCCGTTGGCACACCTCTGGTTCCTGTGGGTGCTGTACTGGTTCTATGTGGCGGTCCTCGTCGGGCACAAGGTGTTCGCGCCGCTGCGCAAGGGCAGGAGCAGCACGTCCGAAAACGGTGTCGAGCGGGCCCTGTCGTGGGTCTGTGCCCGTGGGTTCGAGCCCGTCGTCCTGATGGTGCCCGTGGCCGCGTGCCTGTACTTCTTCAAGCAGTGGCACCTGTGGGAAGGCCTGCCCACGCCCAACACGGACCTGGTGCCGCAGCTCCCGACGATCGTCGGCTATTCCGTCGCCTTCGCGTTCGGCTGGTTCGTGCACAAGCACTCCGACCTCCTGCAGGTCTGGCGCCGGAGGTGGGTGGGCTATCTCACCGCCGCGGTCGTCGTGACAGCGGCCACGGCCGTGCTCGGCGACTTCGAGCCGCAGTCGTCCCTCGCCACCGTCCACGGCGCGCTCGAACTGGAGCCGCTCACCGGCACGACCAAGCTGCTCTGCGCGCTCGGCTACGGGCTCGCCGGCTGGCTCTGGACGCTCGGGCTCATCGGTGCCGCGCTGCACTTCTTCTCGGGTTTCAACGCGTGGCGGCGATACATGGCGGACGCGTCGTACTGGGTGTACATCATCCACATGCCCCTGGTCATGGCGCTGCAGGTGGCCGTGCGGGACTGGCCGCTGCACTGGAGCGTCAAGTACCCGCTCATCCTGGCTGTGGCGCTGCCACTGCTCTTCCTGAGCTACCACTACCTGGTGCGCTCGACCTGGATCGGCGCGATGCTCAACGGGCGGCGCTACCCGCGGGCTCTGCCCACCGATCCCGCGGCATCGAAGGCGGACACCCGCGCCGGCGGCTGACCGGGTGGGGCGAACCGGCCGCCGCCGCGCGGCGGCGGCCCGGAGCCGTTGCGTGACCCCACAGCGTCGATCCAGGAGGAGGCCGGTCGCCGGCCTGCACTCCTGTCAGGCTCCCGGGCGCCTCAAGCGGTGCGGCGGCGCAGAGTCGCCGGGTCGCTGTCCGGGGAGCCGGCCGAAACAGTTTCGCCCGTCCCCGCCCCGCACGAGGGCGCGGCGGCTGTCAGTGCGATCGCGGTGACGACGAGGCCGGCGCGGCACAGCCAGCGGCCGCTGAATACCTCCAGGCGTTCGCCGCCGACGACCGGCCCCGGAACGAGTAAGCGTGCGGAGAACGTCCCTGAGCCGGGCTCGATGTGCAAATCTGCCTCGCCGAAGTCGAGTTCGCGCTCGGTGAGCGGATACCAGGTCTTGAACACCGCCTCTTTGGCACTGAACAAGAGCCGGTCCCAGCAGATTTCGGGTGCCGCATCCGCCAACTCGGCGATCCGGGCGCGCTCTTGAGGCAGCGAGATGAACTCCGGCAGGCCTTCCGGCAGCGGGGCATTGGGCTCGGCGTCGATGCCGAGTCCCAAGAAGTCGGAGGAGTGCCCCACAACGGCGGCCCGGTACCCGGCGCAGTGGGTCATGCTGCCCACGACGCCCGCGGGCCACACGGGTGCGCCGCGCTCCCCCGACACGAGAGGTGCGGCTGGCACCCGCAGCTTGTTCAGGGCACGTCGTGCGCACATGCGGACGTTGGCGTACTCCTGTCGGCGCTTCGGCAGGGCGCGCGCGATGGCGGCGGCTTCCTGCGGATACAGCGCGGACACGGCCGATTCGTAGTCGGTGAACGTATGAGCGGTGGCGGCGGGTGAAGGTATCAGTTCATCGATCACGACGGTTCTGTAACCCCGTTGCGCTTGAGCGGCTCAGGCGATGGTCTGCAGGCGGGCGTCGAGGGCCTCGACATCGGGAAGGAACCAGACGTGGTTGGACGCGTTGCTCTCGTGGACAAGAGCCCGCAGCGCGGAACTGGCTTCCAGGTGGCGGGAGATGTCACCGATAACGGCCAGGCGAACCCGGTAGTTGACGAACTTCTGCATGATTTCGCCGGCGAAGCGAGTGCCCAGGGAGAAGAACTGCTCGTCCAGCCGTTCCGCGGGAACGGCCACGACCTCGGCGCCGAGGTACACCGAACCGATGAGGTCGAGCCCGTCCTGCATCGTGGACACGCGTGGTCCGGCCGGATCGCACATCAACACCTGCACGCCATTGCGTTCCTGCACCACGTCCGGCACCGCTGGCCTCCAACTCGATTGCCCGGCATCTCTGTTGACCGTTTCCGAATAATAGCGGTCAAGATCTTTTCCCGTTGTGGACCGAGTCGTTTTTCCGCCTGGGCGCCCCGGCGGGGGTGGACACGGCCGGGTTCGAAGGCGTGCAGATCAAGTCAGGGGGACCCGGGTGAATCGGCTCGCCATGTGGAGGTCCGCCTCGATGCGGGCGGCCGTGGCCGTCAGCTCGGGGAGGATCTCCTCGACGCATTCCTCCAGCGTGCGGCGCGCCGCGTGGAGGGCCACGTTCGCGGCGGCGGCCACCCGGCCCGTGCGGTCGCGGACCGGGACGGCGATCGAGCGCAGACCCTCCTCCAGTTCCCGGTCGACCAGGGCGTAGCCCCGTGCCCGTACGTCGTCCAGTGCCGGGTCCCCGGCAGTCCGCTGCTCCTTCAGCCCCGCCAACAGCACCCTCCCCGGCGCCGTCGCCCGCGCCGGCACCCTCGTGCCGACCGTGATGTCCACGCTCATCACGCGGCCCGTCGCCGCGCGTGCCGTGTACTGGATCTCCTCGGCCGAGTCCGCCGGTACCGCCAGCGCCGTCGATTCCCCGATTCGGGTGGACAGGTCCGTCAGGTGGGGGGTGGCGATCCGGGGGAGGGACGTGCGGGAGAAGGGGGCGAAGCCCAGGGAGAGGACCTGGGGAGTCAGGGAGAACGTGCGGTCCGAAGGGGCCGGGGTCACCAGGCCCAGGTGTTCGTAAGTGATCAGCGCCCGGCGGGCCGTCGCGCGGGCCAGACCCGTCGCTCTGGCCACCTCCGTCAGCGTCAGCCGTGCGCGGCCTTCACCGAACGCCGTCAGCACCGTCAGGCCGCGGGCCAGTGACTCGATGAACTCCCGGCCCAGTTCCTGCTTCGACGCTCCCGTCCACGTCGCCAGTCCCGCGGGTGCCGGTCCCGGTTCGGCCGGCGGAGCGAGGCGCAGGTCCCGTTCCATCTCCGTCACCGCCGTCCTCAGCCGGGGCAGCGTGTCGCGCAGGTTCGTCACCGTGTGACGGCTCGTGTGGCTCACCACGCTTGCCACGCAGGCGATCCGCCCCGTTCCCGGATCCCGTACGGGTACGGAGACGGCGACCAGTCCCGGTTCGATCAGCTGGTCGTCCAGGGCCCAGCCGCCCTTCCGCGCCTGCGCGGCACGGCGTTCGAAGTCCTTGTCCGGCAAGGCGTGTTCGCGTGGCGGTACGGCCGGGAAGGCCCGGTCCTCCGGGTCCGCCGCCCGGCGCTCCCGCCAGCCCTGCCACGCCTCCTCCGTCCACTCGCTCGCGAACAGCGGGCCCGGTGCGGTGCGTTCGGCCGGGAGCAGGTCGCCGATGCGGAAGCTCAGGGGCATCGCGCGGCGGCGGGTGGCCTGGTGGATGAAGCGGATGCCGTCGCCGTCGCCGACCGCCAGCGACACCGACTCGTCCAGCTCGTCGGCGAGGGCGTCCGCGTGGGCGTCCAGCAGGGCGGGCAGGCGCAGGGCGGCCAGATACGCGTTGCCCAGCTCCATCACGCGGGGAGTGAGGACTACGTCCCGGCCGTCGAGACGGGCGTACCCCATGCGGGCGAGCGTGGACGTGATCCGGTCGACCGTGGAGCGGGCGAGGCCGGTGGCCCGCTCCAGCCCGCTCAGGCTCAGCGTTCCGTCCGCCTCGGTCAGCTCCCGCAGCACGGCGATGCCACGGATCAGCGGCGTGACGGCCTCGGCCGGCACGGCGCGCTCGTCGGTCGCGGCGCGCTGATCGGTCGCGGCGCGGGAGTCGGACTCGGCGCCTTCGCGGGAGTCCGTCGTGTGGGTGGCGGGCATCGCTTCTCCGGTACGGCGGTCACGGCAGCCCTACCGTAATCCGGCAGGCCGCCGAGCCGCCCGCGACTACGTCCGCGTGACCAGCACCCGGTAGTTCCCCGCCACATCCGCCCCTGCCACCGTGATCCGGATCTCCTTCCCCGGATCCCTGAAGTCCTCGCCGGGCGTGAGCGGTGCGTCCGAGAGTTCCGCGTGGACGTTGGGGCTGCGGGTGCAGCCGCCGCTGTCGTGCCGGGAGTCGTACACCCTCACCGGGCCCTGGCCGGTGTCGACGTCCGCCTCGACCTGGTAGATCAGCACGCCGGGCCGGCAGACGGTCTCGTCGTTGCCTCCACGGGTGCGCAGTTCGACGGCGTATCCGTGGCGGGCGTCGACGGGGACGAAGATCAGCTTCACCCCGCCGGCGCGCGCCAGCGGTGTCAGCGTGTACTGCGTCGTGCCCGGCCTCGCCGCGCAGTGCACCTGCGAGGCGTCCAGCCAGCCCAGTTTCCACTTGTGCCAGGCGAACAGGTCGTTGTTGGCCCCCCAGTCCTCGCTCATGATGTCCCAGTGACCGACCGCGCCGCCGCCCTCCTGGGTGTAGAGGTCGGGCAGGCCGAAGACGTGGCCGTTCTCGTGGGGCAGGACGCGGTAGCCGGTGCGGTGGTAGGTGCCGGAGCCGTCGTCCTGGCGGGAGTAGACGAAGGACGCGTTGGCCACCGGGACGCCGTCGGCGACCGGAGCCTCCGTGTTGCCGGCGAAGGTCACTGACAGGACCGTGTCCAGTGCGGAGGGGCCGGCGTTCGGGGTGATCAGCACGTTCAGGAAGTCGTACGACCGGAAGTCGATGTCGGCGTCGGTCGCGGCCACGATGTCCTGGACCAGCCGGCGGTAGCCCGGGTCGAAGGGAGCGCCGCGCTCTATGCCGTACTCCCGGAACGGCTTGGGCATCCGCAGCCAGGTGGGGATCGGGGTCTCGGGACGGTAGTCGAGACGGCCGTAGGAACTGGTGCGGAACCACTGCTGGGTCTGCGGGAAGAACTCGTGGAAGCGGTCGAGCGCGCTGCCCTGGCCGGGCGCGTCGGGGAAGTCGACCATCAGGGTGAGGGCGCGGACGGTGCCGGTGGAGCGGGAGTAGCCGCCGGGCGTCGGGACGCCCTCCGACATCTGGACGGCCGGGCCGCCGTTGATCATGCAGGGGCCGAGTGCGGTGGAGCGAGCCACGGTGACCGGCCCGGATCCGGCCGCGGTGGGGCCCTGGGTGAGGTGTCCGGTGCCGGCCGAGGTGCTGACCGCGAGGGTCAGGGCCGTTACGGCGGCGAGGGCGGCCACGCGGCGCGGGGATATGTGGCGGCGCGGCGGTACCCGGGGGTCCTCAGGCTGCGGCTGCATGCACGGCCTCTCACTCCAGGCAGCCGCCGGTCACCGGCTGCACCCTCTCGATCACCCTGTGCCGACGGGTCGGCAGGCGCTCGCTGGAGGGGCCGAACGTGGGTTTCTCCTCCCGACGGGGTGTGACTCAGGTCACAGGAAATCTCTTCGAAGGCGGGAAATAACCGGGGAGCGTTTCCCCGTTTAGACGTGTGTCCGCGCGAAACGGGGAAACCCTCCCCGGATCACCGGCCCGCCACAACAGTCCACTCGTCCGTCCACTCGTCCGAGGAGTACGCCGTGCAGACCGCGACCTCCGTGCAGCCGAAGGCGACCCGGCCGCGGGCCGACGCCCTGCGCAACCGGGAGCGGATCGTCACCGCCGCCCGGGAGATGTTCGTCGAACTCGGTCCGGACGTGCCGCTCGACGACATCGCCCGCCGGGCTGGTGTCGGCAACGCCACGGTGTACCGCAACTTCCCGGACCGCGACGCACTGGTCCGCGAGGTCGTCTGCTCGGTCATGGACCGTATGGCGGAGGCGGCCAGACTGGCGCTCGCCGAGACCGGCGACGCCTTCGAGGCGCTGGAGCGCTTCGTGCACGCCGCCGCCGACGAGCGGATCAGCGCGCTGTGCCCGATGGCCGACAGCACCTTCGACAAGCACCACCCCGAACTGGAAGCCGCGCGGGAGCGCATCGAGCAGCTCGTCGAGGAGCTCATGAGCCGCGCCACGGCCGCCGGACAGCTCCGCCCCGACGTGGGCGTCGGCGACCTGATGGTCGCCGTGGCCCAGCTCAGCCGGCCCCCGGCCGGCACCGGCTGCCTCATCCACGACCGCTTCGTACACCGACATCTGCAGCTGCTCCTGGACGGACTGCGGGCCCCGGCCCGCTCCACCCTGCCGGGCACGGCCGCGACCATGGAGGACCTGCGCCAGACCTGACCCCAGCCGCAATCCGGAATCCCGCCCGAGACGCCACCCGAGTTCCCGCCCGAAGAAATCAGTCGACCTGACCGGTCGGATCCGGGCACCTCGCCCGTCACCCACACCAACGACTGTCCGGCCGTCCGTCCCCGACGGCGAGCCACCCCTTACGACACCTTTCCGGTTTATTTCCGTCACGAAGTCCCGAAATGGGTACCCCCATGTCCGAAACAGCCTCTAAGGCCCCCGGCGGCACCGCCGGCGCACTCGACGCCAACCGCTGGAAAGCGCTCGTCTTCATCGCGCTCGCCCAGCTGATGGTCGTGCTCGACGCGACCATCGTGAACATCGCCCTCCCGTCCGCCCAGCAGGACCTGGGGATCTCGGACGGCAACCGCCAGTGGGTCGTCACGGCCTACGCCCTCGCCTTCGGCGGTCTGCTGCTCTTCGGCGGACGCATCGCCGATCTGTGGGGCCGCAAGCGTGCCTTCGTCGCGGGGCTGGTCGGCTTCGCCGGCGCCTCCGCGCTCGGCGGCGCGGCCACCAACGAGGCGATGATGTTCGGCGCCCGCGCGCTCCAGGGCGCGTTCGGCGCGCTGCTCGCGCCCGCCGCGCTCTCGCTGCTCGCCGTGATGTTCACGGAGGCCAAGGAGCGCGCCAAGGCCTTCGGCATCTACGGTGCGATCGCCGGCGGTGGCGGCGCCGTGGGCTTCATCCTCGGCGGTGTCCTCACCGAGTACCTGGACTGGCGCTGGACGTTCTTCGTGAACATCCCGTTCGCGGTCGTCGCGGCCGCCGGCGCGTACTTCGTCATCCGTGAGCCGGAGGGCGGCCGCAACCGTTCGCCGCTCGACATCCCGGGTGTCGTCCTGTCCACCCTCGGCCTGGTCTCCCTCGTCTACGGCTTCACCCGCGCCGAGTCCGACGGCTGGGGCGACTCCATGACGATCGGCCTGTTCATCGCCTCGGCCGTCCTGCTCGCGGCGTTCATCCTCACCGAGGCCAAGGTCAGGGCCCCGCTGCTGCCGCTGCGCGTCGTCACCGAGCGAAACCGCGGAGGCGTCTACCTCTCCCTCGGCCTCGCGATCATCGCGATGTTCGGCCTGTTCCTCTTCCTGACCTACTACCTGCAGATAGTGAAGGGCTACTCGCCGGTCAAGACCGGCTTCGCCTTCCTGCCGATGATCGCGGGCATGATGGTCGGCTCCACGCAGATCGGCACCCGCCTGATGACCCGGGTGGCTCCGCGCCTGCTGATGGCTCCGGGCTTCCTGGTCGCGGCGCTGGGCATGCTGCTCCTGACCCAGCTGGAGATCGGCTCCTCGTACACCGGGGTGATCCTGCCGTCGATGGTGCTGCTCGGCCTCGGCATGGGTACGGCGTTCATGCCCGCCATGTCCCTGGCCACGACCGGTGTCGAGGCGCGCGACGCCGGTGTCGCCTCCGCGATGGTCAACACCTCGCAGCAGGTGGGCGGCGCGATAGGCACGGCCCTGCTGAACACGATCGCCGCCTCGGCCACGACCGCGTACATCGAGGACCACATCGCCGGTGCGGCCTCCCGGTCGCAGCAGCAGCTGGTTCAGCTGCAGGGCCAGGTGCACGGCTACACCAACGCGATCTGGTTCGCCGTCGGCATCCTCGTGATCGCCGCGACGATCGCCGCGACCTTCATCAACACCGGCCGCCCGGGCGGCACCACGATGACCGGTTCGAGTGAGGGCGAGGGCGTCGGGGACCAGGTGGCGGTGCCGGTGGTCGCCCACTGAGCCCGTCGGCTCACCGAACCCGCTGCCGGCGATCGTTCGGCCGTACCCCTTCGGGCCCTCCGTGCGTACGAGGAAGGGGACGCCCCGTACGTACGACCCTGAGGACCTGCCCTGGTGACGCGTTCAGCGGAGCCAGGGCAGGTCCGCGCCCGCTTCCTTCGGCTGGAGTCCCTCGGCGAGGATCTTCATGATCTCGCCGAGGGACTTCTGCTGTTCCGTGGTCAGCCGTTCGAACACCGCCTGCCGTACGGCGGCCACGTGGCCCGGCGCGGTCCGCTGCAGCACGTCGCGGCCCTGGTCCGTCAGCACCGCGAACTGGCCCCGCTTGTCGGAGGGGCAGTCCTCGCGCCGCACCCATCCGTTCTTCTCCAGGCGCGCGATCGCGTGGGAGAGGCGGGAGCGGGTGATCTTCGCGGACATGGCCAGTTCGGTCATCCGCAGCCGGCGGTGCGGGGACTCGGCGAGCTTGACCAGCAGTCCGTAGTAGATGTGCGGCATGCCCGCGTCGCGCTGGAGCTGGCGGTCGAGATGGTCCTCGAGGAGGGTGGAGGCTTCGACGTAGGCGCGCCAGACGAACTGCTCCTCGTCGGTGAGCCAGCGGGGCTCTTCAGCGGATGCGGGTGCCGTGTTCATGTACTCCACTGTACGAGGATTCTCCTTGAATCTTAAACAAATCGGGCGTAAGCTGCTCAACAGATACGTTGAGAGTTCAAGTAAGTGTCCCTTTCGCACGTGATTCTGCCCAGGGAGTAGCCGCCATGTCCGCCGCCACCCAGGAGCGCATGCCCGCCCTCTACCTCAGTCACGGCGCCCCGCCCCTCGCGGACGACCCCGTCTGGCCCGGCCAGCTCGCGGCCTGGTCCGCCGATCTGCCGCGCCCCAACGCGATCCTCATGGTCTCCGCCCACTGGGAGGAGGCCCCGCTCGCCCTCGGTGCCACCCGGCCGGTCCCCCTCGTCCACGACTTCTGGGGCTTCCCGGAGCACTACTACCAGGTGACGTACGGGGCCCCGGGTGCCCCCGAACTCGCCGAGTCCGTCCGCAAGCTGCTGCGGGCCCCCGGCATGCCCGTGCAGGACATCCCGGACCGCGGCCTCGACCACGGCGCCTACGTCCCGCTCGTCGAGATGTTCCCCGAGGCCGGCATCCCGGTCCTGCAGATCTCCATGCCGACCCTCGACCCGGTCAGGCTCATGGGGATCGGACGCACGCTCGCGCCCCTGCGCGACGAGGGCGTGCTGATCGTCGGCTCCGGCTTCTTCACCCACAACCTGGCCGCGCTGCGGCACACGGGCGGTGGAGTGCCGGCCTGGTCCTCGGAGTTCGACGACTGGGGACACCGGGCACTGGAGGCCCGCGACTGGGACTCCCTGCTGGACTTCCCGCACAAGGCCCCGGCCGGCCGGTACGCCCACCCCCGCACCGAGCACTTCGCCCCGCTGTTCGTCACCATGGGCGCGGCGGAGGCCGGCGGTGAGCTCGACGCGCAGAGGTCCGTGATCGACGGCTTCTGGATGGGGCTGGCCAAGCGGTCGGTGCAGTTCGGCTGACCCCGCCGTCGGGTGGCCGGCCCGGCCGTCGGGGGCAGGGCCTAGGGCGTGTTTCGAAAGTAGCGTCGTCCGCCCGAAGGGCGGGGCTCGCGGCGTCTGGTGCGGTGCATCGCAAGGCGGAGGGTCGCCCGCGTACTGGGCGTACGCGGGCGATCCCGACAACGCGGCGAGGCGCCGTGCCAGGCGTCGCGGGCCAGACGGGACTTTCGAAACACGCCCTAGAGGTCCTTCTCGTACCAGGCGACGTCCCAGTAGCGGCCGAACTTGCGGCCCACCTCCCGGTACGTGCCGACGTGCCGGAAGCCGAGTCGCCGGTGCAGCCGCACGGACGCCTCGTTGGGCTGCGCGATGCCCGCGTAGGCGCGGTGCAGGTCCTCCCCGGCGAGCGCCTCGAACAGGGCCTTGTACAGGAGCGTGCCGACACCTCGGCGGCCCGCGTCCGGCGCGAGGTAGACCGTGACCTCCACGGAGGTCGAATACGCGGGCTTCGCGCGATAGGGGCTGGATGTGGCGTAGCCGAGAATCTCCTGTGAGATCCCCTGCGCGCCCCCCGCGGTGGCAACCATCAGCCGGTACGGGCCGTCTTCAGGGTGGGAGAGGAGCCAAGGGCGGCGCTCTTCCGGAGTGAGCGCGGCGGTATCGAATGTGATGGGCGTCTCGCGTACGTAGTGGTTGTAGATGTCGGTGAGGGCTTCGAGGTCACTCTCGACTCCCGGCCTGACCTGGACCTCTGCACGCTCCGACGGCATCACGCCTCCTCCCGCGGCGGCACAGGGTACTGCATGATCAGAAAAACAGGGGGTCAGCTTGGGAATTCTGTCCGGATTCCAGTCGTTGTTTCCATCGGATGCAGGGCACCCGAGGAGAGTGCCGAGCGTCTGAAGGACCACCGCCGAACCTCCCCCACTCTCGGCTTCGCTCGAGCGGGGGGGACCCCGATACGCAAGGGAGCACGCATGGCAACCCGTGCCGTCGCCCGTCGTCAGTCCGCCACCGGTGGGACCGACGCGGCAAGCAGTGTTCGCGCCCATGGCGGCGAGATCGCCGACCGCGACCTGGTCGGCATGTATCTCGACGAGATCGCGCGTACACCGCTGCTCGACGCCGCCAAGGAGGTCGAGCTGTCCCAGATCATCGAGGCGGGTGTGTTCGCGCGGCAGGTCCTCGACGGGGCTGTGACACTGTCCGCCGCCGCGCGGGGGTCGTCCAGGACGGACGCCACCCGTGAGGAACTCGAGGCGCTGGTCGCCGAGGGGGAGCGGGCCAAGGAGATCTTCATCCGTTCCAACCTCCGGCTGGTCGTCGCCGTGGCCCGCCGCTACCCCCGCAGCGGCCTGCCCCTGCTCGACCTGATCCAGGAGGGCAACGCCGGCCTGGTGCGCGCGGTCGAGAAGTTCGACTACCGCAAGGGCTTCAAGTTCTCGACCTACGCCACCTGGTGGATCCGCCAGGCGATCACCCGCTCGATCGCGGACCAGTCGCGCACCATCCGCCTGCCCGTCCACCTGGTGGAGGAGCTGGGCCGGATCCGCCGAGTGCAGCGCGAGTTCAACCGTGAGAACGGCCGGGACCCGGAGCCCGCGGAGATCGCCGCCGAGCTCGGCTCGACACCGGAGCGCGTCTCCGACGTGCTGGACTGGGCCCGCGACCCGGTCTCGCTGAACATGTCCGTGGACGACGAGGGCGAGACCCAGTTCGGCGACCTCCTTGAGGACACCTCGGCGGTGTCGCCGGAGCAGTCGGTGCTGACGCTGCTGCGCAGCGAGGAACTGGACGACCTGATCGGCCGCCTCGACCAGCGCACGGCCTCGATCATCAAGATGCGGTACGGCATAGAGGACGGCCGGGAGCGCACGCTGACCGAGGTCGGCAAGGAGCACGGCCTGACGCGCGAGCGCATCCGTCAGATCGAGAAGCACGCGCTGCTGGAGCTGAAGAAGCTGGCCCGGGACACGGGCTTCGACGCGGCGGCGTGAGCCACGGCGGTCGCACCGCGTACGCCGGGTGGCGAAAGACCGCGCAAACATGGCGGTGTTACGCCGCTTCAACGGGCGTGGCCACGGGAACAAACCTTCAGGGCCCAGGAGTTCGGGACTTCGGGCCCTGAAGTCCGGGTCCGGGGCCCCGCCCCAGGCCTCTTGATCCAAGTCCTGACGCACTCCCCCCGGCGCCGGGACTCTCCCTGGCCGGGCTCCGGCGCCCCTCCCCCCGGGCGCCGGGGTCCGGCTCGCTTCGTCCCCGGGCGCGTCCGAGCGGCGGGGCACCCCGTACCTGAACACCGGGGTGGCCCGCCGGATGGCAGATTGTGTCACATGGGCATAGCCTGCCGAGCGTGAGTCCCCGCACCTCTGGTCCTTCCTCTCCGTCTCCTCCCTCCGCGTCGGCCTCGCTCACGGAGCGCCGCAAGGCCGCGACCAGGATGGAGATCGCCCGGGCGGCGGCCGCCCTCTTCGCCGAGCAGGGCCTGCGGGCCACCCGCGCCGACGACATCGCCCGGGCCGCCGGTGTCGCCCCGCGCACCTTCTACCGCTACTTCGCCACCAAGGAGGAGGCCGTCGCCCCGCTCTACGCAACGGGTGCGGAGCGGTGGGTGCAGGCGGTGCGCGAGGCCCCCGCCGGACTGTCCGTGCCGCAGGCCCTGGAGCACGGGGTGCGGGACACGCTGTCGCCCGGAGCCGGATTCTCGGCCGGCTCCTGGCAGTGGGTCCGCACCATGATCCGGCTGGCGGAGACGAGCCCCGCGCTGCGCAAGGTGTGGGCGGAGGTCTGCCACACCTCGGAGCGGACGCTGGCGGAGGTGCTCGCGGCACGGATGCCGACGGCCTCCGACAACGTTGCCGAGCCCGATTCTTCAACGCCCGTGTCCGCGCAGCTGTGCTTCGCCGCGGCCGCCGCAAGTGCCGCCGTACGCACGGCGGTCGAGGGCTGGGCTGCGGGCGACGCGCCCGCCGGCGGACCGAACGGGCCGGCCGCGCAGGCGCTGCGGAACCTCGCGGCGCTGCGCGACTTCCCGTGGGAAGGGGTGACGGGCGGCCGGGGCGTGACCCTCCGTCAGGAACCCCGGGCCTGAGTCAGAGGCCCCCGGCCCGGACCATTCGCCCGCCCAACTCCCGTACACACCGCACAAGTTCCTGCGGCTCGTGCACGGTGAACTCGACCCCCAGCATCGCCAGCCGTACCGCCAGCCACTCCGCGGAGTCCCCGGCCGCGGCCCGAAGCCGGCAGCCGCCGTCGTCGAGCGGCTCGGGCGTACCGAGCCAGGCCGGCAGCCGCGGGGCCACCACCTCGGCCGGTGCGGCGAACGTGACCACGAACTCGTACGTCTCCTGTCGCCGGTACATCGACCGCCGCAGGTACTCCGCCGCGCTCCCCGTCGGCAGCTCCCTGGGAGCGAACCGCGCCCCCGTCGCGAACGGCTCGCTCACCCGGTCGACGCGGAAGGTGCGCCAGTCGGCGCGGTCGAGGTCGTACGCCACGAGGTACCAGCGGCGGCCCGTCGACACCAGCCGGTACGGCTCCGTCACACGCCGCGACTCGGTGCCGTCCCCCGCGCGGTAGGCGAACCGCAGCCGCTCCCGTCCGGCCACCGTCGACGCCATCACGGTCAGCGTCTCGGGCGCGATGGTCGCCCCGTCCCCACTGGTCAGCGGTGTCGTCGCGGCCTGGAGGGTGGAGACGCGGTGACGCAGCCGCGAGGGCAGCACCTGCTCCAGCTTGGCCAGCGCCCGTACGGACGCCTCGTCCACCCCCTCGAGCGCGTGCCCCGCCCCGGCCCGCAGCCCGACCGCGATCGCCACCGCCTCCTCGTCGTCGAGCACGAGCGGCGGCATCGCCTTGCCCGCCACGAGCCGGTAGCCGCCGTCGGCGCCCTTGCTCGCCTGCACGGGATAGCCCAGCTCGCGCAGCCGGTCGATGTCCCGCCGGACCGTGCGGCGGGACACCCCGAGCCGGTCGGCGAGCTCGCCGCCGGGCCATTCCCGGGGCGTCTGCAGAAGGGAGAGGAGCTGGAGCAGCCGGGCCGGAGTGTCCGTCGTCATGAGTCCGAGGATGCCGCAGAATTAGGACATGATCTGACCTAATGCGGTCCTAGCTTCGGGGACATGACCTCCACCGAATCCCTTGTGGACAGCAGCTCCGACAGCTCGGACAGCTCGGACAGCTCCGACAGCTCCGACAGCTCCGACAGCCCGGACAGCCCCACCGGCCCGGCAGACGCGGCCCGCACCGCGGACCGCCGCCGCTGGTTCGCCCTCGCGATCGTGATGACCGCGGCCTTCATGGACCTCGTCGACGTCACGATCGTCAACATCGCGATCCCGTCGATCCGGCGGGACGCGGGCGCGTCCTTCAGCCAGATCCAGTGGATAACCGCCGGTTACGCGCTCGCCTTCGCCGCCGGCCTCATCACCGGCGGGCGGCTCGGCGACATCCACGGCCGCAAGCGGCTGTTCCTCGTCGGCATCGGCGGCTTCACCGTCGCCTCCGCGCTGTGCGGCTTCGCCGCGGGCCCGGAGATGCTGGTCGCCTCCCGCATCCTGCAGGGCGCCATGGCGGCGCTGATGGTGCCGCAGGTCCTGTCGATCGTGCACGCCACCTTCCCGGCGCACGAGAGGGGCAAGGTGTTCGGTCTGTTCGGCGCGATCGTCGGGCTCGGGGCGGTCTCCGGCCCGCTGCTCGGCGCCCTGCTCACCGAGTGGAACCTCTTCGGCCTGGAATGGCGCCCGATCTTCCTCATCAACCTGCCGGTCGGCATCGCGGGCCTCGTCCTCGGCCGCCGCTTCATCACGGAGTCGAAGGCGCCGAAGGCGCTGAAGCTCGACCTCGTCGGGGTCGCCCTCGTCACCCTGGGCCTGCTGATGCTGCTCTACCCGCTGACCCGCGGCCGTGAGCTGGGCTGGCCGCTGTGGGGTTACGTCTCGATGGGCGGCGCGCTCGCCGTCTTCGCGGCACTGGTGGCGTACGAACGGCGCAAGACCGCCCGCGACGGCTCCCCGCTCGTCGAACTGTCCCTGTTCAAGGTGAAGAGCTTCGCCGCCGGCATCGCGGTGCAGACCGTCTTCGGAGTCGCACTCGGCATCTTCTTCCTGGTGTGGACGCTGTACATGCAGGACGGCCTCGGCTGGAGGCCGCTGCGGGCCGGGCTGACCGGCGTCCCGTTCTCGATCGCCGTCTCGGCGGCGGCCGGCATCTCGGTCCAGAAGCTGGTCCCGCGCTTCGGACGCAGGGTCCTGCAGGCGGGCGCGCTGGTGATGGCGGCGGGTGTCCTGATCTACCTCTGGGAGTCCGGGCGGTACGGCATGGCGATCGCCTCCTGGCAGATGGCCCTTCCGCTGGTCGTGATGGGTGTGGGCATGGGCCTGATCGTCGCCCCGCTGACGGACGCGGTGCTGTCGGGCGTACCGCGCGAGCACTCGGGTTCGGCTTCGGGTCTCATCAACACCGTGCAGCAGATGGGCAACGCGCTGGGGCTCGGCCTGGTGTCCGTGGTCTTCTTCGGCGTGATCGACGACGACCTGCGACGCGGTGAGGTCGGCCCGGCCTTCGTGGACGCCTTCCAGCATGCACTGGGCTGGGTGGCCGCCGTGATGGTCGCCATCTTCCTGTTGATGTTCGCGCTGCCGGGGCGGGTGGCGCAGCACGGTGAAGGGGCGGCCGAGGAACGGATTTCGGTGGAGGGGCCGGAGCGCGAGCTCGTGTCGTGAGCCGACGCTCCCGGTGAAGGCCCGGTACCTGATGCGGTGCCGGGTCTTCCGCATGTCCCCACCCACCCCTTCCTCCCCACCGGACAGACCGGAAGTCCGTTCATGCCCGATTGCGCCCGAACCTGTTTACTTTTCTGAAACAGGGGCGTAGCCTCCCAGGCGAAGCCACATGTTCGGGCATCGGTCGGTGGGAGGAGAGCGGGCATGTACGCACCGGAGCGGCAGCAGGAGATCCTCCGGCTCGCCCGTGAGGGCGGCCGGGTGGACGTGGTGTCGCTGGCCGAGGCATTCCAGGTCACGGCGGAGACGATCCGCCGGGATCTGAAGGCCCTCGACCGGGCCGGTCTCGTCCGCCGGGTGCACGGCGGTGCCATCCCGGCAGGGCGCCTCGACTTCGAGCCGGACCTCAGCGAGCGCGAGTCGACCGCGGCCGACGAGAAGGACCGGATCGCCAAGGCGGCCCTGGCGGAGCTGCCGATGGAGGGCGCGGTGATCCTCGACGCCGGTACGACCGTCGCCCGCCTGGCCGGCGCGATCCCGCTGGAGGCGGAGCTCACCGTGGTCACGCATTCCCTGCCGATCGCGGCCCGCCTCGCGGACCACCCCGGGATGCAGCTCCACCTCGTCGGGGGGCGCGTGCGGCACCGTACGCGCGCCGCCGTGGACGCCTGGGCGCTGCGTGCGTACGCCGAGATCCGGGCCGATGTCCTGTTCGTGGCGGCCAACGGTTTCTCGGCCGAGGGCCTGACCACTCCGGACCTCGCCGAGGCCGCGGTCAAGCGCGCGGCGATCGCCGCGGCCCGCCGGGTGGTGCTGCTCGCCGACTCCTCCAAGCACGGTCAGGAGCACTTCGCCCGCTTCGGTGACCTGAGCGACGTGGACCTGCTGATCACCGACAGCGGGCTGAGCGGAGAAGACGCCGCCGCCATCGAGCGCGGCGGCACGGAAGTAGTGCGCGCATGATCCTCACCGTCACCCCGAACCCGTCCCTCGACCGCACGTACGAGGTCCCTTCGCTGGAGCGCGGAGGGGTCATCCGCGCCGCCGGTGAGCGCATGGACCCCGGCGGCAAGGGCGTCAACGTCTCTCGCGCCGTCGCGGCGGCCGGACAGCGCACGGTCGCGGTGCTGCCCCTGGGCGGGGCGCCGGGGGCGCAGGTCGCCGAGCTGCTCGACGCGCAGGGCATCGAGGTCGCGCCGGTTCCGGTCGCCGGAGCCACCCGTTCGAACGTCGCTCTCGCGGAGGCGGACGGCGTGCTCACGAAGATCAACGCGCCCGGGCCCGAGCTGTCCGCGGCCGAGCGGGAGCTGCTGCTGGAGACGGTGCGCGCGCAGTCGGGCGACGCCGACTGGATCGCGTGCTGCGGGAGCCTGCCGCGGGGGCTCGCCCCGTCGTGGTACGCCGAGCTGGTCGCGCGGGCGCACGCCGCGGGCGCGCGGATCGCGCTGGACACCTCCGGTCCCGCGCTGCTCGCGGCGCTGCGCGAGCGGCCCGACGTGGTCAAGCCGAACCTGGAGGAACTCGCGGAAGCCGTGGGCCGCCCCCTGGCGACGGTCGGCGACGCCGTGAAGGCGGCCGAGGAGCTGCGCGAGATGGGCGCGCGTGCCGTGCTCGCGAGCCTGGGCGCGGACGGGCAGCTGCTCGTGGACGGCTCGGGCGTCTGGTTCGGCAGCGCGCGCGTCGGCGCCGTACGCAGCGATGTCGGCGCCGGCGACTCCTCGCTCGCCGGGTTCCTGATCGCCGGGGGCAGCGGCCCTGAGGCGCTCGCCTCGGCGGTCGCGCACGGCGCGGCTGCCGTGCGGCTGCCCGGCAGCGTGATGCCGAGGCCGGGCGACCTGGACCTGGCGGCGGTGACCGTCACGGCTGACGTGCCGATGGACCGCCTACTGAAGGCGCCGGTGTCATGACCGGCGTCGTGCGCTGCGGCCTTCGCGCCGGACCGGTCCTGCAGCGGCGGGGATCCCCGTTACCCGCCGCGGCCGAAGGGCGGCAGGGCCACCTCAGCTGCCCTGCCGCCCGGTGGAGGCACAGCTTCCCCGGCCCCGCCTCCACCGCCTCCGAAATCGCCGACCGCACCCCCGTCCCCACCCCGGCCACCCCACTCCCCGGGCGATACGCGTGCGAAGGAGCCCGCGATGAGCGACATGATCACCGCGGACCTGGTCGACCTCGACCTGTCCGCCGACACGAAGGACGCGGCGGCGCGTTCTCTCGCCGAGCGCATGGTCGCCCTGGGCCGGGTGACCGACCTGGACGGCTTCCTCGCCGACGTGGCAGCACGCGAGGCCCAGATGCCGACCGGCCTGGACGGCGGCATCGGCATCCCGCACTGCCGCAGTGAGCACGTCACCGAGCCGACGCTCGCCTTCGGGCGCAGCTCCGCGGGCATCGACTTCGGCGCGGCGGACGGCCCCGCAGACCTGATCTTCCTGATCGCCGCCCCCGCCGGCGCCGACGACGCCCACCTGACGATCCTGTCGTCGCTGGCCCGTCAGCTCATGAACGCCGAGTTCACCGACGCACTGCGGTCGGAATCCGAGGCGGCGGCCGCGGCCGCGCTCATCCGCCAGGACGAGCCCGCGGCGGCTGCCGAGGGTGCCTCCGAAGACTCCGTGGCGGAGCCGGCGGCGGCCTCCGCCGGCGCCGCCACGGTCACCACGCCGCCGGACGACGGTGCCTCCGGCGCCGGCGAGCGGCCGTTCCGTATCGTCGCGGTCACCTCCTGCCCGACCGGCATCGCCCACACCTACATGGCGGCCGAGTCGCTGGAGAACGCGGGCCGGGACGCGGGTGTCGAGATCGTCGTCGAGACGCAGGGCTCGGCCGGCTTCACCCGGCTCGACCCGGCCGTGATCGCGGCGGCCGACGGCGTGATCTTCGCCCACGACGTGTCCGTACGAGAGAAGGACCGCTTCGCCGGCAAGCCGACCGTCGACGTCGGTGTGAAGGCGGGCATCAACCGGCCCACCGAGCTCATCTCCGAGGTCCGCGGCAAGGCGGAGCGCGGCGAGGCCACCGCGGGGGCCGCGCCCGGTACGCCGGTCGAGCGCGCCGGCGAATCCGGCGAGGGCTACGGCAGCAAGCTGCGCAAGTGGCTGATGAGCGGCGTCAGCTACATGGTCCCGTTCGTCGCGGCGGGCGGCCTGCTGATCGCCCTCGGCTTCGCGATCGGCGGCTACAAGATCAACAAGGCGCCGTCGGTCATGGACCACTTCGTGTGGAACCAGGGCGACAGCTGGGCCGCGCTGCTCTTCCAGATCGGCGTCGTGTCCTTCGGCTTCCTGGTCCCGGTCCTGGCGGGCTACATCGCCTACGGCATGGCGGACCGGCCCGGGATCGTCCCCGGCTTCGTCGGCGGCGCGATCTCGGTGACCATCAACGCGGGCTTCCTCGGAGGACTCGTGGCCGGTCTGATCGCCGGTGGCGTGGTGCTGTCGATCCAGAAGGTGAAGATCCCGCCGTCGGTGCGCGGCATCATGCCCGTGGTCGTGATCCCGCTGATCTCCTCGGCGATCGTCGGATTCCTGATGTTCGTGGTGATCGGCAAGCCCATCGCCTCGGCCCAGAAGGGCCTGACCGACTGGCTGAACGGCCTCACCGGCTCCAACGCCGTCCTGCTCGGCGCCCTGCTCGGCCTGATGATGTGCTTCGACCTCGGCGGCCCGGTCAACAAGGTCGCGTACACCTTCGCCACCGCCGGCATCGCGGTCGCGAGCCCCAGCGACTCCGCCATGAAGATCATGGCGGCCGTTATGGCGGCGGGTATGGTCCCGCCGCTGGCCATGGCCCTGGCGACGACCGTGCGCGGCAAGCTCTTCACACAGACGGAGCGCGAGAACGGCAAGGCCGCCTGGGTGCTGGGCGCCTCGTTCATCTCGGAGGGCGCGATCCCGTTCGCCGCGGCCGACCCGCTGCGCGTCATCCCCTCATCGATGGTGGGCGGCGCGGTCACCGGAGCCCTGTCGATGGCCTTCGACGCCACGCTGCGCGCCCCGCACGGCGGCATCTTCGTGGTCCCGCTGATCGGCAACCCGTTCCTCTACCTGGTCGCCATCGCGGTGGGCGTGGGCGTCACGACGGCGCTGGTCGTCGTCCTGAAGGGCATGAGCAAGCCGGCTCCGGGGGCCGTGGCCACGGGGTCCGGAGCGGGCGCGGAGGCTCCGGCGGCGGAGAAGCAGCCCGTGGCGGCGTAGTCCTCACCGGAACGCAGGCCGCACCGCGGCGACTGCCGCAGCCCCAGCGGGACGAGGCTGCGGCCGGCCGTGCGGCGTTCGTGCCCCTGGCGTGTTGCCGCCCGTCTGCCGTTCGCTTCTCCTGGCGTGCTGCCGTCCTCGTGTCCCTTTGGGGTGCTGTGAGGTTGTTCACGGCACCTGGGAGATACATCACGATACGGGGCCAAAATCCCGGACCGTGATGTCTACTGGACCGCATGCCTGAGCACGTCTCGATATACCAGCTGCTGGGTGTGAGCTTTCTCGTCCTGGTGACCCTCGCCTGGACGATGGGACTGGCCCACATGCTGCGCCGCGGCCGCTTCGAAGCCGCCCTGCGGCGCGCGGGCGGTACCCTGCCCGCCCTCCCGTACCGGCGGCAGACCGGCCCCCGTCCGGAGTCCGTCGAACTGACTCCGGCGGAGGAGGACGCGTTCGCGGGTCTGGTACGGCAGTTCAGCGACGGCCGCTGAGGCGCCCGGGGGCGCCGGTCACGAGACCTGTGCCGCTCGCCTCTCCATCGCCTCCCGGGCCACTTCCTCGCTCACGTACACCTCGCACATGTGCCGCCCGTCGGGTGTAGCCGTGTGCTCGACCTCCCAGAGGGAGACCTCCTGCCCGTCGCGCAGCAGGAACGCGTGCTCGTAGAGCGAGAAGGGCAGGGCGCCGCGCCCCGCGCGGTACGGGCGGCCGAAGGCCTGCGTGATCTGGTGCGCGAAGGCCGTGGTCAGCAGGGCGGCGGTCGCCGCGTCCGGCCGGTCGGGGTTCTCCGCCCGGCGCAGGAGCCGGCGCGCGTGGTCGGCCGAGTCGTCCGGCACGTACGCGTGCCGGGGCGGGTGCACCGGCGACAGCTGGACCGTCACCGGCAGTTCGAAGTCCGGCGCGTCCGCCGGCAGCGGCAGCCGGGCGGTCGCGGCACGCAGCTCCTCCTCGTCGGCGTACACCTCGTGCTGCGGGTCGCTGCCCGGCGCGGTGTTGTGGACGAGCTCCCACAGCGTGAGCGCCGAGCCGTCGGCGAGCAGCCAGGTGTGCCGGTATGTCTCGCGGTGCAGCCCCGCGCTGTGGTGCGCGGAGTGCAGGGAACTGTCGTGCGCCAGGGCGCAGTCGAGCCGCCGAATCGCCTCGTCGGGCAGCTCGAACGAGTTGAGGGCGCGACCGAGGAGTCGCGCGAGGTGCTCCTCCGGAGACTCGGGCGACTCGGGTGGTTCGTACGCTGTCGTCTCGTACGGAACGCTCAAGGTTTCTCCCGGCGTTGCTGCATGTCACCTTGTGGGTGCATACCGTAGCCCCTCGATCGGACATCATGTCCGGGAACCGAGAAAACGTACGCCCGGGAAACGCCCGGGCCGCCCGGGAAGTTCCCAGGCGGCCCCGAGGATCCGTCAAAACGCGCCGGTCGAAGGGCACTTCGCCGGATCGGGTGGTCTGAGCCGTGATCAGGCGGCGCTCCCCGCGATCCACTCGCTCCAGGCCATGTTCCAGCCGTTGAGTCCGTTGTCCGGCGTCACCTTCTTGTCGGGAGAGTTCTTGACGATCACGACGTCGCCGACGATCGAGTTGTCGTAGTACCACTTGGCGTTCGTGTCGCCCTGCGCGCCCTGGACGTCCTGGAGGCCCACACAGCCGTGGCTGGTGCCCTCGCGGCCGAAGGGCGGGTTGGCCTTGTCGTACCAGTAGTTGCCGTGGATGAAGGTCCCCGACGTGGTCAGCCGCATCGCGTGCGGGACGTCCGGAATGTCGTAGGCGTTGGCGAGGGCGACCGTCCTGCTGTCCATGTGGAGCTGCGTGAACTTCTCGGAGATCACCATCTGGCCGTTGTACGTGGTGAACTCCGGGCTGCCCGTCGAGACGGGCAGCGACCTGAGGGTCTTGCCGTCCCGTACGACCGTCATGGTCTGCGTGTTGACGTCGACCGTGGAGACCTGCGACCGCCCGATCGTGAACGCGACGGACTTCTTCTGCACCCCGTAGACGCCGTTCGCGCCCTCGACCCCGTCCAGGTCGATCTTCATCGTGACCTTGGAGCCGGACTTCCAGTACTCCTCGGGACGGAAGTCGAGCCGCTGCGCCCCGAACCAGTGCCCGACGACCTCCTGCCCGCTGCTGGAGGTGACCGTGATGTGGGACTGCACGGCCTTCTTGTCGCTGATCGCCTTGTCGAAGGTGAACGACACCGGCATCCCGACGCCGACCGTGGTGCCGTTGTCCGGCGTGTACGTCCCGATGAAGCTGTTCGCCGAACTGACGGTGGTGAACGTCGAGTCGGCGGCCACCCTCTTGCCGTTCGCGCCTTTCGCGGTCGCCGATATCTCGTACTTCGTCCCGCGCTCCAGCTGTTCCTTCGGCTTCCAGGAACCGCCGTCCGCCGACAACGAGCCCGGCACGGCCTGCCCCGTCTCCGCCACCGTCATCTTGACGTCGGTCAGCGTGCCGTCGCTGACCTTCACGCCGGTCGTGTTGATCGACGCGCCGTTCGAGCCGTCCTTCGCCGAGATGACGATCTTCGCGGTGGAGGTGCCGGCGGAGTCCTTGCCGTCCTTGCTGTCGTTGCTCGCGTTGGCGTCGCCACCGCAGGCGGTGAGGGTGAGGGTGCCGACCATCAGGGCGGCACAGGCCCCCACTACGCGCCGCGCTGCTATGTCCGGCGTTGTCACGGGCTGCTCCAGGTTCGTGTGATGTGCGTGGTCCGCTCCAGTGCGTGGAGAAAGAGGGATTCGACGGCCGGTGAGGTTCCCTCCGGCCGCCTTTGACGCCATCGCGTGACAGAACCGGGACAATCGCCCTGCCTCAGGGGGCGGGCGCCGCGCTCACCTACTCCCGTACAACTCCTCGTACGACGGCCACGAGCCACCCGGCCCCTCCGCCGACTCGGCGGCGCGCACGGCGCGCACGATCGCCCGCGTCACCATGTCCGCCCCCGCCGCGAGGATCTCGTTCAGGGCCAGGGGGTCCTCCGCATGGAGCGGGCGGCCTCCTGTGGCGAGAGCGAACACCGTGTCTCCGTCGTGGAGCAGATGCACCGGCCGCACGGCGCGCGCGATGCCGTCGTGCGCCGTGCCGGCCAGCTTCTGCGCCTGTGCCTTCGACAGGCCGGCGTCGGTGGCGACCACCGCGAGCGTCGTGTTCAGCGGGGGAGGCGCGTTCTTCGCCGCGGTTTCCGTGAGGCGCCGGCGGGCGGCGTCGTGGACGTGTGCCTCCGGGTACTCCACGCGCCCCTGGAACAACTCCCCGTACAGGACGCCCGTTTCCGGATCCGTCACCGACCCCGCGGCGTTGGCCACCACCAGCGCGGCCACGGTGACCCCCGAGCCGAGGACGGTGCTCGCGGTGCCGACTCCGCCCTTCATCCGACCGACCGCGGCTCCCGTACCGGCGCCCACGCAGCCTTCCGGCACCCGTGCTCCGGGCGTGCTCGCGGCGGCGGCCTCGACCGCCGCCCGGCCGGTGGCCGCGTCCGGCCTGGCCCGGAAGTCGCCACCCCGCCCCAGGTCGAAGACGCAGGCCGCCGGCACCACGGGCACGACGTGCGCCGGGTCCGTCCCCACGGGCACCCCGCGCCCCTCCTCCTCCAGCCAGGCCATCACCCCGGATGCCGCGTCGAGCCCGTACGCGCTCCCTCCGGTCAGGACGATCGCGTCGACCTTCTGCACGAGGTTGCGCGGGTCGAGCGCGTCGGTCTCCTTGGTGCCGGGACCCCCTCCGCGTACGTCCACGGCGGCTACGGCCCCGCCGTCGGGGGCGAGCACGACCGTGGTGCCGGTGAGCCAACCGTCGCCGGCACGCGTCGCGTGCCCCACCCGCACGCCGGTGACGTCCGTCAATGCGTCAACTGTCATGGGGGCAGTCTCGTTCAGCCACCGCCGTGTCCGTCACCTTCCGGACGCCGTGTCCGGCACGTCAGGCGGCCGGCGCCGGGGCCCTCCTTTCCCGGAGGGCCGTGCGCGAGGTCAGCGCCACCCCGGCCGCCACCGCCATTGCCGCCACCAGACCCGCCGCCAGAACGGCCCGGTCGCCGAGGAACGTGCAGAGGATCACCAGCAGTGCCGTGGTCGGCAGGCCGGTTGCTGCTGTGCCCACCTCGAAGTGGCGCGCGTGCAGCGCCCGGAAGCCACCGAGATTCTCGTGAATGGATCCACCGGCGATCGCGCCGCCCAGGGCCCGTACCCTGGACACATGAGCACCGCCCCCGAGTCCGAGCCGCGCGAGCCGAAGGCCGCGCTGATCTTCGACGACCCGCTGGACCAGCAGTCCTCGGACGACACGGACCGGGGATGGGGCGAGCGGCCCGGTGCCGCCGGCGACAGCGCGGCCGACCTGAAGCGCTTCCTCGACGAGAAGCCGCCCCACCACGTCTGAGCCCGGAGGGCCAGGTCCTACGGCTCGTTGTGGCCCGCCCCCCGCTGCTGCTGCGCGAGCAGGGCGTCGCGGATCTCTTCCAGCACCTCCAGCTCGGTCACCTCGATGACCTCGTGCATGCCCTCCCTCGCCTTCCTCCGGGTCTCCTGCCGCGCCAGGTACTTCGACATGGGCAGGACCATCAGGAAGTAGACGACGGAAGCGGTGATCACGAACGTCAGCGTGGCGCCGAGAACCGAGCCCCACAGCAGCCGGATGCCCTGGTCGCCCTCGCACGTCGGGCTCAGGCAGGAGCTGTAGTTGTCGAGGTTCTGCGTGCCGATCGCACCGACCAGCGGGTTGATCAGGCCCTTCACCACCGAGTTGACGATGTTGGTGAAGGCGGCGCCGATCACCACCGCTACTGCCAGATCGACGACGTTCCCGCGCATCAGGAAGGCCTTGAAGCCCTGCCAGACGTTCGGTTCCTTCTTCTCGCTCACCTCGGGGGCCTCTCGTCGTGTGCACAGGTCGTGGAACGAACAGCTCCGCAACCTACGTCAGGGCGAGGCGGCCCTGTCCACCGGCTCAGCACAGCGTCACCGCCAGCCGGGCCGTCGCGCTCGCACCGGCCAGGCGCGTCGCGGTGGAACGCGGCACCGAGAGCACGACCAGCGCCCCGCCCTCGGTCGCGGCGTCCAAGGGCTCCGGCACCTTCGTCACCCGCGCACCGCGTGCGACCAGCGTCGCCTCGCCGCCCGCCGACGCTTCCCCTGCGGCGACGACGTCCACGCGGTCGCCGGGCCGCAGCAGCCGGACCGTGGCGCCGTCGGCGATCCGCACCGGCGCGGTCACCATCTCGACGGCGCGGTGCTCCCGCACCGGCTCGGACACCGGATGACCGCGTGCCCGGTCGGCGTCCCGCGGCCCCGCGGCCACGAGCGCGGCCGCGGTGACGACCAGCCCGGCCGCCACGGCCCGCCGCCGGTGCCGTACGAACCGGCGCAGCCGATATCGCCCGCCCCGGACGCGCACGGGAGCGAAGTGCGGCACCTCGCGGGTCGCGGGAGCCTCCGGGCCGATCGGGCGGGGAGCCCACGAAGGCGATGGAGAACGCGAGGGCAAGAGATGAGAGGAGTGAGGGAACGACACGGGACCACCACCTGTGGACGAGGGATCGGCTTGCTCTGCCACGATGACGCTTCGCGCCGCCGCCCGCCGGACCCGGTGGACCACCGGCCGGATGTGGACAACTCCCTCACCCGAACGGGACGTTCCGCCCAGCCTCGCCTCTCTCCGTGCTCCGCCGCCCCGCTCCGGTGCCCTACGGCAGCTCGAACCCCGGATCCATCCCGCCGAGCGCCGACGTGCAGGGGCAGTCCCGCTCCTCGTTCGAGGGCAGCGCGGCCACCGCGTCGAAGAGCACGCCGCGCAGCCGGTCCACGTTCGCCGCGAACACTCGCAGCACCTCGTCGTGGGACACGCCCTCGCCGGTCTCCGCGCCGGCGTCGAGGTCGGTGACCAGCGTCAGCGTGGCGTAGCAGAGCTCGAGCTCACGGGCGAGCGCCGCCTCGGGGTGACCCGTCATGCCGACCACGGCCCAGCCCTGTGCCTGGTGCCACAGGGATTCGGCCCTGGTCGAGAAACGCGGCCCCTCGATCACGACCAGCGTGCCGCCGTCCACCGGCTCCCAGTCCTGCCCGCGCGCAGCCTTCAGCGCGGCCGCGCGCCCGGCCGGGCAGTAGGGGTCGGCCAGTGACACGTGCACCACGTTCGGGACGGTGCCGCCGGGCAGCGGCAGCCCGTCGAAGTACGACTGCGCCCGGGACTTCGTACGGTCGACCAGCTGGTCCGGCACCAGCAGCGTGCCGGGCCCGTACTCGGGGCGCAGGCCGCCCACCGCGCACGGGCCGAGTACCTGGCGCACCCCGACCGAGCGCAGCGCCCACAGGTTCGCGCGGTAGTTGATGCGGTGCGGCGGCAGATGGTGGCCGCGTCCGTGCCGCGGCAGGAAGGCGACCCGCCGTCCGGCGATCTCACCGAAAAAGAGGGAGTCGCTGGGTGAGCCGTAGGGGGTGTCCACCTGGATCTCGGTCACGTCGTCGAGGAACGAGTAGAAGCCGGAGCCGCCGATTACACCGATCTCTGCGTTCGCCATGACCAGCACATTAGCTGGCGTCGCGCCGGCACAGGGAGCGGGTGGGGAAACGCCGAGAACCCTGCCGTCGTACGACGGCAGGGTCGGGTGAGCGAGTGCTACGCGGCCGAGCTGCTGCCGGCCGAGGTGCCGGTGCTCGACGACTTCGAGTCCGAGGACGACGAAGAGGACGAAGAGGACGAAGGTGCCGAAGGCGACGAGGACGACGTGGTGGACGTCGACGACTTCGAGGACGACGACGGCGAGCTGCTCGACGAGGAGCCGCGGCTGTCGTTGCGGTAGAAGCCGGAGCCCTTGAAGACAATGCCGACCGCGGAGAACACCTTCTTCAGGCGGCCATCGCAGTTGGGGCACTCGGTCAGGGCGTCGTCGGTGAACTTCTGCACCGCCTCGAGGCCCTCGCCGCACTCGGTGCACTGGTACTGGTAGGTCGGCACTTGTCTTCCTCCTGGCACTCTCACTCAATGAGTGCTAACGAGCGTCCATAGTGACGTATTCCTGAGGATCAGTCCACTGCCACCGGCACGCGGTGACCGACGCCACGTGTGACGGTACGGCCGCGGGGCCGCGCCGCGAGCCGCGAGCGCAGCGCCACCAGGGTGACCAGGGCGAGCACCGTGCCGCCCGTCGGCACCAGGAATCCGGAGCCGTCCGAGAAGCGGTCCTCCAGCTGTCCGGCGGCCGTGACGGCGGCCGCCTGGCCGAGCGCCACCGCGCCGGTCAGCCAGGTGAAGGCCTCGGTGCGGGCGCCGGCCGGGACCAGATCCTCGACCAGGGTGTAGCCGGTGATCAGGGCGGGCGCGATGCACATGCCGACCAGGAGGCCGAGGCCGGCCAGGACGAGGACGGAGTGAGCGGCCCACAGGCCGGAGGCGGTCAGCGCGAGGGCGGCGTACCCGATGACGAGGCGCCGCTGCGGGGCGGCCTTCCAGGAGACGGCACCGCAGACGACGCCGGAGAGCATGTTGCCCGCGGCGAAGACGCCGTACAGGACGCCGTTCAGACCGGGCTCGCCGATCGACTCGGTGAACGCGGCCAGCGAGACCTGCATACCGCCGAAGACGGATCCGATGCCCAGGAAGGCCGCGATCAGGACGCGCACCCCGGGGACGCGCAGAGCGGAACCGTGCTCCACGCGCGCGTGCCCCGCGGTGGTGACGGGGGGCTGCGTGCTCTTCTGCGCGGCGAACAGCAGACCGCCGAGCAGGGTGAGCGAGGCCTCCGTCAGCAGGCCCGCGGCGGGGTCGACCGTGGCGCACAGGGCGGTGGCCAGCAGGGGCCCGACGACGAAGGTCAGCTCGTCCGTGACGGACTCGAAGGCGGCCGCGGTGGTCATCAGGGGCGAGCCCTGGAGCTTCACGCCCCAGCGGGCGCGCACCATGGGGCCGATCTGCGGCACCGAGGCGCCGGTGGGCACGGCCGCCGCGCACAGTGCCCACAGCGGCGCGTGCGCCAACGCGAGTGCTGTCAGGGCCAGGCCCGACAGTGCGTGGACCAGCACGCCGGGAAGCAGTACGGCACGCTGCCCGTAGCGGTCCGCGAGGCGGCCGCTGCAGGGCGCGAACAGTGCCATGGAGACGCCGGTGACGGCCGCGGCGGCGCCCGCCGCGCCGTACGAGCCGGTGGTGTGCTGCACGAGCAGCACGATGGAGATGGTGAGCATCGCGAAGGGCTGGCGTGCCGCGAAGCCGGGGAGCAGGAACGTCCAGGCGCCACGGGTACGCAGCAGCTGCCCGTACCCGGGGCGGGAGGTGACCGTGGATGCCACGGCCCGTGCCTTTCTGCCGCCTGGTAGCGCGTGGCCCCTGTGGGGGACGGGTTCGCCGAGAGCTGTCCTCTTGCGCGGACTGCGGTAGATACCGGCGCCCACTGGTGAGGGCAGGTCGGCCGCCATGCGGTCGCGCCAGCTCTGCGTCAGGCAGAGTTGGTTCGATCAAAATGCGCCTTCATAGTACAGGGATCATGGCCTGGCGGAGCTGTGAAAATGAGCACCACGCGCGCGTTCACCTGTGAATGGCGGGGGTGTGAACCGCGCGAAACACGCCCTCAACGACCAGTGGTGTCACCGTTCGTGCCCAGCCAGCCGGCCAGCTTGCCGCCGTGGCCCACGGCGCGCAGCCGTCGCTCCGCCGCGTCCCGGACGGGATCCGTTGCGACCACGAGCAGCTCGTCCCCGCGGCGCAGCACCGTCGTCGGCAGCGGAACGAAGGATTTTCCGTCGCGGACGACCAGGGTGACGGCGGCCCCGGCCGGCAGCCGCAGCTCGTTGACCTCCACGCCGTGCATCTTCGACCCCTCCGGGATCGCGACGGACAGCAGATGCCCGCGCAGCCGCTCCAGGGGCGCCGACTCGATGCCCAGGTCGGCGGCCTCCGGGTCCTTGCCCAGGTGCAGTGTGCGGGCGAGCCAGGGCAGCGTCGGCCCCTGGACCAGGGTGTAGACGACGACCAGGATGAAGACGATGTTGAAGATCCGGCGGCTGGCGTCGACGCCCGCCACCATCGGGATCGTGGCCAGGATGATGGGGACGGCGCCGCGCAGCCCGGCCCAGGACATGAGGGTCTGCTCCTGCCACGGCACCCGGAACGGCGTCAGGCAGACCACGACGCTGAGCGGGCGCGCCACCATCGTCAGCACCAGCCCGATGACGAGCCCTGGCCATACGTCGTCGCCCAGTTCGTGTGGGGTGACCAGCAGGCCGAGCAGGACGAACATGCCGATCTGGGCGATCCAGCCGAGCCCGTCGGCGAAGCCGCGGGTGGCGGGCCAGTGGGGCAGCTTCGCGTTGCCCATGACCATCGAGGCGAGGTAGACGGCCAGGAAGCCGCTGCCGTGCGCCAGCGCGCCCGCGGCGTACGCCGTGACCGCGATCGCCATGACCGCGATCGGGTACAGGCCGGAGGCCGGCAGTGCCACATGCCTGAGCCCCCAGGAGCCCAGCCAGCCCACCGCGAGACCGATGGCGGCGCCGATGGCCAGCTCGAGCGCGATCTCGCCGATCAGCACGTACCAGTGCTCTACCGGGCCGGCCTGGGAGAAGGCGACCACCAGGATGACCACGGGAGCGTCGTTGAAGCCGGACTCGGCCTCCAGCGTGCCCGTCACGCGCGCGGGGAGGGGGATCTTGCGCAGCACGGAGAAGACCGCCGCCGCGTCCGTCGAGGAGACGACCGCCCCGATGATGAGCGCCTGACGCCATTCGAGGCCGATCAGGTAGTGGGCGGCCGTGGCGGTGACCCCGACGCTCACCGCGACACCGACCAGCGCCAGCGCGGAGGCGGCCGGCAGGGCCGGCTCGATCTCCTTCCACTTCGTGCCGAGGCCGCCCTCGGCCAGGATCACGACGAGGGCCGCGTATCCGATGACCTGGGTCAGTTCGGCGTTGTTGAAGTGGATGTCGCCGATGCCGTCCTGGCCCATGGCGATGCCGATCCCCAGGTAGACGAGCAGGCTGGGGAGCCCGCTGCGCGAGGAGATCCGGACCGCTGCCACGGCGACGAGCAGGACGAGCGAGCAGACGAGCAGAAGCTGGTTGAGGTGGTGGACAGTCAGCGGCCGTTCCCTTCCCTGGCTCCTCGCGCATCCCGCGCGGAAGCTCGTGTACATCCGACACGAAGCCGAGAGACTCCGCACCCGAGTACTTTGTTACCTTACCTAACTCTTGACGATTTCTTGACGCTTGCGGTGCGAGACCGAACGCCCGTCCGTGCCGGTTGCCCACTCCGAGTCAAGCCGCACCGGGCCCTGCGCCTATGGTTGCTCCAGCGCCAATTCAAAAGGACAGCCCGCCCTGCCGCTCGCGTTAGGACAGCAAGGACAGCGATGCCCCCGAACACCACCGCCTCATCGGGTCAGAAGCCCGGCAAGTCCGGCAGGAAGAAGGGGCGCAAAGCCCGTTTGATCGTGCTTGTCCTGGTACTGGCCATCGTCGGTGGCTGCGCCTACGGGGCTTACTGGTCGATCAGCACCGTCCGCGCCTCCTTTCCCCAGACCAAGGGTTCGATCACGCTGGAGGGCCTGTCGGGGCCCGTCGACGTGAAGCGTGACGGCTACGGCATCCCGCAGGTCTACGCGTCCTCCGACGAGGACCTGTTCATGGCGCAGGGCTACGTTCAGGCGCAGGACCGGTTCTACGAGATGGACGTGCGCCGCCACATGACCTCCGGGCGTCTGTCGGAGATGTTCGGCAAGAGCCAGGTCGACAACGACGAGTTCCTGCGCACCCTGGGCTGGGACCGGGTCGCCGAGCAGGAGTACGAGACCAAACTGTCGGCCTCCACCAAGAAGTACCTCCAGGCGTACGCCAAGGGGGTCAACGCCTACCTGGAGGGCAAGGAGGGCGAGGACATCTCCCTGGAGTACGCGGCCCTCGGTTTCAGCTACGACTACAAGCCCGAGGACTGGACGCCGGTCGACTCGGTCTCCTGGCTGAAGGCGATGGCCTGGGACCTGCGCGGCAACATGCAGGACGAGATCGACCGCGCCCTGCTGACCAGCCGCCTGGGCCCCAAGCAGATCGCGGACCTGTACCCGCAGTACCCGTACAGCCGCAATGGCGCGATCGTCCAGGAGGGCCAGTACGACGACCTCACCGGGACGTTCGAGCAACACGACGCGGCAGACGCGTCTGCCGGGACTGCCGGCGGGACGTCCACGGGCGGCGCCTCGGGCACGTCGACGGGCACCGGCACGGGCACGGGGACCGGCACGGGCGCCGGCTCCGGCACGTCGGCCCTGCAGAGCCAGCTGTCCGGGCTCTACAAGGTCCTGGACGACGTCCCCGCGGCCGTCGGCGTGAACGGCAACGGCATCGGTTCCAACTCGTGGGTCGTCGCCGGGAAGTACACCATCAGCGGCAAGCCGCTCCTGGCCAACGACCCGCACCTGGCGGCCTCGCTGCCGTCCGTCTGGTACCAGATGGGCCTGCACTGCCGCACCGTCTCCAGCAAGTGCCAGTACGACGTCACCGGCTACACCTTCGCGGGCATGCCCGGTGTGATCATCGGCCACAACCAGAACATCGCCTGGGGCATGACCAACTCCTGGGCCGACGTCACCGACCTCTATCTGGAGAAGCTCAGCGGCGAGGGCTACCTGTACGACGGCAAGGTGAAGCCGTTCACCTCCCGGGACGAGACCATCAAGGTCGCCGGCGGGGCGTCCAAGAAGATCGTCGTCCGTGCGACCAACAACGGGCCGCTGCTGTCCGACCGTGACGACGAGCTCGTGAAGGTCGGCAAGAAGGCCACCGTCGACACCGCGGCGCCCGACCGGGGCGACGGCTACGGCATCGCGCTGAAGTGGACCGCGCTGGAGCCGGGCACCTCCATGGACGCCGTCTTCGCGCTGGACAGGGCGGCCGACTGGAACGCCTTCCGCGCGGCGGCCCGGCTGTTCGACGTGCCCTCGCAGAACCTGGTCTACGCCGACACCAAGGACGACATCGGCTACACGCTGCCCGGAAAGATCCCCACGCGCGCGAAGGGCCACGACGGCTCGATCCCGGCGCCGGGCTGGGACTCCGCGTACGCGTGGACCGGCTACATCGACCAGGACGACCTGCCGTACGAGTACAACCCGAAGCGCGGCTACATCGTCGCCGCCAACCAGGCCGTCGTCGACAAGGACAAGTACCCCTACACCCTTACGGCCGACTGGGGCTACGGCACCCGCAGCCAGCGGATCGCCGACCTGATCGAGCAGAAGATCGACGGCGGCGGCAAGATCTCCACCGACGACATGCGCCAGATGCAGCTCGACAACAGCAGTGAGATCGCCAAGCTGCTCGTGCCAGGGCTGCTGAAGATCGACACCGGGGACAAGGACGTCCGCGAGGCGCAGAAGCTCCTTGAGGGCTGGGACTACACCCAGGACGCCGACTCGGCGGCGGCCGCGTACTTCAACTCGGTCTGGCGCAACATCCTCAAGCTCGCCTTCGGCAACAAGCTGCCCAAGGAGCTGCGGGTGAAGGGTCAGTGCCTGTGGGTCGACCCCGTCAACACCACCGGGCCCGTGGACGAGACGGAGAAGGTGCGTGAGTGCGGCCAGCGCGACGCCGACCAGGCGCAGCCCGACGGCGGCGACCGCTGGTTCGAGGTGGTGCGCAGCCTGATGGACGACGAGAACAGCGACTGGTGGCAGACGCCCAAGAACGGCAACCGCCCCCGCGCGACCGACCGCGACAAGCTGTTCAAGCGCGCGATGATCGACGCCCGTTGGGAGCTGACCGCCAAGCTCGGCAAGGACATCGACACCTGGAGCTGGGGCCGGCTGCACCGCCTGTTCCTGAAGAACCAGACTCTGGGCACGAGCGGCCCCGGCTATCTGCAGTACGTCCTCAACCGCGGCCCGTGGAAGCTCAGCGGCGGTGAGGCGGCGGTCAACGCGGCCGGCTGGAACGCGGCCGGCGGCTACGGGGTCGTATGGGTGCCGTCGATGCGGATGGTGGTCAACCTCGACGATCTCGACAAGTCGAAGTGGATCAACCTGACCGGCGCCTCCGGACACGCCTACAGCGCCCACTACACCGACCAGACCGGCAAGTGGGTCCAGGGCGAACTGCTGGACTGGTCCTTCTCGGACAAGGCGGTCGACGACGGCACGAGCGACACGCTGGTGCTGAAGCCCTGAGGACCATGAGGCGGGGCCCGCACGCATGCGTGTGCAGGCCCCGTTCGCAGCGCTCAGCGAGGCGCATCGGCTCCGAACCGGCGCACGAGGGACGGTGTGACCACCGCCTGCACCGGCTGGTCGTGCGCCTCCTCCGGCACCCGCTCGACGACCTCGGAGTCGTACAGCAGCACCACCAGCGCGGGGCTGGCGCCCGCCTGCTCCAGTCGGGTGAGCACCCGGTCGTACGATCCCCCGCCGCGCCCCAGACGCATGCCGCGCGCGTCGACCGCGAGGCCGGGCAGCAGGACGACGTCGGCCGCGGTCACGGCGTCCGGACCGAGGCGCTCGCCGGCCGGCTCGAAGAGGGCCATCTTTCCGCCGTGTTGGACCCGCGCGAGAGAGCCCTCCCCGGTGTAGGCGCCCCAGTCCAGGTCGTTGTCGGGCAGGAGCGCGGGAAGCAGGACGCGCACGCCCCGCGCGCGCAGCGCGTCCAGCAGCGCGAGCGTTCCGGGCTCGCTGCCCACGGAGACGTACGCCGCCACCGTGCGCGCGTGCTCCAGTTCGGGCAGTTCCAGTGCCCGCTCGGCCAGCGCGGCGGCCGCCTCCCGTACGTCATCCGCCGTCAACGTGTTCCTCACCGCGAGGAACTCTCGCCGCAACATTCGCTTGTCAGGCTCGGCCGGACGTCCGAAGTGACTCAAAGCTGCTCCCGTACCCATCCATTGCGCTCATATGAGAGCTAATTAACCGGACCGACAGATTCCCTGCAAAGGCACCGGATAAAGTTGCGGGCATGACCCAGTCGCACCCCAGGATCAGTAAGGCTGTCATCCCCGCAGCAGGCCTCGGCACCCGGTTCCTGCCGGCCACCAAGGCCACTCCCAAGGAGATGCTGCCGGTCGTCGACAAGCCGGCGATCCAGTACGTGGTCGAGGAGGCCGTGGCAGCCGGCCTCGACGACGTCCTCATGATCACGGGCCGCAACAAGCGGCCTCTCGAGGACCACTTCGACCGCAACTACGAGCTCGAGTCCGCCCTGGAGAAGAAGGGCGACGGCGAGCGGCTCGCCAAGGTCCAGGAGTCCAGCGACCTCGCGACCATGCACTACGTGCGTCAGGGCGACCCCAGGGGTCTCGGTCACGCCGTCCTGTGCGCGGCCCCCCACGTCGGGAACGAGCCCTTCGCCGTTCTGCTGGGCGACGACCTGATCGACCCGCGCGACCCGCTGCTCGCGCGCATGGTCGAGGTCCAGGAGCAGCGCGGCGGCAGCGTCGTCGCGCTCATGGAGGTCGCGCCCGAGCAGATCCACCTCTACGGGTGCGCGGCCGTGGAGCCCACCCCGGACGGCGACGTCGTCAAGGTGACCGGCCTGGTCGAGAAGCCGGACGCGGCGGACGCCCCGTCCACCTACGCGATCATCGGCCGCTACGTCCTCGACCCCGGCATCTTCGACATACTGCGCAAGACCGAGCCGGGCCGCGGCGGCGAGATCCAGCTCACCGACGCCCTCCAGCAGCTCGCCGACGACGAGAAGGTCGGTGGCCCCGTGCACGGTGTCGTCTTCAAGGGCCGCCGCTATGACACCGGCGACCGTGGCGACTACCTGCGTGCCATTGTGAGACTCGCATGCGAACGTGAAGACCTGGGCCCGGAGTTCCGGACCTGGCTTCGCAGTTACGTAGCCGAGGAGATGTAGCAACGTTGAGCAGCGCCGCGCCCCCCACCGCCGGTCAGGACCACCTCTGGTCGGTGGACGAACATCTGGAGGACATCCTCGCGACCGTCCGCCCCCTCGAACCCATCGAGCTGCAACTGCTCGACGCCCAGGGCTGCGTCCTGGTCGAGGAGGTCACGGTGCCGGTGTCCCTGCCGCCGTTCGACAACAGCTCCATGGACGGGTACGCGGTGCGGATCGCGGATGTCGCGGGCGCGAGCGAGGAGTTCCCCGCCGTCCTGGAAGTCGTCGGGGACGTCGCGGCGGGCCAGGCCGAGCCGCTCCACGTGGGCCCCGGCCAGACCGCCCGGATCATGACCGGAGCCCCGCTGCCGCCCGGCGCCGAGGCCGTCGTCCCGGTGGAGTGGACCGACGGGGGCCTCGGCGAGGGCCCGGTGACCGGGATGCGTGCCCGCGCCCTGGCCCCCGAGGGCGCCGAGGGGCACGTGCGCGTGTACCGGCCGGCCGAAGCACGCGCGCACGTGCGCGCGAAGGGCAGCGACGTGAGGGCGGGAGACCGCGCCCTGGCCGCGGGCACGGTCCTCGGCCCGCCGCAGATCGCCCTGCTCGCCGCGATCGGCCGCGGCACGGTCCGCGTGCGTCCGCGCCCGCGCGTGGTCGTGATGTCCACCGGCACCGAACTCGTCCAGCCCGGCGAGGAACTGGGCAGCGGTCAGATCTACGACTCCAACAGCTTCGCCCTCACCGCGGCCGCCCGCGACGCCGGCGCCATCGCCTACCGCGTGGGCGCCGTCGCCGACGACGCCGAGACCCTCCGGTCCACCATCGAGGACCAGCTCGTCCGGGCCGACCTCATGGTCACGACGGGCGGCGTGAGCGTGGGGGCGTACGACGTCGTCAAGGAGGCGCTGTCGTACGTCGGCGACGAGGACGAGGCGGGCAGCGGCATCGAGTTCCGCACGCTCGCCATGCAGCCCGGCAAGCCCCAGGGCTTCGGCTCCATCGGCCCCGACCACACGCCGCTGCTCGCGCTCCCCGGCAACCCCGTGTCGTCGTACGTCTCCTTCGAGCTGTTCGTGCGCCCCGCGATCCGTGCCCTGATGGGGCTCGACGACGTCCACCGGCCGACGACCCGGGCGACCCTGAGAGCGGACAAGGCGCTGACCTCGCCGAAGGGGCGCAGGCAGTTCCTGCGCGGGACGTACGCCGACGGCGCGGTCACCCCGGTCGGCGGTGCCGGATCCCACCTGGTCGCGGCCCTCGCGCAGGCGGACGCGCTGATCGTCGTCCCCGAGGACGCCGAGTCGGTCGAGCCCGGCACCGAGGTCGAGGTCGTCCTGCTGGGCTGAGCGCAGCCGCGCGTGCCCGTTCGCACCGCGGTCCTGCTCCGTTGCGGGCCGCGACTTGGGGGTAGCGTGTCGCGCACAACAGGCCCGCGCGCCGCACCGGGGCGGGCCCGGACCGGGAGCGCCACACACCATGACTGTGCCTTCCCGGGGGGAGACCCCCGGACCCCCTGTGCAGGACCGACTGACGCACATCGACGACGCGGGCGCGGCCCGGATGGTCGACGTGTCCGGGAAGGACGTCACCGCGCGCACCGCCCGCGCCAGCGGCCGCGTCCTGGTCTCGTCCCGCGTGGTGGAGCTGCTCCGCGGCGAGGGGGTCCCCAAGGGAGACGCCCTGGCCACCGCGCGGATCGCGGGCATCATGGGCGCCAAACGCACCCCGGATCTGATTCCGCTGTGCCACCCGTTGTCGGTGTCCGGTGTGAAACTGGATCTGTCGGTCGCGGACGACGCCGTGGAGATCTCGGCCACGGTGAAGACGACGGACCGCACGGGCGTCGAGATGGAGGCCCTCACAGCGGTCTCCGTCGCCGCGCTCACCGTGATCGACATGGTCAAGGCGGTCGACAAGGGAGCGGTCATCACGGACGTGCGGGTGGAGGAGAAGACGGGCGGCAAGTCGGGCGACTGGAGCCGGGCATGAGCGCGGGGGCGTACCGCGCGCTGGTCGTGACGGCCTCCAACCGCGCCGCGGCGGGTGTGTACGAGGACAAGGGCGGCCCGCTGATCGCCAAGGGCCTCGGCGGCTTCGGATTCTCCGTCGACGGGCCGCAGGTCGTCCCGGACGGCGACCCGGTGAAGGCTGCCCTGCTCGCCGGTGTCGAGGCCGGTTACGACGTTGTCGTGACCACCGGCGGCACCGGGATCTCGCCCACCGACCGCACGCCCGAGGCGACCCGTGAGGTGATCGACTACGAGGTGCCGGGCATTGCGGAGGCCATCAGGGCGTTCGGCAGGGAGAAGGTGCCCACCGCGGCGCTCTCCCGGGGTCTGGCCGGGGTGGCGCGGCGGACGCTGATCGTCAACCTGCCGGGTTCCACCGGCGGGGTGAAGGACGGCCTGGCCGTCCTGGAGCCCCTGCTGGTGCACGCCGTCGACCAGATCCGCGGCGGCGACCACCCCAGACCCGGCGGCGGTACTGGGGGTGCGAGCTGAACAGCCCGTCCTGGCCCGTCGTGCTGGCGGACGGCGATGTCGTCCTCCGGCCGATAAAGCTGCGCGACCAGCGGGCGTGGCGCGAGGTCAACCGGCGCAACCGGGAGTGGCTGCGTCCCTGGGAGGCGACCATTCCGCCGCCCACGCCGACCGGGCCGATCGTGCACCGGCCCACGTACCGCCAGATGGTCAGGCACCTGCGGTCCGAGGCGAACGCGGGGCGGATGCTGCCGTTCGTCATCGAGTACCAGGGGCGGCTGGTCGGGCAGTTGACGGTGGCCGGGATCACCTGGGGCTCGATGTGCTCGGGGCACGTCGGTTACTGGGTGGACGAGGCGGTGGCCGGCCGCGGCGTGATGCCGACGGCCGTGGCGCTCGCCGTGGACCACTGTTTCCGGACCGTCGGCCTGCACCGCATCGAGGTCTGCATTCGCCCCGAGAACGGGCCCAGCCGCCGGGTCGTTGAGAAACTCGGATTCCGCGAGGAGGGGCTCAGGCCCCGTTATCTCCACATCGACGGTGCCTGGCGCGACCACCTCGTCTTCGCACTCACCTCGGAAGAGGTGCCGGACGGTTTGCTGCGGCGCTGGCACGGGGCACGATCCCGGAGCGCGCCCCACGACAATCCCGCATAGCCCGGTAAATTGAATAAATGTTCGAATTGATCGACGGATGACCGTCTGGGGGCGCTGAATTCGCACCTCGGTGGCCTACTGATCGCATCGGTCGCAAAAAAAGCTCGAAATATCAGCCAGATCGTGCGACACACCGGCTCAATTGGCGGATGGCCTCACGCAAATCCCTCTACCGTGTGAGGCGTGAGCAGCAGCGGCCTCATCTACGCAGTCATTGTCGGGGCCTGGGCCGCCTACTTGGTGCCGATGTGGCTCCGTAGGCAGGACGAGCTGAACGAGGCCCGTCCGACGGAACGCTTCAGCACAGCCATCCGGTTGCTGTCCGGACGGGCGGGGATGGAGCGCCGGTACGCCAAGGACCTGCGGGCGCGCTCCACCGACGAGGGGGAGTCCAGCGCCGTGGACCCGGGGACCACCGATTCGGTGGACGTCCGGGCCTTCGCCATGCCTCCGACCCGCCCGCAGACGCACGCGGCGGTCGAGCCGCAGGCCGCGGGGCGGGCGGAACAGGCACGCGAACAGGTACGGGACCAGGTGCGGGACCAGGTACGGGGCCAGGTACGGGACCAGGTACGGGGCCAGGTACGGGACCAGGTACGGGACCAGGTACGGGAACAGGCGCAGGGCCAGGTACGGGAACCGCAGCGGAAGCGGGTGCCCGCTGCCCGGCGTGCGGACGCCGGTGCGGAGGCGGCCGCCGCGCGGGCCCGGCGTACGAAGGTGCTCGCGCGCCGTCGGCGCACCACAGTGGTGCTCTTCCTCGCCTTCACGCTCGGCGCGGTCGTCGCCGCGGTCGGGGGCCTCGCGTTCCTCTGGGCGCCCGGCGTGCCGGCCGTGCTGCTCAGCGCGTACATCGCGCATCTGCGCGCAAAGGAACGCCGCCGCTTCGCCTACCAGATGGACCGGCGCCGGGCCGAGGCCGCGGCACAGCGGCTGCGGGAGCGCGCGCGGCAGCCGCGTCGACGGGCGTCCACGGACACCGGCGTGGATGTGGCCGAGCCGGACGAGGGACCCGAGCCGGAGGCGGATCCCGGGCTGTCGGCGCTCGCCGCGGACCGTCGGGCCCTCGTCGAGCAGACCGACCACGCCGAGTGGGTCGACCAGCAGCGCGAGCGGCAGGCCGGGCCGGGGAGCGGGGACAGCTGGGACCCGGTGCCGGTGCCGTTGCCGACGTACGTGACCGCGCCGGTCGCTCCGCGGGCCACCGCGGACGTGGATCTGGGGGCGCCGGACACATGGAGCTCGGCGCGGTCGAGCCCGGTGGCACCGGAGCACGAGCAGGAGCAGGAAGCGGAGCCCGGCGCGTGCGACGGGGGAGTGGAGGAGTCGTCCCCCGCGGAGGGCAGGCCGGCGGCGGACGGTCGCAGTGACGCCCGTCGCGCCGCCTCCGCCCGCCGTGCCCGAGAGCGCGGCCGCACGCCGCTCTTCGACCAGTACGAGGACGGGGACCGGCCGCGCGCGGCCAACGAGTAGAGGCCCGCCGCTCTCCGGAGCATGGCCGTGACCAGCCGGGAACGGATTTCCAAGCACCCGGACGGGGATGCTAGAGTTTCACTCGTTGCAAGGGCCTGTGGCGCAGTCCGGTAGCGCACCTCGTTCGCATCGAGGGGGCCAGGGGTTCAAATCCCCTCAGGTCCACGCAGCTCAAAGCCCCTACCAGGGATATCTGGTGGGGGCTTTGGCATGCCGTACAGCAGCGAAGTACAGCGACTACCTCCGATCTTGCTTCCCAAGGTGCTTGCCGAGCTTGCGCGGTGCCCTGCGAGTCGACTCTGACGGGACGTGCGTGCAGACCTCCATCGTCACCGCGATCTTGCTGTGCCGAAGGGTCTGCATAGCGACGCGGGGGTCCACGTCGAGCGCGGCGAGCAGGGAGCCGTACTCGAACGGCGTGCCGCAGCGTGTGGTGAACACAGAGTCCGAGTCGGTCCACAACTCGCCGGCGGCTTGCTTCACCAGCTCCTGTTCCTTCCTGCGGAGTTGGAGCGCGGTCACGCAGATCTGCGTGACGTGGCTTCACCCCTAACCGCTGCCGGGCCTGCCGCAAGGCTGCCGCCGACGGATCAGTCACCCTCCCGCGCGGCCACCTCGCCGCCCAGACCCAGCGATAACCGCACTCCCCGAACAAGCCCAGGGCCGGCACGAAATACACCACCACCCGGGTCTGCCGCAGCCGGACCCGACGCTCCACACAGCCCGCCGCCTGGACCGCCTCGTCCACCAACGACGGCGGAACCCACCGCGTCAACGCCCCTGAATGACCCGGCAACCGGAGCCGACCTCTGACGTGGAGGGCGCTCTACCAGCCAACCCGGTGATCTCGGCCATCCGTTCGGTCGAGCCTGCCTGGCTGGGCTCCGAGCTGGCTCAAGGATGCGGTCAGTGGCCAACGGGCCCAGACGTGGCAGCCCAGTAGGAGATGCGCATGCAGACCACCCGCAACAAGTACAGCGCTGTTCCCGATGGACAGCCGAATCACAGATCGAGGCAGGCACGACGTGGGCGGCAAGCATGGATCGCAGGCGCACTGACCGCACTGTGCACCGCGCTGCTGCCCGGCATCACCCCGCCCGCCTCAGCAACCCCGGACCCGCAGCGGCAGGCCGACCCTGCCTACGTGGTCAACACCCTCGCCGACACCGTGTCGGTGATCGACACCAACTCCAACCGTGTTGTCGGCTCCCCCATCCCCGTCGGTGACCGCCCGTTCGACGTGGCCGTGGACCTGCCCCGTGCTCGTGCCTATGTGACCAACCAGAACGACGACACGGTGTCGGTGATCAACACCAACACGAACCAGGTGGTCGGGTCCCCCATCCCCGTGGGCAACGGCCCGAACGGGGTCGCGGTGGACGTGACCCGCGCTCGCGCCTACGTAGCCAACGACTTCGACGGCACCGTGTCGGTGATCAACACCAACACCAACCAGGTGGTCGGGTCCCCCATCCTTGTCGGCAGTACCCCGGTCGGGGTGGCGGTGGACCCGCCCCGTGCCCGCGCCTACGTGACCAACGAAGGAAGCAACACCGTGTCGGTGATCGACACCAACACGAACCAGGCGGTCGGGACCATCCCGGTCGGCGGCGACCCGGCAGAGGTCGCAGTGGACACCGCCCGTGCCCGCGCCTACGTCGCCAACAACGGCAGCGACAACGTGTCGGTGATCGACACCACCAGCGACCAGGTCATCGGGATCATCGGCGTCGGCGACGGCCCGTACGCGGTGGCGGTGGACCCGCGCAACCCCCGCGCCTACGTGGCCAACTTCAACGCCGACACGGTGTCGGTGATCGACACCATCGCCAACCAGGTGGTCGGGTCCCCCATCCCCGTCGGCAACGGCCCGAACGGGGTGGCAGTGGATCCGCGCCGCGACCGCGCCTACGTGACCAACCTCTTCGCCGACACCGTGTCGGTGATCAACACCAGGAACAACCGAGTCACCGGGAACCCCATCCCCGTCGGCGACGGCCCAGTCGGAATCGTCGCCTTCTAGGCCATCGAGGGGCGATGTGCCAAGGGTGTCCGTGCCCCACCCAGTCGTGCCCGAACCAGCGGGGAGCCACGGGAAACGCGACCACCCACAGGCAGTGCCCGACACAACGGCCCCCGTCGTCCTCCGCGACGACACCGACTTCGTGACCTCGGCCCGATTCACGGTCGGGCGGAGCCGGCGCAACGTGCGTGACGGTCCCCGCACCTGGTGCCGCGTGACCGCCGCGTCGAGCGGCGTGAGCCAGGAACCCCCTCCCTGCGGGGAGGGGGACTCAAAGCCGCTTCGCGAAGCAGCGGCTGTCCTCGTACAAGCGGTAGTAGCCGAACTTGCCGCATGGCTCGTAACCGCTCGAGGCGTACAGCGCGATCGCCTCCGGCTGTTTCGTGCCGGTCTCCAGAACCATGCGCGTGCGGCCGGCGGCGCGGGCGTCCTCCTCCAGCGCGGCCAGGACACGGCGGGCCAGACCCCGGCCGCGCGCCTGCTCTATGACGAACATCCGCTTGAGCTCGGCGTCCCCGTCGAGGTTGCCCTCGTCGTTCGCGTCCTGGGTGCGCCAGCCGCCTGTGGCGACGGGGGTCTCGCTCTCGTCGTACACGATCAGGTAGACGCCGTTCGGCGGGGCGAAGTCCGACGGGTCCAGGGGGGTGGCGTCGCCGCCGTCGCCGTAGCGGACGTGGTACTCGGCCTGGACCTGGTCGTTCAGCTTGACGGCGTCGGGGTGGTCGAACGTGACACGACGGATATTCATGCTACCTACCGTATACGAATGCAGTGCCCGGGGTCTGGCCCCCATCCAGAACAGGACCTCGTCCAGTGTGCCGGTATCGTGCCCGGGTGCTCACTGTGACCTCCGTCAATGTGAACGGACTGCGCGCCGCCGCCAAGAAGGGCTTCGTGGAGTGGCTCTCCGCCACCTCCGCCGACGTGCTCTGCCTCCAGGAGGTGCGCGCCGAGCCGCACCAGCTGCCCGAACAGGTCCGCACGCCCGAGGGCTGGCACGTCGTCCACGCCCCCGCCGCCGCCAAGGGTCGCGCCGGCGTCTCCCTCTTCTCGCGCCGCGAGCCCGACCACGTCCAGGTCGGTTTCGGCTCGTCCGACTTCGACACCACCGGACGCTATGTCGAGGCCGACCTGCCGGGCGTCACGGTCGCCTCCCTCTACCTCCCTTCCGGCGAGGCCGGCACCGACCGCCAGGACGAGAAGGTCCGCTTCATGGCGGAGTTCCTCGCCTACCTCAAGGACCTGCGCGAACGCGCCGCAGCCGACGGCCGCGAGGTGGTCGTGTGCGGCGACTGGAACATCGCCCACCAGCAGGCCGACCTCAAGAACTGGCGCGCCAACCAGAAGAACTCCGGCTTCCTGCCCGAGGAGCGGGCGTGGCTGACCCGGGTCTTCGATCCGGCGGACGGGGGCTATGTGGACGTGGTGCGTTCGCTGCACCCCGAGGTGGAGGGGCCGTACACGTGGTGGTCGTACCGGGGGCGGGCCTTCGACAACGATTCAGGGTGGAGGATCGACCTCCACGTCTCGACCCCCGGCCTGGCCGCCAAGGCCGTCAAGGGCTTCGTCGAGCGCGCGGCCACCCACGAGGAACGCTGGTCGGACCACGCGCCGGTGACTGTCGTCTACGACCTCTAGGCCTGGCCCAGCCGCGACACGGCCCACCTCGCCCCGTTCGCTCCGACGCTCACGCCCTTCCGGCCGTTCGTCCCGGCCCCGTAGCCCCAGACACCCGCAAACCGGTTGGCGGCCTGGACGGCCCGCCGTGACGGATACGCCTCGCAGCGTCGCCGACGGCGCAGCTCCAGATCGCTCACCACTCCGCGATCAGATCCAGCACGCACCTGACCCCGCGGGGCCCGCCCTCCGGGCGGACGGCGACGGCAGGACCTCAGTCCTGTTTCCTCATCCGCCGGTCCAGCGCCAGTGAGAGTTCCGCCGCGACCACGCTCTGTGCCAGCGGGCGCAGGCGCTGGAGGTCCTCCTCGGGGGCGTGCCGCAGGATCACGTCGGCGAAGAGTTCCGCCAGGGCGTCCGCGTGTTCACGTACGCGTCTGCCCGCTTCCAGGACGTCCGCGAGGGGGATGCCTTCGCGGACCAGGGCCGAGGAGACGTCCAGGAGGCGGTGGCTGATGTGGACGATCTCCTCGCCGTCGGTGCCGAGGTAGCCGAGTTCCAGTGCGGCGGCGAGGTTCTCGGGGGTGACCTCGCCGGCGAAGCGGTCGGCGAGTTCCTCGGGGGTGAGGCGGACCGGGGTCTCCTCGGTGGGGGTGTCCATGCCGAGCAGGTCGGCGACGTCCCGGCCGTGGTCGAAGGCCTCGGCCAGTTCGGCGATGCCGTTCAGGGTGTGGCCGCGTTCCAGGAGCGCCGAGATGGTCCGCAGGCGGGCCAGGTGGTGGTCGTCGTACCAGGCGATACGGCCCTCCCGCCGGGGCGGCGGGATCAGTTTGCGTTCGCGGTAGAAGCGCAGGGTGCGCACCGTGATGCCGGCCAGCCGGGCCAGCTCCTCCATGCGGTACTCGCGTCGTCCACCGTCTCCTGCCACGTCGGAAGCCTATGTCGTACCGCCGGTACCTGCGGCGGAGCCACTGATGGCCAGTGTTCTGCGTCCGACCCCTACCGATCAGTACGGTGCTGCCCTACCCTCCCATTGCGCCAGTGTTCACTGGCATGGTCCGAGGCGACGCGTGGAGGCTCCGGGATGGCCGAGCACGAACACGAACATGTACGGGTGGCGGTGGTCGGGTCCGGGTTCGGCGGGCTGGGCGCCGCCGTCCGGCTCAGGCGCGAGGGCGTCACCGACTTCGTCGTCCTGGAGCGGGCGGGCAGTGTCGGCGGCACCTGGCGGGACAACAGCTATCCGGGATGTGCGTGCGACGTGCCGTCCCACCTCTACTCGTTCTCCTTCGCACCCCATCCCGACTGGCCCCGCACCTTCTCCGGGCAGGAGCACATCCGCGCCTACCTGGAGCACGTCACGGACGTCTTCCGGCTGCGCCCGCACATCCGCTTCGACTCGGAGGTGAAGCGGATGACCTGGAACGGCGAGCGGTTGTGCTGGGACATCGAGACCAGCAGCGGCAACCTCTCCGCCGATGTCGTCGTCTCCGCGACCGGGCCGCTGTCCGACCCGAGGATCCCCGACATTCCCGGGCTGGACTCCTTCCCCGGCACGGTCTTCCACTCCTCCCGCTGGGACCACGACTACGACCTGCGCGGCAAGCGGGTCGCCATGGTCGGCACCGGTGCCTCCGCGATCCAGATCGTGCCGGCCATCCAGCCGGAGGTCTCCCGGCTGACCCTCTTCCAGCGCACCCCGCCGTGGGTGATGCCCCGCGTCGACCGCGCCATCACCGGAGCGGAGCGGTGGCTGCACCGGCAGCTCCCCTTCACCGCCCAGGCCCGTCGCGGACTCCTGTGGGGCATCAGGGAGTTGCAGGTCCAGGCGTTCACCAAGCATCCCGACGAGCTCGGAATCATCGAGCAGTTGGCCAGGCGCAACATGGCCCGTTCCGTCAAGGACCCGGCCCTGCGTGCCAGGCTCACACCCGGCTACCGCATCGGCTGCAAGCGGATCCTGCTGTCCAGCGAGTACTACCCGGCGCTCGTGCAGCCCAATGTGGACGTGGTCGCGAGCGGGCTCGCGGAGATCCGTGGCTCGACCGTGGTCGCCGCCGACGGCAGCGAGGCCGAGGTCGACGCGATCGTCTTCGGCACCGGCTTCCGCGTCACCGACATGCCGATCGCCGAGCGGGTGGTCGGCGCGGACGGGAGGACACTGGCCGAGACCTGGAAGGACGGCATGGAGGCCCTGCGCGGCGCGTCGGCGGCGGGCTTCCCCAACTGGATGACGATCATCGGGCCCAACACCGGCCTGGGGAACTCGTCCATGATCCTCATGATCGAGTCCCAGCTGAACTACCTGGCCGACTTCGTACGGCAGCTCGACGTCCTCGGCGGCCGCGCCGCCCTCGACGCCCGCCCGAGCGCCGTGCAAGCCTGGAACCGCCGGGTGCAGGAGCGGATGAGGCGCACGGTGTGGAACACGGGCTGCTCCAGCTGGTACCTCGACGCCGACGGCCGCAACACGACCATCTGGCCCGGTACGACGACCGAGTTCCGGCGTGCCACCCGCAGGGTGGATCTGATGGAGTACGAGGTCCTGCGCGTGCCCCCGCAGAAGCAGCCGGCGAAGACCGGCAGGACGAGCAATGCCGACAAGACCGATAAGACCGGCAAAGCAGACAAAACAGACAAGACAGACAAGGCGGTGACCGCGTGAGCCGCCTCAGCCACGTGGCCTCCGGCCCCTACGCCCCGCCCGCCCCCGCCCGCGAACTCACCGCCGTCTCCACCGGTGGCGCCCGTCTGCACGTCGAGGTGCACGGCCCCGACGACGCCCCCGCCGTCGTCCTCGCGCACGGCTGGACCTGCTCGACCGCCTTCTGGGCTGCCCAGATACGGGAACTGGCCGCCGACCACCGGGTCATCGCCTACGACCAGCGCGGCCACGGACGCAGCCCGGCGAACCCCGCCTGCAGTGCCGAGGCGCTCGCCGACGACCTCGAAGCGGTACTGGCCGCGACGCTCGCGCCGGGCGAGAAGGCCGTGATCGCCGGTCACTCGATGGGCGGGATGACGGTGATGGCCGCCTCCGGCCGCCCGGCGTTCAGGGAGCACGCCGCCGCGGTACTGCTGTGCAGCACGGGCAGTTCGCGGCTGGCAGCCGAGTCGCTGGTGGTGCCGATCCGGGCGGGCCGGTTGCGGACCCGGCTGACGAAGCAGATCCTCGGTTCACGGGCGCCGCTCGGGCCGGTCACACCGCTGGCGCGGCGGATCCTCAAGTACGGGACGATGGGCCCCGGTTCGGCCCCGCACATGGTGGAGGCGTGCGCCCGCATCGTGCACGCGTGTCCCCGCAAGGTGCGGTACGCCTGGTCCCAAGTGCTCGAACTGCTCGACCTCGACCACGCCGTACGGGAGCTGACGGTGCCGACGGCCGTGGTCGTCGGCACGGCGGACCGGCTGGCCCCGCCGGTGCACGCGCGCTCGCTGGCCGCCGCGCTCCCGGACTGCCTGGGCGTGACCGAGCTGCCCGGGCTCGGCCACATGACGCCGGTCGAGGCGCCCGAGCTGGTCAGCGGGAAGATCCGGGAACTGGTCACCGCGTACGCACTCGTGAAGGAGGGCACATGAGCAGGGTGAGCCTGGAGGGACAGGTCGCGGTGGTCACCGGGGCCGCGCGGGGCGTGGGCGAGCTGCTCGCCCGCAAGCTGTCGGCGCGCGGCGCCAAGGTGGCGCTGGTCGGCCTGGAGGCGGACGCGCTCAAGCAGGTCGCCGAGCGGCTGCACGGCGACAGCGGCCACTGGTACGCCGACGTCACCGACCAGGAGGCGATGACCCGGGTCGCGCGGGAGGTCAAGGAGCGGTTCGGGAAGGTCGACATCGTCGTCGCCAACGCGGGTGTGGCGACCGGCGGTCCCTTCGTGGACTCCGATCCGGAGTCCTGGCGGCGGGTGATCGAGGTCAACCTGATCGGTTCGGCGGTGACGGCCCGCGCCTTCCTGCCGTTGCTGATGGAGAGCCGCGGGTACCTGCTCCAGATCGCCTCGCTCGCGGCGATCACGCCGGCGCCGATGATGACCGCGTACTGCGCGTCCAAGTCCGGGGTGGAGGCGTACGCGCACAGTCTTCGGGCCGAGGTCGGCCACAAGGGCGTCCGGGTCGGCGTCGGTTATCTGTCGTGGACCGACACCGACATGGTGCGCGGGGCCGATCAGGACGACGTCATGCGGGAGTTGAGGCAGCGGCTGCCGTGGCCGTCGAACAAGACGTACCCGCTGGGGCCGGCGGCCGACCGGATCGTCGCCGGAATCGAGCGGCGGTCGGCGCACGTCTACGGGCAGTGGTGGCTGCGCGGGATGCAGGGCGTACGCGGCGGTCTGCCCGGGCTCATCGGGACGGCGGGGCAGCGGGAGATGCGGCGGTTCGCCTCGCGGCTCGACGGGATGCGGACCGGACTGGTCGGGGCGGGCGGGGCGGCCGACGAACAGGCCAGGGCTACGCACCGTAACTGATCGAAATGCGCTCTGTGTCCGCCCGTGTGAATCTGGTCGAGGCCCCGCTCCGGGGCCCCAACCCCCTCACCCACCACGGGAGTGAACCCACATGGGTACGAAGGACAAGTTCCAGGACCAGTCCGAGCAGTGGCAGCAGCAGGCCCGCGAGAAGATGGACCAGGCCAAGGAGCAGGCCCAGCAGCGTGGCCGCCGCCGTGAGCGCGACGAGGACCCCGAGCGCATGCGCCCGGAGGACGAGGACCGCCTTGACGAGGACCGCCTCGACGAGGACTTCGACGCCTAGTCGCCGCGCTCGGTCTGAGCCATGACGTGGGGTGCCCTTCTTCGGGAGGGTGCCCTGCGTTTTCTTTGAGTGCGGCCTCGCGCCCCTTGGGGGTCGGGCCTGCCGCCTGTCAGAGGCGCGGAGGTAGCTTCGGCCGCGAGCCGTCGGGTACGCGGCTGTGGTCCGGGGGTGTCGCCGGAGGGTTCGTCTTCAGTAGATCCAGGGCGAGTTGGACCGCGTCGTCCAGCTGGGCGTGGCGGCCCTCGGCCCAGTCCAGGGGGGTGCGGAGAATCTCCAGGTCCGGGATCACCCCGCGGTTCTCGACCGACCAGCCGTACGCTTCGAACCAGGCCGCGTTCATCGGCACGGTGATCACCGTGCCGTCCCCCAGCCGGTGACGGCCCGTCATGCCGACCACCCCGCCCCAGGTGCGCTGGCCGACGACCGGGCCCAGCTTCAGCAGCTTGAAGGCCGCTGTGATCATGTCGCCGTCCGACGAGGTCGCCTCGTCCGCGAGCGCGACCACCGGGCCGCGCGGGGCGTTCGAGGTGTACGACACCGGCTGGGCGTTGCGGGTCAGGTCCCAGCCCAGGATCCTGCGGGTCAGCTTCTCGATGACCAGTTCGCTGATGTGGCCGCCCGCGTTGCCACGCACGTCCACGAGCAGCGCGGGCCGTGACACCTCCATGCGCAGGTCCCGGTTGAACTGCGCCCAGCCCGAGCCGCCCATGTCGGGGATGTGCAGATAGCCGCAGTGGCCGCCGCTCAACTCGCGTACGACCTCCCGGCGTTTGGCCACCCAGTCCTGGTAGCGCAGCGGCCGCTCGTCGAGGAGCGGGACCACGGCGACCCGCCGGGACGGTCCCTCGCCCTCCGTGGAATCGGAGGGGCCCGACGGGCCTTCCTCGGAAGGGTGGTGGTGGGCGACGGTTCGGGCGAACGTCAGCTCCACCGTCGTACCGCCCGCGCCCGCGAGGAGCGGAAAGGGCCCGGTGACCGGGTCCACCGGGCGGCCGTCGACGTGGGTGAGGACCGCGCCCTCCCGGATGCCCGTGCCCGCCAGCGGCGAGCGGGCCCTGGAGTCGGACGAGTCGCCGGGCAGGATCCGCCGGATCGTCCAACCCTCGTCCCGCCGCACGAAGTTGGCGCCGAGCAGCCCTTGCCGGCGCTGGTAGTGCGGTGGTCCCTCGTTGCGGCGGGCGGCCGTGACATAGGCATGGGAGGTGCCCAGCTCGCCCAGGACCTCGCGCAGCAGGTCCGCGAACTCGTCCGGGGACGCGACCCGTTCGACCAGCGGCCGGTACTGGTCGAGCACCGCGTCCCAGTCGATCCCGCACATCCCCGGATCCCAGAAGTACGTCCTGATCAGCCGGCCCGCCTCCGCGTACGACTGACGCCACTCGGCGGCCGGGTCGACTCGGTGCAGGATGCGGCGCAGGTCGATCCAGACCGTCGTGTCGACGTCGCCCGGCTCGGTGGCGGGCACCGCCCGCAGGTCGCCCTCGTCGACCACGACCAGCCGCGATCCGTCGCCGCTGACCGCGAACCAGTCCAGGTGCCCCACCAGTTCGGACTTCTTCGCCTTGCTGATGCTGAAGTGCTCCAGGGTGGGCCGCCCGCTGGTGTCGTCCGGATTCACGAACGTCTCGCCCAGCGCGCCCGAGATCGGCCAGCGCAGCCACACGAGACCGCCGCCCGCGACCGGACACAGCGACGAGTACTTGGAGGCGGTGACCGGGAAGGGTGTCACCCGGCTCTCCAGCCCCTCGATCTCCACGGTCACCGCGCTGCCGTCACCGGGCTCGTCGTCCTCGACCGGGTCCAGGCCCCCCGCGGCCGGACGGCCCTCGGGGTTCAGTGCGAAGGGGGAGGGGGTGGCCGAGGAGAGCGGAACCAGGTAGGGGCGGCAGCCGAGCGGGAAGGACAGGTCGCCGGTGTGCACGTCGTAGACCGGGTCGAAGCCGCGCCAGGAGAGGAAGGCGAGATAGCGGCCGTCCCGCGTGAACACCGGGTTCTCGTCCTCGAAGCGGCCGTTGGTGACGTCGACGATCAGCCGGTCCCCCTTTCCGATTCCGGAGATGCGCGCCATCTTGATCTGCCGCAGGGAGCGGCCGATCCCGGGGTGCGACCACGTCAGCCACGACCCGTCCGGGGAGAAGGCGAGGTCCCGCACCGGCCCGTTGATGGACCGGATCAGCTCGGTGACCTCCCCGCCCGGGTCCTCCGTGCCCGCGGCGGCAGCCGCTGCATCGGACACGGAGAGGAGGAGCAGCCGTCCGTCGTGCGAGGCGATGGCGAGGCGCTCGCCCTGCGGGTCCGACACCAGCTCCAGGACGCGGCCCAGCTTCCCCGACGCCGGCCGCCGGGGCTCACGGTCACCCGTCGCCCGCGGCAGAAACGCGATCTCGACCGCGTCCTCGCCCTCCGCGTCCGTCACATAGGCGACCCGGCCGGCGGAGCCGAGCATCTCCGGGAGCCGGACCCGTACACCCGGTGTGTCGGTGATGGTGCGGGCGGGGCCGTCGCGGTGGGTGAGCCAGTACAGGCTGCCGCGTACGACGACGGCGCTTGCGCGGCCCGTCTCGTCGACCGATATGCCGTCGACGTGCTGGGCGGCGGGCACGTGGTACGTACGGCGTCCCGCGCGCGGGCCGCTCAGTCGTACGTCGAGCTTGCGCGGGACGGAGTCCGGGGCCAGGTCGTCGGCCATCCACAGGTCGCCCCCGCACTGGTACACCACCCGGGTGCCGTCGCTCGACGCGTGCCGGGCGTAGAAGGCGTCGTGGTCGGAGTGCCGGCGCAGGTCGGAGCCGTCGTACGCGCACGAGTAGAGGTTGCCGATGCCCTCGTGGTCGGAGAGGAAGGCGATCCGGCCGGCGACGAACATGGGGGAGTGCAGGTGCCCCTGGAGGTCGGCCAGCAGCCGTTCGCCGTGCAGCCAGAGGCGGCCCATGGCGCCGCCGCGGTAGCGCTTCCAGGCGGCCGGTTCGTGCGGCGGGGAGCCGGTGAGCAGGAGGGTCCTGCGTTCGCCGTCGAGGTCGGCGACCTGGATGTCGGAGACCGGGCCCCAGGGGAGCTTGCTGCCGGGGTCGCCGTCGGTGGGGACCTTGTAGGACCAGGTGAAGTGCGAGAAGGGCTGGCCGTGGGAGGCGACGGCGAGGATCTGTCCCTCGGGCGTCCAGCCGCAGACCTGGGTGTCGGCCGAACCCCAGTAAGTGAGCTGCCTGCCCGGCCCGCCGTCCACCGGCACGAGATGGATCTCCGGAACCAGGCTGCGCCAGCTCGTGCAGGCGAGGTGGCGGCCGTCGGGTGAGAAGCGGGGATGACCGATCTTGGTCCGGTCGACGGTCAGCCGCCAGGCGCGGCCGGGTGTGTCGAGGGGGGCCAGCCAGAGGTCGTCCTCGGCCACGAAGCACAGCAGGTCGCCGCTCAGATGCGGAAGGCGCAGATAGCTCACCCACCCATGCTTCTCCCGCGGGGTGAACCGGGGCAACTCGTGCGCAATCCACCCCTCGTGACGCCTCGGGTGACCTGGCGGGGGCCGCGTGGTCCGGACGGGGGCCGGCGTGACCCACAACACGAACGAAACAGTTTCGTTTCGTTTGCGGATGCGCTACATTCGTCACGTACGAAACCGTGTCGTTCGGAGCGGGAAGGTGAGGGACATGACCGAGGTCGCGACGACTCGTCGCAGTCGTATCACCCCCGAGCGCGAGGCCGAGCTGTACTCGGCCGTGCTCGACCTGCTCCGGGAAGTCGGCTACGACGCCCTCACCATGGACGCCGTGGCCGCCCGCACCCGGTCCAGCAAGGCGACCCTCTACCGCCAGTGGGGCGGAAAGGCCGAGCTGGTGGCGAAGGCCGTGCGGCACAACAAGCCGGGCCTCTCCTCCGACGAGATCGACACCGGGTCGCTCAGGGGCGACCTGCACGCCCTCACGCTGCGGTCGGACGACTGCCAGATGGAACAGGACTCCGCGCTGATGCGGGGCCTGGCCATGGCGGTACACGGCAACCCGGACCTCCTGAAGGCGTTCCGGGAGCACCTGATCGAGCCGGAGACGGCGGAGTTCCGCCGCGTGCTGCAACGCGCGGTCGACCGGGGTGAGGTCCGCGCGGACAACCCGGCGATCGGGTTCGTGATGCACATGATGATCGGTGGCTTCGCCGCCCGCACGATGATCGACGAGAAGCCGCCGACGCAGGCCTTCCTCCTCTCCTACATCGACGCCGTGGTCCTCCCCGCCCTCGGCGCGCCCACCGCCTGACCATCCCCGCGCACAGAACCTGACGCGACCGCTCACGTCGTCGGGCCGATCACCCCTGCCTCCCCGCCGGGCTGATCACCCTGCCCCGAAGAACCCACGACCTGACCGGGAGTACGCCCTCGTGGCCACGTTTCTCTACAAACTCGGCCGGCTCGCCTTCAGGCGACGGCATTTCGCCGCCCTCATATGGGTGGCCCTGCTGACGCTCGCGGGCGTCGGCGCGGCCAGCGCCCCCGCTGCGGGCAACACGTCCTTCTCCGTCCCGGGCACCGAGGCGCAGAAGGCCTTCGACCTGCTGGAACAGCGTTTCCCCGGGATGAGCGCCGACGGCGCCACGGCCCGCGTCGTCTTCAAGGCACCCGCAGGAGAGAAGACGACGGACCCCGCCCACAAGAAGACCGTGGAGAGGACCGTCGACGAACTGGCCGAAGGCTCCGAGGTCGCCTCCGTCGCCGACCCGTACCAGGCCGAGGCCGTCAGCAAGGACGGCACGATCGCCTACGCGTCGGTCAAGTACAAGGTCTCCGGCATGGAACTGGAGGACGCCACCCGGGACGCCCTGGAGGAGGCCGCGCAGGACGCGCGGGATGCCGGGCTGACCGTGGAGGTCGGCGGTGACGCGCTCCAGACGACGCCCGAGACCGGCGCCACGGAGGTCATCGGCATCGCGGTCGCCGCGGTCGTCCTGGTCATCACCTTCGGCTCGCTGATCGCGGCCGGCCTGCCGCTGCTGACGGCGCTCGTCGGCGTCGGCATCGGCGTCTCGGGGATCACCGCCCTCGCCAGCACCCTCGACCTGGGCTCGACCACGTCGACGCTGGCCACGATGATCGGCCTGGCGGTCGGCATCGACTACGCCCTGTTCATCGTCTCCCGCTACCGCGCCGAACTGGCCGAGGGGCGCGAGCGTGAGGAGGCGGCCGGCCGGGCCGTCGGCACCGCGGGCTCGGCGGTGGTGTTCGCCGGCCTCACGGTCGTGATCGCGCTGGTGGGCCTGTCCGTCGTCGACATCCCGATGCTGACGAAGATGGGCGTCGCGGCCGCCGGTACGGTCGCCATCGCGGTCCTCATCGCGCTGACGATGATCCCCGCGCTGCTCGGTTACGCGGGCCGGAAGGTCAAGCCGGCGGGCGAGAAGAGCAGGTTCCTGGGCGGCGCCCGCGCCGCGCGGAAGGCCGCTTCGGGCAAGGCCAGGCCCAACATGGGCACGCGCTGGGCGAGCTTCGTCGTACGCCGTCCGATCGCCGTCCTGCTCCTCGGCGTCGTCGGCCTCGGCGCCGCCGCCGTCCCCGCGGCCTCCCTGGAGCTGGGCCTGGGGGACGACGGCTCGCAGCCGACCTCGACGACGCAGCGCAGGGCGTACGACCTGCTGTCCGAGGGCTTCGGCCCCGGCTTCAACGGCCCCCTGATGGTCGTCGTCGACGCGAAGGCGAGCGACGACCCGGATGCCGCGTTCGCCAAGGTCACCGATGAGATCAAGGGCCTCAAGGACGTCACCACCGTGACGCCGGCCGCCCCCAACAAGACGGGCGACACGGCGACGATCACCGTCATCCCGGACTCCAAGCCGTCGTCGGTGACCACCGAGGACCTGGTCCACGGCATCCGGGAGGCCGGCACGGACATCAAGGCCGCCACGGACGCGGACGTGCTGGTCACCGGCTCCACGGCCATGAACATCGACGTCTCGCAGAAACTGAACGACGCGCTGATCCCGTACCTGGTCCTCGTGGTGGGCCTGGCGTTCCTGCTCCTGATCGTGGTCTTCCGCTCCCTCCTCGTCCCGCTGAAGGCGGCCCTCGGCTTCCTGCTCAGCGTGATGGCGGCCCTGGGCGCCGTGGTCGCGGTCTTCCAGTGGGGCTGGCTGGCCGGCCTCATGGGCGTCGAGGAGACCGGCCCGGTCATGTCGATGATGCCGATCTTCATGATCGGCGTGGTCTTCGGCCTCGCGATGGACTACGAGGTGTTCCTCGTGACCCGGATGCGAGAGGCGTACGTCCACGGCGAGAAGCCGGGCCAGGCGGTGGTGACCGGCTTCAAGCACGGTGCCCGGGTCGTGACGGCCGCCGCGGTCATCATGATGGCGGTCTTCGCCGGCTTCATCGGCTCCAGCGAGTCCATGATCAAGATGATCGGCTTCGGCCTGGCCATCGCGGTCTTCTTCGACGCGTTCATCGTGCGGATGGCGATCGTCCCCGCGGTCCTGGCCCTGCTCGGCAAGAAGGCGTGGTGGTTGCCGAAGTGGCTGGACCGGGTGCTGCCGAACGTGGATGTGGAGGGGGAGGGGTTGCGGACGCCGGCCGGCCCGTCCGGCTCGGGCGACCCGAAGGACGCGGATCCCGATGAGGAACGGGAACTGGTGAAGGTCTGAGTGCTCAGACCTCGGCGGCCCCCGGTCCGACGGTGTGCTCACCGCACCGCCGGACCCGGGGCCGCGTACTGCTCCGGCACATCGAGCGTCACCCGCCCATGGCTGCGGCCCGGTCCCGTGACCCAGTCGCATGTCACCTACACCCACCACTACCGTGCCGTGCATGACGACGACCGACAGCGGCACCGACCCCGATGCCGACGCCCATAGGAGCACCGGCATCGCCCCCTGCACCGCCCCCCACCACTCCGGCGCTCACCCCCGATTCGTCGACACCCCGCGCGAGTTGGGCATTGAGGGGCTGACCTCCCGTATACGGCGATTTCCGCACGCCACCCGTACCGCCGCCGAGGCCGCCGCGGCGATCGGGTGTGAGCCCAGTGAGCCCGAGACGCTGGTCGCCCATGCCGGCGGCACCCTCGTGGACGTTCGCGAGCGGACCTCGTGACCCCGCTGGTCACCGCGGCCGTCCTGCTCGCCGCGGTGACGCACGCAACCTGGAACGCGATCGCCCACCAAATCACGGACAAGCTCGTCGGGTTCACCCTCATCGCGGGCGGGGGGATGCTGATCGGGCTGGCGATGGTGCCGGTCGTGCCGTTCCCGGCGGCGGGCGCGTGGCCGTATCTGATCGGCTCGGCAGTCATCCACGTCGCCTACTACGTGCTGCTGATGAAGTCGTTCCGCCTGGGGGACTTCGGACAGGCGTATCCGATCGCGCGCGGCACCGCGCCCCTGGTGGTCACCCTGCTCGCCGCCGTCTTCGCCCACGAGGTCCCCGACGGGTGGGCGGCGGCAGGTGTCGCACTGTCCTGCGCGGGGTTGACGGGTGTCGCCCTGTGGGGGCTGCGCGGGCACCGGCCCGACTGGGCCGCGATCGGGGCGGCGTTTGCGACGGGGCTGACCATCGCCGCGTACACGGTCGTCGACGGGCTGGGGGTGCGCGCCTCCGGTACGTCGCTCGGGTACATCGCCTGGCTGATGGCGGTGGAGGGCGTGGCGATCCCGGCGTACGCGCTGTATCGCCTGCGGGGTCAACTCCTCCCCGTCCTGCGGCCGTTCGCCGGCGCCGGGCTGCTCGGGGCGGCGCTCTCCGTGTCCGCCTACGGTCTCGTCCTGTGGGCACAGACGAAGGCGGAGCTCGCCCCCATCGCCGCCCTGCGCGAGTCCTCGATCATCGTGGGCGCGGCGATCGGAGCGGTGTTCTTCAAGGAGCGGTTCGGGGCGCCCCGGATCGCGGCGGCCGGCCTGCTGGTGGTGGGCATCGGGCTGATGCTGCGCGCGGGGTAGTGCCCGCGCGACCTCTGCGCCGTCCCCGGTTCCCGGGTGCCGCGATGGTGCGTACGGGCCCGTCGAGGAGCACCCTGGAAGCAGGTGTTCCGGAGGTGATCGTCATGATGCACACCACAGTGGGTTGGCACGTCGAGCTCGAGTTCCAGGAGGACGATCAGCACACGCGGGCGGTCGCGCTGGTGCGGTTGCCCGACGGCTCGGAGGTACGGACGCAGGGGCATGCCAGCCGGCACCACTCCGACACGAATCAGCCCAGAGTCGGGGAGGAGATCGCGGGGGCCCGGGCGCTCAACGAGCTGGCGATGCAGCTGTTGACCAAGGCGCACGGGGAGATCGACCAGGCGTCGGGGCGGACCTCGCATTCGATCAACGTCTGAATCGGCGAGGTCTGAATCGGCGACCGCCCCGGGCCCGTCCTTCCACACGGACTTCGCCCGCCGCGCGCCTTGGTACCGGCAGGCACTGGCCGAGTCCCCCTGCATCTTGCACCTGTACCGGATCGGCCACGTGGTGATCCCGGCTGCCGGAAGGTGCGGTCGTCAGCCGCGGAAACGCGTCAAGCCCGCCGCCGCGAGGCAGGTGGGAGTCTGCCGGCTTCAGCCGGGAGAGCGCGTCAACGAGCCCGTCCTCAGCCCGAGGCGGGCAGTGCCTGGCGTACCGCCCGTATCAGGGCCTGGGCCCTCGGGTCCGCCGTCACGCTTTTGCGGAAGCCGTTCGTCACGTAGCCGAAGGCGATGCCCGCGGACGGGTCGGCGAAGCCGAGGGCGCCGCCGCGGCCCGGGTGGCCGAAGGAGCCGGGGGACAGCAGCGGGGACGCGCTGCCGTGCAGCATGTAGCCGAGGCCGAAGCGGGTGCCCACGACCAGGACGCGGTCGGTGCCCGCGGAGCGTTCGCCCCGGGCCAGCTCCACCGTCTCCGGCGTGAACAGGCGTACCCCGCCGTCCACTTCGCCGATGAGCGACGCGTAGAAGCGGGCCAGTCCGTCCGCCGTGGCGATGCCGTTGGACGCGGGCAGGACCGCCGCGCGGTACGCGGGGTCGTTCTCGTCCGGCAGCGGGGTGATCGCGGCGAAGGCGCGGCGGGTGAGCGACTCCGGGTCGGCGTAGGCCTCCGCGACCGCCCGCTTGGGACGTGTCCTCAGCCCGCCCGCGGTCTGAGGTGCCTCGATCTGCGCCACCCTCCCCACGCGCGGGCGCTCACCGTCCGGCAGCCCGAGCCACAGGTCCGCCCCGGCCGGCCCGGCGATCTCGTCGGCGATCCACTCACCGGCCGAACGGCCCGTCACCCGCCGTACCAGTTCGCCCGTCAGCCAGCTGTACGTCTGCGCGTGGTACCCGTGGTCCGTGCCCGGCTCCCAGGCCGGCGCCTGCGCCGCGACCGCCTCGGCGCCGAGGACCGGGTCGGCGGCCTGCGCGGGTGTCAGCGGCCGGTCGAGCACCGGGACGCCCGCGCGGTGCGCGAGCAGGTGCCACACCAGCGTCCGCTCCTTGCCCGCGGTCTTGAACTCCGGCCAGTACGTGCCCACCGGCGCGTCGAGGTCCAGCTCGCCGCGCTGGTGCAGCAGCAGGAGTACGGCGGCGGCGACCCCCTTGGTCGCCGAGCGCACGATCTGGGCCGTGCCCCGCTCCCAGGGCCGCGTGCCGTCGACGTCCTTCGTACCGCCCCACAGGTCGACGACCTTGTGCCCGTCCCGGTAGACGACGACCGCCGCGCCCCGGTCCCCGAGCACCTCGAAGTTCCGCGCGAACGCCTCCCCGACCGGCTCGAAGCCCTCGGCCACTGTGCCGTTCACGTCCACGTCCGCGCTCCCTTTTCGCTTGCCTCCGACGGTGGGTGCAACACACACGTACAGGCTGCGATTCCTCCGGGCGGCTACCCCAGCAGGATCGTTACGTCGATGTTCCCGCGGGTGGCGTTCGAGTACGGGCAGACCTCGTGCGCCGCGTCCACCAGCCCCGCCGCGATGTCCGGGTCGAGGACGGGGAGCGAGACGCTGAGGGCGACGGCGAGGCCGTAGCCGCGCTGCTTGTTGGGGCCGATGCCGACCTTCGCGGCGACCGTGGACCCGGTCAGGTCGAAGCCGGACCGGCGGCCGACCAGGACCAGCGCGTTGTGGAAGCAGGAGCTGTATCCGGCCGCGAACAGCTGCTCCGGGTTGGTTCCGTTGCCGTCGCCGCCCAGCTCCGGCGGCATCGCGACCTTCAGTTGGAGCCGGCCGTCCTGGCTGGTGACGTAGCCATCCCGGCCGCCGTGCGCGGTGGCCTCGGCGACGTAAACGATCTTCGACGGACGGGTGTCGACAGCGGTGTCCTCGGTCATGGCCGGCTCCCCCCGGGGAAAACAGGTGCGCGCAAGTACATCGTGCACAAGGTACTTGCCGGTAGGGCAGTTGGCATTACCAGGGGGTAGTAACCGCGGGTAAGCCGCGATCAGCGCGTGCGCTCGGCCGCCGTCTCCGCCCGTCGCGCGAGCCCCAGCAGCTCCTCGCGCAGCCGCGCGACCTCCGCCCCGTCGAGCCCCGCCGCCGCGAGCAACGCGCCCGGCACGCACTCCGCGCGCTCCCGCAGTTCCTCCCCACGCCCCGTGCACGCGACGAGCACCGACCGTTCGTCGTGCGCCGCACGCTCCCGGCGCACGAGTCCCGCGCCCTCCAGCCGCTTCAGCAGCGGCGACACCGTGCCGTAGTCGAGCCGCAGCGCCGCGGCCAGCTCCTTGACCGTGGTCTCGCCCCGCTCCCACAGCACCAGCAGGACCAGGTACTGCGGGTAGGTGAGACCGAGCTCGTCGAGAAGCGGACGGTACGCGGCCGTCACGGCGCGCTGGGCGGCGTACAGCGCGAAGCACAGCTGCTCGTCGAGGAGCAGCGAGGCGCCCCCGGTGGTGGTCTCCTCGTTCGTCACGCGCCCATTGTCACGGACGCCCGCCGGCCGCCGTCGCGGAACGCGGATCGAAGCCGAACGGCAGCTCCAGCCGGTGGGCGCGCATCAGCTCGTCGTCGGCGAGCAGCTCCGCCGTCTTCCCGTCCGCCGCGATAGTGCCGTCGCTCAGGATCAGCGAGCGAGGGCACAGTTCCAGTGCGTAGGGCAGATCGTGCGTGACCATCAGCACCGTCACGTCCAACGAACGCAGGATGTCGGCCAGTTCGCGGCGGGAGGCGGGGTCGAGGTTGGAGGACGGCTCGTCCAGGACGAGGATCTCCGGCTCCATGGCGAGCACGGTCGCCACCGCCACCCGGCGCCGCTGCCCGAACGAGAGATGGTGCGGGGGCCGGTCCTTGAACTCCGCCATGCCGACCTGCGCGAGCGCCCGTTCCACGCGCTCCTCCAGCTGCGGCCCCTTCAGCCCTGCCGCCGCCGGCCCGAACGCGACGTCCTCGCGGACGCTCGGCATGAAGAGCTGGTCGTCGGGGTCCTGGAAGACGATGCCGACCTTCCGCCGGATCTCCGCCATGTGCTGCCGGCCGACGGGCAGCCCGGCGACGTGCACCGTGCCCGTGCCGCCGCTCAGGATGCCGTTGAGGTGGAGGACGAGGGTCGTCTTTCCGGCGCCGTTCGGCCCGAGCAGCGCGACCCGCTCGCCGCGCCCGATCGAGAAGTCCACGCCGAACAGGGCCTGGTGCCCGTCGGGGTACGCGAAGGCCAGACCGGCCACTTCCAGTGAAGGTGTCACAGGGCCCATCCCAGCAGACAGACGACGAGGGCGGCGAAGGGGAGGGCGAGGGCGTACGACCACTGCGCCCGGGACGCGGTCACCTCGTCGATGACCGGCATGGAACCGGCGTAGCCACGGCTGACCATGGCCAGGTGCACGCGCTCGCCGCGTTCGTAGGAGCGGATGAACAGCGCGCCCGCGGACTTCGCGAGCACGCCCCAATGCCGTACCCCCCGGGCCTCGAAGCCGCGTGACTCCCGCGCGATCCGCATGCGCCGCATCTCGTCGGTGATGACGTCGCCGTAGCGGATCATGAAGGACGCGATCTGCACCAGCAGCGGCGGCAGCTTGAGACGTTGCAGGCCGAGGAGGAGTTCGCGCAGCTCGGTGGTGGCGGCCAGGAGTACGGAGGCGGCGACGCCCAGGGTGCCCTTGGCGAGCACGTTCCAGGCGCCCCACAGCCCGCCGACGCTCAGCGACATCCCGAGCACCTCGGCCCGCTCGCCCTCCGCCACGAACGGCATCAGCACGGCGAACGCGACGAACGGGACCTCGATCAGCAGCCGTTTGAGCAGGAAACCGGCCGGCACGCGGGCGACGTACGCGACGACGCCCAGCAGCACGGCGTACAGACCGAACGCCCACATCGCCTCGCGCGGCGTCGACACCACGACCACCACGAACGCGAACGTCGCGGCGAGCTTGGTGTGCGGCGGCAGACCGTGCACCGGCGAGTGCCCGTGCCGGTAGAGCCTGTGTGCGTGTCCGGCGCCCATGTCAGACGCCCGTGCTCACGGGAGAGGCGTCGCTGCTCCGGCGCCTGCGTACCGCCCAGAACACCGTGCTGCCCGCCACGACGGTGACGCCGACGCCGATCACGCCCGCGAGACCGCCGGAGAGCCGGGCGTCCGCGACGTCCTCGACGCCGTAGTCGGCGAGCGGCGAGTCGGCCGCCGCGTGCTCCTCGGTCTTCTCGTCGATGCCCTGGTCGGCGGCGACCTTCTCCAGCCCGTCCGGGCTCGCGGACGCGTAGAAGCTGACGAACCCGGCGAGCACGAGGGAGGTGACCAGGCCGGCCGCCCACAGCTTGCGGTGCGACCGGGCGGCGACAGGGACGGGCTCGGCGGCGGGCACGTCGACGAGTTCGCCGTTCACCCGCAGCTTCAGCTTCTGCCGCAGGCCGCGCGCCCCGTACACGAGGTCCGGGCGTACGGCGACGACGGCGCCGACGGTCAGCGCCGTGATCGTGGCCTCGCCGATGCCGATGAGGACGTGCACGCCGATCATCGCGGTCGCGACCTTGCCGATCGAGACGTCGGTGGTGCCGCCGACCGCGTAGATCAGCGTGAAGGCGACGGCGGCGGCCGGAACGGAGACGAGAGCGGCGACGAAGGAGGCCACGGTGATCGAGCGCCGCTTGCGTGGCAGCACCTTCACCAGGCCACGGAAGACGGCGTACGCGACGACCGTCGTGACGATCGCCATGTCCGTGATGTTCACGCCGAGCGCGGTCAGGCCGCCGTCCGCGAAGAGGATGCCCTGCATGAGCAGGACCACGGAGACGCAGAGGACCCCTGTGAAGGGGCCGACGAGTATCGCGGCGAGCGCGCCGCCGAGCAGATGTCCGCTGGTTCCCGCGGCGACGGGGAAGTTCAGCATCTGCACGGCGAAGATGAACGCCGCGACCAGACCGGCCAGCGGCGCGGTGCGTTCGTCGAGTTCGCGCCGAGCGCCGCGCAGGCTCACGGCGATGGCGGCAGCGGCGACGACTCCGGTCGCGGCGGAGGCCGGGGCGTTGATGAATCCGTCAGGCACATGCACCGTTCGATGATAGTGGCTTGTTGCGAACTCCTTGCAAGAGCGAGGAGCTCGTGCATCATGCATGTGAGATCTGCGACGGCAGGGGGCGCGATCCGGAAAATATGCGACATTGGAGAGGAAGCGGATGCTCAGCTTTCGCACAGGTCGCGCAGCGTAAGGGGCCGTCGGATGTCTGTAGTCGAACAGTACGCTCGAGCCCACATCGTCACGGACGCGGACATCCCCGAGGACGAGGCCGTCCCGGTGGTCCTGCGGTACGACCCGGATGCCGACCCGCGCTCGGTGCGTGTCGGCCTGCCCGGGACCCATGAATGGACCTTCTCGCGGGCGCTCCTGGAGCAGGGCCTGCGCGCCCCTGCCGGCAGCGGGGAGGTCCGCGTCTGGCCGTGCGGGCGGGTGCAGGCCGTCGTCGAGTTCCACTCGGCGCAGGGAGTCTCGGTGGTGCAGTTCGAGAGCAAGGCGCTGCTGCGGTTCCTGCGGCGGACTTACCTGGCCACAGCGCAGCCGGTACGGCGCTGATCAGCCGCCGGTGCGGTGGTGATCAGCCGCCCGTTCTCAGCAGGGCCGCCACGATCGGTCCCGCCGTGTCCCCGCCGTGTCCGCCCGCCTGGACCACGCCCGCGGCCGCGAGGTCGCCCCGGTACGCGGTGAACCAGCCGTTCGGCTTCTTCTGGCCGTCGACCTCCGCTGAGCCCGTCTTGGCGCCGTAGTCGGGCCCGAGGCCGGACATCGCCTCCGCCGCCGTACCGTACGCCGCCGTGTACCGCATCAGCTCGCGCAGCTGCGACAGGGTGCCCGCGGACATCGTGCGCGAGGCTGTGGCCAGCGTCCGGTCGTCTGCCTTCGGGGACACCAGGTACGGCTGGTGGAAGGTGCCCTCCTTGACCGTCGAGGCGACCGACGCCATGTTCAGCGGGTTCATCCGGACCGCTCCCTGACCGATGAGCTCGGCCGCCATCTGGGCCGCCGACTGCACCGGCACCGAGCCGTCGAAGGACGGGACACCGATGGCCCAGTTGTTCAGGCCCAGCCCGAAGACCTGCTGCGCCTGCTTCGTCAGGTCGTCGTTCTCCAACTCGGGCGCCTGGCTGATGAAAGCGGTGTTGCAGGAGCGGGCGAAGCTCGCCTTGAAGGTGCCGCCCGTGATCGAGAACTTGTCGTCGTTCTGGAACTTCCAGCCGCCGTAGGTGAAGTACTTCGGGCACGGGTGCGCCTCGTCCGACGACGCGAGGCCCTTCTCGATCAGCAGCGACGAGGTGATGACCTTCATGGTCGATCCGGGGGCCAGCGAGCCCTGGAGCGCCGTGTTGAAGCCGTGGCCGGTGTTGGCCACCGCGAGGATCTCGCCGGTCGACGGGCGCATCACCACCACCGACGCCCGCTCCTGCTTCATCACCTGGCGCTCGGCCGCCGCCTGCAGGGAGGGGCTGAGCGTCGTCTTCACCGTGCCCGGTGTGCCCTTGCTCAGCTCCACGAGCGTCTTGTCGGACGACTTCGACGACTTGCGCCGGACCACGCGCAGCTCGATGCCCGCCTTGCCGCCCGCGGTTTTGCCGAACTTCTCGCGCAGCCCGTCCAGCACCGTGCCCAGCGACGGGTACTCGGCCTCGGTGATCGCACCGCCGTCCCGGTCGACCGCCTTGATCGGCGGCGTGCCGGACGCGCCGGTGACCAGGGTGTCGCCGTCCTTGAGGTCGGGGTGGAGAACGGCGGAGTGCCAGTCGACCAGCGGCTTGCCGTCCCTCACCCGCCGGACGACCGTCAGCGCACTGTCGTACGTGAGCGGCTTGCTGGTGCCCTTGTACGACACCGTGGCCCTCACGGAGAAGGGAACCTCGGTGCCGGTGCGGGTGCCGGGGGTGATCGTGACGTCCTTGATGCGGGCGTCCTTGGTGTAGCCCTTGAGCAGGGTGGTGGCCGCCGTCGAGTCGTTGGTCGCGGCCGCCGCCCGGGTGACCCGGCCCTGCTGCCAGGCGGCCAGGAAACGCTCGGCGGTGGATTTCACCTCGGTCGCCGACAGCGGACCGGTCTTGACGGCATTCGCCTTCCGGGCGGCGGAGGACGTGCCGTCGTCGGCCGCGGCCCCGCCGCCGTACAACGCGTAGGCGCCGAAGCCGGCGCCGCCCACGACCACGGCGATCATCCCGCCGACCACGGCGGGTCTCGTCCTCCGTCGCTCGGCGACGCGCCTTCTCTTGCCCACAGCCTTCGATCCTCCGCGAATCCCCGGGTCCCGGCAGCCCTCGTCGTCCCCGTTGTGCCCGTTGTGCTCGTTGTCCCCATGCACCCCAACGACGGCAACCACCCTAGAGTCCCGTCCTGAGAGGGTGACGTCAGCCTGCTGTGACGTCGCACTCGTCCGGTGTCAGCCTCCGGCGGCCAGGACCGCCCGCACGATCGGGCCCGCCGCGTCGCTGCCGTGCCCGCCCTGCTCGGTCATGGCCGCCGCCGCCATGTCGTCGCGGTAACCCGTGAACCAGGAGTTGGACACGGCCTTTCCGTCGACCTCGGCGGAACCCGTCTTCGCGCCGATGCTGCCGCTCAGCCCCGACATCACACCGGCCGCGGTGCCGCTGGTCGCGGTGCGGTTCATCATGGCGCGCAACTGGCCGACCGTGTTCGCCGACAGGCCCCGTGCCGTGGCCGGTTCACGGTCGTCGAGGCTCAGCGGAACGATGACCGGCTGCCTGAACCGGCCCGTCATCGCGGTCGCCGTCACCGACGCCATGTTCAGCGGGCTCATCTGGATCTGCCCCTGGCCGATCAGGCCGGCCGCCGTGTCAGGGCCGCCGGAGGCCGGGACCGAGCCGTCGAAGGACGGGATGCCTACCTTCCAGTTGTCGCGGCCGAGCCCGAAGCGGTCCTGGGCCTCCTTGGTCAGCGAGTCCACCTCGACCTCGTCCGCGAACTTCACGAAGGCCGTGTTGCAGGATCGGGCGAAGCTCTCCGAGAGGGTCGCCTTCCGGTTCGGGGCCAGGCCCTTGAGGTTGTGGAACGTCTGGCTCTGCCAGACCGCGTCGGGTGGGCAGGGCGCCGGGCCGTTCGCGGAGGTGAGCCCGAGGTCGATGAGGGTCGCCGCGCTGACGATCTTCATCGTGGAGCCGGGGGCGACCTCGCCGAGGAAGGCGGCGTTCCACCCGTCCGTCCGGTTGTTCGCCACCGCCAGCACCTCGCCCGTGCTCGGCTTGACGGCCACCACCGACGACTGTGCGTACCGCGTCACCGCCTTCTCGGCCGCCGCCTGGGCGCTCGCGCCGAGCGTGGTGGGCAGCTTGCCGGCCTTGCCCTTGGCCAGGGTCAGCAGCGAGGTGTCGGCCGTGTCCCCGGTCTCGTGCCGGATCGACAGCTCGACGCCGGGCCTGCCGCCCGCCTTGTCGCCGTACTTGGCGCGCAGCTCGTCCAGGATCGGACCGAGGGAGGGGTACTTCTCCCTCGTGAGTACGGTCCCGTCGCGGTCCACCGCCTCGATGGGCGGGCTGGCCGAGTCGCCCGTGACGAGCGTGTCGCCCTTGCGCAGTTCGGGATGGACCACGGACGGCTGCCAGTCGACCAGCGCCCGCCCGGTCGTCATCCCGCGTACGACGGTCAGTTCGCTCTTGTACGCCAGCGGCTTGGACTTCCCGTCGTACGACACCGTCGCCCGCACCGAGAAGGGCACGGTGCCGCCGGCCGCCGGACCCGGCGTGATCTTCACGCGCGTGATGTGCGCGTCCCGGCTGTAGGACGTCAGCGCGGTCTCGGCCGCAGCGTCGTTGTTCGTGTACGACGCGGCAGTCGCCGCCTGCCCCTTCTCCCAGGCCGCGAAGAACTTGGCCGTGGCCTCCTCGACCTCCGCACCGCTCGGCGGGCCGGACTTCACGGGCGCGGGGCCGCCCGCTCCCGATCCCCCGTCACCGTTCAGCGCGGACACGATGTTGAATGCCCCGTAGCCCGCCCCTCCCACCATCACGGCGAACACTCCACCGACGACGGCGGCTTTGACCCCCTTGCGCATGACTCGGTCCCCTCCCCGTTTTCAGTCCTCGCACTGTAGGTGGCGTGAGGGGACCCTGTGAGGGGAGTTTCCGGAAGTTGTACGCACGCGGATCGGCCATGCGGCCGGCCCCGGGAGTCGGCCGCATACGTGAACACCGGTCGTAGACCGGGACAGCAGGTGCTTGTGTCAGCCGGCCATGATGCTGCCGAACCGCGGGTATCCGCTGGTGGAAATGCCGACGGCGGACGGGCTGAAGGAGACGGCTCCGCCGGTGCCGATCGCGATGAGTGGAGTCGTGAGCCTCAGCGAGGCAGGCTTGGTGCATGAAGTCGCTCTTGCGATCACCCCCTATGCCAGGAGCGGGCCGTCACAGCCGGGTCCTCTTCACACTGATGCAGTGTGGTCCCTTCTTGATCGCGCTGGCCGTGCTGGTCATCGAGCTCACGCCCAGCCACTTCATCTATACCGGCCCCTTTCTCACCGCGGTCCCGGCCCTCGCGGCGGTGACGATGGGGCCCAAGGGCACCACCGCGGCGGCGGCTCTCGCGCTGGCGATCAGCGTGACCACCGCGACCTACAACGGGGCATGGGGCACCCTGATGGTGTATACCAATTTCCTGGCTCTGGTCCTCGTCTCGGTGGCCGGTTTCATTACCAGCAGCGCTGTGCAGACGCGCAGGCAGAGAGAGCTCGACCAGGTCCGCCGGATCGCCGTGGCGGCCCAGGAGGTCGTGCTGCGGCCCGTACCCGCACGACTGGGCCCGGTACTGGCGGGCAGCATGTCCCTTGCGGCGGGGACGGGGGCACGGGTGGGCGGTGATCTGTACGAGGCCGTGCAGACGCGGTACGGCGTCCGGATGATCGTGGGGGACGTCCGCGGCAAGGGGCTGGCCGCGGTGCGAGCCGTCGCGGTGGCCTTGGGTGCGTTCCGGGAAGCCGTGCACTATGAGGATGAGCTCGTGGAGGTCATGAACCGCTGCGCGGCCGCGCTGCGACGGGAAATCGCCGTGCCGGGTGCTTATGATCAGGAAGTTCTGATGGAAGGGTTCACCACGGCGCTCATCGCACAGGTGCCGGACGAACCCGTGGTGCAGCTGGTCAACCGTGGGCATCCGCCGCCGCTGCTGCTGCACGAGGGCAGGGCTACGACACTGATGCCGTCCTCGCCCTCGCCGCCTCTCGGGCTCGAAGGCCTCACCACCGACCTCCCCGCCAAGCCTGAGAGCTATCCGTTCGTCCCCGGTGACCGTCTGCTGCTGTACACCGACGGCGTGATCGAGGCCCGCAACCGCGACAGCGAGTTCTTCGCCCTGCCGGAGGCCATGGAAGGGATAGGCGCTGCCACCACCCCGGCAGAATTCCTGGAGCAACTGCACCAGTCGTTGATCCGCCATTCCGAGGGCGACTTGGCGGACGACGTGGCGATGATCCTCGCCGACCGGCTGAACGGCGAACCTGGGGGCCGAGGCGGCGACACCCACTGACACCGACGACGACCACGAGGGCAGGTCATAGTCGGCGTAACGCCTGGCGGTACCGGTGGATGGATGACAAGCCTGCCTTCCGCGACAGCGTCCGTCGGCTCCTCCCGCCCGGCGGGACGTTCTGGGCCGTCACCGAGATCGCCGGCCGCCGCGACGAATCCGATCCCCTTACGTACCTCGGGATCACTGCTGCCGAGGTCGAGACGCTCACCGCGGGCTGGCCCATCGTCCGTACGGCCGACCTCGACGTGCTCCGCTGCTACGCCGTGCGCCCCTGAAGCCCACCTGCAGGCGTGTTGGACATCGAGCGCCAGCTCCTTGACGCCTGGACCCATACGGCAACCATCATCTCGCCCGTGCCACCGAGATTCCCGGAGTGGAGCACCTCGCTTGGGGTACTGGCGCACCACCAGGCCCTCGACGAGGAGATCCTCGGTGACCTCACGGGGTGTCGGTTCTTGGAGCCGGTTGGGCGTCGTGGCGGCGGCACGCGTCGCACAAGTCGTCCTACTGCGGTCCTTTCGGCGGGCTGACCTGGGCGAGGACGAGGACGGTGTCGTCAGTGGGGGTGGCCGGCAGCAGATGCGCGAGGATGTCGTCCGCCGTCTCCTCCAAAGTTCCAGTAGCGCCGGCCAGTTGGGTGTGGAGTGCCCTGACGCCCTCGTCGATGCTCTTGCCGCGAGCCTCGATGAGGCCGTCGGTGTAGAGGGCCAGGGTGTCGCCCTCCTGGAGTTCGATCTCGAGTGTGTCGAAGGGGAAGCCGCCGACACCGAGGGGAACCCCGAGCACGTTGTCGATAATCCTTACCGTGCCGTTCGGCTCGCGTAGGAGAGGCGGGGGGTGGCCGGCGTTCGCGATGCAGGCTCGGCCCGTTCCGGGGTCGTAGTGGATGTAGAGGCAGGTCGCCAGTTCGATGCCCGCCTCCTGGGCGCAGGCGTCGAGCTCCATGAGGAGATCGTCGGGTTCCAGGTTCTGGCGGGCCAGCGCCTTGGTGGTGATCCGCAGCCTGCCCATCGCCGCGGCCGCCGGAACGCCGTGTCCCATGACGTCGCCGACCACGAGAGCCACCCGGCCGCCCGGCAGGTCGATCACGTCGTACCAGTCACCGCCGACCTCCGTGAGGTGGCTGCCGGGGAGGTAGCGGTGGGCGATGCGCAGGGACGGGCTGGTCGCCAGGGCGGTGGGGAGCAGGGCCCGCTGGAGAGTGAGAGCGATCTCCTGGACCTGGCTGTAGAGGCGTGCGTTGTCCAGGCACAAGGCGGCGCGCGAGGCGAGTTCGCCGGCCAGGCTGAGGTCCTGCTCGGTGAAGGCCGGGCGGTCGGCGGAGCGGCCGAACATGGCGATTCCCTGGACTGTGCCCCGGGCGATGAGGGGAGCGATGAGGAGGCTGGTCAGGCCGCTGTCGATCAGCAACTGGCTGCGGGCCTGGTGGATCACGGTCCGTGTCATGAACTCCTCGTCCACGGGGACGCAGACGGGCAGGCCCGTTGCCACCATGTCGTGGATCGTGGAGCCCGGCGGGTACGTCACGCGCTCCAGTCCGCCGACGAGTTCGGGAGCCGGAGGCGGCAGACTGGTGCCCGAAGCGATCCGGCGCGTGACCAGGGGCATGTTCGGGTCCAACACCTCGGGCTCGTCCATCCACTCCACGACCTCCACGACGGAGGCGTCGGCGAACTCCGGAACAGCCGCTTCGACCAGCTCACGGGCGGTGACGTCCACGTCCAGTGTGGTGCCGATGCGGGCCGTGGCCCTGTCCAGCAGAGCCAGCCGCTGCCGTCCGGCCGCCGCTTCCACGATGGCCTGCTCACGGTCGGTGACGTCCACGAGGAGGCCGCCCAATCCCGGCCGCGTATCGCCTGCCTGGCTCAAGGGGAAGAAGCTCACCGAGCGCACCTGGTCCCGGTCGGGACGCCCCGGCGTGCGCAGAACGACCAGCGCGCTCACGACAGGCCGTCCCTCGTCGGCGACGGCGCGCAGCATGCGCTGGTACTCGCCTCCATCGGACGTGATCATGAAGTCTTCCATGCGGCGCCCGATGTGGTCCTCGATCGGGATCCCGTCCATGTCGGCGAGGGCCTGGTTGAGGTGCACGTAGCGCAGGTCCTCATCGAGCATGACGAGGCCGATCGGGCACGTCTCGAAAAGCGCGTCGAGGAAGGTGAGGTTGGTCTTCACCCGGTCGAGTTCGTCGCCCCTGCTGGCCAGGCCGACGATGACGGAGCGGCCTTCGTGGTCCGTCACCGGGAAGACCCGGAATCCGCAGTCGAAGATCGTGCCGTCCTGATGCACGGCGGGCATTCTTACCCGCCAGTAGCCAAGGGTGCGACCTCGTTCCGCGAGCCGTTCTGCCGCACTGGTCCCGTCCACGGGGGCGGCGGGAAAGAGGGTTGCGGCGGGCTTGGACAGCACGTCCCCGGCCTCATATCCGAAAAGCCGCCGCGCACCGGGTCCCCAGTAGCAGATCCTGTCCTCGTTATCCATCCCCAGCACGGCAACGGCGACGTGCTCCAGCAAGGTTCCCGGCTCCGACCAGAGCGGCCCGGGAGCCTGCTCTTCCCCCGGTGGATGCGATGACACCAGGCGCCCTTTCCCGCACACATGCGACAGCCGAGTGCGCCACACGCGGCGGACAGGGCTCTCACGTCCATTCTGCTCGCCGAGATGCTGCACGGCCATGCGGCCGACCGGCACCTCTCCGACCGACAAGACAAATCGACAAGGATCATCCCTTTTGGCGTCGCAGCTGCGAGGACGCTGAATCGCACACACCAGGCCAAGGCAAAGTGTGCGAAGAGGGCGCTCCGGCCAGCTGATCCACCCAAGGCAGAGGCCACCCCACAGGACTGTGCGCATGAGCGTGCATGCGTCAACCGGGCCCTGGCCGCAGCACGGGCCCCGGTCGAACGAGGTGTCGCCCGCCTGAAGTCCTGGCGGATCTTCCGCATATCCCGGTGCAGTCCAAACCGCATGACGTCAATCGCCAAGGCCGCTGCGCGGTCTGTAAATCTGCCGACGCGTAGAGCTGGGCCGTCTCCGGGCCGTCCGAGGGGGACCAGCGACGCCCACTAACGACCAACAACGACCATGAGGGCACGGCATACGGCCGTGCTCTCATGATGCGTCTCCCCAGCTAGACCCACGTGTCCAACCACATCCGCGACCGCCACGAGTCGATCGGGATCGCCGTCCCCGTGTACAGCGGCCAGAAGTAGATGAAGTTCCAGGCGATCAGCAGGACCAGTACGCCCGCGCCCGTCGCGCCCGCGACCCGGCGGGCGTCGCTGGAGCCCGGTGGGCCGACGATCGCGCCCAGCAGCATCGCGACGGCCAGGCACAGGAACGGGAGGAAGACGACGGCGTAGAAGAGGAAGATCGTGCGCTCCTGGTACATGAACCAGGGGAGGTAGCCGGCCGCGATCGCGCCGGCGATGGCACCCGCGCGCCAGTCGCGGCGGAACAGCCAGCGCCACAGGACGTACAGGATCGCGAAGCAGGCCACCCACCACAGCAGCGGAGTGCCGATCGCCAGGACCTCGCGGGCGCACTTCCCGCCCGCGTCGGCGGGGCAGCCGTCCTTGCCGGGCGAGGGTGACTCGTAGAAGTAGGAGACGGGGCGGCCGAGGACGATCCAGCTCCACGGGTTGGACTGGTAGGTGTGCGGCGAGGAGAGGCCGACGTGGAACTCGTACACCTCGTGCTCGTAGTGCCAAAGGCTGCGCCACCAGTCGGGGAAGAGCCAGGTCCAGCTGCCGCCCTTGCCGTCGGTCGCGGCCCAGTTGCGGTAGTAGCCGCCGGTGCCGTCCGCGGGCGAGAGGATCCAGCCGGTCCACGAGGCGATGTACGTGACGATCGCCACCGGCACCGTGGCCAGGAAGGCGAAGCCCAGGTCGTGCCTGAGGACCGCGAGGTAGGGGCGGCCGGCGCCCGCGACCTTGCGGGAGCCGACGTCCCACAGCACCGTCATCACACAGAACGCCACGAGGATGTAGAGGCCGTTCCACTTGGTCCCGATGGCCAGGCCCAGCAACAGCCCGGCCAGCCAGCGCCACGGGCGCAGGCCCAGCCGGGTCGTCTCCGCCACGTGCGCGTCGGGGCGGACCCGGCCGTCGGCGTCGGCGGGCAGCGCGGCGGCGAGTCTCCTGCGCGCCATGTCCCGGTCGAGCAGCAGGCAGTCGAAGGCGCCCAGCACGAAGAACATCAGCACGCCGTCGAGCAGCGAGGTACGGCTCATCACGAAGGCCAGGCCGTCGACTGCCAGCAACGCGCCCGCCAGGCAGCCCAGGAAGGTGGAGCGGAACAGCCGTTGCCCGATGCGGCACACCAGCATCACGGACAGCGTGCCCAGGAAGGCGGTCATGAAGCGCCAGCCGAGCGGGTCGAAGCCGAAGAGCAGCTCGCCGAGGCCGATGACGTACTTGCCGACCGGCGGATGGACCACGTACGCCGCGTCCGACGGGATCGTGACGTGACCGCCCGTCGACAGGATGAGGTCGTTGGCGTTCTTGTCCCAGTTGACCTCGAAACCGCGGTGGACCAGCGCCCAGGCGTCCTTGGCGTAGTACGTCTCGTCGAATATCACCGCCTTCGGGCTGCCCAGGTTCCAGAACCGCATCGCGCCCGCCATCAGCGTGACCAGCAGCGGACCCAGCCAGCTCGACCAGCGGGTGATGCGCGTGGCCAGGGCCGTCGGCACACCCAGGACCTGCCACACCCGCGGGCTGGGCTGTACATACGGCGGCACCAGGCGGTCGCGTACGTCGCCGCTGCGCGCGGGCACGTATCCAAAACGGCGCAGCCGCTGCTGCCACGACGGCCGCTGGTCGTGCGGCGCCTGGCCCTGCCGGGGGTCCGTGGAGGACGCGGTACTGGTCACCGCGCCATCGTAGGGAACCCTTCTGTGTGAGTCCCGTGCATGGGCGTACGCGTGCCGCTGCGTCTGGTCCGTACGGCTCCGGGTGCGTCGGCATCCCGCGGCCCCTGGGAGGATGGGGGCGTGACCGGAACCCTCGTACTCGCAGGCACTCCCATCGGTGACGTCTCCGACGCCCCGCCCCGGCTGGCCGAGGAGCTGGCCGGCGCCGACGTGGTCGCCGCCGAGGACACCCGGCGGCTGCGGCGGCTGACGCAGGCGCTCGGCGTCACGCCCAAGGGGCGCGTCGTGTCGTACTTCGAGGGCAACGAGTCCGCCCGTACGCCCGAGCTGGTCGAGGAACTCGTGAACGGCGCGCGGGTGCTGCTCGTGACGGACGCGGGCATGCCGTCCGTCTCCGACCCCGGCTACCGGCTGGTGGCGGCCGCCGTGGAGAAGGACGTCCGGGTCACCGCCGTCCCCGGCCCGTCCGCCGTGCTCACCGCGCTCGCGCTGTCCGGGCTGCCCGTCGACCGCTTCTGCTTCGAGGGGTTCCTGCCGCGCAAGGCGGGCGAGCGGCTGTCCCGGCTGCGCGAGGTCGCGGCCGAGCGCCGGACCCTTGTCTACTTCGAGGCGCCCCACCGGCTCGACGACACCCTTGCCGCCATGGCGGAGGTGTTCGGCACGGACCGGCGGGCCGCCGTCTGCCGGGAACTGACCAAGACGTACGAGGAGGTCAGGCGCGGCGGCCTGGGCGAGCTGGCCGCGTGGGCCGCGGAGGGCGTACGCGGTGAGATCACCGTCGTCGTGGAGGGCGCCCCCGAGAAGGGCGCCGGGGAGCTCGACGCCGACGAGCTGGTGCGCCGGGTGCGGGTGCGCGAGGAGGCGGGGGAGCGGCGCAAGGAGGCCATCGCCGCGGTGGCCGCCGAGGCCGGCCTGCCCAAGCGGGAGGTGTTCGACGCGGTGGTCGCCGCGAAGAACGCCGCTGGACGGACCGGGGTGTGAAGGGGCGCATGCATCCTCTGAGCAGGGCGCATCTCCGCTGAGCACGCGCCCCACGGGTCGGCAAAGGGCTGTCGCCGAAAGCAAAGCCCGGACCCGCTGAGCGAGCCGTTTTGGCAAGCAGAGTCCAAATCGGCTCCAACACTCGACAGGCCTGGTGCATTCGCGTCGGCGGAAGCGTCCACTGGGTGGAGGGGGCACACCGTCCCCGAGTCCAGCGGACCAGAGGAGCTGGCATGAGCGAGATCGCAGGGCGGACCGGGATCCGCGATGCGGCGACCGCAGTCGTGCACGAGTCGTATTCCTTCGCCTGCATGCGCTGCGGGCACGGCTGGGAGCAGTCGTACGAGATAGAGCACCACACGGACGCCGAGGGCCACGAGTTCGTCATATATGTGGCGAACGGCCAGGTCGTCCCGTCCCCGCTGAGCCGGCCCGCCTGCCACAACTGCGACGGCCACGTCGTGCGGATCATGCGTGCGGGCCAGGTGTCGTCGGTGCTCCACGCGGTTCGCCCGCCGGTGGAGCCGGCCGCGTCGGCGGAGCCGAAGGAACCCCACCACTGGCATCTGTCCGATCTCCTGCACGCCTTCCAGCGCAAGGCGGGCTGACCGCTCCGGAATCCGCGGGGGCATGCCCCTTTCGTAGGATCGGGGCATGCCTTCGAACGCCTCCGGCACTTCCGACGCCTCCGACAAGAAGAACGCGGCACCACCGCTCCCGGAACCCCTCCGGGTGCCGGTCGCCGACTCCCACACCCACCTGGACATGCAGTCCGGCACGGTGGAGGAGGGGCTCGCGAAAGCCGCGTCGGTGGGCGTGACGACGGTCGTCCAGGTGGGCTGCGACGTGCGCGGCTCCCAGTGGGCCGCCGAGACGGCGGCGCGGTACGACGCCGTCCACGCGGCCGTCGCGCTGCACCCCAACGAGGCCCCGCGCATCGTCCACGGCGACCCCGACGGCTGGTCCCGGCAGGGCGCGCGCGAGCCCGGTGGGGACGCCGGCCTCGACGCGGCGCTCGCCGAGATCGACCGGCTGGCCGCACTGCCCCACGTCAAGGGCGTGGGCGAGACGGGACTGGATTACTTCCGCACCGGGCCCGAGGGCAAGGCGGCACAAGAGAAGTCCTTCCGCGCCCACATCGAGATCGCCAAGCGGCACGGCAAGGCCCTCGTCATCCACGACCGCGACGCCCACGCCGACGTGCTGCGCGTCCTCAAGGAGGAGGGCGCCCCCGAGCGGACGGTGTTCCACTGCTACTCCGGGGACGCCGAGATGGCGGAGATCTGCGCCCGCGCCGGATACTTCATGTCCTTCGCCGGCAACGTCACCTTCAAGAACGCCCAGAACCTGCGCGACGCCCTCGCCGTCGCCCCGCTGGAACTGGTCCTCGTGGAGACCGACGCGCCCTTCCTGACCCCGGTGCCGTACCGCGGACGGCCCAACGCCCCGTATCTCGTCCCCGTCACGGTGCGCGCCATGGCCGCCGTGCGCGGCATCGACGAGGACACGCTGGCGACGGCACTCGCGGCCAGCACGGCCCGCGCCTTCGGCTACTGAGCGCCTCGAACCGCCGCAGTCGCGTCGCCTTGGAGAGTGACACTCGCTCCGCTAGGTTCTGGGGGCCCGATCCGGACCCCGCCGGCCCTCTGGAGCGTGTGGGCGTGAGCAACTCGCAGTTCGAGACGACGCACGAGACTTTCGAGACGACGCACGAGACGTTCGAGACGTTCGGGACGTCCAAGGCGCAGGGCTTCAGGGAGCTCGTCGCGCTCAGGCCGTCCGACCTGTGGGAGTACGAGGACACGTACCGGCCCGCGTACGAGATGCCCGGTCCGCCCCCGGGGGCGGGCGGGCGGTCCTCGCGCCGGCGTCGCGCGCGCTACGCCGAGCGCGCGGACGGCGCGATGCGCCGCCTGCTGCCGCAGGCGCTGGTGGTCGCCTTCCTAGCGGGCGGCACCACCGCGTTCGTCGCCGAGGACAAGGCGGTCGAGCTGACGGTCGACGGAAAGCCGCGCACCCTGCACACCTTCGCGGACGACGTGAGCGAACTCCTGGCGGAGGAGGGAGTCGAGGTGGGGGCGCACGACGTCGTGGCGCCCGCCCCGGGTGGGGAGCTTGTCAGCGGCGACGAGGTCGCGGTGCACCATGGGCGTCCCCTCCGGCTCATGCTCGACGGTGAGCAGCGCGAGGTGTGGACGACCGCGAGCACGGTCGAAGGGGCGCTCAGACAACTGGGGGTGCGCGCGGAGGGCGCCTACGTGTCCGCTTCACGCTCCCGGAGCATCGGGCGCGCGGGGCTCGCGCTCGACGTGCGTACCGAGCGCACGGTGACGATCATGGCGGACGGCCGGGCGCGCCTGGTCCGTACGAACGCGGCGACCGTGCGCGAGGCGGTCGAGGAGGCCGGGATCACCCTGCGCGGCCAGGACACCACGTCGGCGGCGCCCACGAGCTTCCCGCGCGACGGACAGACCGTCACGGTGCTGCGGATCACCAGCACCCGGGAGGTCCGCGAGGAGGCGATCCCCTTCCGGGTGCGGCGGACCGACGACTCCTCCCTGTTCCGGGGCACCGAGGTCGTCGAACGTGGCGGGCAGCCGGGACTGCGCCGGATCACGTACGCGCAGCGCACCGTCAACGGGGTCGGGCGGAAGCCGAGCCGGATCGGGTCCGAGGTGGTGCGCCCGCCGCGCACGCAGGTCGTCAAGGTGGGCACCCGTCCCGTGCCGGCGTCGGTGGAGGGCGCGGACCACCTGAACTGGGAGGCCCTCGCGGAATGCGAGTCCGGCGGCCGCCCGGACGCGGTGGACCCTTCGGGGACGTACGGGGGCCTCTACCAGTTCGACGCCGGCACCTGGCAGAGCCTCGGCGGCAGCGGACGGCCGGAGGACGCGCCGGCGGCGGAGCAGACGATGCGGGCGAAGAAGCTGTACCTGCGGCGGGGAGCGAGTCCCTGGCCGCACTGCGGGGAGCGGCTGCGCGGGTGAGGAGGGCCGACCGCGGCCCCGTACCCTTGTGCCGTGAGCAGCAGCCCCGCCCCCGACGCCCTCCTGGGCCCCGCCGACATCCGTGAGCTGGCGGCCGCCCTCGGCGTACGCCCCACCAAGCAGCGCGGCCAGAACTTCGTGATCGACGCGAACACGGTCCGCCGTATCGTCCGCACCGCGGAGGTCCGGTCCGACGACGTGGTCGTCGAGGTCGGCCCGGGCCTCGGCTCCCTCACCCTGGCGCTGCTGGAGGTGGCCGAACGGGTCACCGCGGTCGAGATCGACGACGTACTCGCCGGCGCGCTCCCCGCGACTGTCGAGGCGCGGATGCCCGGGCGCGCCGACCGGTTCGCTCTCGTGCACTCCGACGCGATGCGCGTCACCGAACTGCCGGGCCCCGACCCGACCGCGCTGGTCGCCAACCTGCCGTACAACGTGGCGGTGCCGGTGCTGCTGCACATGCTCGACACCTTCCCGAGCATCGAGCGCACCCTCGTGATGGTCCAGTCGGAGGTCGCCGACCGCCTCGCCGCGGCGCCCGGCTCGAAGGTGTACGGCGTCCCGTCCGTGAAGGCCAACTGGTACGCCGAGGTCAAGCGGTCCGGCGCCATCGGGCGCAACGTCTTCTGGCCCGCGCCCAACGTCGACAGCGGGCTCGTGTCCCTGGTCCGCCGGACCGAGCCGGTCAAGACGGCCGCGACCAAGGCCGAGGTCTTCGCGGTGATCGACGCGGCGTTCGCGCAGCGTCGCAAGACCCTGCGGGCGGCGCTCGCCGGGTGGGCCGGATCGGCCGCGGCGGCGGAGACGGCCCTCGTCGCGGCCGGAGTCTCGCCCCGGGCACGCGGGGAGTCCCTGACGGTCGAGGAGTTCGCGCGCATCGCCGAGAACGCCCGTAACGCCCGTAATACGCGGAATGCCGGGAGCGATCGGGACGCCCGGACCAGGCGGAACGATCGGGAAGCCCGGAACGCCGAGAACGCCGAGAACGCCGAGAACGCCGAGAACGCCGAGAACGCCGAGAACGCCGAGAACAAGGAGCCCGGTCGCCCGTGAGCGTCACCGTACGCGTCCCCGCCAAGGTCAACGTCCAGCTCGCGGTGGGTGCCGCACGCCCCGACGGCTTCCACGACCTGGCCAACGTCTTCCTCGCGGTCGGCCTCTACGACGAGGTCACCGTGACCCCGGCCGACGAACTGCGCGTCACCTGCGAGGGGCCGGACGCGGCGCAGGTCCCCCTCGACCGCACCAACCTGGCGGCCCGTGCCGCCGAAGCGCTCGCCGGGCGGTACGGCCGTTCCCCCGGCGTCCACATCCACATCGCCAAGGACATCCCGGTCGCCGGCGGCATGGCGGGCGGCAGCGCGGACGGCGCCGGCGCGCTTGCGGCGTGCGACGCGCTCTGGGGCACGGGTGCCTCCCGCGACGAACTCCTCGACATCTGTGCCGAGTTGGGCAGTGACGTGCCGTTCAGTCTGGTGGGCGGCGCGGCCCTCGGTACCGGCCGGGGCGAGAAGCTCAGGACTCTGGAGGTCGGCGGCACCTTCCACTGGGTGTTCGCGATGGCCGGGCGCGGCCTGTCGACGCCCGCCGTCTTCCGCGAGTTCGACCGGCTCGGCGAGGGTCTGGACATCCCGGAGCCCGTCGCCTGCCAGGAGCTGCTCGACGCCCTGGCCAAGGGCGACCCGGACGCGCTCGGGGCGGCCGTCTCCAACGACCTGCAGCCCGCGGCGCTTTCCCTCTTCCCTGAACTCGCCGGCACCCTTGCCGCGGGCCGCTCCGCCGGCGCCCTCGCCGCACTCGTCTCGGGTTCGGGCCCGACCACGGCCTTCCTCGCCCGCGACCACGAGTCGGCCTCGAAGGTGGCCAAGGCGCTGCGGTCGTCCGGCACGTGCCGGGCGGTGCGTACCGCGGCGGGGCCCGCACCGGGCGCGACGGTGCTGGGCGGTTGACGGGACGTGGACGCACGGGGTTGGCGTCTCCCATCGCCTTCGCTCGGTCACCACACGGAACACCGCGAACGCGGTACGTGCGTGAACGCCCCTGACCAAGGACGTGACGACGGCCGGCGGCCACCGCGACTGGCTGCTGACCGAGTGCCCCGGCCGGACGATGTACGACCTGCTCGACGGGGTCCGCGCGGCCGCCCGCCGACCTGCGCCGCTCCCCCTGACCTGCGGGGGACCGGTGACCGATCGGCGCACATTAGGCTGGGAGGCTGACCGATCCCCCCTGGCAGGAGAGAAATGGCCGTCAACCTGGTCAATGTCGAGAACGTCAGCAAGGTGTACGGCACTCGTGCCCTCCTCGACGGCGTCTCCCTCGGCGTCTCCGAAGGGGACCGCATCGGTGTCGTGGGCCGCAACGGCGACGGCAAGACGACCCTGATCCGGATGCTCGCCAAGCTGGAGGAGGCCGACACCGGGCGGGTCACCCACTCCGGGGGTCTGCGCCTCGGCGTGCTGACCCAGCACGACTCGCTCGATCCGGCGGCCACCGTCCGGCACGAGGTCATCCGGGACCTGGCCGACCACGAGTGGGCCGGCAACGCCAAGATCCGCGACGTGCTCACCGGTCTCTTCGGCGGGCTCGACCTGCCAGGGTTCCCCCAGGGTCTCGACACCGTCATCGGGCCGTTGTCCGGCGGCGAGCGGCGCCGTATCGCGCTGGCCAAGCTGCTCATCGACGAACAGGACCTGATCGTCCTCGACGAGCCCACCAACCACCTCGATGTCGAGGGCATCTCCTGGCTGGCGCGGCACCTGCGCGAGCGGCGGTCCGCGCTCGTGTGCGTGACGCACGACCGCTGGTTCCTCGACCAGGTCTGCACCCGCATGTGGGACGTTCAGCGCGGCGACGTCTTCGAGTACGAGGGCGGCTACTCCGACTATGTCTTCGCCCGCGCCGAACGGGAGCGCATCGCCGCCACCGAGGAGACCAAGCGGCAGAACCTCGTCCGCAAGGAGCTCGCCTGGCTGCGCCGCGGCGCCCCCGCCCGTACCTCCAAGCCCCGCTTCCGCGTCGAGGCCGCCAACGAGCTCATCAAGGACGTACCGCCGCCCCGGGACTCCAGCGAGCTGATGAAGTTCGCCTCCTCCCGGCTCGGCAAGACCGTCTTCGACCTGGAGGACGTCACCGTCCAGGCCGGCCCCAAGGTGCTGCTCAAGCACGTGACCTGGCATCTCGGGCCCGGCGACCGGATCGGCCTCGTCGGTGTCAACGGCGCCGGCAAGACCTCGCTGCTGCGCGCCATGGCCGACGCGGCACGCACCGACGGCGTGGCACAGCCGGCGGGCGGGCGGGTCGTCGTCGGCAAGACCGTCAAGCTCGCCTACCTCTCCCAGGAGGTCGGCGAACTGGACCCGAACCTGCGCGTCCTGGAGGCCGTGCAGCGGGTGCGGGAGCGCGTCGACCTCGGCAAGGGGCGCGAGATGACGGCCGGTCAGCTGTGCGAGACGTTCGGGTTCAACAAGGAGAAGCAGTGGACTCCGGTGGGGGACCTGTCCGGCGGTGAGCGGCGCCGGCTCCAGCTGCTGCGTCTCCTCATGGACGAGCCCAACGTCCTCTTCCTCGACGAGCCCACCAACGACCTCGACATCGAGACGCTTACGCAGCTTGAGGACGTCCTCGACGGCTGGCCCGGGTCGATGATCGTCATCTCCCACGACCGGTTCTTCGTCGAGCGGACCACCGACCGGGTCTTCGCCCTGCTCGGCGACGCCAGCCTGCGGATGCTGCCGCGGGGCATCGACGAGTACATCGAGCGGCGCCACCGTATGGAGGAGGCGGCTGCCGCCGCGGCTCCGGTGGTCCAGAAGGCCGTCTCCGAGAAGAGCGCCGCCGACCAGCGCGCCGCCAAGAAGGAACTCCAGAAGATCGAGCGGCAGTTGGACAAGGTCTCCGAGCGGGAGACCAAGCTGCACGACCGGATCGCCGAGCACGCGACCGACTTCGCGAAGGTCGCCGAACTCGACGCCGAACTAAGGGACTTGGCTGGTCAGCGGGAGGAACTGGAGCTGCGCTGGCTGGAACTGGCCGAAGACGCGTAGTCCCGGTGAAGGGTGCGTGAAGGAGCATAACGGGGGCATCACGGGCCGGTCCTCCCTTGGGAACAGGGGCGGATGCGGCCCGGTGTGCTGTCGGTGCCGGGTGATAGAAAGAGCCGTCCGAGAGCCGTCCGAGAACAACGGGTGTGGCGGAAACGCAGTGTCGCAGAGCGCGGCGCCCACATCGGTCACAAGGGGGAACCGCTGATGAGCCAGCCGCCAAGTCAGCCGCCGCACGGCGGTTTCGGCGCGCCGCAGGACCCGAGACAGGGCACGCCCCCTCCGCCGGCCCAGCCGCCTCAGGCCCCACCGCCCCCGCAGACCCAGCCGTCCGGCGCTCCGCAGCCCGGATACGGCTATCCCCAGCAGCCGTCCGGACCGTACGCCCAGCCCGGCCCGTACGGCGCACCCGCCGCCCCCGGCCCGTACGGCCAGCCGCAGCAGCCCGGCCCCTACGGGCAGCAGCCCGGCTACGGCTACCCGCCGCAGCCGCAGTTCCCGGGCGCGCCCGGCACCCCGCCCCCCGGCTCCGGCTCCCGCAACCCCTTCAAGGGCAAGCCGGCGGTCGTCATCGGGGCCGCGGTGGCGGCACTGCTCGTCATCGGCGGAACCGTTTTTGCCGTCACCGCCGGCGGCGACGACGACAAGAAGACCAAGAAGCCGGTCGCCGGGAAGAGCGACGACGCGAAGCCCTCCACCGACCCGGCCGATCCCGGTGACGGCAGCGGCGACGGCGGCTCCGACCCGGAGGACCTCAACGAGGGCCGGCAGGCCGGCGAGGCGAAGGTGCTCTGGTACAAGGAGGCGCCCGACGCGCCCGGGTCCGGCGCCGACGCCCCCGGTATGTGGATCACCGACAAGACCGCGGTGAAGGCCGCGTACAAGCAGCTGTTCGCGTACAACGTCGGTGACGGCAACCCGACGTGGGACCCGATCACCTTCGCGCAGAAGATCTGCGCGGTCACCCCGCAGCAGACGTCCGACGACAAGATCGTCGTGGCGTACATGAGCGGCACGAGTGACCGCGCCAAGTGCAACCAGCTTCAGCAGATCGACCTGAACACCGGCACGAAGGGCTGGAGTGCCGAGGTCGCCGACGGCGCGCTGTTCGACAGTGCGATCAGCATCGAACTGACGGTCGCCGGCAAGACGCTGATGGTGGGCCGCTCGCAGTCCGGGACGGCGTACGACATCACCACCGGCAAGAAGCTCTTCGAGAAGAAGAAGTACGGCGACGCCTGCTTCCCGACCGCGTTCGCGGGCGGCACCCGGCTGATCTCGGTCGCGTCCTGCGACGCCACCGGGACGAACGAGCACGACGAGATGCAGGAGCTCGACCCCACGACCGGCAAGGTCAAGTGGACCCAGAAGTTCGACAAGGGCTGGACCGTCGCCCGGACCTACTCGCTGGACCCGCTCGTCGTCTACAGCACCAACAAGGACAAGAACGCCTGGAACATCGCCACGTTCACCGCCACCGGCAAGTTCCGCTCGCAGGTCGGCTTCGACGAGGACTTCGCCCCCGAGTGCGGCTGGGCGATCCTGGAGCGCGACCTGCAGGGCTGCCAGGGTGTGGCGGCCGACGCGAACACCCTCTACCTGCCCACCGAGGCGACCAGCGGCGCGAACGAGATCGTCGCGGTCGACCTCGACACCGGCAAGGAGAAGTGGCGTGTCACGTCCCCGGCGGACGAGTCGATGCTGCCGATGAAGACCGAGGGCGGCACGCTCATCGCGTATGTGCAGCCGTCGTACGACGCGGGCGGGCAGGTCGTGTCGATCCCGACCACCGGCACCAGCCACACCCCGGCGAAGCTGCTGCAGAACCCGGCGGGCACCGCGGACATCGAGAACGGCTTCTTCTCGAAGGACTTCGACTGGGTCGACGGGCGCTTCTACCTCTCGACCACCCGGCTGACCGGTAATGACGAATCGAAGGAGAAGTTGATGCTCGCCTTCGGCAAGTGACCCTTCGTTCGTTCCCCCCTCGTCCCCGCAGCCCCCGCCTTTGAGGTATTCACGTCATGACCCAGCCGCCGCCTCCGCCGTCCCACCAGCCCCCGCAGCAGGGCGGCTTCGGTCCGCCGCAGGACCAGCCCCCGCAGCAGCAGGGCGGTTTCGGCGCGCCCCAGGCCCCGCAGACGCCCGCACCGCCCGCACCGCCCGCACCGCCGGGTCAGCAGCAGCCGCCGCAGCCTCCGCAGCCACAGCCCGGCTACGGCTACCCGCAGGCACCCCAGCCCCCGCAGCCACAGCCCGGCTACGGCTACCCGCAGGCACCCCAGCCCCCGCAGCCGCAGCCCGGGTACGGCTATCCGCAGCAGGCGCCCGGCCAGGGCTACCCCGGCCAGCAGCCACAGCCCGGCTACGGCTACCCGCAGCCGACCATGCCGCTGCACCCGCAGGCGGGCCAGGCGGCAGGCGGCGGGCGGAAGTTCAACGCGCAGCTGACGATCATCGTGGCGGCGGTCGCGGTGATCGCGCTGATCATCGCCGGCGGTGTCTGGTACGCGTCCTCGTCCGGTGACGACGGCAAGCCCGGAAAGGACGACACCGCGAGCTCCAGTGGCGGCACCGGCGGCACGGACGGCAAGAACGACACCGGCAAGGACGGCGGCAACGCAGGCACCGCCTCCACCAAGCCTGTCGAGAAGGTGCCCGCCAACACCGCCTCCAAGGTCCTCTTCCAGGTCCCGGCACCCGAGGTCGGCAAGAACTCCACCGTCTCGGTGGTCGGCTCCTGGCTCACCGACGAGGTGTACGCCAAGAGCGGCATCGCCGAGATCGTCGGCTACGACCCCGACAAGGGCACCAAGCTGTGGACGATCAAGCTCCCCGGCCCGGTCTGCCAGGGCAGCAACCACATGACCGACGACAACAGGACGGCCATCACCTACCAGCCCGCCATGCCGACCAAGGCCGAGCCCTCGCACGGGTGCAGCCAGGTCGCGGCGATCGACCTCGACGCGGGCAAGAAGCTGTGGACCAAGACCGTCAACTCCGGTGACCAGCCGATCAGCTTGGACAACGTGACGGTCAGCGCGAACACGGTCGCCGTGGGCAGCACCAGCGGCGGCGGCGCCTTCGACATCGACACCGGCAAGGCACTGTGGGCCCCGAAGCCGTCCGACTCCTGCTACGACGCCGGGTACGGCGGCGGCCCGAAGCTGGTCGCGGTACGCAAGTGCGGGGCGTACGACGACCGCGAGTTGCACATCCAGACCATCGACCCCACGTCCGGGAAGGTGATCTCCGACTACAAGATGGCGACCGGCATCAAGTACGCCAGCGTGGTGTCCACCGACCCGCTGGTCGTGGCCGCCGACGTCGGCGAGGCCGCGAAGGACGGCAGCGGCATCTCGGACTTCTTCTCCATCGACAACAAGACCGGAAAGCTGCGCATGCGCATCGCGGCGCCCAGCGACATGTACGCGGCCACCTGCGACGGCATCACCAAGATCGAGGAGTGCCACGGGATCGCGGTCGGCAACGACCGGCTCTACCTGCCGACCGAGGAGCACGACGGCGGCGGCGACTACAGCCAGACCAACGAGATCGTCGCCTTCGACCTGGCCACCGGCAAGCCGACCGGCCAGCGCGCCGACGCGGGCGACGACTACACGATCTCCCCGCTGCGCATGGACGGGACCGACATCATCGCCTACAAGCGCCCGCCCTATGACAAGGGCGGCCAGATCGTGAGCATCGACGGCGGCTCGTTCAAGGTGACCGAGCTCCTTGAGAACCCGTCGACCGAATCGGTGCGTGACGTGGAGACCCGGATGACCCCGGACTACTCCGAGATCCTGTACTCCCAGGGGCACCTGTACATGTCCGACGTGTTCGCCAGTTCGCTGACCAGCACGAACGACAAGGAGTACCTGGCGATCGCGTTCGGCGCGAGCTGACCGCGCCAGGCCCAGCAGCACGGCCCCGCCCCTGCTCAGGGGCGGGGCCGTGCGCGTACCGCGCATCACCCTCGTAATGCGGGGAAACCCAGAATTTCCGTCGATCCGGGGCACTTCTCACCAGTAGGGGGAGCGCAACGTCGAACAAGCGTGTAGCTTCCGGGGGCATGAAGTGCGGGGGAGCCGGGAGGGGGCTTCTGTCCGTGGGAACCAGTGGGCACCCATAGTGGGGCATCCATGGGGATCCATTGGGGGGACTGGGGGGTTGCTCGATGGGAGCGCGGCTCATGGTGGTCGACGACCACCGACTGCTCGCCGAGGCGCTGGCCTCGGCGCTGAAGCTGCGGGGGCACCGGGTGCTCGCCGCGGCGGCGCCCGCCGCGGGCGCGGCGGAACTGGTGATCAGCAGGGCACCGGAGGTGTGCCTGCTGGGGACGGGGACCCCGGCCGAGCCGGGAATGTTCGACCCGGTGGTGAAGATCAAGCGGGAACGGCCGCAGGTCGCGGTCCTGGTCCTGGGGCCCGTACCGAGCCCGCGGGGCATAGCCGCGGCCTTCGCGGCGGGGGCCTCCGGCTATGTGCGCCACGACGAGCGCATCGAGGGAGTCGAGCGGGCGATCATGAAGGCGAGGGCCGGTGAGGCGGCCGTGGCGCCCGGGCTTCTGCAGGGCGCCTTCAGTGAACTGCTCAATCCGGCGGCCCAGCCCGACGACGAGGGACAGCGCCTGCTCCAGATGCTCACCCCGAGGGAGGTCGAGGTCCTGGTCCGGGTCGCCGACGGCGAGGACACACGCCTGATAGCCGCCGGCATGAACATCGCCCCGTCCACGGCCCGCACCCATGTCCAGCGGGTCCTGATGAAACTGGGTGTGGGCTCCCGCCTGGAAGCAGCGGCCCTGGCAGCACGAACGGGCTTGCTGGACAGGGCTGGCCCGGTACCCCACTCACCCCCGGAGCTGGAAGTCTAGGCGCCCGGCGCCCGGCGGTCGTGGACTCGCTCTCCAGCTCGGAGACTTCCCGCTGGACGTCCTTCCCGGAATAACCGGAATACCCGGAATATCCGGGGTGCTCGGAGTGCTCGGACACGGTGTCCCAATCCTCCCGCGGTCAGAGCGAGAACGGGATGTAGCCGGCGGCGGCCAGAATCACCCCAGCCCAGCAGCGCCTGCTTGCGGTACCACGCGTCGTCCCCGGCCGCAGCGGTTCGACGACGATCGCGAGGGCGTACGGGTCACGCCGGCGACCAGGATCGCGGCGGAGCCCGGCTGCGAGAGGGTGGTCTGCTATGCGGTGGTTTGTGATGCAGCCTTCACCTGCCTTGGTGTTCTTTGTTTGATCACGATGGACCTATCCGTGTGGTGGATTGTGCTTTGATGTGTTCGGTTCTGTTGAGTGTCTTGCTTGGTGCACGGATGGAGAGTCGCGGTGAGGAAGACCTCGACCCGCTTGGCCGACGGTCGTGAGCTCATCTACTACGACCTGCGCGACGACTCGGGGCGGGACCCGGTGGACCGGCGCCCCCCGGAGCGCACGGTCACCACTTCGGAGGTGCGCCATGACGTGCTGCTCGGCGACGCCGTGGCGATCGCCTCGCACCGCCAGGGCCGCACGTACCTTCCGTCGGCCGACGAGTGCCCGCTGTGCCCCTCGCAGGGCGAGAGACTGAGCGAGATCCCGGACTCCTCGTACGACGTGGTGGTGTTCGAGAACCGCTTCCCGTCGCTGGCCGGCGACTCGGGCCGCTGCGAGGTCGTCTGTTTCACCTCCGACCACAACGCGTCATTCGCCGACCTGGCCGAGGACCAGGCGCGCCTGGTCCTCGACGCGTGGACGGACCGTACGTCGGAGCTGTCGCATCTCCCCTCCGTGGAGCAGGTGTTCTGTTTCGAGAACCGGGGCGCCGAGATCGGTGTGACACTGGGTCACCCGCACGGCCAGATCTACGCCTACCCCTTCACCGCTCCGCGCACCGCGCTGATGTTGCGGTCGGCGGCGGCCCACAAGGAGGCCACCGGAGGCGAGAACCTCTTCGACGCAGTCCTGGAGCGTGAACTCGCCGATGAGCGGGTCGTCCTCGAAGGCGAACACTGGGTCGCCTTCGTGCCGTACGCGGCGCACTGGCCGTACGAGGTCCACCTGTACCCCAAGCGCCGCGTGTCCGACCTGCTCGGGCTCGACGAGGAGGAGCGCACAGAGTTCCCCAAGGTGTATCTGGAACTGTTGAGGCGCTTCGACCGGCTGTTCGGGGGAGGTGAACCGCCCACGCCCTACATCGCGGCCTGGCACCAGGCCCCGTTCGGGACGCTGGAGCAGTTCGAGGGCGTCCACCGCGACGACTTCGCGCTGCACCTCGAACTTTTCACCATCCGCCGAACCTCCGGCAAGCTGAAGTTCCTCGCGGGTTCCGAGTCCGGCATGAGCGTGTTCATCAACGACGTGCCGCCGGAGCGCGCGGCCGAGCGACTGCGAGAGGTAGCGAGTTCATGAGCGGTAAGTACCTGGTCACCGGCGGCGCGGGGTACGTCGGCAGTGTGGTCGCCCGGCATCTGCTGGAGGCCGGCCACGACGTCACCGTCCTCGACAACCTCACGACCGGCTTCCGCGAGGGCGTGCCGGCCGGGGCCGTCTTCATCGAGGGCGACATCCGAGACGCCGCCAAATGGCTGGATTCTTCCTACGACGCCGTCCTCCACTTCGCCGCCTCCTCCCAGGTCGGCGAGTCGGTCGTACGGCCCGAGAAGTACTGGGAGAACAACGTCGGCGGCACGATGGCACTGCTCGCCGCCATGCGCGAGGCGGGCGTGCGCACGCTGGTGTTCTCCTCCACGGCCGCCACGTACGGCGAGCCGAAGGAGGTGCCGATCGTCGAGTCGGCCGAGACGGTTCCCACCAACCCGTACGGCGCCTCCAAGCTCGCCGTCGACCACATGATCACGGGCGAGGCGGCCGCCCACGGCCTGGGCGCGGTCTCCCTGCGCTACTTCAACGTGGCAGGCGCGTACGGGGCGTACGGCGAACGCCACGACCCCGAGTCGCACCTGATCCCGCTGGTGCTCCAGGTCGCGCAGGGCAGGCGGGACGCGATCTCCGTCTACGGCGACGACTACCCGACGCCGGACGGCACCTGCGTCCGCGACTACATCCACGTCGCGGACCTGGCCGAGGCCCATCTGCTGGCACTGAAGGCGGTGCAGCCGGGAGAGCACCTGATCTGCAACCTCGGCAACGGCAGCGGCTTCTCCGTCCGCGAGGTCATCGAGACGGTCCGCCGGGTCACCGGGCACCCGATCCCCGAGGTGATCGCCCCCCGCCGGGGCGGCGACCCGGCGGTGCTGGTCGCGTCGGCCGCGGCGGCCCGCGAGAAGCTGGGCTGGAACCCGTCCCGCACGGACCTCGCCGGGATCGTCCGGGACGCCTGGGAATTCGCGCAGCGGCGCGCCTAGGCCAGAACGCAGGGAAGGGTCAGGACCAGGGCATGAGCGAGGCTGTCGCGGGGGCTGTCGCCGAGCGGTTCAAGGAGCTGTACGGGGCCGATCCGGACGGCGTGTGGGCGGCGCCCGGCCGGGTCAACCTGATCGGCGAGCACACCGACTACAACGACGGCTTCGTCATGCCGTTCGCGCTGCCGCACGTCACGGTCGCCGCGGTGGCACGGCGCGAGGACGGGATCCTGCGGCTGCACTCGGCGGACATCGCCTCCGGTGTCGTGGAGCTGCGCCTCGACGGCCTGGCCCCCGAATCGGACCGGAAGTGGACGGCGTACCCGGCGGGCGTGGTGTGGGCGCTGCGCGAGGCGGGCCACGCGGTGAGCGGCGCGGACATCCACCTGACGTCGACGGTCCCGGCGGGCGCGGGCCTGTCCTCGTCGGCGGCCCTGGAGGTCGTCGTCGCCCTGGCCCTGGGCGACCTGTTCGGCCTCGGCCTGAAGGGCCGGCAGCTGGCCCGCCTGTGCCGGCGCGCCGAGAACGTCTACGTCGGCGCCCCCACCGGGATCATGGACCAGGCGGCATCGGCCTGCTGCCAGGCCGGCCACGCGCTGTTCCTCGACACCCGCGACCTGTCCCAGCAGCAGATCCCCTTCGACCTGGCCGCCGAGGGCATGCGGCTGCTGGTCGTCGACACCCAGGTCAAGCACGCCCACACCGGCGGCGAGTACGGCAAGCGCCGCGCCGGCTGCGAGAAGGGCGCCGCCCTGCTCGGCGTCGACGCGCTGCGCGACCTCCCCCACACCGGCCTGGACGCGACGCTGGACCGCCTGGGCGACGAGGAGGAGGTCCGCCGCCTGGTCCGCCACGTCGTCACGGAGGACGAGCGGGTGGAACGGGTCGTGTCCCTGCTGAAGGCGGGCGAGACACGGGCGATCGGCCCGGTCCTGGTCGAGGGCCACGCGTCGCTGCGCGACGACTTCCGCATCTCCTGCCCGGAGCTGGACCTGGTCGTCGACACGGCGCTGGCCGCCGGCGCCCTCGGCGCCCGCATGACGGGCGGCGGCTTCGGCGGCTCGGCGATCGTGCTCGCGGAGGCGCCCGACGTGGACACGATCACGAAGGCGGTCGAGGAGGCCTTCGCCGCGGCCGGCTTCACCGCGCCCCGGGTGTTCGAGGCGGTGGCGTCGGCGGGGGCGCGCAGGCTCAGCTGAGCCGCTTCGTCAGGGTGTACTCCGTGATCCCCGGCGGATAGTCGGGGATCACGCACACCACTTCGTACCCCTGCTTCTCGTAGAACACCGGCGCCTGGAAGTCCCACGTCTCCAGGCGTACGGCGGCGCAGCCCCGCTCCTTCGACGCGATGCGTTCCGCCTCCGACAGGAGCCGGGAGCCGAGGCCCGAGCCCCGGTGGCGTTCGTCGACCCACAGGTACGTGACATGCAGCCAGGTCGTCCAGGTGTGGCCGACGAGACCGCCCGCCAGGGCGTCCGCCTCGTCCACGGCCCAGACGTGGAGCGCGTCCTCGCGCTCGCCGGGTGTGCCGCGCAGGGCACGCAGGATCGGGGAGGCCGCCGTGTTGGTGTCCCGCAGCCGGACCCGGAGAAGATCGCGCCGTTCTTTGTCGACTTCTGTCTCCATACGAAACATGCGGCTCACCATAAACGTGCCGGACAGTCAGTTCTGCAAATTACCTTCCCCTCCAGGCGCCCGGCCTTACCCTGATGAACAGCACCGGTGGGGGCCGGTGCTGATCAGGGGGCGAGACAGTCGGGTACGGCGCCCGCAGTGGGGGGAGCAGTTTCTGCACGGCGGCGGCCGTGCGGTGGTGCGATCCCCGGGCGCCGTATCCGCACCAAAGAATCGTTCTCCGAACCTTGGGGTATCCCCTGCTCTTCAGGAGCTTGGGGAAGGGGGTTTCGTGGTTCGCATCCGAGTTCTGGTCGTCGACGACCATCGCATCTTCGCCGAGTCGCTCGCCGCCGCCCTGGCGGCCGAGCCCGACGTGGACGTCTCCGCGGCCGGCAGCGGCTCCGCCGCGCTGCGCAGTCTGGAACGGGCGGTCGCCGAGGGGCGCCGGTACGACGTGCTGCTCGTCGACGCCGATCTGGGCGGCAACCTGCCCGGCATCCGGCCCGCCGTGCCCGTTCAGGAGGGCAACGAGGACGGACTCGTCGACGGGATCTCCCTCGTGGCCGGCGTCCGCACCGCTCAGCCGGCCGTCCGGATCGTCGTGCTCGCCGAGAAGGACGATCCGCGGCGGGCCGCGCTCGCCCTGCAGGCCGGCGCCTCCGGCTGGGTGGCCAAGGACTGCTCGCTGTCCCGGCTGCTCACCGTCATCCGAGGGGTGCTGCGCGATGAGACCCACCTGCCGCCCGCCCTGCTCACCGGGGTCCTGCGCGAGCTGACGGCCGCCCGCAAACACCGCACCGAGAGCGAACGGCTGGTGGAGTCGCTGACCCCGCGGGAGCGGGAAGTGCTGCGCTGCATGGTCGCCGGGCTGGGCAGGAAGGCCGTCGCCGAACGGCTGTTCCTCTCCCCGCACACCGTCCGCACCCACATGCAGAACGTTCTCGGCAAACTGGGCGTCCACTCCACCCTCGCGGCCGTGGCGCTCGCGCGCCGGGCCGGGGTGGGGCCTGTTGATGCGGGGCCTGGCGGGCGGATCAGGCAGGAGGAAACCAACAGCGCCTGATCACCCCGCGTCTCCGGCGTGATCCGCCCGGCAGGCCCTCAGCCGGGGATGTTGTCGAACGGAGCGGTCAGCTGGCGTAGGAGGCCCGCCAGTTCGCCGCGCTGGGCTCGGGAGAGTTCCGCGAGGATCGCCCGCTCCTGGTCGAGGAGGCCGGCGAGGGCCTGGTCCGCCCGGTCCTGGCCCTCTGCCGTCAGGCGGACCAGCACACCTCGCCGGTCGCTCGGATCGGGCAGCCGTTCCACCAGGCCCTTCTTCGCCAGGCGGTCGATGCGGTTCGTCATCGTGCCCGAGGTGACCAGGGTCTGCGTCAGCAGTTGTCCCGGCGAGAGCTGGTACGGCGTTCCGGCACGCCTGAGCGCCGTCAGCACGTCGAACTCCCAGGGCTCCAGGCTGTGCTCGGCGAACGCCAGCCGCCGTGCGCGGTCCAGGTGCCGGGCCAGTCTGCTGACCCGGCTGAGCACTTCGAGTGGTTCCACGTCGAGGTCCGGGCGCTCCCGGCGCCACGCTGCGACCAGCCGATCGACCTCGTCCTCCATGGCGATCAGTGTAGTGGTTGTGTCGATGTGAAGTCTCTTGATGTTAAGTCTCTTGACGTCGAGATAAATATGCGAGGAAGGTGAGAGGCATGACGACTCCGACCTGGGACCCCGCCCAGTACCTCCGCCACGCCGGCCACCGCGCCCGGCCCTTCGCCGACCTCCTCGCGCGCGTCCCCGGCCTGCCCGGCGACCCGCCCCGCATCACCGACCTCGGCTGCGGCCCCGGCAACCTCACCGCCGTCCTCGCCGAACGCTGGCCCACGGCCCGCATCACCGGATACGACAACTCGCGCGCGATGCTCGACAAGGCCGACGTCGACCACGCCGGACCCACGCCGGGCGGCGGCCGCCTCGACTTCGCCCACGCCGACCTGCGTACCTGGACGCCGACGGAGACGTACGACCTGATCGTCTCCAACGCCGCGCTGCACTGGGTTCCGGGCCACCTGGACGCCCTCCCGGTCTGGCTCGACGGCCTCGCCCCCTGCGGCACCTTCGCCTTCCAGGTCCCGAACAACATCGACGCGCCCCTGCACGCCCTGATGCGCGAGCTCGCCGCCACCCCGCGCTGGAAGTCCCGCCTCGGCGACGTGCTGCGCCCCGTGGACTCCGTGCACGCCCCCGCCGTCTACCTCGACCGGCTTGCCCGGCTCGGCTGCGAGACGGATGTGTGGGAGACGACGTATCTCCACGTCCTGCCGGGCGAGGACCCCGTCCTCGACTGGGTCAAGGGCACCGGCCTGCGCCCCGTCCTCACCGCCCTCGCCAACGACCCCGAGGCCCGCGACGCCTTCGTCACCGAGTACCGCGACCTGCTGCGCACGGCCTACCCGAGCGCCGCGTACGGCACCGTCCTGCCCTTCCGGCGCCTGTTCGCCGTGGCCCGCAAGGCGGCGTGATGCTCACCGCGGTCGACCACGTCCGGCTCGCCGCCCCAGCCGGCACCGAGAAACGGCTGCGGGCGTACTACGCCGACACCCTCGGCATGACCGAGATCCTCAAGCCACCGGCTCTGGCCGCGCGCGAGGGCTGCTGGTTCCAGGCCGCGACCGTGCAACTGCACCTGGGAACCGAGACGGACTTCCGCCCCGCGACGAGGGCCCACCCGGGGCTGCGGGTGACGGGCATCGAGGCGTATGCGGCCAGGCTGCAGGCGCAGGGAGCGACGGTCATGTGGGACGACGGCCTGCCGGGCCACAAGCGTTTCTACTCCGAGGACCCTGTGGGCAACCGATTGGAGTTCCTGGAGCCGGAGGCCGGTGTTTGGGCGGCGCGCTGAGGGTTACCTGCTCCAGTGACACCGAGGTCCGACGTGACTGGGAGTGATGGACGGTGGCACGAGAGCAGAAGGCCAAGGCGAAGAAGGAACAGGTCAAGGGCAAGGCCAAGGAGGCGGCGGGCCGCGCCGTGGGCAACGAGAAGATGGAGGCCGAGGGCCGCGGCGGTCAGTCGAAGGGTGACGCACGCCAGGCGAAGGAGAAGATGAAGGACATCTTCCGGCACTGACGGACGCGGAACCCCGGACGGAACCCCTGACGGGAGGCGGGGGTCCGTCGGCTGTTCGTGGCCGTACGTCCGCCGTGCCGCAGGCGTCAGCTCTTGCGGTGCCCGATCAGCCGCGGCTTCGGCTCCAGCCCGTCCAGGCCGTGCCACGCCAGGTTCACCAGGTGCGCCGCCACCTCCGCCTTCTTCGGGCGGCGTACGTCCAGCCACCACTGACCGGTCAGCGCGACCATCCCCACCAGCGCCTGGGCATACAGCGGCGCCAGCTTGGAGTCAAAGCCGCGGTTCTTGAACTCCCGGCCCAGAATGTCCTCCACCTGCGTCGCGATGTCCGAGATCAGCGACGCGAAGGAACCCGTCGACTGGGGGATGGGGGAGTCACGGACCAGGATGCGGAAACCGTCCGTGTACTCCTCGATGTAGTCAAGAAGCGCGAAGGCCGCCTGCTCGCACAGCTCACGGGGATGTCCCGCCGTCAGGGAACTGGTCACCATGTCCAGCAGGCGCCGCATCTCGCGGTCCACGACCACCGCGTACAGCCCCTCCTTGCCGCCGAAGTGCTCGTACACAACCGGCTTGGACACCCCGGCCTTCGCCGCGATCTCCTCCACCGACGTGCCCTCGAACCCCTTGGCGGCGAAGAGGGTACGACCGATCTCCAGCAGTTGCTGGCGGCGCTCGGCGCCGGTCATTCGAGTGCGACGCGCCCGCCGCGGCTTCTCATTGCTCGGAGTGCTGCTGGAGTCGGTCGCCACGGCGTCCATCATGCCGCCTCGGCGGTCTCCCTCTTGCGCCGGGAGCCGTCCTCACCGGTGTTCCGGCGGGAATCGATACGCGAGCGTGACGGCCAGCGCACGTCGTACGCCCAGCCGAGCTGTTCGAACCAGCGGATGATGCGGGCCGAGGAGTCCAACTGGCCCCGCTCCACCCCGTGCCGCGCCGACGTCGGGTCGGCGTGGTGCAGGTTGTGCCAGGACTCACCGCAGGAAAGGACCGCCAGCCACCACACGTTGCCCGAGCGGTCCCGGGACTTGAACGGCCGCTTGCCGACCGCGTGACAGATCGAGTTGATCGACCACGTCACGTGGTGCAGCAGCGCCACCCGGACCAGCGAGCCCCAGAAGAAGCCGGTGAACGCGCCCCACCAGGACATCGTCACCAGGCCGCCGATCAGCGGCGGCAGGGCCAGGGAGAGCACCGTCCACAGGATGAACTGCCGGGAGATCGCCCGGATCGCCGGGTCCTTGATCAGATCCGGCGCGTACTTGTCCTGCGGCGTCTGCTCCTCGTCGAACATCCAGCCGATGTGCGCCCACCACAGGCCCTTCATCAGCGCCGGAACCGTCTCGCCGAAACGCCACGGAGAGTGCGGGTCGCCCTCCGCGTCCGAGAACTTGTGGTGCTTGCGGTGGTCCGCGACCCAGCGGACCAAGGGGCCCTCGACGGCCAGCGAACCCATGATCGCGAGCGCGATCCGCAGCGGCCGCTTGGCCTTGAAGGAACCGTGGGTGAAGTAGCGGTGGAAACCGATCGTGATGCCGTGGCAGCCCAGGTAGTAGAAGAAGACCAGCAGGCCGAGATCCAGCCAGCTCACCCCCCAGCCCCACGCCAGCGGCACCGCCGCCAGCAGCGCGAGGAACGGGACGGTGATGAAGAGGAGAAGCGTGATCTGTTCGAGAGACCGCTTCTGCTCCCCGCCGAGCGTCGCGGAGGGCAGCGCCGTGCCGTCGGTCGCCTTCGGGGCGTCGTCGATCACATCGGAGCTCGTGGTCATGGGCGTCCCCTGTGGGGTCGAGGGTCGAGACAGGTGCCGGTCAGCCGGAACCGTGCCCAGCTTCCTACGGTTCCGTAACCTACGGCGTCGTAAGTATGGCAGTGCGCCGCCCGGCGGCAAGAGCCCGTGAGTCTGCGCGTCCGCATGGACACCTATCCTTGGAGTCGGTCGGACAGCGCGGTCCGCTCTGATTTCTTCCCGGATGTCCGTCCCGTATGCGGCACCCGCCGCGACCGGGGCCGTCCGAGTTCCCTCCCGGACGAGCTTCAACACTGCAAGGAGCCGCACCTGTGAGCAGTGCCGACGACCAGACCACGACGACCAGCAGCGAGCTGCGCGCCGACATCCGTCGGCTGGGCGACCTCCTCGGCGAGACCCTCGTCCGCCAGGAAGGCCCCGAGCTGCTCGAACTCGTCGAGAAGGTCCGCCGCCTCACCCGCGAGGACGGTGAAGCCGCCGCCGAGCTGCTGCGCGGCACCGAACTGGACACCGCGGCCAAGCTGGTCCGCGCCTTCTCCACCTACTTCCACCTCGCCAACGTCACCGAGCAGGTCCACCGCGGCCGCGAACTGCGCGCCCGCCGCGCCGCCGAGGGCGGCCTGCTCTCCCGCACCGCCGACCGGCTCAAGGACGCCGACCCCGAGCACCTGCGCGAGGCGGTCAAGAACCTCAACGTCCGTCCGGTGTTCACGGCCCACCCCACCGAGGCCGCACGCCGCTCCGTCCTCAACAAGCTCCGGCGCATCGCCACGCTCCTGGAGACCCCTGTCATCGAGGCCGACCGCCGCCGCCACGACACCCGTCTCGCCGAGAACATCGACCTCGTGTGGCAGACCGACGAGCTGCGCGTCGTACGCCCGGAACCGGCCGACGAGGCCCGCAACGCGATCTACTACCTGGACGAACTGCACGCCGGCGCCGTCGGTGACGTCCTGGAGGACCTGACCGCGGAACTCGAGCGCGTCGGCGTCCGGCTCCCCGACGACACCCGCCCGCTCACCTTCGGCACCTGGATCGGCGGCGACCGCGACGGCAACCCCAACGTCACCCCCCAGGTCACCTGGGACGTCCTCATCCTCCAGCACGAGCACGGCATCAACGACGCCCTGGAGATGATCGACGAGCTGCGCGGCTTCCTGTCCAACTCGATCAGGTACACCGGGGCCACCGAGGAGCTCCTCGAATCGCTGCGCACCGACCTGGACCGCCTCCCCGAGATCAGCCCCCGCTACAAGCGGCTGAACGCCGAGGAGCCCTACCGCCTCAAGGCCACCTGCATCCGGCAGAAGCTCGAGAACACCAAGCAGCGCCTCGCCAAGGGCACCCCCCACGAGCCCGGCCGCGACTTCCTCGGCACCTCCGAGCTCCTGCACGACCTGACCCTCGTCCAGACCTCCCTCAGGGAGCACCGGGGCGGGCTGTTCGCCGACGGCCGCATGGACCGCATCATCCGCACCCTGGCCGCCTTCGGCCTCCAGCTCGCCACCATGGACGTCCGCGAACACGCCGACGCCCACCACCACGCCCTCGGCCAGCTCTTCGACCGGCTCGGCGAGGAGTCCTGGCGCTACGCCGACATGCCCCGCGAGTACCGCGGCAAGCTCCTCGCCAAGGAGCTGCGCTCCCGCCGTCCCCTCGGCCCGACCCCGGCGCCCGTGGACGCGGCCGGCGAGAAGACCCTCGGCGTCTTCCAGACCGTCAAGCGGGCCCTGGAGATCTTCGGACCCGAGGTCATCGAGTCGTACATCATCTCGATGTGCCAGGGCGCGGACGACGTGTTCGCCGCCGCAGTCCTCGCCCGCGAGGCCGGCCTGATCGACCTGCACGCCGGCTGGGCGAAGATCGGCATCGTGCCGCTGCTGGAGACCACCGACGAGCTCAAGGCCGCCGACACGATCCTGGAGGACATGCTCTCCGACCCGTCGTACCGCCGTCTGGTGGCGCTGCGCGGGGACGTCCAGGAGGTCATGCTCGGCTACTCCGACTCCTCCAAGTTCGGCGGCATCACCACCTCGCAGTGGGAGATCCACCGCGCCCAGCGGCGCCTGCGCGACGTCGCCCACCGCTACGGCGTCCGGCTGCGGCTGTTCCACGGCCGCGGCGGCACCGTCGGCCGCGGCGGCGGCCCCTCCCACGACGCGATCCTCGCCCAGCCCTGGGGCACCCTCGAAGGCGAGATCAAGGTCACCGAGCAGGGCGAGGTCATCTCCGACAAGTACCTCGTGCCCTCGCTCGCCCGGGAGAACCTGGAACTCACGGTCGCCGCGACCCTCCAGGCCTCCGCCCTGCACACCTCCCCCCGGCAGTCCGTGGAGGCCCTGGCCCGCTGGGACGCCGCGATGGACGTCGTCTCCGACGCCGCCCACGCCGCCTACCGCAAGCTCGTCGAGGACCCCGACCTCCCCGCGTACTTCTTCGCCGCCACCCCCGTCGACCAGCTGGCCGACCTGCACCTCGGCTCCCGGCCCTCCCGCCGCCCCGACTCCGGCGCCGGCCTCGACGGCCTGCGCGCCATCCCCTGGGTCTTCGGCTGGACCCAGTCCCGGCAGATCGTGCCCGGCTGGTTCGGCGTCGGCTCCGGACTCAAGGCACTGCGCGAGGCGGGCCTGGACACCGTGCTCGACGAGATGCACGAACACTGGCACTTCTTCCGCAACTTCATCTCCAACGTCGAGATGACCCTCGCCAAGACCGACCTGCGGATCGCCGCCCACTACGTCGACACGCTCGTCCCCGACGACCTCAAGCACGTCTTCGACACCATCCGGGCCGAACACGAACTCACCGTCCGCGAGGTCCTGAAGGTGACGGGGGAGAAGGAACTCCTCGACGCCACACCGGTGCTCAAGCAGACGTTCGCCATCCGCGACGCCTACCTCGACCCCATCTCCTACCTCCAGGTGACGCTGCTCAGGCGCCAGCGCGACGCGGCCGCCGCCGGCGCAGAACCCGACCCGCTGCTCGCCCGCGCACTGCTGCTGACGGTCAACGGTGTGGCGGCCGGCTTGCGCAACACCGGCTGACGGCCCCGCACACGACGGGTGCCCCCGAGCTTCCTACGAAGCTCGGGGGCACCCGTCGTGTGTGTGAGGTCCGCGTCAGGCCCGGCGCCGCCGGACCACCAGGTAACCGCCCGCGGCCACCAGCGCGGCCGCCACGCCCGACAGCAGCCCGACCGGGGCACCGTTGCCGGTCTCGGCCAGGTCACCACCGCCACCCCCCGCCGTGGGAGACGACGACGGAGCAGCGGACCCGGAGGGCGCGGAGGAAGGCGACGGGGACGTGGAGGGCGAGGCGGAGGCGGAGGCCGACGCGCTCGGCGAGGCCGAGGAACTCGGCGTGGAGCCCGTCCCGGGACCCTCCTCGTCCTCGCAGTCCGTCCAGAACACCTTGTGCTTGGCGGCGCCCTTCTCGCCCTCGAAGTTCCAGAACAGCTTGTAGTGCCCGTCGGGCAGCGACAGGTCCTCCGTCCGGCCGTGACCGTCGCCATCCAGCGTGATCTCGCCGGACTTCACGGTCTCGCCCTTCTCGTCGGCCGTCGGGGCCCAGGCCTCGATGTGCCAGTCGACCTCCTGGACACCGTCGAAACCGAAGGCGTCGAGGTAGAAGGTGCACACGTGCGGCTCGTTGCGGCGCAACTCCTCGCCGGTGGTGGCGTCGTGGATCTTCACGGTGCCGTTGTCGCCGGGAGCGGTCGCGTGCGCGGAGGGAGCGGCGAGCAGCGCCGCCGTAGCGACGGCGGTCAGCACACCGGCGCGATTGAGGGTACGCATGGGGCAGTCCATCTTCGAGATGCGAAACGGGAAGATGTGGAGGGTGCGGCTCAGCTTCCAGCTACACCTGACCCCGGGTCAATCACGAACAGGGAACGAACAGACTCTCCACACCCGTGGAATCCGCCCAGTTGGGGTCAGAGCACTGCAAAAGCAGTCGTGAGCAGCAGGACCCCGGCCCCCGCCATGACCCACGCGACCCGCGTCCGCCGCAGCCCGCCCGCAACCACGACGGAAGCCAGCAACAGGGCACCGCCCATCGGCACCCACGAGTACAGGACCCCGGCCGGACCCGAGCGGACCACGTCATCGCTGCCCGGCTTCACCACGACCGTGTACGTCTGCCCCTTCTTCACCGCGACCGTCTTCTCGATCACGACCCGCTCCCGGGCCTCCGCCCCCGGGGACACCGGCGTGAAAGGACCGGAACAGGTGTCCGCACCACAGCGCGTCACCGAGATCGTGCCGCTCTCCCGGCCCTTGGTCAGCATCACGTGCTGCGCCGTCCCCCAGGACGCCCACACACCCGCGATCAGGATCAGCACGGCGACCGTACCCATCGCCGCCAACCGCCCGAACCGCAGCACGGCGTGCGCACCCTGACTGGAGGAGACCGCAGAAGGCATGGCGGCGATCCTTGGCCATGGCTGCGCACCCGGTCAACTCCGGTGGGTGCCATGGCCGGACAAGTCAGGAGTTGTACGTGCCCTGCGCCCGCTCCAGCCCATCGATCACCAGACACTCCACCGCATCCGCCGCCCGGTCCACGAAGTAGTCCAGCTCCTTGCGCTCAGCCGACGAGAAGTCCTTCAGCACGAAATCCGCGACCGGCATACGCCCCGGCGGCCGCCCGATCCCGAACCGCACCCGGTGATAGTCCGACCCCATCGCCTTCGTCATCGACTTCAGACCGTTGTGCCCGTTGTCCCCACCGCCCAGCTTGAGACGCAGCACCCCGTAGTCGATGTCCAGCTCGTCATGCACCGCCACGATGTTCGCCACCGGCACCTTGTAGAAGTCCCGGAGCGCGTTCACCGGCCCGCCCGACAGATTCATGTACGACATCGGCTTCGCCAGGATCACCCGCCGGTTCGCCGGCCCCGGCGGACCGATCCGCCCCTCCACGACCTGCGCCTGCGCCTTGCCCGCCCGCTTGAACCTGCCCCCGGTCCGCTCCGCCAGCAGATCGGCCACCATGAAGCCGACATTGTGCCGGTTGCCCGCGTACTCGGGCCCCGGATTGCCCAGCCCCACGATCAGCCAGGGCGCGTTGGCATCGGTCGTCACGTCCATGTCTCCTTGATACGCGCCGGCCGCTGCCCCCCAAGGGAACAGCGGCCGGCAAAACGACGACGGTGAGGATCAGGCCTCGGCGACGGCCTCTTCGCCCTCGGTCTCCTCGCCCTCCGGGGCCTCCTCCGCCTGCGCGGCCAGGACCTGCAGGACGACGGCGTCCTCGTCGACGGCCAGCGTGGTGCCCTTCGGCAGCGTGATGTCCTTGGCGAGGATCGAGGCACCGGCCTCCAGACCCTCCACGGACACCGTGACGGCCTCGGGGATGTGCGTGGCCTCGGCCTCGACCGGCAGCGCGTTCAGCACGTGCTCCAGCAGGTTGCCACCCGCGGCCAGCTCGCCCTCGGCGTGCACCGGGATCTCGACCGTGACCTTCTCGCCACGCTTGACCAGCTGGAGGTCCACGTGCTCCAGGAAACCCTTGATCGGGTCACGCTGCACGGACTTCGGGATCGCCAGCTCGCTCTGCTTGCCGTCGATGTCCAGGGAGATCAGGACGTTCGGCGTACGCAGCGCCAGCAGCAGGTCGTGGCCCGGAAGCGTCAGGTGCAGCGGGTCCGAACCGTGGCCGTACAGAACACCGGGAACCTTGCTGGCACGACGGATACGACGGGCCGCACCCTTGCCGAACTCGGTACGCGTCTCAGCGGTGAGCTTCACCTCGGACATGCTCTTCACTCCTCGTAGACGTAGGGGAAAGTGGTCACCCGGCCACACATCGGCCTGCTACGAAGAGCGCGTCGATAACGGACCGCCGTACAGCCCCTTACGAAGCGGTACGGCCTCCCTCGCCGAGCAACTGCAACAGCGTACTCGGAGGGGAGGCCGTACCCGAAATCGATCTTCTCTGCTGAGCGATCGTTACTGCGTGATCGTTACTGCTCGTCGAACAGGCTCGTCACCGAGCCGTCCTCGAACACCTCACGCACCGCACTCGCGATCGTCGGCGCGATCGACAGCACCGTGATCTTGTCCAGTTCCAACTCACCCGGAGTCGGCAGCGTGTTCGTGAACACGAACTCACTGACCTTCGAATTCTTCAGACGATCCGCGGCCGGACCCGACAGCACACCGTGCGTCGCCGTCACGATGACGTCCTCCGCACCATGGGCGAACAGCGCGTCGGCCGCCGCACAGATCGTGCCGCCCGTGTCGATCATGTCGTCGACGAGCACACACACCCGGCCCTTGACCTCACCCACGACCTCGTGGACGGTCACCTGGTTCGCCACGTCCTTGTCACGCCGCTTGTGCACGATCGCCAGCGGCGCACCCAGACGGTCACACCAGCGGTCCGCCACCCGCACCCGGCCCGCGTCCGGGGAGACGACCGTCAGTTTGGCGCGGTCCACCTTGCTGCCCACATAGTCCGCGAGCAGCGGCAGCGCGAAGAGGTGATCCACCGGACCGTCGAAGAAACCCTGGATCTGGTCCGTGTGCAGGTCCACCGTCAGGATGCGGTCCGCACCCGCCGTCTTCATCAGATCCGCGATCAGACGCGCCGAAATCGGTTCACGGCCACGGTGCTTCTTGTCCTGCCGCGCGTAACCGTAGAACGGCACGATCACCGTGATGGAGCGAGCCGACGCACGCTTCAGCGCGTCGATCATGATCAACTGCTCCATGATCCACTTGTTGATCGGAGCCGTGTGGCTCTGAATCAGGAAGCAGTCCGCACCACGCGCAGACTCCTGGTACCGAACGTAGATCTCGCCATTGGCGAAGTCGAAGGCCTTCGTCGGGACAACCCCGACACCCAGCTGGTGGGCGACCTCCTCGGCAAGCTCGGGGTGGGCGCGGCCGGAGAAGAACATCATCTTCTTCTCGCCGGTCGTCTTGATCCCGGTCACAGCACTGTCTCCTCAGAGGTGTCTCAGCTGGGTGCCGAGACGGACATCTCCGCTCAGCACGAAAAGCCGTCTCAGCTGGGGTGCGGGTGTGCACTTATCACGGTACGCCGTCCCAGACGCACCTGTTTCCGGTCAGCCTTCGCCTTCCGCCTCCCGGGAAGCCGCCTCAGCCGCCTTCGCCGACGCGCTCCCCGGACGCTTACGAGCCACCCAACCCTCGATATTCCGTTGCTGGCCACGGGCCACGGCCAGCGAACCGGGCGGCACATCCTTCGTGATCACGGACCCGGCAGCGGTGTACGCGCCGTCCCCGACCGTGACAGGAGCCACAAACATGTTGTCCGAACCCGTCTTGCAGTGCGAACCGACGGTCGTGTGATGCTTGCTCTCCCCGTCGTAGTTCACGAAGACGCTCGCGGCACCGATGTTCGTGTACTCACCGATCGTCGCGTCACCGACGTAGGAGAGATGCGGGACCTTCGTCCCCTCACCGATCGACGCGTTCTTCGTCTCCACGTACGTACCGATCTTCGACTTCAGCCCCAGCCGCGTACCCGGCCGCAGATAGGCATACGGCCCCACGGTCGCCCGCGGGCCGACCTCGGCACCGTCCGACACCGTGTTGTCCACCCGGGCCCCCGCACCCACGCGCGTGTCCTTCAGCCGGCTGTTCGGCCCCACCTCGGACCCCTCGCCGAGGTGAGTCGTGCCCTGCAACTGCGTCCCCGGGTGGACGAGCGCGTCCTGCTCGAAGGTCACCGTGACGTCGACCCACGTCGTGGCCGGGTCGACCACGGTCACACCAGCGAGCATCGCCTCCGTCAGCAGACGGTCATTGAGAATCCGGCGAGCCTCCGACAGCTGCACCCGGTTGTTGATCCCCGCGATCTCACGATGATCGACGGCCACCGACGCCCCCACACGGTGACCCGCCTCACGCAGAATGCCGAGCACGTCCGTCAGGTACTCCTCACCCTGACTGTTGTCCGTCCGCACCTTGCCGAGCGCATCCGCGAGCAACTGCCCGTCGAACGCGAACACACCGGAATTGATCTCACCGATCGCGCGCTGCGCCTCGGAGGCGTCCTTGTGCTCCACGATGGCCGTCACCGCCCCCGACACGCCATCCCGCACGATACGGCCGTACCCCGTCGCGTCCGGCACCTCCGCCGTCAGCACGGTCACCGCGTTGCCGTCCGCGGAGTGCGTCGCGGCGAGAGCGCGCAACGTCTCACCGCTCAGCAGCGGCGTGTCACCACAGACGACCACCACAGTCCCGTCGACCGGCCCGCCCAGCTCCTCCAGCGCCATGCGCACGGCGTGCCCCGTACCGTTCTGCTGCGCCTGCACCGCGGTACGGACCTGCGGGTCGGTCCCGGCGAGGTGCGCGGTGACCTTCTCGCGGGCGTGCCCGACCACGACGACCAGGTTCTCCGGCTCCAACTCACGCGCGGCGGCGAGCACGTGACCCACCAGGGAACGGCCACAGATCTCATGCAGGACCTTGGGTGTGGCCGACTTCATACGGGTGCCCTCACCCGCTGCGAGAACGACGACGGCTGCCGGGCGAATGGCGCTCACGGGGTTTGCCCTTCGGCTGTGGAGGGGTGGGGGTGGACATCCGCAGGATACCGGGGCGTTTCGCGAGAGACATGAGAGTGGGCCCTGACGGTGATGTCAGGGCCCACACGCAAGCAGCTCCCCCATCAGGATTCGAACCTGAACTTAAGGGACCAAAACCCTCAGTGCTGCCTGATTACACCATGGGGGATGAAACTCGACTAAACCGGACATTCGGTTAGATCGCCGAGTCGGCACCCAACACTATGCCGTACCAGGAGCCCTCGATGCACGGTACAAGTCGGCGCCCTTCAGGACTTTGATCACCGGGCGGCCGCGGTGGGTGTCGCCGATGTTCTCGCGAAGTGCGTGTCCTGTGGATGTGTCATGGGCATACCGTCCGGGGCGGAATCGTCGCTTCCGGCGTCGAACGGTGAGCGATTCGGCAGTTCGAGGGATATCGGTCGGTTTCGTCGCCGTTCGATCACGCACTGTGGTGTAGGCCAGTCGTGGAAACCCACCGGAAAAGGCGCGGCGGCCGCCCGTAGGCTGGAGGCATGACCACGACGGGGGAAGAGCGCGCGACGGCCCGGGGAGGGCCGTGGTGGTGGGGCAGGTGGCGCAGCGCGGCGCTCGACGTCGGGCTTGCGGTGGTGTCCGCGCTGGAGTGCGGCGCCGAGGGGATCCGGTTCGCGGAGGACGCGGGGATTCCGGCGGCCGTGGGGGTGGCCTTCGGTGTGCTCGCCGGGTCGGTGCTGGTGGTCCGGCGGAAGTGGCCGATCGCCGTGGTGCTGGTGTCGATTGCGATCACTCCGGCCCAGATGGGCTACCTGATGGGCATCGTGGGCCTGTACACGCTGGCGGCGTCGGAGTTGCCGCGCCGGATCATCGGATCGCTGGCCGGGATGTCGTTGGTCGGGATGCTGATCGTGATGTTCGTGCGGGTGCGGCAGGACATGGCGCGGGGGGATCTGGATCTGGGGGACTGGTTCGTTCCGTTCGCTGCGATCACGACCGCGGTCGGGATGACCGCGCCTCCGCTGTTGCTCGGTCTGTATGTGGGGGCCCGGCGGCGGCTGATGGAGAGCTTGCGGGAGCGGGCGGACAGTCTTGAGCGGGAGTTGCAGCTGCTGGCGGAGCGGGCGGAGGAGCGGGCGGAGTGGGCGCGGAACGAGGAACGGACTCGGATCGCGCGGGAGATGCATGACGTGGTGGCGCACCGGGTGAGCCTGATGGTGGTGCATGCGGCGGCCCTGCAGGCGGTGGCTCGGAAGGATCCCGAGAAGGCGGTGAAGAACGCCGTGCTCGTGGGTGACATGGGGCGGCAGGCGTTGACCGAGTTGCGGGAGATGCTCGGGGTGCTGCGCAGTGGGGACGGTCCCCGGCGTGAGCGGTCGGCGGTGCCGTTGGCGGCGGTGGGGGCGGCCGCGGCGGCCGCCGCTTCTGCTTCGCGGGTGGTGGACGAGGCGGAGGGGCCCGGTCTGTCGGATGTGGAGGAGTTGATCGGGCAGTCGGCGGCGGCGGGGATGGTCGTGGATCTGTCGGTGGAGGGTGATGAGCGGGGGTATGCGGCCGAGATCGAGCAGACCGCGTATCGCGTGGTGCAGGAGGCGTTGACGAACGTGCACAAGCATGCGGCGGGGGCGAAGACGCATGTGCGGTTGGCGCATCGGGTGTCGGAGATCGCGATGCAGGTGGAGAACGAGCCGCCGCCGGAGGTGTCGTCGGCTTCAGCCGCTCGGTTGCCGTCGGGGGGCAATGGTCTGCTCGGGATGAAGGAGCGGGTCGTGGCGTTGGGCGGGGTGTTCGTGTCGGGGCCGACGGATGCGGGTGGTTTTCGCGTGTCGGCGGTGATTCCGGCGTCGTAGGCGCTCTGTTGCCGGGCTCGGTGGGCTCAGTCGGCTGTGAGGCGTACGGGTTCGGTGCCGGAGACGAGTGCGGCGAGGGCTTGGTCGATGTGGGGGCCGAGGTACCAGTCGCCGGTGTGGTCGAGGGCGTAGACGCGGCCTTCGGTGTCGATGGCGAGGAGTGCCTCGGTGTCGGTTTCGGTGCCGAGGGGGCAGACCTCGGTGTCGAGGGCGCGGCCGAGGTCGCCGAGGGTGCGGGCCAGGTGGAGGCCGTGCAGGGGGTCGAGGTGAAGGGCGGCTGGGGCGACCTGGCGGCCGGGGCCCGTGGGGGTGATGTGGAGTCCGCCGAACTCGGCCCATGCTTCGACTGCGGCGGGGAAGACGGTGTGCCGGTGTCCGGCGGGTGAGGTGTGTTCGCGCAGTGCGTCGGCCCAGAATTCGGCCTGCTTTATGTCCCAGCGTCCGGGTTGCCAGCCGGCGGCGCGCAGGGCGGTGTCGACGGGTCCGGGGAAGCGGGTGGTGGAGGAGCGGTCGGGGTGCATCTGCTCTTCGTTCGTCGGGGCCTGGGCGGGCGCGGTGGTGGCCGCAGTGGTGCGCTGTGCGGTGGGGTCAGCCTTCTGTCGCTGCCGGGTCGACGACGTGGACGCCGAAGTGGGCGATGAGGGCTGCGCAGGCGCGGCAGGGGGTGGCGAAGCTGCCGTGGAGGGGGTCGCCGTCCTCGCGGATGCGGCGGGCGGTGAGTTTGGCCTGTCTGAGGGCTTTGCGGGCCTCGCCGTTGGTCATGGGTCTGCGGGCGGAGCGTTTGCTGCGGGCGGCGTCGGCGGTGGCGATGTGGCGGGAGATGAGGATGGCTTCGGCGCAGCGGCCGGTGAAGCGGTCGCGTTGGGCGCTGGTGAGTCTGTCGAGGAAGTCCTGGACTAGGGGGTGCAGCGGTGGGGCCTGGTCGCCGCGGGCGGCGGTGCCGGTGAGGGTGGCGCCGCGTACGGAGAGGGCGGCGGCGACGGTGGGGAGTATGCCGTCGCGGCGGTGACGGAGGGTGGGCGTCTGCGGGGCTTGGGTGTTGCTCCAGCCGATGCGGGGGTCGCCGGACGTGTCTCTGTGCGGGCCTGTCTGTGGTCCCGTCTCCGTCGCGTTCATGATCGTCATCCCCTCCCGAGCATCCCTCGGAGGTCACAGAGTGCCAAATGGCGTGGCTGGTGCGGAAGCTGGGGCGGCGCGACACGCCCGGGTTGGGCGGGCTGTCACGGCGGGGTGACGGCTGGTCACGGAAGCGGAAGGGCGGTGACCGGTGCCCGGTGACCGGTGTCGTCGTACCGCATAGGCTGTCGGCACCGCGATCCATGCGGTCAGCGCGATCAACGCGTGGGGACACGGTCGAGACGGTGGAGACACGGTCGAGACGGAAGTCGAGACGGACGAGACAGTCGTTACGGGGCGTAGTGGCCGGAGACGGTGGCTACGGGTCGTACAGAGTGCCGCAGGGGGCAACCGCCATGACGACAGGTCGGCTCGGGCAGCAAGCCGCGCCGCCGAACGCGGCCTATGCCGGGCAGGTCGTGCATTTCCCGGATCCGGTCCGTGCGGCCCGTCATCCGAGGGGGGTGCGGGTGGACGAGCGTGGCCACCCCGACTTCTCGCCCTATGCGCGTGCGGTGGCGGAGATCGCCGAGCCGCCGGAGGGTTTCGGGGTCGACGAGTTGCGGTTGACGGACTACGTGTCGGCGAACGCGGCGTTGGCGGCGAGCGGGCACGAGTTGTGGGACACGGTGTCGTCGGTGGCGACGCCGCACGGCTGGACGTGGCATCACGTGGCGGGCGGCAGGCGGCTGGAGCTGGTTCCGGTCGAGGTGAAGGCGCTGTTGCGGCATCACGGTGGGGTGGCGACGGCGAACGTCGATCACAACAAGCGGGGTACGCGGCCGTTGCAGGAGACGCGGCCGGCGCATTTCGGGCTGCCGAAGTCGGGTGTGGCGGTGACGGAGTCGCAGGTGCAGGGGGTCGAGGAGGACCTCGGGTACCGGTTGCCGGGAGCGTACCGGTCGTTCCTGAAGGCGGCGGGCGGGTGTGCGCCGGTGGGTACGGCGCTGGACGCGGAGTTGGGTCTGCTGATCGACCAGCCGTTCTTCACGGTGCGGGACGAGGCCGCGGTCAACGACCTGGTGTATGTCAACAAGTGTCTGCGTGACCATCTGACCAAGGACTACCTGGGTGTGGGGTTCGTGCAGGGCGGGTTGCTCGCGGTGAAGGTGAAGGGCGAGCGGACCGGTTCGGTGTGGTTCTGCGCGTACGACGATGCGCGGGACGTCGATCCCTCTTGGGCGCCCGCGGAGCGGGTGCAGCGGCTGTTGGTGCCGTGCGGTGACGACTTCGACGTGTTCCTGTCCCGGTTGGCGGGCTCTCCGCCGGAGTTGGAGACCGTGGCGAACCTGATGGTGGACGGTGGGTTCGCGCACGCTGTCCCGGTCTCTTCGGTGGGGGAGTGAGCTGACCGATGGTGACGTTCGCGCAGGCGCAGGAGCGCGCCGAGGAGTGGGTGAACGGGGATGTGCCCGCCTACCAGCATCGTGAGGTGCGGGTGCGGGAGTTCGGGCTCGGGTTCGTGGTGTGGGCCGAGGACCGGGTGGACGGGCCGCGTTCGGACGGGGGTGCGCAGCGGCTGGTGATCGCCCGGGACAGCGGCGAGGCCACGCTGTGGCCCGGGCTGCCGGTGGGCGAGGTGATCCGCCGGTACGAGGAGGAGTACGGCCGCGCGGACACCGTGGACGAGCCGCCGCCGGCGCCTTCGGCTCGGGTGGATCTGAATCAGACGTCGTTCCTGTTGAGTCCGCCGGAGTGGTTGCAGGACGCGGCCGACAAGCTGGGGATTCCGGATCGGCGGGGGGCCGACGCCGGGCCGCGGGCCGAGGCGGATGTCGATGCCGGTTCGGGTTCCGGTGCCGATGCGTCCGAGGGTGCGGGGGCGCTGCCGGAGACGCACGCCGGGGTGCCTGCGGCCCGGAGCGGGGCTGGTGTGTCCGAGGGTGCGGGGGCGCTGCCGGAGACGCAGGCCGGGGTGCCTGCGGCCCGGAGCGGGGCGGGCGTGCCGAGCGGGCCGGGTGTGCCTGCCGGGGCGACGCCTTGGGCCGGGACCGACACGAACGGGGACGGCGGTGAGGACCGTTCCGTACCGCTGCCCGCGACCGTGTTCGCGCCGCCGTTGAGCGGTGCCGACGACGATGACACTCCGCCGCCCGCGACGGCGCCGGACGCCGAGACGGCGCTGATGTCGGGCGGCAGTCAGCTTCCGCCGACGGTGCTCGACGACTCGAACGTGCGGGGCGTACTGGGCCGTTCGCGGGTGCCGGGGGGCGCGCCGGCGGGGCCTGCGGTGCAGGGTCCGGGTGGCCCGCAGGAGAGCGCGACGCCGCCTTCGGCCACGCCGTCCGCGCCCGGGGCGCCGGGAGCGCCCTCGTACGGCCATCCGCAGGGGGTGGCCGGCGGGGTTTCCGGGCCGGGTTCGGCTTCGGGCGTGCCGGGTGGGTCGTCGTACGGCCATCCGCAGGGTGTGGGTGGTGCTGCAGGGCCGGGTACGCCGCCGTCGGCGCATGGGGCGCCTTCGGCTGGGGCGGGTGCGTCCTACGGCTTCCCGCAGGGCGCCGGTGCCGGTTCCGCGCCGGGTACGCCTTCCTCGGGCGGTCCGCAGGGCACACCCCCGCCGGGGGCGCCTGGCTACGGCTACCCGCAGGGGGCCGGCGGCGCGGCGAACGTGCCTCAGCCTCCGGCCGGTTCCGGTGCGCCGGGGCGGTCGCTCGCGCCGAACGCCGGGGACATCGCGGACGCCGCGACGAGCAAGGCGGCGCCTCCGCCGCGCCGTGCGCGGGGCGGGGGGTCGAACCCGCCGCCTCCGCCGGGCGCCCCGGGGGCGCCGGGAGCGCGGCAGGGGGGTACGCCTCCGCCGTCCGGACCTGGTGCGCCGGGTACGCCGGCGGGGGGCTACGTGCCGACCCAGCTCGTATCGGCACTCGGCCCCGACGGCCCTGAGGCACCCGCCGGACCCGGCGCTCCGCCGGTTCCTGGCGCGCCCCAGCCTCCTGGCGCCCCGAATCAGCCTGGCGCGCCGCAGGGTCCCGGAGTCCCCGGCGCCCCGAATGCGTCTGGTGCGCCCGGCGCTCCCGGCGGTACGCCGGCGGGCGGTGTGCACCACGCCGCCACGATGTTCGCCGACCCCGGTCGGACAGGCCCGGGTGGGGTTGCCCCGCAGCCTCCTGGTGCCCCTGGTGTGCCCGGCGCGCAGGCTGGACCGCATCCGCCCGGTGCCCCGAACCCGCCGGGCGCCCCCCAGCCTCCCGGGGCACCCGGTGGCACTTCAGGGGCCGCGCGCGGTGCCGTTCACCACGCCGAGACCGTTCTGGCCGCTCCCTCGGTGGGCGGCCCCGGCGCACCTCCGCCACCGCAGGCTCCCGGTGTTCCCGGAGCACCTGGCATGGCACCGGGCGCCCCTCAGTCGCCGATGGCTCCCGGAGCCGTACCTCCTGGCACGATGCCGCCGCCCGGTCAGCCCCTCCCGGGGCACCCCGTGCCCGGGCAGCAGCCGCCCGCGTACGGGTATCCGCAGCAGGGGCAGCCGACCGTCGGTCCGGGATATCAGGCCGTCCTGCGCTACCGCGCTCAGGACGGCTCCGAGCAGCAGCTGATCCGGCGCTCGGCGCCGGGCACCCCGCACCCGGAGTGGCAGATCTTCCACGAGCTGCGCGCGATGAACGTGCCGCCGGACCAGGTGCTCGAACTGCACACGGAGCTGGAGTCGTGCGAGCTGCCGGGTGCCTACTGTGCGCGGATGATCCGGGAGCAGTGGCCGCAGGCGCGGCTCGCGAGCATCGCGCCGTACGGGACGGATCACGCGAGCCGGCAGCAGGGCATGCAGCAGTTGCTGGCGCACCAGGGCGAGTTGCACCAGGTGGCGGACGGTCCCGCGCGCCCCGCGCCGGTGCGTGCGCCGTTGCCGCAGGTGCAGCCGGCGCCGCCGATTCCGCCGGAGGGTCTCGCGCAGGAGATGGCGGCGGCGTTCGGGCCGGGGGTCTTCCGGTTCGAGCAGGCCGCCGTGTCCCGGCAGGGCGTGCCGCAGGTCGTGGCGCACTCGCTGGTGGTGGCGGGTCTGCCGACGGACATGGGCCCGTTCTTCTGGGCGCAGGCCCAGCCGGGGCGGCCGGTGCCGACGCTGGCGGAGCTGGCGCAGGAACGCGGGGTGCAGCCGGCGCCGGACGCGGGCTCGTACCTCGTGATGGGCAGCGACTTCGGCAAGGCGCTCTGTGTGCAGTACGGCACGGCGAACATCGTGGCGGTTCCCGTGGAGGCGGGGCCGGGCGGTGCTCCCGTGGCGCCGCAGTTCGTGAACACGGGGCTGCCCGAGTTCCAGCGCTGCCTGGCGCTGCTGGGCCGGATGTGGCGGCTGCGCTTCGGTCTGAACCAGGAGCAGGCGGGGCGCTGGACCGTCGACTTCCAGGCTCAGCTGGTCTCCCTCGATCCGGCTGCGCTCGGTTCGCCGGAGAGCTGGTGGTCGGTGCTGCTGGAGCAGATGTGGGACGGACTGCTGTGACGCACCGTCACTGACGACGGCGTCTTGCGCAGCGCCTTGCGCCAGGCGTGAGAAGGGTCGGTGCCCGGTCGCATGACCGGGCACCGGCCCTTTTCCGTGCCCGGGGTGACCGTGACCTGCGCGCGGAGTGTCGCGTTATGAACATTTCCGTCCGATACATCAAGATATGCGCGAAATCATCATTTTCGCGTCCGTTCGGCGGAGAGGAGCTCCAGGATGAGCAGCGCACCGGTCTCGACCCACGGTTTCGTGGCGGTACGGCGGCGCGGCTACCGGCCCGACCAGGTCGACGCGTATGCCGCGGAGCTCTCCCGGGACCGTGACGCCGCGTGGGAGCGGGCGGCCCGTCTCACCGTGCTCGCCCGGGAGATGGAGGAGGAGGTGGCGCGGCTGCGGGAGACCGTGGCACGGCTGGCCCCGCAGACATACGAGACGATGGGGGAGCGCGCGCGGCGGATCTTCGAGCTCGGGCAGGAGGAGGCCGCGGCGGTGCGGGAGGGCTCGCGGCAGGAGGCGCGGGAACTCGTGGGCGAGGCACGGGCGGAGGCGGCCGGTGTGCGTGAGGCCGCGCAGGCGTACGCCGGCACCGTGCGCGCCGAGGCCGACGAACGCGCCCGGCAGCGTCTGCTCGCGGCGCGTGCCGAGGCCGACGAGATCCGGATCACGGCCCGGCGCGAGATGAAGGAGAACCGCACCGAGGCACTGGCCGCGCTGCGCGAGGTGCGGCAGCGCACCTCCGGAATGCTGGCCGACCAGGCCAAGGAGCACGCCGAACGGCTGGCGCAGGCCGAGCGGGAGGCCGAGGAACGCGCGGCCGAGCTGGAGGCGCAGTACGCCGAGCGGGCGGCGCGCGCGGAGGCCGCGTTGTCCGAGGCGAAGCAGGCGTTCGCCGACGCGGAGGTGTCGGCGGCGCGCCGGCAGGAAGAGTCGGGGGCGCGGGCCGCGGAGGTGGTGGCCGAGGCACGGGCGCGGGAGGAGCGGATCGCCCGGGAGACGGAGCAGGTGCTTCGGGAACACGGCGAGATGTGGGAGGACCTGCAGGCGCACATGGACCACGTCCGCAACAGCCTCACCACGCTGACGGGCCGGGCCCCGGCGGAGTAGCCGACCCGTTCGCACGCCGGCTTCCCGCACCCCTGGCGCGCCGGCTTTCGCTCCCCGGCGTTCCGGCCGCTGCCGCACGCGGCGTTCCGGCCGCTGCCGCACGCGGCGTTCCGGCCGCTGCCGCACGCGGCGTTCCGGCCGCTGCCGCACCCCGGCACGCCGGCTTCCTCTGCTCCTGCGGGCGGGCTCCCGCCCCCACCCCGAGCCCCGTCAGTCCCCCCTCCGCACCGCACCCGCCAGGATCCACCCCTCGACCGCCTCGTACTGCTTGCGCTGCGCGTCCGCCTTTCGGCGGCCGGAGGCCACCGTGCCCAGCCAGCCGAAGGCGAAGCCGGCCGGGATCGACACCAGGCCCGTCGTCGCGAACGGGAACCAGTTGAAGTCGGCTTCGGGGAAGGCGGAGACGGGAGAGCCGGAGACCAGGTTCGTGCCCGGCATCAGCAGCAGGACCACGACCGAGCCGCCGATGAGGGTGCACAGGAGGCCGGTTCGGGTGTAGCGGCGCCAGAAGAGGCTGTAGACCAGGGCGGGCGCGATGGCCGAGGCGCCCAGACAGAAGGACAGGGTCACCAGGGGCTGCAGGCTGCGGTGCTGGACCAGCGTCGCGAGCACGATCGCCGGAACGCCGACCGCGAGCGCCGAGACCCGCGCCAGGGTCATCTCGCGGCGGGCCGACATCTCCGGCATGCGGGCCGCGAACACGTCGTGGGCGAGGGAGTTGGCGCAGGCGAGGATCATGCCGGCGACGGAGGCGAGCAGGGTGAGGAAGATCGCGGTGGTGACCGTGGTGAACAGGAGGGTCTCCGCCGTCGAGACGTCCGGGCCGAAGGCGGCGCGGGAGCCGAGGAGGTAGGCCGTGTTGCCCTGCGGGTCCGCCTGCGCGATGGCCGCGCGCCCGATGAGGGCCGTGGCGCCGAATCCGACGACCGTGATGACGAGCACGAACAGCACCACCGACGACACTGCCCAGGACATCGAGCGGCGCACCTGGCGGGCGCTGGAGGCGGTGTACATGCGCATGGTGACGTGCGGCAGGACGCCGCCGCCGAGGACCACGGCCAGGTGGGCCGTGATCATGTCGACGCTCGGGTAGGGGCCGCCCTCGAACTCCAGGCCCGACTGGAGGAAGGCCGAGCCCACGCCGCTCTGGTCCGCCGCGGCGTTGAACAGCGCGCCCGGATCCCAGTCGAACCTGTTCAGCACCAGTACGGCGATCACGGCGCCCGACCCGAGCAGCATCACGATCTTGAGGATCTGGATGAGGGCGGTGCCCTTCATGCCGCCGATCGCCGCGTAGCTGATCATCAGGGCGCCCAGGACGATGATGCAGCCGGTCTTCAGCGAGTCGCCGGAGAAGCCGAGGATGAACGCCAGCAACTGGCCCGTGCCCGCGAGCTGCACCAGCATCAGCGGCAGCAGCGCGGCGAGGGTCACCGCGCAGGCGGCGATCCGCACGGAGCGTGCCGGCATCCGCCGTGCCAGCGCGTCGCCCATGGTGAACCGGCCGGCGTTGCGCAGGGGTTCGGCCAGCAGGAACATCAGCAGCATCAGCGACAGGGCTGTGCTGAGGGCCACGACGATCCCGTCGTAGCCGCACAGGGCGATCACCCCGCCGGTGCCCAGCACGGTCGCCGCCGAGATGTAGTCCCCGGCGATGGCCAGGCCGTTGCGCAGGGGGGACAGGGAGCCGTAGCCGGTGTAGAACTCGTCGAGGTCGTCGCGGTCCGGACCCGTCATCACGCACAGCAGCAGCGTGATGGTGGCGATGGCGGAGAACGCCACCAGGGACATCGCCTGCGCCGAGTCGCTGAATCCCGTCATCGCCGCACCGCCGCCCGCTTGGCGTCGAGTTCGGACTGCTTGCGGATGCGGTCCGCGATCGGGTCGACGTGGCGGCTCGCCGTGCGCTCGTACAGGGCGATCGCCAGCCAGGTGATGGGCAGTTGGAGCAGGGCGAGCAGCACACCCGTGGGCATGCCGCCGGAGATGGTGGTCATCATGAACGACGGCGCGAACGCGGACAGGAACAGGAACAGCGTGAAGTAGCCGAGCGCGGTGAGCGTGGCCACGCGCCGCTGCCAGCGGTAGGCGGTGCGCAGGACGCGCAGGTCGCTGTGGTGCCCGAGCGGGGGGTGTAACGGCGTCCGCCTCGGGGCCGGCTCCGGCGGGGCCGGTGGCTGCCACGGGTAGGTGGGGTGAGGCGGGGGCGCGTTGCGCGGATGGTGCGGATGCTGCGGATACGGGTACGACGGTGACGTGTCGTAGGACATCCCGGTGCTCCTTGCGTGGCTCGGGTCCGGTGCGGCGGACCGCAGGGAGGTGGGGGGCGGGCGAGCGGAGTCACGCACGCTACTCGTTGGTACGGACTTGTGCGACCGTTTCGTCAAACTGGTCGGTCGGTATGCGCTTACCTACGCTGACCTCAGGTGTTACCCGCGTTAACTCAGATTTTTTGGGCCGCGCGCCCGCCTGCCTGAGCGGAACATTCGTGACCGCGAGGAGGCCGCCGGCCGGGTACGAAACGGCATCGGCCGCTGCGGGGAGCGGCCGCGGGGGACCGGACCGGGGGACGAATCCATGAGCCTCCCGTGAGGGGCTTCCGGTTCACTGCTCCTTGAGTACCGGAAACCGCCGCGGTGCCAGGAACAGCAGCACCAGGAACGCCACCGCCGCAGCGCACGACGCACCCAGATAGACCGCGTGCACCGCGTCCGCGATCGCCCGGCGCGTCGACTCCGGGGCGGTGCCGGCGTCCAGCGCCCGCGTCACCGAGTCCAGGTCGCTCGCGCCGCCCAGCCGCGCGGCCAGCACCCCGTTGGCGATCGCGCCGAAGACCGATGCGCCGATGGTCTGCCCCGTCTGACGGCAGAACAGGACCGACGCGGTCGTCGTACCGCGCTCCGCCCACACCACCGTCGACTGGACGCCGACGAGCAGCGGGAGTTGGAACAGTCCCAGCGCCGCGCCCAGCAGCAGCATCAGCAGCGTCGGCTGCCACGCCCGGCCCGGGTACGGCAGGAAGGGGAACGCCAGCAGGATCAGGGCCGCCGCGCCGATGCCCAGCATCGCCGTGTTGCGGAAGCCGATCCGCCGGTACGCGTGCTGGCTGAGCGCCGCCGACACCGGCCAGCTCAACGTCCATACGGACAGCACGAATCCGGCGGCCACCGGTGCGAGGCCGAGCACCGACTGGGCGTACGTGGGCAGGAAGACGGCCGGCGCCACCATCAGCAACCCCAGCGCGCCCAGCGCGAGATTGACCGCCGCGATCGTACGGCGGCGCCACACCCACCCCGGGATGATCGGCTCGGCAGCCCGGCGCTCGACCACCACCACGAGCGCCGCCAGCGCAAGTCCCGTACCGAACAAGGCCATCGAGGGTGGCGACAGCCACGGCCAGGCCACCCCGCCCTGCACCAGCGCCGTGATCAGGACACCGCCGCACGCGAACACCGCGAGCGCGCCCGCCCAGTCGACGCGCGGCCGGGGGCCGGCCTTCTCCCGCTCCGGCTCGTGCAGGTACCGGACCACCAGCCACAGCGCGACCGCCCCGATCGGCAGATTCACCAGGAAGATCCAGCGCCAGTCCGCGTACGCCGCCAGCACCCCGCCCAGGCCCGGCCCGGCGACCGCCGAGACCGCCCACACCGTGGACAGCTTGGACTGGATCCTCGGGCGGTCCTTCAGCGGGTAGAGGTCTGCGGCGAGCGTCTGCACCGTGCCCTGCAACGCCCCGCCGCCCAGCCCCTGCACGACACGGAAGGCGATCAGCGCCCCCATGTTCCAGGCGACGGCACACAGCAGGGAGCCGAGCAGGAAGAGAACCGCGCCCGCGATCAGCACCGGCTTGCGGCCGAAGGTGTCGGAGAGCTTGCCGTACACGGGCAGGGTCACCGTGACGGCGAGCAGGTAGCCCGAGAACAGCCAGGAGAAGACGGAGAAGCCGCCCAAATCGCCGACGATCTGCGGGACGGCCGTGGAAACGATGGTGGAGTCGAGGGCCGCAAGGGCCATCGCCAGCATCAGGGCGGCGACGACGGCACCGCGCCGGTCGGGCGCGGTGCGCTGTGCGGCATCCCGGATCGCGGGTCTCGTGTCGCCCACGCGGATTCCTTTCCCCCTGCATCTATCTGCCGCGGACCACTCTCCCACTTGACCCTCACGTCGCGGGAGGGTGGAGGCTCGGTGGACCGGAGGGTGGAACGAACCCCTAGAACGGCTCCACCCGGCGGTGGACTGCCCCTAGGGGTACCTCCGTCCTACGGCTCGGGGAGGGTTCGTACCGCCGGAGGACGAGAGGGGCCGGGAGCCGTCCTTAACCTGGCTTTACGCCGCTGAGGGGAAGTGCACGGAACCCACGGGGGTGGGGTTTTCCCCAGCAGAAGACTGCACCGAGCACCAGCGCGCGGGGACCCCTCCGCGGACCAGACTCATCGACGTACCGCTTCACATGACTGCGCACCAGCAGCGCACACGACCCACTTGCCGACCGACTTAGGAGACGTACCGTGACATCGGCTGTGACCATTCCCAGGCACGGGGGCACTGGAGGGCGTACGGCCGTTGCCGCGCGGGCGCGGCAGGTCGTCAAGGCGTACGGGTCCGGCGAGACCCGTGTCGTCGCCCTCGACCACGTCGACGTGGACATCGCCCGCGGCCAGTTCACCGCGATCATGGGCCCCTCGGGGTCCGGCAAGTCCACGCTGATGCACTGCCTCGCCGGGCTCGACACCGTCACCGGCGGGCAGATCTACCTGGACGAGACCGAGATCACCGGGCTGAAGGACAAGAAGCTCACCCAGCTGCGCCGGGACCGGATCGGCTTCATCTTCCAGGCGTTCAACCTGCTGCCCACGCTGAACGCGCTCGAGAACATCACGCTGCCCATGGACATCGCCGGACGCAAGCCCGACAAGGCCTGGCTGGACCGGGTCGTGGAGACCGTCGGGCTCGCCGGACGGCTCAAGCACCGGCCCGCCCAGCTCTCCGGCGGCCAGCAGCAGCGCGTAGCCGTGGCCCGCGCCCTGGCGGCGCGCCCCGAGATCATCTTCGGCGACGAGCCGACCGGAAACCTCGACTCGCGCGCCGGCGCCGAAGTCCTGGGCTTCCTGCGCCGGTCCGTCGACGAACTAGGCCAGACCATCGTGATGGTCACGCACGACCCGGTGGCCGCCTCGTACGCGGACCGGGTGCTGTACCTCGCCGACGGCCGGATCGTCGACGAGATGTACAAGCCGACCGCCGACACGGTCCTCGACCGCATGAAGGACTTCGACGCCCGGGGGCGTACGTCATGACCGTCGTGAAGACCTCCATGCGCAACTTCTTCGCGCACAAGGGCCGCATGGCCCTGTCGGCCGTCGCCGTGCTGCTGTCGGTGGCCTTCGTGTGCGGGACGCTCGTGTTCACCGACACGATGAACACGACCTTCGACAAGCTGTTCGCGACGACCGCGTCCGACGTCACGGTCTCCCCGAAGGACGCCAAGCACGACGACACCCCGCAGAACGGCAAGCCCGTATCGCTGCCGGCGTCCACGCTGGCGCAGGTGGAGAAGGCGGACGGAGTCAAGTCCGCCGAGGGCGCGGTCGGTTCGACGGCGGTGACCGTCGTCAACAGCGACAACAAGAACATGGGGTCCAGCAACGGCGCACCCACGATCGCCGGCAACTGGACGAAGAACGACACGCGTTCGATGGAGATCACCTCCGGTCACGCCCCGCGCGGGCCGACCGAGCTCATGGTCGACGCCGACACGGCTGACAAGCACCACCTGAAGCTCGGCGACGAACTGCGCACGATCTCGGTCGCCGGTGACTTCAAGGCGCGGATCGTCGGCGTCGCCACCTTCAAGGTGACCAACCCCGGTGCCGCGATCGTCTTCTTCGACACCGAGACCGCCCAGCGCGAACTCCTCGGCGCCACCGGCCGGTTCACCCAGATCTACGTCGGCGCCGCCTCCGGTGTCACCGACGCGCAGCTCAAACGGAACGTGACCCAGGCCCTGGACGGCACGTACAAGATCCAGACGGCCAAGGAGAACGCCGACGAGAACCGCAAGGACGTCGGCGAGTTCATGAACGTCATCAAGTACGCCATGCTCGGCTTCGCCGGAATCGCGTTCCTGGTCGGCATCTTCCTGATCATCAACACCTTCTCGATGCTGGTCGCCCAGCGGACCAGGGAGATCGGCCTGATGCGGGCGATCGGCTCGTCCCGCAGGCAGGTCAACCGGTCCGTGCTGGTGGAGGCGCTGCTGCTCGGCGTCGTCGGCTCCATCCTGGGCGTGGGCGCCGGCGTCGGCATCGCGATCGGCCTGATGAAGCTGATGTCGATGGCCGGCATGAACCTCTCCACCGACGACCTGACCGTGAAGGCGACGACCCCGGTCGCCGGTGTCGTGCTGGGCGTCGTGGTCACCGTCCTCGCCGCCTACCTGCCGGCCCGCCGCGCCGGCAGAGTCTCCCCGATGGCCGCACTGCGCGACGCCGGTACACCGGCCGACGGCAGGGCGGGCCTGATGCGCGGGCTGATCGGCCTGGTCCTGTCCGGCGCGGGCGGATTCGCCCTCTACGCGGCGGCCACGGCGGACAAGGCGACGGACGGCTCGCTGATGCTGGGCGCCGGCGTGGTCCTGTCCCTGATCGGCTTCGTCGTCATCGGCCCGCTGCTGGCGGGCGGGGTCGTGCGGGTGATCAGCGCGGTGCTGCTGCGGGCCTTCGGCCCGGTGGGCCGCCTGGCCGAACGCAACGCCCTGCGCAACCCGCGCCGCACCGGCGCCACGGGCGCGGCCCTGATGATCGGCCTCGCACTGGTGGCCTGTCTGTCGGTGGTCGGCTCCTCGATGGTCGCCTCGGCCACCAACGAGCTGGACAAGTCGGTCGGCGGGGACTTCATCGTCCAGGGCAACCAGCGGATCGTGCCGCAGGCCGAGAAGGCGATAGAGCGGTCGCCGGGCCTCGCCCACGTCACCCGCTACAAGGAACTCAACGCCACGCTGACCTCGCCCGACGGCAAGACCGACAGCAGCGGCGTCACGGCTGCGGACCCGACGTACGCCGACGACCTGCGCCGGGTGACCACGGCGGGCACGCTCTCCGCCGCCTACGGCAAGGACGCCATGTCGGTCGGCTCCGACTACGCCAAGGAGCACGGCGTGCACGTCGGCGACAGCATCACCGTCGCCTTCCAGGGCGGGGAGACGGCCAAGCTGCGGGTCGCCGCCATCACCGACGACGACACCGCCCTCGACCAGGGCACCCGCTACCTCGGCATCGCCACGATGCGGAAGTACGTCCCGGCCGACCAGGTCCCTCCGAACACGATGATGTTCGCCGAGGCCAAGGAGGGCCAGCAGGAGCAGGCGTACGCCGCGCTGAAGAAGTCCCTGGACAACTACCCGCAGTACCAGGTCCGCGACCAGACCGACTACAAGGAGGAACTGAAGGACCAGGTCGGCCAGCTCCTGAACATGGTCTACGGTCTGCTCGCCCTGGCGATCATCGTGGCGGTCCTGGGCGTGGTGAACACGCTGGCGCTGTCGGTGGTCGAGCGGACGAGGGAGATCGGCCTGATGCGCGCGATCGGCCTGTCGCGTCGGCAGCTGCGCCGGATGATCCGCATGGAGTCCGTGGTCATCGCCTTGTTCGGCGCACTGCTGGGCCTCGGCCTCGGAATGGGCTGGGGCGCGACGGCCCAGAAGCTGCTCGCCCTGGAGGGCCTGAACGTCCTCGACATCCCCTGGCCGACGATCATCGGGGTCTTCATCGGCTCGGCGTTCGTGGGCCTGTTCGCGGCACTGGTACCGGCGTTCCGGGCGGGCCGGATGAACGTCCTGAACGCGATCGCAACGGAATAGCGAGCGGGGGACACGGGGGACGCGGGGGACGCGGGGGACGCGGGGGAGCGCCCGGTGCCGGGGAGTCTTGGGGGACTTCGCGGCACCGGGCTCATCGCTGTCTTCGCTGTCTTCGCTGTCTTCGCCGTCTGTCTTCGCCGTCTGTCTTCGCTGTCTGTTTTCGCTGTCTTTCGAGTCCCACTTCTCGGCTGCCTCTCGGCTGACCGATTCGGGTCGTGGGTGGGCGCAGGTCCGGAGTCCAGGGGGCGGGGCCCTGGTGGGCCCGCACCGGCGCCGGGCACCGCGCAACGGACGTTGTCCACAGGCCCCAGCGCCCGCGTCGGCGCCGTCGTAGGCTGGAACCCCCGGCCCGCCGCGCGCGTCGGGCGATTCGTGTTGCCCACCCTCGACGAAAGCCGCCCCCGAATGAGCCTGCACGGTCTGCTCGACGCCGTCGTCAAGGACACCGCCCTCGCGGAAGCGATCACCGCCTCCGCAGACGGCAACCGCATGCACGTCGACCTGGTCGGCCCGCCCGCCGCCCGCCCCTTCGCGGTCGCCGCGCTCGCCCGCGAGACCAGCCGCACCGTGCTCGCGGTGACGGCGACCGGCCGCGAGGCCGAGGACCTGGCCGCGGCCCTGCGCTCCCTGCTCCCGCCCGAGGGCGTCGTGGAGTACCCGGCCTGGGAGACCCTTCCGCACGAGCGCCTCAGCCCCCGCAGCGACACCGTCGGGCGCCGCCTCGCCGTCCTGCGCCGCCTGGCCCACCCGAGCGCCGACGACCCCGAGACCGGCCCGGTCTCCGTGGTCGTGGCACCCGTACGGTCCGTGCTCCAGCCGCAGGTCAAGGGCCTCGGCGACCTGGAACCCGTAGCCCTGCGCACGGGCCGGACCGCCGACCTGAACGAGATCGTGGACGCCCTCGCGGCCGCCGCGTACGCACGCGTGGAGCTCGTCGAGAAACGCGGCGAGTTCGCCGTACGAGGCGGCATCCTCGACGTCTTCCCGCCCACCGAGGAACACCCCCTGCGCATCGAGTTCTGGGGCGACGACGTCGAGGAGATCCGCTACTTCAAGGTGGCCGACCAGCGGTCCCTGGAGGTCGCCGAGCACGGCCTGTGGGCCCCGCCGTGCCGCGAACTGTTGCTGACGGAGGACGTACGCACGCGTGCGCGTGCCCTCGCCGAAGAGCACCCCGAGCTCGGCGAACTCCTCGGCAAGATCGCCGAGGGCATCGCCGTGGAGGGCATGGAGTCGCTCGCACCCGTTCTCGTCGACGACATGGAGCTGCTCCTCGACATCCTGCCCAAGGGCGCCATGGCCGTCGTGTGCGATCCGGAGCGGGTACGCACGCGTGCGTCCGATCTCGTAGCGACGAGCCAGGAGTTCCTGCAGGCCTCCTGGGCGGCCACGGCCGGCGGCGGCGAGGCGCCCATCGACGTCGGCGCGGCCTCCCTGTGGTCCATCGCAGACGTCCGGGAGCGGGCCCGCGAGCTGGACATGATGTGGTGGTCGGTGTCGCCGTTCGCGGCCGACCTCGAACTGGACGCACTCGACGGCGACACCCTGAAGCTCGGCATGCACGCCCCGGAGACCTACCGCGGCGACACGGCGAAGGCGCTGGCCGACACCAAGGGCTGGCTCGCCGACGGCTGGCGCGCGGTGTACGTCACCGAGGGCCACGGCCCGGCGGCCCGTACGGTCGAGGTGCTCGGCGGCGAGGGCATCGCGGCCCGCCTCGACGCGGACCTCGCCTCCCTGAGCCCCTCCGTCGTCCACGTGGCGTGCGGCTCGATCGACTACGGCTTCGTGGACCCGGCGCTGAAGCTGGCCGTCCTGACGGAGACCGACCTGTCCGGCCAGAAGGCGGCCGGCAAGGACGGCGCGCGGATGCCGGCCCGGCGCCGCAAGACGATCGACCCGCTCACTCTCGAAACCGGCGACTACATCGTCCACGAGCAGCACGGCGTCGGCCGCTACATCGAGATGGTGCAGCGCACCGTCCAGGGCGCGACCCGCGAGTACCTCGTCGTGGAGTACGCCCCCGCCAAGCGCGGCCAGCCGGGCGACCGCCTCTACATCCCCACCGACCAGCTGGAGCAGATCACCAAGTACGTCGGCGGGGAGGCCCCGACCCTGCACCGCCTGGGGGGCGCCGACTGGACGAAGACGAAGGCCCGCGCGAAGAAGGCCGTCAAGGAGATCGCCGCCGACCTGATCAAGCTGTACAGCGCGCGGATGGCGGCGCCCGGCCACGCCTTCGGCTCCGACACGCCCTGGCAGCGAGAGCTGGAGGACGCCTTCCCGTACGCCGAGACCCCGGACCAGCTCACCACGATCGCCGAGGTCAAGGAGGACATGGAGAAGACGGTCCCGATGGACCGCCTGATCTGCGGCGACGTCGGCTACGGCAAGACGGAGATCGCGGTCCGCGCCGCCTTCAAGGCCGTACAGGACGGCAAGCAGGCGGCCGTCCTGGTCCCGACGACCCTGCTGGTGCAGCAGCACTTCGGCACGTTCTCCGAGCGCTACTCGCAGTTCCCGGTCAATGTGCGGGCCCTGTCCCGCTTCCAGACCGACACCGAGGCCAAGGCTGTCCTGGAGGGCCTGCGGGAGGGCTCGGTGGACGTCGTCATCGGCACGCACCGCCTGTTCTCCTCCGAGACCAAGTTCAAGGACCTGGGCCTGGTCATCGTCGACGAGGAGCAGCGTTTCGGCGTCGAGCACAAGGAGCAGCTGAAGAAGCTGCGCGCGAACGTCGACGTCCTGACCATGTCCGCGACGCCGATCCCCAGGACCCTGGAGATGGCGGTCACCGGCATCCGCGAGATGTCGACGATCACCACGCCGCCGGAGGAGCGTCACCCGGTGCTCACCTTCGTCGGCCCGTACGAGGAGAAGCAGATCGGCGCGGCCATCCGCCGCGAACTGCTGCGCGAGGGCCAGGTCTTCTACATCCACAACCGCGTCGAGTCGATCGACCGCGCGGCGGCCCGGCTGCGCGAGATCGTCCCCGAGGCGCGCATCGCCACCGCCCACGGCCAGATGTCGGAACAGTCCCTGGAACAGGTGGTCGTCGACTTCTGGGAGAAGAAGTTCGACGTCCTCGTCTCCACGACGATCGTCGAGTCCGGCATCGACATCTCCAACGCGAACACGCTGATCGTCGAACGCGGCGACAACTTCGGCCTCTCCCAGCTGCACCAGCTGCGCGGCCGGGTCGGGCGCGGCAGGGAGCGCGGCTACGCGTACTTCCTGTACCCGCCGGAGAAGCCGCTGACGGAGACCGCCCACGAGCGCCTCGCGACCATCGCCCAGCACACGGAGATGGGCGCGGGCATGTACGTGGCGATGAAGGACCTGGAGATCCGCGGCGCCGGCAACCTGCTCGGCGGCGAGCAGTCCGGCCACATCGCCGGCGTCGGCTTCGACCTGTACGTACGGATGGTCGGCGAGGCCGTCGCCGACTACCGCGCCTCCCTGGAGGGCGGCGTGGAGGAGGAACCGCCGCTCGAGGTCAAGATCGAGCTCCCGGTCGACGCCCATGTCCCGCACGACTACGCGCCCGGCGAGCGGCTCCGCCTCCAGGCCTACCGCTCCATCGCCTCCGCCAACACGGAAGAGGACGTCAAGGCCGTACGCGAGGAACTCGTAGACCGCTACGGCAAGTTGCCCGAGCCCGTGCAGAACCTGCTCCTGGTGGCGGGCCTGCGCATGCTCGCGCGCGCGTGCGGCGTCGGCGAGATCGTGCTGCAGGGCAACAACATCCGCTTCGCGCCGGTGGAGCTGCGGGAGTCGCAGGAGCTGCGCGTGAAGCGGCTCTACCCCGGAACCGTCATCAAGCCGGCGGTGCACCAGATCCTGGTGCCCCGCCCGAAGACCGCGAAGGTGGGCGGCAAGCCGCTGGTCGGACGGGAACTGCTGGGCTGGGTCGGGGAGTTCCTGGCGTCGATTCTGGGGTCGTGACGCGTCGTCGGCCACCGGCGGTGTGTGCGCGCCGGTGGCCCGGCTAGTGGTGGCTCGGTCCTCTGGCCCTTCGAGCACAGGCGCCGGTATGGCCGGTCCCCCTCGCCCGCTACCGTGGCACCAGGGAAGACGCCCCCGCAGGGGCGGAACCGGGGCGGGCAAGGGGAGGGACGCACCATGACGCGCCTGAGGGGCGGGGCAGTGGCCGCCGTCGTGCTGGTGTGCACCGTCACCGGCTGCACGGAACAGGCCACCGGATCGGCCGGACCCGACGATACGGCGGGCGCGGGCGCCGCCCTCGCCGCCGCCGAGTCGCTGACGGTCAAGGGACGCGCACCCAGGACGGGATACGACCGCGACAGGTTCGGCTCTCCATGGGCCGACACCGATTCAAATCGGTGCGACACCCGGGACGACATTCTCCAACGCGATCTGGATGAGGTGGAGTTCAGCGACGGCCGCTGCAAGGTGGCCGCCGGGACGCTTGACCCCGACCCTTACACCGGCAAGGACGTGACGTTCGTGCGCGGCCGCAGTCAGGTGGACATCGACCACATCGTCGCCCTCTCGGACGCCTGGCAGAAGGGCGCCCAGCACTGGGACGCCGCCAAGCGCATAGCCTTGGCCAACGATCCCCTCAACCTCCTCGCCGTCGACGCGGCCACCAACCGCGGCAAGGGGGACGGTGACACGGCGACATGGCTGCCGCCCAACAAGGCGTACCGGTGCACCTATGTCGCCGCACAGGTCGCGGTGAAGAAGAAGTACGGGCTGTGGGTCACCGCCGCCGAGCAGGCCGCGATGGAGAGGGTTCTCTCCGGCTGCCCGGGCCAGAGACTCCCGTCCGGCGGCAACCCGACCGAGGCACCGGCGCGATTCCACGCGAACTGACGCCGGACGCGAGCCTCCGCAGGAGAGGCGGGCCCCCCGGAGAGGCGGGCCCCGGAGGGGCGGGAAATCCGGTTTCCGGAGGTGGCTCCCGCGCCTACCGTGGCCGTATGGAGCTGAAGGTCTCGACCCTCGCCGAGCGCCCCGAGATGCTGGAGCGGGTCGTCGCGATGGCCGACAGTTGGCCCGAGTTCATGGTCCAGGACCCCGTGGGCAACGCCCACTACGGCCGGATCCCCGTGGAACTCCCGGAGTACGCGCTGTTCGCCGAGGACGAGCGGGGCGAGGTCGTCGCGCACGGCTACGGCGTGCCTTTCGCCCTCGCCGCCGAGGGCCGCGGCGAACTGCCCGCCCGGGGCTGGGACGAGGTGCTCGTGTGGGCCTTCGCCGACCTGCGCCGCGGTGTGCGCCCCGACACGGTCAGTGCCATCTCGATCGTCGTCGCCCCGCACGTCCAGGGCCGGGGCCTGTCCGCCCGGATGCTCTCGGCGATGCGCGACAACGCCCGTGCCCATGGCTTCCGGGAGGTCGTCGCCCCGGTCCGCCCCAGCGCCAAGCACCTCGAACCGCACACGCCGATCGAGGAGTACGCCCGCCGCGTACGCCCCGACGGCCTGCCGCACGACCCGTGGCTGCGCGTCCACGCCAGGGCCGGTGCCACCATCCACTGCGTGGCACCGGCGTCCATGACCGTGTCCGGGGCACTCGGACAATGGCGCCGCTGGACCGGGCTGCCCTTCGCCACCGAGGGCGACATCGAGGTGCCCGGCGCGCTGGTGCCGGTTCGCTGCGAGCCTGAGCGCGGCTACGCGGTGTACGTCGAGCCCAACGTGTGGATGCGGCACCCCCTGTGAGCGGACGGGCGTCCGCGGGGCGGCTCAGCCGGCCAGCGCGTCCAGGTCCACGATGTCGCCGCTGGGCTTCTGCGCCGGGACCGGCTCGTCGTAGTCGCTGAAGGTGAGAGAGGCCGGGTCCTTCGCGGAGGTGTCGTCGACCCGCAGCAGGTACGGCTCGCCCTCGGTGGCGACGTACAGCGTGTAACGGTCCTTGCCGTCCTTCTCGTTCAGGACGATCGCGGGCGTACCGCCCACCGTGGTGGTCTTCCCGCGGGTCGCGTCCGAGTTCACGTCCTCGGCGCCGCCGAGCACCGTGTCCAGGTCGCAGAAGCTCGCGATGTCCTCGGCGTCCTTGCCCGTCGCGGACATCTTGGTCCACTTGCCGGCCAGCAGGGCCACTGCGGCGTCGACGTCGGCCTTGGCCTCGCCCTCGCTCTGCTCGCGCAGGAACTCCTCGTCGTACTTGATGTAGACGGTGTCTCCGGTCTTGATCAACTCGGCTTGGCCCTGACCGCCCATGCTCATGGTGCCGGCGCACTCTCCCTTCTTGTTCAGAGCCATGTCGATCCGGATCGTGCCGCCGCTCTCGTCGTCCGCGATGTCGCCCTTCATACGCAGCGACGAGGCGTCGGTGGTGGCCTTGACGGCCCGGTCGGCGATCTCGCCGCCGGTCAGCCCGGCGAAAGGCTCAGCCTTTCGGTCCGGCTTGCTGGACTGACCGGTCTGGCCGGCCTTGCCGGGCTTGCTGTCCGCGTTGTCCTGGCCGGACAGGCAGCCGGTGAGTCCCGTGGTGGCCGCGGCGGTGAGGCAGAGAGCGGCAAGTACGGTGCGACGCATGGGAATTCCTTGGTGAGGATGCGGTGGGATGAAATGCGGTGAGGGGGCGGGTGTCGTGCGCCACGCACACCCCGCCCGACGACGGAAGGTCCTACGGCGACAGGAGGCCGTAGGGCGGCCGCTCGTTCGCTGGGTCAATAAGAGCAGAACCTGTGAACCGGGTCAACACGATTCACACGGTTCATCGTGTACACGGCCGTGAATGGGTAGATCATGCCTGGGTCGGTATGCTCGACGCCACACACCGGACGAGGGGAGCGGGGCGCGTGCAGGACAACGCGACAGAAGTGACCGCAGCCGGAATCGCACGGCTCGCCGGCGTCGGTCGCGCCGCCGTCAGCAACTGGCGCCGCCGCCACGCCGACTTCCCCAAACCGGTCGGGGGCACCGAGACCAGCCCGTCCTTCGCGCTCGCCGAGGTCGAGTCCTGGCTGCGCCGCCAGGGCAAACTCGCCGAAGTCCCGCTGCGCGAACGCGTCTGGCAGCAGCTCGCCGGCCACCCCGAGGGCCCGGTCACCGCGCTCACGCACGCCGGCTGCGTCCTGCTGCTCATCCATGACCGCCCCACGGACTGGCTCGAGCTGAGCGCCGGCTCCGACGAGCGCCTGGCCGCGATGCTGCCGGCCGCGCTGGAGCAGGTGCTCACGCCGCGCTTCGGTGCCGCAGTGGCGGCGGCACGCGGCGGCCGGGGCTTTCACAACGGACCCGCCGCACCTGAGGCGTCCGCTGTGAACGCTCCGCATGCTGTGAACAGCCTGCCGGCCGTACACCGCGCATCCGGCGCGGACGAACCCGCCGCTGTGAACACTCCGCCGACCGCACACGCGACCCCGGCTGTTCACACGCCTCCCGCCGTGAACGCCCCGCGCCCTGTGAACACCCCGACCGCTGTTCACGCCCCGACGGCCGTTCCCACAGCTGTTCACGCCCCGACGGGCCCCGAACTGCTCCCCTCCGCCCCCCTCCTGCGCGGCGCCGCCGAACTGGCCGCCGAGCTGGGCGCCCGCCGGACCTTCGAGTTCCTGCTCGGCCGGCACCTCGACGCCAACCCGCGCCAGTACACGCTCACCCCCGCCGAACTCGCCGGACTCATGGCCGACCTGGCCGGCCCCGCCCGCACCGTCCTCGACCCCGCCTGCGGCACCGGCGCCCTGCTGAGCGCCGTCACCCCCCGCCCCGACCAGGAGCTGTACGCCCAGGACAACGCCCCCGACCTCGCCGCACTCACCGCGCTCCGGCTCGCGCTGCACGCCCCCGCCACCGTGCGCGGAGCCGCCGGCGACACCCTGCGCGCCGACGCCTACCCGCAGCTGCGCGCCGAAGCCGTCCTGTGCCACCCGCCGTTCAACGAGCGCAACTGGGGCCACGACGAACTCGCCTACGACCCCCGCTGGGAGTACGGCTTCCCGGCCCGCAACGAGTCCGAGCTGGCCTGGGTGCAGCACGCGCTCGCCCGTCTCAAGGACGGCGGCACGGCCGTCCTCCTCATGCCGCCCGCCGCCGCCTCCCGTCGCTCCGGCCGCCGCATCCGCGCCGACCTGCTGCGCCGCGGCGCCCTGCGCGCCGTCATCGCCCTGCCCGTCGGCGCCGCACCCCCGTACAACATCCCGCTCCACCTGTGGGTGCTGCGCCGGCCCGAGAAGGCGCCCGCACAGCCCGAGGTGCTGCTCGTCGACGCGGGGCAGTTCGCCTCCGAGGGGCGCGGCGGACCCGACTGGCGGGCCGTGCGGGACGCCGTCCTCGACGCCTGGCGGCCCTTCGGCCGCGCCGGCCGCCTCGACGAACAGCCCGGCCTCGCCCGCTCGGTGCCCGTCATCGAACTCCTCGACGACGACGTGGATCTCGCCCCGGCCCGTCACCTCCCGCCCGCGACGGCGGCCGACGGCGCCGAACAGCTCACGGCCGTACGTGAACGCCTCGGCGAGACCCTGCACCTGATCACCGGCCTCACGCCGCCGCCCGCGGACACCGCACAGCCCGCCCGCTGGCCGCTCACCACCGTCGGCGAACTCGCCCGTGGGGGCGCCCTCGTGCTGCGCACCGGCGGAAACGGCGGCCATGCACGCGTGCCCGCGCTCACCGACAACGACGTCCTCGCCGGAACGGCCCCCTCCGGAACGCTTCCCGAGAGCGGCGAGGAGGCCGTGCTCACGGAGCCGGGCGACGTCGTCGTCCCGGTGCTCGGCGGAGGCTCCGTCGCGCGTGTGATCGACGAGGCTACGAGGGGCGCCGCCCTGGGGCGCAACCTCGTGCTTCTGCGCCCCGATCCCACGGCGCTCGATCCCTGGTTCCTCGCCGGCTTCCTGCGCGGCACCGCCAACAACCGCCAGGCCAGCAGCTACGCGTCCACCGCCACCCGCCTCGACGTGCGCCGCCTCCAGCTGCCCCGGCTCCCGTTGGACGAGCAACGCCGCTACGGCGCGCGCTTCCGGGCACTCGACGAGTTCGAGCGGGCACTCAGACACGCGGGCCGCCTCGGCGAGCAGCTCGTGCGCGGGATGTACGACGGCCTGACGGACGGAACCGTCGCGCCCGACTGAGGCGAGCGGGACCGCTGCCCGCCCGCACCCCCGTCCGCGACCGCGCGACGGCACGCGCGACGGCACCCGCGACGGAACCTGCGACGGCACCTGCGATGTCATACGAAGTGATCAGCACGACAACGGTTCGGTACAACCCGGGACCACTTGTCCGTGTCGGCCTATACGCTCGAAGCGACAATCAAACGGCCGTCGTTGCCGACCCCTGGCCGGACAACGTCGGCCGACCCGTACGCCCACTTCAGGTAACAGGAGCAGCCATGCAAGGCCACGGCTACGCACAGCCGGCGAAGCAGCCCCCCTCGCCGGGGGTACTGGTCTTTCTGCGCGTGCTCTTCGTGGTGCTGTCGGTGTGCAGCTTCGGCATGCTGACCTGGACGATGCTGCTGCGCCTGGCCATCGTGACCCGCAAGGCGCTCGACTGGGGGCTGTTCGTCGCCTCGATCGCGTTCGAGATCCTCGGCTTCTACCTGCTCGGCTCCGAACCCGGTGACGAAGTCCACACCGCAGGCGGCTGGACCGGCCTCGTCCTGCTCTTCGGCACCCTGGTGACCGGGATCGCGTACTACCTCGCGGCCGAGATACGCCACTTCCAGCAGCTCCAGTACGCCCCGTACGCCCCGCAGGCCGCCACGGCGTACGGCTACCCGCCGGCCGCGGCGCCGTACGCCGCCACGAACCAGTCCGGGATCCACAACACCCCGCCCCCGATGCCCCACACGCCGGTGCCGCAGCCCCCCGTTCAGACCCCGCCGCCGCCCCAGCGTCCCGCGCCCGCACGCATCGAGCAGGTGCGCGCCGAGCTCGACGAGCTCAGTGACTACCTGCGCAAGCACGACGGCCAGCACAACGGCGACCACGAGGGCGGAAGGTGACCGTGGCGACAGGACGCGTGGTCGCCGGCCGTTATGAACTGTCCACGCTCATCGGACAGGGCGGCATGGGCCAGGTCTGGACCGCGTACGACCAGCGGCTCGACCGGCGTGTGGCGGTGAAGCTGCTGCGCCCCGACAAGGTGGCGGGCCAGGAGGCCGCCGAACTGCGCCGCCGCTTCCTGCGTGAGTGCCGGGTCACCGCGCAGGTCGACCACCCCGGCCTGGTCACGGTGCACGACGCCGGCAGCGAGGGCGAGGAGCTGTTCCTCGTCATGCAGTACGTCGACGGCGCCGACCTCTCCGACCACCTCGCCGAGCACGACCCGTACCCGTGGCAGTGGGCGGTCGCGGTGGCCGCGCAACTGTGCGCCGTGCTGAGCGCCGTGCACGCCGTGCCGATCGTCCACCGCGACCTCAAACCGCGCAACGTGATGGTGAAGCAGGACGGCACGGTCACCGTCCTCGACCTCGGCGTCGCCTCCGTCATGGACGCCGACACCACCCGGCTCACGCACACCGGCACACCCATCGGCTCGCCCGCCTACATGGCGCCCGAACAGGCGATGGGCGGCGCGGTCGGCCCGTACACCGACCTGTACGCACTCGGCGTACTCCTGCACGAACTCCTCAGCGGCAACGTGCCGTTCGCGGGCTCGACGGCGCTCGGCGTGCTGCACCGGCACCTGTACGAGCCGCCGCTGCCCGTGCGCCGCATCCGCCCCGAAGTGCCCGAGGCGCTGGAGGCACTGGTCCTGCGCCTGCTCGCCAAGGACCCGCAGCACCGTCCCGCCTCCGCGCAGGAGGTGTACGAGCACCTGGCGCTGCTCCTGCCCGCGCGCGGGACGCCCACAGGGGCACCCCTCGACCCCACGCGCCCCTTCCTGCGCCCGCACGCGCCCTGGCCGGACCGTGCGCGCACGCCCGCGCCCCAGCCGGCCCCGGTCACCCCGGTCCCGGAGAAGCCCGACGTCGCCCGAGCCGTCGACGAGGTCAAGCGCCTCCTCGGCGAGGGCCGCATCACCCAGGCCGTCGACATCCTCGGCGCGATCCTGCCGACCGCCGCCGAACAGCACGGCGAGCACTCCCCGGTCGTCCGCACCCTGCGCAAGCAGTACGCGGCCACCCTCATGGACGACGGCCAGTACCGGCGCGCGCTGCCCGAACTGCGCCGCCTCGCCGACGAACGCGCCGCCGAGGCCGGCCAGGCCGACCCGCAGTCCCTGCGCTTCCGCTACGAGGCCGCCCAGTGCCTCGAACAGCTCGGTGAACCGGCGGCGGCGCTCGCCGAGTACCGCGCGCTGCTGCCGTACTACGAGAACCAGTACGTGGCGGGCGACCCCAAGCTCGCCCACGACGTCCGCCGCCGCATAGGCCACCTCCTCCTTGCCCTCGGCGACCGCGCCGCCGCCCACGAAACGCTCGGCCGGCTGCTGCACGACGTGGAACGGCTGCAAGGCCCCGGAAACCCGCTCGCGCTGGAGATCCGCCGGACCCTGCAGTGGCTGGGGCAGGTGCGCGGCTAGATTCTGCCCCGCCCGGAGGGAATCCCGTGGTCAACAGCAAGGAGACCCGAGGCTGCTACACGATCACCGTGGACCGCGACGCCTGGGACGGGCCGGTGGCCGGCCATCACCGGCTGACCCCCGAGCACCCCGCCGGAGCGCGCTGGTGCCCGAAGTCCTGGTGAATCGTTGGTCGAATGGGTTGGCCAGAGCCTGGTCACTGCCTACCATCGATCACCGCAAGACTTTGTGCACCGTCGCACAATCTCCTCGGGAGGCTTCCTTGCACCGCCGCCGTCGCACCGCGCTCGTCCTCTCCGCCGTGATCGCCGCCGCGGCCCCGCTCCTCACCGCCTGCGGAAACGACGCGCATCCCGGCGCGGCGGCCGTCGTCGGCGGCCAGCGGATCACCATCGCCCAGCTGGACAGCAGGGTGAACGAGGTGCGCGAGGCGCAGCGGGCCGCGGTGCCGGACGACGCCCAGTACGAGCAGGCCATCGCCAAGACCGGCACGCTCGCCCGGGACACCCTGCACGGCATGGTCCTCGACCGGGTGCTGCACCGCGCCGCCCAGGGCGCGGGCGTCACCGTCACCCGCAGGGAGACCCAGCAGATGCGGACCGGCCTGGAGCAGCAGGCCGGCGGCTCGAAGGCGCTGGAGACGGTCTGGCTGCAGCGGTACAGCATCCCCCCGCAGCGCCTCGACGACAACCTCCGCCTCCAGCTGGAGGCCCAGAAACTCGCCGCCAAGCTGGGCACCACCACGCAGGAGACCGCCTTCTGGGAGGCCCTGTCCAAGGCCTCCAAGGAGCTCGACGTCGATCTCAACCCGCGCTACGGCTCGTGGAACGTGGAGAAGAGCAGCCGCGTCAACGCCAAGACACCGTGGGTACGGGACGTCACGGCGCCGGACACGCAGCAGACCACGTAACGGTACGGCGGCACCGGCGCCCCGCGGCCCACCGGGAGCACCGCCAGCACCCGCCCTGTGGATATCCCGCGGGGCTGTCGGCGGCGTGGGTTACGTTCGGAGAGTGAACGCAACCAGCCCCGAAGCCGCTCCCGGCCGCATCGTCCTGCTCACCACCAGCCACCGCGTCGCGCCCGGTCTGCTCTCCTGGCCCGCCTGGCAGGCGCTGCACGCCGCCGACCGCGTCCTGTGCGCGGACGGCGCGCACCCGCAGCTGCCGTATCTGCGCGAGGCGGGGATACCGGTCGACGAGGCGTCCCCGACCGCCGAGGAGCTGGTCGGCGTCTGCGCCGGCGGACGGACGGTGGTCGTCGTCGCCACCGGCGAGGGCGAGCCCGCCCTGACCGACGGCCTGGCCCGCCTCGCCGGCTCCGGCCGCGTCCACATGCCCGACCTGGAGCTGCTCCCCGCCTCGTACGACCTGCCCGGAGCCCGCCTCCTCGACCTCGTCCAGGTCATGGACCGCATCCGCGCCGAGTGCCCGTGGTCGTCCCAGCAGACCCACAAAGGCCTGGCGAAGTACGGCATCGAGGAGGCGTACGAACTCGTCGAGGCGATCGAGGAGGGCGACCGCGACGAACTGCGCGAGGAACTGGGCGACGTCCTGCTCCAGGTCGTCTTCCACGCCCGCATCGCCGAGGAGGGCCGCCCGGAGGACGGGGCGGCCCCCTTCTCGATCGACGACGTGGCCGGCGGAATCGTCACCAAGCTCATCCACCGCCACCCGCACGTCTTCGGCGACGCGACGGCCACCACCCCCGAGGAGGTCAAGGAGCACTGGCTCCGCACCAAGGCCGTGGAAAAGCGCCGCACCTCCCTGACCGAAGGCATTCCCCTGGGCCAGCCGGGCCTCGCTCTCGCGGCGAAACTCGCGTCGCGAGTACGCACGGCGGGACTGGAGGTACCGCTGCCGAACGGCGAAGGCATCGGCTACGAGCTGCTCGTGATGGCCATACGCGCCGAGGCGGAGGGCGTCGACCCGGAGGCGGCACTGCGTGCGGCTGCCCGGTCGTACCGGGACGCGGTGCGGGCGGCCGAGGGGTGGACGCCCGGGACACAGGCGCCGGATACCGTCGAAGAGTGACCGACCAGCCCACCGCCGAGCCGCCCGCCCCCGACCTCTTCACCTGGGAGTTCGCCACCGATCCCTACCCCGCCTACGCCTGGCTCCGCGAGCACGCCCCCGTTCACAGGACACAGCTCCCCAGCGGCGTGGAAGCATGGCTGGTCACCCGTTACGCCGACGCCAAGCAGGCCCTTGCCGACCAGCGGCTCAGCAAGAACCCGGCGCATCACGACGAGCCCGCCCACGCCAAGGGCAAGACCGGTATCCCGGGTGAGCGCAAGGCCGAGCTCATGACCCATCTCCTCAACATCGATCCGCCGGACCACACCAGGCTCCGGCGACTGGTCAGCAAGGCCTTCACCCCCCGCCGGGTCGCCGAGTTCGCCCCGCGCGTCCAGGAACTCACGGACCACCTCATCGACCGGTTCGCCGGCAAGGGCAGCGCCGACCTCATCCATGAGTTCGCCTTCCCGCTCCCCATCTACGCCGTCTGCGACCTGCTCGGCGTCCCCCGCGAGGACCAGGACGACTTCCGCGACTGGGCGGGCATGATGATCCGTCACGGGGGCGGTCCGCGGGGCGGGGTCGCGCGGTCCGTGAAGAAGATGCGGGGCTATCTGGCCGAGCTCATCCACCGCAAGCGCGAGGCGCTGCCCGCCGAGCCCGGCCCCGGCGAGGACCTCATCTCCGGTCTCATCCGCGCCTCGGACCACGGCGAGCACCTCACCGAGAACGAGGCCGCGGCCATGGCCTTCATCCTTTTGTTCGCGGGTTTCGAGACCACCGTCAATCTCATCGGCAACGGCACGTACGCCCTGCTCACCCACCCCGAGCAGCGAGCCCGTCTGCAGAAGTCCCTCGCCGCCGAGGAACGCGGGCTCCTTGAGACCGGCGTCGAGGAACTCCTGCGCTACGACGGTCCTGTTGAGCTCGCCACATGGCGGTTCGCCACACAGCCGCTCACCATCGGCGGACAGGACATCGCGGCGGGCGACCCCGTCCTCGTCGTCCTGGCCGCGGCGGACCGCGACCCGGAGCGGTTCGCCGATCCCGACGTCCTCGACCTCGGACGGCGGGACAACCAGCACCTCGGGTACGGCCACGGCATCCACTACTGCCTCGGTGCCCCGCTGGCCCGGCTGGAGGGGCAGATCGCTCTGGCCACGCTCCTCACCCGGCTCCCGGACCTGCGACTCGCTGTGGATTCAGCCGATTTGCGGTGGCGTGGCGGACTGATCATGCGTGGACTGCGCACTCTGCCGGTCGAGTTCATGCCGCGTGCATGACTGGGCTCACCTGCGCAAAGGTGACACGCCCTCAACTCTGTGATCTTCATGTGATCTGTGCGGCATTAACTTGTGACAAGTGATCCCCTGCCGATACGTTCACCAATCAACGCGACGTCTTACAACGCGCGCCGCGTTGTTCCCCGTTGTCTCGCGAAAGGTTTCCGCATGCTCTCCGGGAACGGTCGTCACCGTCGCCCCCGCCAGGCACCGGCTCTCCTGGTCGCGGCCGGGGTGACCGGCTCTGCCATCGCGATCCCGCTCCTAGCCGCCACCGGCGCGAGTGCGGCCGGCGGGAACACCTGGGACCAGGTCGCGGAGTGCGAGAGCGGCGGCTCCTGGAGCGAGGACAGCGGCAACGGTTACTACGGCGGTCTCCAGGTCTCTCAGGAGAACTGGGAGAAGTACGGCGGTCTCGACTACGCCCCGAGCGCCGACCAGGCCAGTCGTTCCCAGCAGATAGCCGTCGCCGAGAAGATGCTCGACGACCAGGGCATCGCAGCCTGGCCGACCTGTGGTCTGCTCGCCGGGCTCGGCAAGGACAAGGATTCGGCGAACGTCGACACCGGCACGGGGGACGACAACTCGTCGGATTCATCGGGTTCATCGGATTCATCCAATTCATCTGACTCGAGGGACTCGTCCGAGTCGTCTGAATCACCCGGCTTGCCCGACTCGTCCGAAGAGTCCTCATCGTCGCCCTCCCCGTCGGACAAGTCGTCGGACAAGTCGTCGGACGAGTCGTCGGACGCCGACTCGGACGCCGACTCGGACGCGGAGTCGGATGCGACGGACAAGCCTGGCAAGTCCGACACATCGTCCGAATCCGAGTCCGGCTCCAGTGCCGGAGGCTCACGGGATTCCGGCGGCACATCGGCAGATGTGCCGAATAATGACGACTCGGACAACTTCGGGCAAAGTGAAGGCTTTTCGAGCCTGGTCGACACGGGAGCCCTCGGTACCGGCCGGCATCGCGGCGGCACCGCGGACGAGGCCGCCGGCGAGAGTGGCGCCGGCGCCTCCAAGGGGCGTCACGCCGCCCGGGAGGACAGTGCCGCGGGTGACGCGGCCGACGACTCGTACACCGTCCGCCGCGGGGACACGCTCGTGTCCATCGCCGACTCGCATGACGTCCAAGGCGGATGGCATGAGCTCTACTCCCACAACAAGCAGGAGATCGGGCCCGACCCAGGTCACATCGTCCCCGGTCAGAACCTTGCACTCAGTGCCGAATAGGGCGAAAAGCAGCGGGAGTTCGCGTCATACTTCGTGCTGAATGTCCGGTTTGGCAAAAGTGTGGGATGAGTCTCAGAAGCCCTGATCGCCTTTGAAATTCCCCGGATCGCGTGTCTACGGTCGTGACCGCTCGCCAACACGAGCCCCGTCTGCCGCAACGCCGAATCCTGCCAGCGGCCGCACGGGAACAGTCGTCGCGTCAAGCGCCGTAGGCAGGAGCGGGGGACCCAAGGTAAGTGCCGGGCCCAGCAGTTGAGCTGGATCCGGCTTGGGGTGAAGCCGTGCCGCGCAGGAGAGACCGCGCGAGACACGGCCGGGCAACTCAACCGGCCCGAACCCGACAGCTCACCTCGCAGGCGTCGGTGAGGGGATCAACCATGCTGTTTTCCGGCAAGGGCAAGCACCGCCGTCCGTCCAAGGCGAGCCGCGTCATCGCGATCGCCGGTGTCACCGGCGCCGCCGTCGCCGCCCCGCTGATCGCGTCCGGCACCGCTTCCGCCGCCACCGCCTCCGAGTGGGACGCCGTCGCCCAGTGCGAGTCCGGTGGCAACTGGTCCATCAACACCGGCAACGGCTACTACGGCGGTCTGCAGTTCTCCGCCTCCACCTGGGCCGCGTACGGCGGAACGCAGTACGCCGCCACCGCCGACCAGGCCACCAAGGCGCAGCAGATAGCCATCGGTGAGAAGGTTCTCGCGGGCCAGGGCAAGGGTGCCTGGCCGGTCTGCGGCACGGGCCTGTCGAGCACCCCCTACAACGGCGGCAGCGCCGGCTCCCCGTCGAGCGGCTCCTCGCAGAGCCAGAGCACCGGCACCAGCACCCGCTCGACCGCCGAGCAGCAGGCGTCCCGTTCCGCCGAGCGGCCGGCCGCCAAGAAGACCGTCACCACGCCGACCGGCAAGAAGGTCAAGAAGGGCGACGGCGAGTACAAGGTCGTCAAGGGTGACACCCTCAGCTCGATCGCCGCGGAGCACGGCGTCAAGGGCGGCTGGCAGAAGCTGTTCGAGCTGAACAAGGACATCGTCGAGGACGCCGACCTGATCTACCCCGGTCAGCAGCTGCACCTGAAGTGACAAGCGGCTCGCAGCCGAACCACAGCGCCCTCACATCCGTGTCCTTCATGACGAAGGTCCCGTGAGGGTCCCCCCGTCCCCCACGGGCTCCCCGCTCCGGTGCGTATTCCCCCGTACGCACCGGGGCGGGGCTTTTTTTTGCGCCGGCGCGTTTTGGTGCCGGCGCATCTTCTGTACCGACCATGTCCTGATGTCTTTGTTCAGTTCGGAAACAATTTACTCTCGGTTCTGTCCACCACGCGGTCGACCGGCTGGCCGATCGACCGGAGCCGGTTAGGCTCGTCTCGCAGAGCCACCGCGGCGCTGCGCGCACCGGGCCACGGCCCGGCGTACCCGCGTCACATCCCAAGAAGGAGATGCTCGTGCCGTCCATCGACGTCGTCGTAGCCCGGGAAATCCTGGACTCCCGAGGCAACCCCACGGTCGAGGTCGAGGTCGGCCTCGACGACGGCAGCACGGGTCGTGCCGCCGTCCCGTCCGGCGCCTCCACGGGCGCCTTCGAGGCCATCGAGCTCCGCGACGGTGACCCCAACCGCTACCAGGGCAAGGGTGTCGAGAAGGCCGTCCTCGCCGTCATCGAGCAGATCGGCCCGGAGCTGGTCGGCTACGACGCCACCGAGCAGCGCCTGATCGACCAGGCCATGTTCGACCTTGACGCCACCGACAACAAGGGCTCCCTGGGCGCCAACGCCATCCTCGGCGTCTCGCTCGCCGTCGCGCACGCCGCCTCCGAGGCCAGCGACCTCCCCCTCTTCCGCTACCTCGGCGGCCCGAACGCGCACCTCCTGCCGGTGCCGATGATGAACATCCTGAACGGCGGCTCGCACGCCGACTCCAACGTGGACATCCAGGAGTTCATGATCGCCCCGATCGGCGCGGAGACCTTCTCCGAGGCGCTGCGCTGGGGCACCGAGGTCTACCACACCCTCAAGTCCGTCCTTAAGAGCAAGGGCCTGTCCACCGGACTCGGCGACGAGGGCGGCTTCGCCCCGAACCTGGGCTCCAACCGTGAGGCCCTCGACCTCATCCTCGAGGCCGTCAAGCAGGCCGGGTACGTGCCCGGCGAGCAGATCGCCCTCGCGCTCGACGTCGCCGCCTCCGAGTTCTACAAGGACGGCAAGTACCTCTTCGAGGGCAAGGAGCGCTCCGCCGCCGAGATGACGGAGTACTACGAGGAGCTCGTCGGGGCCTACCCGCTCGTCTCCATCGAGGACCCGCTGTTCGAGGACGACTGGGCCGGCTGGAAGATCATCACCGACAAGCTCGGCGACAAGGTCCAGCTCGTCGGCGACGACCTGTTCGTCACCAACCCGGAGCGCCTGGCCCGCGGTATCGAGGACGGCGCCGCCAACGCCCTGCTCGTGAAGGTGAACCAGATCGGTTCGCTGACCGAGACCCTCGACGCCGTCGAGCTGGCCCAGCGCAACGGCTTCAAGTGCATGATGTCCCACCGCTCCGGCGAGACCGAGGACGTCACCATCGCCGACCTGGCCGTCGCCACCAACTGCGGCCAGATCAAGACCGGCGCCCCGGCCCGCTCCGAGCGCGTCGCCAAGTACAACCAGCTGCTGCGCATCGAGGAGATCCTCGACGACGCGGCGGTGTACGCCGGCCGCAGCGCCTTCCCCCGTTTCAAGGACTGACCCGATCAGGGTCTGACCCAACCTGGGGTGAGGCCTAGTGCCGCGTCAGCCAAGGTTCGCCCCGTCGCGACGCCCGGCACGCCCTCTCGCCGCACCGGCCGAAAGCCCAAGTACGTCCAGTACGAGGACTTCCGGCCGGCACGCCGAGAGCACGCACCGGACGCCGCTCCTTGACGGGCAAACCTTGGCTGACGCGGCACTAGCCAGTCGTACGTACGTCCCCGTACTCGGTCCCGTACCGTGTGCGGGGACGTACGCGCGTATGAAGGGGAGGCGGGGACATGGCCGGGAAGGACCGGGACCGTTTCTCCACCGCGACCAGGATCCGTCTGCTCGGCGAGCAGACGGCGGCCCGCGTCTACCGCTCCCAGACCAAGCGCCAGGCCCGCCGCTCCCGGCTGACCGGCCGGGCCGCGCTGCTCGCCCTCGTCCTGTGCACGCTGATCGTGGCCCTCGCCTATCCGATAAGGCAGTACGTCTCCCAGCGCGCCGAGCTCTCCGACATGCGGCGGGAGAAGGAAGAGGCCAGCGAGCGGGTCGAGCGGCTGCGCGACCTCAAGGCGCGCTGGCAGGACGACGCGTTCGCGGAGCAGCAGATCCGGCAGCGGCTGCACTATGTGATGCCGGGGGAGACGGGTTACATCGTCACCGACCCCGACGCGGCCAGGCAGTCGCGCGCCGACCTGGGGGCCGCCGACCGCCCCTGGTACTCGAACGTCTGGGACGGTGTCGACAAGTCCGACGCCTCCGACCAGTGAACCCAAGAGAAAGACAGGCATGGAAACGCCCCCGCCGACCACCCCGCGCACCGAGCCCACCGACGCGGACGTCGAGGCCTTCAAGCAGCAGCTCGGGCGTCCGCCGCGCGGGCTGCGCGCCATCGCGCACCGCTGCCCGTGCGGGCAGCCGGACGTCGTGGAGACCGCGCCGCGGCTGCCCGACGGCACGCCCTTCCCGACGACGTACTACCTGACGTGTCCGCGCGCGGCGTCGGCGATCGGCACGCTGGAGGCGAACGGCGTGATGAAGGAGATGACGGAGCGGCTGCAGACCGACCCGGAGCTCGCCGCCGCCTATCGCGCCGCGCACGAGGACTACATCGCGCGCCGTGACGCCATCGAGGTCCTGGAGGGCTTCCCGAGCGCGGGCGGTATGCCGGACCGCGTGAAGTGTCTGCACGTGCTGGTGGCGCACTCGCTCGCCGCGGGTCCGGGCGTGAACCCGCTGGGCGACGAGGCGATCGAGATGCTCCCGGAGTGGTGGCGCAAGGGGCCGTGCGTGCAGCCGCTCGAGGCGCCCGACCCGGCGGACGAGCACCCCGGCGAGGAGGGCGTGGTCTCCGACCCCGCCGAGGTCCGCGGCGGTTTCTTCACGCAGGCCCCTCTGGTCCCCGCCGGGTTCAGCCGGGTCGCCGCCGTCGACTGCGGGACGAACTCCATCCGGCTCCTCGTCGCCGACGTCAACCCGTCCACCGGTGAGCTGCTGGAGCTCGACCGTCGCATGACGATCGTGCGGCTCGGCCAGGACGTGGACCGGACCGGCCGGCTGGCTCCCGAGGCGCTGGAGCGGACGTTCGCGGCCTGCCGGGAGTACGCCGAGGTGATCCGCGAGCTGGGCGCCGGGAAGGTGCGGTTCGTGGCCACGTCCGCTTCCAGGGACGCCTCCAACCGCGACGCGTTCGTGCGTGGCGTCGCGGACGTCCTCGGTGTCGAGCCCGAGGTCATCTCCGGCGGCCGGGAGGCCGAGTTCTCCTTCACGGGGGCGACCAAGGAGCTGGCGGGCAGCGACCGTCTCGCCACGCCCTACCTGGTGGTGGACATCGGCGGCGGCTCGACCGAGTTCGTCGTCGGCGAGGACCATGTGCGTGCGGCGCGCTCCGTCGACGTGGGGTGCGTGCGGATGACCGAGCGGCACCTCGTCCGGGACGGGGCCGTCACCGACCCGCCCACCGAGGAGCAGATCGCGGCGATGCGCGCGGACATCGAGGCGGCCCTCGACCTCGTGGAGGAGACGGTGCCGCTGCGCGAGGCGCGCACGCTGGTGGGTCTGGCCGGGTCGGTGACGACCGTGTCGGCGATCGCCCAGGACCTGCCCGGGTACGACTCGACGGCCATCCACCACTCCCGTGTCTCCCGCGGCAAGGTCCGTGAGATCACCGAGTGGCTGCTGCACTCCACGCACGCCGAGCGCGCGGCCGTCCCCTCGATGCACCCGGGGCGCGTCGACGTGATCGCGGCCGGGGCCCTCGTACTGCTCTCGATCATGGAGCGAACCGGGGCCGAGGAGGTCGTCGTCAGCGAGCACGACATCCTCGACGGGATCGCGTGGTCGGTGGCGTAGGCGCTTTCGCCGGGTGGCCTGGGTCTCGTTTGCTACTGATCGGTAGCTCTCGGCTGAGCAGGTCGGATAGCGTATGAGCGCGTCCGGGGGGTCCGAAGTGCCCCCCGGAGACGCCTCGTCGGAAAAGTTCGTGAAGTTCTTCACAAGGAATTCGGCCCTGTTCCTGGAAGGAAGGGGCCCGGTTGGCCCTTCCGGGGCCCCGACGGGTGTGTGAACGTGCGCGGCAGGGTGTTCCGAAGGTGTTCCGGGAGGAGGTCGCGAGGGGCTGTTCCGGAGGGCTCACAGTAGGCGTGACAGTGCGGAGAGGCAGCTCACGCGGTATTGACAAGGTCGGCACTGCACGTCCGTTCCCCCGTGTCACCATGACATGGATCACGCGGGCCGCGGAGGATAGCACAGGCCCTGCCAGAGCTTGTGAAGGGGCGCACGAGCGACCCCCCTTGGGCAGGTGGATACTCGATGGCATGAGCACCACGGAGCGTCCCAGGATCCTCGTAGTAGGCGGTGGGTACGTAGGCCTGTACGCAGCTCGGCGCATCCTCAAGAAGATGCGCTACGGCGAGGCGACCGTCACGGTCGTCGACCCCCGGTCGTACATGACCTACCAGCCCTTCCTCCCCGAAACCGCCGCCGGCAACATCTCCCCGCGCCATGTCGTCGTCCCGCTGCGACGCGTGCTGCCCAAGGCGGAGGTCCTCACCGGCCGGGTCACCACCATCGACCAGGACCGCAAGGTCGCCACGATCGCCCCGCTGGTCGGCGAGGCGTACGAGCTGCCCTTCGACTACCTGGTCGTCGCGCTCGGCGCCGTCTCCCGCACCTTCCCGATCCCCGGCCTCGCCGAGCAGGGCATCGGCATGAAGGGCATCGAGGAGGCCATCGGCCTGCGCAACCACGTCCTCGAACAGCTCGACAAGGCCGACTCGACCACCGACGAGGAGATCCGCCGCAAGGCGCTCACCTTCGTCTTCGTCGGCGGCGGCTTCGCCGGCGCCGAGACCATCGGTGAGGTCGAGGACCTGGCCCGCGACGCGGCCAAGTACTACACCAGCGTGTCCCGCGAGGACATGCGCTTCATCCTCGTCGACGCCGCCGACAAGATCCTTCCCGAGGTCGGCCCCAAGCTCGGCCAGTACGGCAAGGAGCACCTGGAGAGCCGCGGGGTCGAGATCTACCTGTCCACCTCGATGGACTCCTGCGTCGACGGCCACGTCGTCCTGAAGAACGGCCTCGAGGTCGACTCCAACACGATCGTCTGGACGGCGGGCGTCAAGCCGAACCCGGTCCTGGCCCGCTACGGCCTGCCGCTCGGCCCCCGCGGTCACGTCGACTGCGAGCCCACGCTCCAGGTCAAGGGCACGGACTACATCTGGGCCGCGGGCGACAACGCCCAGGTGCCCGACCTCGTCGGCCGCAAGGCGGGCAACGAGAACGCCTGGTGCCCGCCGAACGCGCAGCACGCGCTGCGGCAGGCGCGGGTCCTCGGCGACAACGTGATCTCCGGTGTACGGGGCTTCCCGCAGAAGGACTACTCGCACGCCAACAAGGGCGCCGTCGCGGGCCTGGGCCTCCACAAGGGCGTCGCGATGATCGTCATGGGCAAGATGAAGATCAAGCTCAAGGGCCGTCTCGCCTGGTACATGCACCGTGGCTACCACGGTCTGGCCATGCCGACCTGGAACCGCAAGATCCGCGTCTTCGCCGACTGGACGCTCGGCATGTTCCTCAAGCGCGAGGTCGTGGCGCTCGGCGCGCTGGAGTCCCCGCGCGAGGAGTTCTACGAGGCGGCCAAGCCGGCGCCGGTCCCCGCCGCGGCCAAGGCCGAGGAGAAGCCGAAGGCCGAGCAGGCCAAGGCCTCCTGACCTCGGCTCACCGAACCATCCGAAGGACCTCCCGCCATCCGTGGTGCGGGAGGTCCTTCGGCGTGTGTGCGGCCGCTCGTGGGCCGAGCGCATGGTTTCCCCAGCCGTAACGCTCATGGGGACTGCGACCGGGCCCCGCAGGTGTTTACGTGGTGTCGGACGTTCCTGGTTCGCTCGTCACGGAGGTGTACGCCATGGCTGACGCCGCGCTGCGGCTGCAAGGCCTCGTCGAACAGTTGATGGGATCCCCGCTCCCGCTGCGCATCCGCGCCTGGGACGGTTCGCAGGCGGGACCGCCGGACGCACCGGCGCTGGTCGTACGCAATCGCCGCGCCGTGCGCCGCCTGCTGTGGCGGCCCGGCGAGCTGGGCCTGGCCCGGGCCTGGGTCGCCGGGGATCTGGAGATCGAGGGCGACCTCTACACCGCCCTCGACCTGATGGCCGGGCTGGTGTGGGAGCGGGAGGAGGACGCCAGGGGCCTGGTCCAGGCGCTCCGCGATCCCGAGGTGCGGGCCGCCCTGCGCGGGCTCGTGAGGTTGGCCGGACTTCCGCTGCCGCCCGCCCCGCCCCGCGAGGAGGTGCGCAGACGCCGCCACCTGCACACCCGGCGCAGCGACAAACGCGCCATCAGCCACCACTACGATGTCGGCAACGACTTCTACGAGATCGTCCTCGGGCCGTCCATGGTGTACTCCTGCGCCTACTGGCACGACGGCGGCACTCTCGAACAGGCCCAGCACGACAAGCTCGAACTCGTCTGCCGCAAGCTCGCGCTGACGCCCGGTCAGCGGCTGCTTGACGTCGGCTGCGGCTGGGGCTCCATGGCCGTCCACGCAGCCCGTGAGCACGGCGTGAGCGTCGTCGGCATCACCCTCTCCCACGAGCAGGCGGCGTACGCCCGTAAACGCGTCGCCGACGAGGGGCTGACCGACCGGGTCGAGATCCGCGTACAGGACTACCGCGATGTCGCCGACGGCCCCTACGACGCGATCTCCTCCATCGGCATGGCCGAACACGTCGGCAGCGAACGGTACTTGGAGTACGCGGAGGACCTCTTCAGGCTCGTCAAGCCCGGCGGCCGGCTGCTCAACCACCAGATCGCCCGCCGTCCGCACCGGGACGAGTCGGTGTACAGCGTCGACGAGTTCATCGACGCCTATGTGTTCCCCGACGGCGAGCTCGCTCCCGTCGGCGCCACCGTCACCCAGCTGGAGCGGGCCGGTTTCGAGGTGCGCGACGCCGAGTCGATCCGCGAGCACTACGCGCTCACGCTGCGCCGCTGGGTCGCCAACCTGGAGGCCGACTGGGCGCAGGCCGTGCGGCTGACCAGCCCCGGCCGGGCCCGTGTCTGGCGGCTGTACATGGCCGCCTGCGCGCTCGCCTTCGAGCGCAACCGCATCGGCGTCAACCAGGTGCTGGCGGTCCGCGCACGCGACTCCGGCGCCTCCGGGATGCCTCTGCGGGCACGTACCTGGAACTGAGCGCGGACGGCAGGGCCCCGGTCCCCCTGAGAGGAAACGGGGCCCCGACGGCCGTACGGCTACTCCGACTTGATGGCCGCGAGCATGTTCAGGCGCGCCGCCCGCCGGGCCGGCCACAGCGCCGCCAGGACGCCCACCGTCGCCGCCAGCAGCAGGAAGACGGCCAGCCTCGCCCACGGCAAAACCAGTTCGTACGTCGCCATCCTCGTGCCGAGCAGCTCACCGGCCGCCCAGCCGAAGAACACGCCCAGACCGATGCCCAGGACCCCGCCGAACAGCGAGATGACAAGGGACTCCAGGCGGACCATCCGCTTGATGCCCTTGCGGTCCAGGCCGATCGCGCGCAGCATGCCGATCTCCTGCGAGCGTTCGAAGACCGACATCGCCAGGGTGTTGATCACGCCGAGGACCGCCACGATCACCGCCATCGCCAGCAGGCCGTAGACCATGTTCAGGATCAGGGTGAACGTATGCGCGATCTCGTTGGAGAGGTCCTTCTTGTCCTGGACCCTGATGGCCGGGTTGGAGCCGAGGGCCTTCTCCAGCCGGTCCTTGGTGGCGCCGGTCGCGCCGTCGGAGGTCTTCACCATGACCTGCCGGTCGCCGGGGTCCGTCTGGTGGGGGGAGAGCGCTGCGCTGTCGAGGAGGATGCCCTCGATCATCTCGTTGCCCTCGTAGACACCGGCGACGGTCATCCGCTGCTTCTCGCCGTCCTCGTGGTAGACGGTGAAGCCCGAACCGGCCTTCCAGCCGTGCGACTCGGCGGTGTCGCCGTCGACGACCACCTGCGCGCCGGAGACCTTGAAGGAGCCGTCGTCGACCTTCAGGTCGGTCAGCTCGCCGATCGCGCCGCCGTCGACGCCCGTCAGGTACTCGGTCGTGCCGTCGATGCGGGCGGGCGCGTTGCGCAGCGGGCTGCTGGCGGTGACGCCGTCGACGCCCTTCAGCTTCTTCTCGACGTCCGGCGAGAGCTCGTTGCCGTTCGCCATGGACACCACGTAGTCCGCCCTGATCGCCGAGGCCGCCATCTTGTCGATGGACTTCTGCAGGCTGCCCGCCATCACCGTCATGCCCGTGATGAGGGTGAGGCCGATCATCAGCGCGGAGGCGGTGGCGGCCGTACGGCGCGGGTTGCGGACCGAGTTCTGGCGGGCCAGCTTGCCCGAGACGCCGAACACCCGCAGGACCGGGGCCGCGGCCGCGACCAGCGGGCGTGACAGCAGCGGCGTCAGGATGAAGACGCCGGTGATCAGCAGCACCGCGCCGAGCCCCATGGGGGCCTCGCCGTCCGAGCCCTGCATCGACGTGGCGGCCAGGACGACGGCGACGCCCGCCGCCGAGAACAGCGCACCCAGCGTGTTGCGCAGCACCAGCGACCTGGTGGTGGCCTGGGCGTGCAGGCTGCTCATCGCCGCGACCGGCGGGATCTTCGCGGCCCGGCGGCCCGGCAGCCAGGCGGCGAGCATCGTGACGAGGATGCCGACCGCGAGGGCCGAGCCGACCGTGCCGAGGGAGATCACCAGCGGTCCGTCCGGGACCGTGGCGCCGAGCGAGCCCATCAGCGAGCGCAGTCCGGCGCCGATGCCGACGCCCGCGACCAGACCGGCCACGGCGGCGACCGCACCGACCACGAACGCCTCGACGAGCACCGATCGCGTGACCTGCCTGCGGGAGGCGCCGACCGCGCGCAGCAGTGCCAGCTCCCTGGTGCGCTGGGCGACCAGCATGGTGAAGGTGTTGGCGATGATGAACGTGCCGACGAACAGCGAGATGCCCGCGAAGACGAGCAGGCCCTGCTTCAGGCCGGACATCTGGGAGGAGATCTGCTCCGCCTGGTCGTCGGCGAGCTGCTTGCCGGTGGTGGTCTCCGTGAGGTCCTTCGGCAGCGCCTTGTCCAGCTCGGCCTTCAGCGCCGTCTGGCTGGTGCCCGCCTTCGCCTTCACGTCGATCTCGTCGTACGCGCCCGCCTTGCCGAACAGCTTCTGGGCACTCGCCGTGTCGAAGAGGGCGAGGCTGCCGCCGGCGGCGACATTGCCGTCGTCGGTGGTGAAGATGCCGGTGATCTTCGGGTTGAGGACCGGGCCGTCCACCGAGATCCGCACGGTGTCGCCGACCTCGTACCCGGCGCGCCCGGCGGTCCGGGAGTCGATGAGGACCTCGCCGGTACCGCTCGGGGCGTGCCCGCCGACCAGTGGGTAACGGGCGTCCTCGGCGCCCCAGTAGTTCCCGCCCTGCGACTGGAAGCCGCCGCCGATGAGCTTGCCGTCCTCGTCGGCGATCGCGGTGAAGCCGGTGACGACGCCGATGGCGGACTCGGCTCCCGGAACCTTCGCGCTCCGGGCGAGCAGCGCCTCGGTGAGCTCGGGGGTCTTGTTGATCCGGTTGCCCTCGTCCGCCGGGACCCTGGGCCGTACGGCGACGTCGACCTGGTCGAAGCCCTTGGCGGAGCTCTTCTGGAGCGCGTCCGAGATGGTATTGGTGAAGACCAGGGTCCCCGACACGAACGCCACGCCGAGCATCACGGCGAGCACGGTCATCAGGAGCCGGGCCTTGTGCGCGAGTACGTTGCGCAACGCGGTACGGAACATGGGTTGTCTCTGTCCAGACGTACGAGGGTGAGGGGACGTCAGCTGGTGCGGCCCGTGGCGTCGAACTCGGGGGTCTGGGGGTCCCCCGGGTCTCCCCCGGAAAGACGCAGCATCCGGTCGAGGACCGAGTCGGCCGTCGGCCCGTGAACCTCGTCGACGATCCGGCCGTCCGCGAGGAAGACCACACGGTCCGCGTACGCCGCGGCCACCGGGTCGTGGGTCACCATCACCACCGTCTGCCCCAACTCCCGTACGGAGTTGCGCAGGAAGCCCAGAACCTCGGCGCCCGAGCGCGAGTCGAGGTTTCCGGTCGGCTCGTCGCCGAAGATGATGTCGGGCTTGGAGGCCAGGGCGCGGGCGACGGCGACACGCTGCTGCTGCCCGCCGGACAGCTGGGAGGGCCGGTGGCTGAGCCGGTCGGACAGGCCCACCATCCCGATCACGGCGTCCAGCCACCGCTTGTCCGCCTTGCGGCCCGCGATGTCCATCGGAAGGGTGATGTTCTCCAGGGCCGTCAGTGTCGGCAGCAGATTGAACGCCTGGAAGATGAAGCCGATCTTGTCCCGGCGCAGCTTGGTGAGCTGCTTGTCCTTGAGGGAACCGAGCTCGGTCTCACCGATGCGCACCGAGCCGGAGGAGAAGGTGTCCAGGCCGGCCACGCAGTGCATCAGTGTCGACTTGCCGGATCCGGAGGGGCCCATGATCGCGGTGAACTCGGCCTGCCGGAAGTCGACGGAGACCCGGTCGAGCGCGACCACCTGGGTCTCGCCCTGTCCGTAGATCTTCGAAAGATCCGTGGCGCGCGCGGCCACGGTGGTGGTCCGGCCGGCGATGGATGCGGTGGTCACGAGAAGGCGCTCCTGTCGGGACGACGGTGGTGGGAACGCGTTCCATCGTGGTCGCCGATCGGGGCCGTGTAGTCAGCCGTTGTTCCGGTTCCGAAGGCAGACTCCGGTCGGACCGGCTGTTGCCGTGTCATACCTGGGGATGACGTTCGCCCTGAGGGGTGGTCATGTCGGGAACAGGTGGAGCGTCCTTGTTCGGACGGTGAAATTCCGTCATTCCGCATACGCGGCCGGGCGTCGCACGTAACGCTGTTGGCAAGTGCCGATGGGCAGTCCCATGGGCTGATGCTCCCTCAGACCTCAATAAAATAAGACAACATCGGCCCGCCCGCCCGCTGTTCGGGGGATGTATCCCGATAGGCTCGGAGCCGCACAGCGGAGCCCATGGCCTGCCCGGATGGTGGAATGCAGACACGGCGAGCTTAAACCTCGCTGCCCCTTCGCGGGCGTGCCGGTTCAAGTCCGGCTCCGGGCACCTCCGATGTCTCTCGGGCCGCTCTCGCGGCCGCTTTCCCTGCACCGTTCATTGAAGACTTCACGGCACGTACCGTTGACAGCGGGCGCCTGTGGTCGGAGACTCACGTCGGGAAAGCAGTGAAGCGAATTTCACTGGACGAACAGAGCGAGATGCGCGCCACCGTCGGCATCATCGGAGCCGGTCCCGCCGGGCTCCTCCCTCGCCCGGCCCGCTCCACGGCGCAGCCATCGACTCGATCGCCCTGGAGAGCCGCGACCGTGCCTGCGCCGAGCGGCGGCAGCGGGCCGGGATCCTGGAGCAGGGGACGGCCGAGGTGCCGGGCTGCTCGACACCTGCTCGGAGACCTGTCTGCGCCGTGTCTGGCAGGCCGAGCGGTTCTCCTGCGACACGACAGCCCTTCTGCACCGGGCGAACGGGTTCCAGGACCGCCTCCCGCTCGCCCGCCTGGAGCGGCTCGCCTCCTCCCGGGCCGCCGAGACCGACCTGGCGGAGGCGTGCACCGGGTTCTCGTTCGAGTGACGTGAGGCGGTGATCTCCGGCTGGTTCCGGGCATGTCGCAGGTTGGTCATGAATGAGCCCCACCGCTGCCGGGAATCATGGACCCGCGTAGCGTGTTGCGCAGCACGACGAGGGAAAGATCCTCCCCAAGCACTAGGGTCAATCCTTTGCCTACCTATTACTCTTGAGCCAAGGCCGCGCAGTGTGGCCATGGAGGAGTGAAATGAGGAGCAAGAACCCGGTCTTCTCGCGACGGGGGTTCAGCCGCGACAACGGCTACGCGGGCTTCAGCACCGCGCCGCAGGCCGGGGGCCCCGCTGTCGGTACGCAGCAGGGCAACCCGTACGCGCAGGGCAACCCGTATGCCCAGCCGTCCGGCAACCCCTACGCGCAGAACCCCTACGCGCAGAACCCTTACGCCCAGCAGGACCTGCAGCAGGCCGCGCCGCCCCAGGCCCCGGTCACCGCCGGCCGGATGACGATGGACGACGTCGTCCTGCGGACCGCGTCCACGCTCGGCGTCCTCATCCTCACGGCCGCGCTCTCCTGGGCGCTGCTGCCCGTCGACGACGCCAACATCAGCCGGTCCTACGGCATCGGCATCGGTGCCGCGCTGGTCGGCATGGTCCTGGCGTTCGTACAGTCGTTCAAGCGCAAGGCCTCGCCGGCGCTGATCCTGACGTACGCGGCCTTCGAGGGTGTCTTCCTCGGCGTCCTCTCCAGCATCGTCGACAACCGCATCGCCAGCGGCGCGGCCATGCAGGCGGTGCTCGGCACCATGGCGGTCTTCGCCGGTGTGCTGGTGGCCTACAAGGCGGGCTGGATCCGCGTCAACCGCCGCTTCTACGGCTTCGTGATGGCGGCCGCGCTCGGCTTCGTCCTGCTGATGATGGTGAACCTGCTGTTCGCCGTGTTCGGCGGCGGTGACGGCCTCGGCTTCCGCAGCGGCGGGCTCGGCGTCATTTTCGGCGTCATCGGCGTCCTGCTCGGAGCGTGCTTCCTGGCCCTCGACTTCAAGCAGGTCGAGGACGGCATCGCCTACGGTGCCCCGCGCGAGGAGGCCTGGCTGGCTGCCTTCGGCCTGACGATGACGCTGGTGTGGATCTACGTGGAGTTCCTGCGGATCATCGCGATCCTCAACAGCAACGACTAGTCCGCACAGCCTCAGCCGCGCAGAAGGGCCCCGGGATCACCCCGGGGCCCTTCGCCGTGTCGTGGTGCGCGCCTAGAGCAGTTTGCGCGCGGCCCTCCTCAGGTCGTACTCGTGGATGATCGCCTTCGCGTGGCCGTACGCGAGGTTGTGTTCGTGCCGGAGCCAGCTGACCTTCTCCTCGAAGCGGAAGAGGGCGGGGCCTTCGTCGACGGTGCGCAGCCAGTCGGACACTTCACGACCGGTGCAATGGGGGATGCGGGCGAGCATGTTGCGGTGGGTCTCCTCGGAGAGGACGTGGGACATCGGCGCCTCCGGACGCAAAGGGGATGTAAGCCGGTCCTTCACGTCACGGTGCCTGAGCGTCGGCGTGTTGGCAACAGTGCGGGTGCGGCGGGTACGGCCTTTCCGGCGGATCAGGCCAGAGGAAGAGCGGCGGAACCATGATCGACCCCGCGTCGCTGGCATGATCCGCCGCGGACGCCGTACTCTCGCGGCGTGGTTGATACGACGCCTCTGAGCCGTGCGGTGGATCATTTCGCCGATCGTCTGAGGGCCGCGCCGCAGAGTCGCCTGCAGCGGGGTGCCGCCGCTGAGGCTCTCGCGCTGGCCCGGGAGTTCGCCCGGCGGGCGCAGCTTGTGGAGGAGCCCGGGACGGAGCCTCGGGAGATGCCGGATGCGGGGATGTTCGCGGCGGCCGATCAAGTCAGCGTCGCCGCGCACGACTTGGCGGTCGTGCTGACGGACGCGGCGGAAGTCCTGCAAGCGGTGACGTTGGTGGAGGAGGCGCAGAAGCGGGCGGGGGTCTGACGGCCGTCAGGCGGCTGCGGGCGTGGTGGCCGCCCGCGCCCACGCGGCGGAGCAGCACAATGTCTCAGCCCCGCGTCTGCGGCCTGACCGGCCGGACAGGTCGCTACTAGAGGCTCGCTATGACCCTGTCCGCCAGGATGTACACGCTCTCCTCGCCGCAGAGGAACGTCAGGGTGTACGCGCCCGAGATGCCCGAGCCGCCGAGGAGGACGGGGGTTTCGCCGGCGCGGAGGGCCGTGGCGAGGCGTTCCGAGGTCTCGCGGTGGCCCGGGGTCATGCAGAGGGTCGTGCCGTCGGCGAAGACGTAGACGTCGAGGGTGCCCAGCGGGCCGGGGCGGACGTCGGTCAGTTCCACACGGGAGGCGGCCAGTTCCTCCAGGGCGGCGACCGTGCGTTCGTGGTCGTTCACGACCGGTGACTGGACGGGGATGAAGTCCGGGTGGGAGGGGTGGCGCCGGCGCGCCGCGGCCAGCTCCGGGGAATCCCCGGCGAACTCGTCGGCGTCGGCGCCGGGCTCGGTGACCGGCTCCAGGCCCACGAAATCGGCCTGGCGGGGCAGGAACAGCTCGCTGTCCGGCGGCAGCAGCAGCGTCGGGGCGTCGGAGGCGTCACGGGCCTCCTGGGCCGCCCAGAACGCCCGCGCCTCGGCCAGCTCGCGCTCGCGCTCCTCGGCGAGCGCCTCGGCCACGGCGGCCCGTATCTCGTCGGCGTCCGCGGAGTGCCGGGCTGCCGGCACCCTGCCGCGCGCGGCGGCCGCGTTGCTCGCGTCCAGTTCCGTGTGCAGGGCGGCGACCTGCCGGCGCAGCACCGTCAGGGTGCGCAGGACGGCGACGCCCACGGCGCCTGCGGCGGCCGTGGTGAGCAGCAAGGCGATCGGCATGGCGCTCACTGACGTACTCCCGGTTCAAAGTCGACCCCCGACTTCCTACATCAGCTTGAAGGGCGGACCATCCAGCTGTCAGTGCGTAACATCACGAAACGGGCAGGACTTTGGGGCCGGGGTTTACTGATGGAGCGCTCTGACCTGCGCAGTTCCCTTTTCCGAGGAAGGTAGGTCACATCCTGGAAGCGATTGGGTCACAAATCGGCCCAGAACCTTGGAGTTTCCTCGGTTCTGGGCCGCCGGTTCACACTGTGTGCCGCAAAGGCTACGGAACGGGTTCTGAGGTGGGCCTCAGCTCAGGCGCTCGATGACCATCGCCATGCCCTGGCCGCCGCCGACGCACATCGTCTCCAGGCCGAACTGCTTGTCGTGGAACTGGAGGGAGTTGATGAGCGTGCCGGTGATGCGGGCGCCGGTCATGCCGAAGGGGTGGCCGACGGCGATGGCGCCGCCGTTGACGTTCAGCTTGTCGAGGTCGATGCCGAGGTCGCGGTAGGACGGGATCACCTGGGCGGCGAACGCCTCGTTGATCTCGACCAGATCGATGTCGCCGATGGTCAGGCCGGCCCGGCGCAGCGCCTGCTGCGAGGCGTCGACCGGGCCGAGCCCCATGATCTCGGGGGAGAGGCCGGAGACGCCGGTGGAGACTATGCGGGCGAGCGGGGTGAGGCCGAGCTCGCGGGCCTTGGTGTCGGACATGATGACCACCGCGGCGGCGCCGTCGTTGAGCGGGCAGCAGTTGGCGGCGGTGACCATGCCGTCGGGGCGGAAGACCGGCTTGAGTCCCTGGACGCCTTCGAGCGTGACGCCGGCGCGCGGGCCGTCGTCCTTGCTGACGACCGTGCCGTCGGGGAGGGTCACCGGGGTGATCTCGCGCTCCCAGAAGCCGTTCTTGTTGGCTTCCTCGGCGAGGTTCTGCGAGCGGACGCCGAACTCGTCCATGTCCTGGCGGGTGATGCCCTTGAGGCGGGCCAGGTTCTCGGCGGTCTGGCCCATCGAGATGTAGGCGTCGGGGACGAGGCCGTCCTCGCGGGGGTCGTGCCAGGTGGTGCCCTCCTGCTCCGCGACGGCGGCGGTACGGGCCTCGGCCTCGGCGAACAGCGGGTTGTGCGTGTCGGGCAGGCTGTCGGAGTTGCCCTTCACGAACCGGGAGACCGTCTCGACACCGGCCGAGATGAAGACGTCGCCCTCGCCGGCCTTGATGGCGTGCAGCGCCATGCGGCTCGTCTGGAGCGACGAAGAGCAGTAGCGGGTGACGGTGCAGCCGGGGAGGTGGTCCATCCCCATCTGTACGGCGACGACGCGGCCGAGGTTGTGGCCCTGCTCGCCGCCGGGCAGGCCGCAGCCGAGCATCAGGTCGTCGATGTCCCGCGGGTCGAGCTCCGGGACCTTGGCGAGCGCCGCCTGGATGATCGTGGCGGTCAGGTCGTCCGGGCGCAGGTCCTTCAGAGAGCCCTTGACAGCGCGGCCGATGGGGGAGCGGGCGGTCGAGACGATCACGGCTTCGGGCATCACGGCTCCATTGGCATACCGAGGGGTCGGGCAGGGCTGTCTGGGAAGTTACCCGTACGTATGGGCCGGGTCACGGGTGTGGGGGTGTGACCCTGGCCGCAGTTTTCTAAGCGCTTGCTTTGGTCTCCGGTGGTTGAGCCGAAGAGGGTGTGGCCCGCCCCCTGGAGTGTCCGCCTCTCGACCGACCGAAACGGGTGGTGGTCGGCACAGGCCGCGGTCTGGGGGCGGAGCCCCCAGCCGCAGTTCAGGGCGACGGAGTGGCAGGGGCGGGCTCCGACTCCGGTACCCGGCGGCGGCGACGCCGCTTCAGCAGCGCCCACGGCCCCCGCGGCCCCGTCGGCATAGCGGCCGCGACCTCCGTGCCGGCTTCCGAGGCCGCCTCCGCCGCGGCGCGGGCGACCGGCAGGAAGCCCTCGCGGCGGGAGACGTCCGGGCGTTCCTCCTCCGCCGGCCACAGGCCCAGGGCGGCGCAGACCGTGGGCAGGACCGCCATCGCCGCCGTCGCGTAACCCTCCGCGGAGGGGTGGTAGTTGTCCGGGCCGAACAGCTCGCGCGGGTTCGCCGCGAACTCCGGGCCGAGCAGGTCGCCCAGCGACACCGTACGGCCGCCCTGTTGGACCGTCCCGATCGTCTGCGCGGCCGCCAGCTGCCGCGAGGCCCGCCGGGCCAGCCAGCGCAGCGGCTGCTGTACCGGCTCGATCGTGCCCAGGTCGGGGCAGGTGCCCACGACCACCTCCGCACCGGCCGTACGCAGCCGTCGTACCGCTGCCGAGAGATGGCGCACCGAACGCGTCGGTGGCATCCGGCGTGTCACGTCGTTCGCGCCGATCATGATCACGCAGATGTCGGGGACCCGGGCGGGGTCCGAGAGAACCAGCGCCACCTGCCGGTCCAGGTCGTCCGAGCAGGCTCCGGGCAGTGCCACGTTTCGCAGGTCCACCGGCCGCTCCGCCACCGCCGCCAGTCCCGACGCGAGCAGCGCGCCGGGTGTCTGTCCGGCCCGGCGCACGCCCTGGCCCGCCGCGGTGGAGTCGCCCAGCATCGTCAGCCGCAGAGGCGGCTCACCGGGTACGGAATACCCGAGGCCGTACAGCCCCTGCGCTTTCGGCGCGTGCGGCGACGTTCCGTTGCCCACGTTCCGCTTGGCCAGCTGGACCTCGGCCAGCAGCAGACCCACGGCCGCGGCGCCGGCCAGGCCGATCCCGCCGCCGCCGTATGCCGCGCCGGCCGCGATGCGCCGGGCCACCCTCGCCCTCGACATGCTCGTCATACGCCGCCGCCACCTCCACGTACCGGTACACCCACTGCTTGCCCCGCACGTACCGTGGCCCAATCCCCACAGCCAGTGAACGACCTTCACGGGCGTCGAACAGGCGACAGGGCCTAGGCTGGCGGAACCACGACGACCACTTTCTTTTGCAGCATCCGGAGACAACGGTGCAATTCCACGACTCGATGATCAGCCTCGTCGGCAACACCCCGCTGGTGAGGCTCAACAGCGTGACCAAGGGCATTCGGGCTACCGTCCTGGCCAAGGTGGAGTACTTCAACCCGGGCGGCTCGGTGAAGGACCGCATCGCCCTGCGCATGATCGAGGCCGCGGAGGAGAGCGGCGCGCTCAAGCCCGGCGGCACGATCGTCGAGCCGACCAGCGGCAACACCGGGGTGGGCCTCGCCATCGTGGCCCAGCAGAAGGGGTACAAGTGCATCTTCGTGTGCCCCGACAAGGTGTCCACCGACAAGATCAACGTGCTGCGTGCCTACGGGGCCGAGGTGGTCGTGTGCCCGACCGCCGTCGACCCGGAGCACCCCGACTCCTACTACAACGTCTCCGACCGGCTCGTGCGCGAGACGCCCGGCGCCTGGAAGCCCGACCAGTACTCCAACCCCAACAACCCGCTCTCCCACTACCACTCCACCGGCCCCGAGCTCTGGGAGCAGACGGAGGGGAAGATCACCCACTTCGTGGCGGGCGTGGGGACCGGCGGCACCATCTCCGGGACCGGGCGGTACCTGAAGGACGTCAGTGACGGCACGGTGCAGGTCGTCGGTGCCGACCCCGAGGGGTCCGTCTACTCGGGCGGGTCCGGGCGGCCGTACCTCGTCGAGGGCGTCGGCGAGGACTTCTGGCCGACCGCCTACGACCGCACCGTCGCCGACGAGATCGTCGCGGTGTCCGACAAGGACTCCTTCCAGATGACCCGGCGGCTGGCCAAGGAGGAGGGCCTGCTGGTGGGCGGCTCCTGCGGGATGGCCGTCGTCGCCGCGCTGCGGGTCGCCGAACGCCTCGGTCCCGACGACGTCGTGGTCGTCCTGCTCCCCGACAGCGGGCGCGGCTACCTCAGCAAGATCTTCAACGACGAGTGGATGGCCGACTACGGCTTCCTCGAGGACGAGGGCCCCAGCGCCCGCGTGGCCGACGTCCTCAACGACAAGGAGCACGGCGCCATGCCCTCCCTCGTCCACATGCACCCGGACGAGACCGTCGGCCAGGCCATCGAGGTGCTGCGGGAGTACGGCGTCTCGCAGATGCCGATCGTGAAGCCGGGCGCCGGCCATCCGGACGTCATGGCGGCCGAGGTCGTCGGATCGGTGGTGGAACGGGAGCTGCTCGACGCACTGTTCGCCAAGCGGGCCTCGCTGGAGGACCCGCTGGAGAAGCACATGTCGCCGCCGCTGCCGCAGGTCGGCTCCGGCGAGCCGGTCGCGGACCTGATGTCGGTGCTGGGCGCGGCGGACGCGGCGATCGTCCTCGTCGAGGGCAAGCCGACCGGTGTGGTCAGCCGGCAGGACCTGCTGGCCTTCCTCGCCAAGGGCGGGAAGTAACGGCAAACGTGCGGTGAACGGCTCGTGGCGGTACGAAAATTGCGGCTCCCGCCCAAACGGTGGACTTCGCAGAAGTGGTACGAGCGCGTCACGTTCACGCAGCACCCGCTTAACACGGGTCCGGCACAGTAAGGGGTGTCGGCAGGGCGGGAGCGGCTCCCCGCCCCGGCCGGCGCCGAACGGCGCCAAGGACCTCCGGAGCGGCTCCCGGACCTCCATGGACGCCACGGACGCGCAAGCCCGGCCTTGACCCGGCCCGCGTCCCCCGCGGGGACCGCCGTCGTCCCGCCCCCCGGCAACGGGGGTGCGGCGGTCCCCGCGCACAGCCCTTTCCGGCCGGATCAGCCGGTGTGACTCGTCGCCCAACTCCCCAGCAGCGCCCGCCGTTCCGCCGCCGTCGTCACCGGAGCCGCCAGCGATATCGGCGAGGCCGCCGCCGTGCTGCTGGCCGCAACATTTCGCGTTTCCCAACTATGCGGTGTACGGGGCGACCAAGGCCGCGCTCACCTTCCTCTCGCAGTCCCCGCGCACCGAGTCGGGGCCGCGCGACGTCCGCGTCACCAACATCGAGCCGGGGCTGACGGAGACCGAACTCAGCTCGCACATCGGCAGCGACGCACTGCGGGAGCAGGTTGCGGGGATGTTCGCGGCGCTGGACGGGCTGTCGGCCGAGGAGGTCGCCGACGTCGTGGCATACGCGGCGAGCCGCCCGCGGCGGGTGAACCTGCGGCAGATCGTGGTGCTGCCCACCCGGCAGGCCCGACGTGCCGCGCTCAGTCCTCCCGGTCGCCGTCCTGGGAGAGCCGGCGGCGCCGCCCGCCGAAGAGGCCGGGGTTCGTGCGGACCGCCTGGAAGGCGTTGACGCCGACGATGCCGGCCCAGGCGACGAGCAGGCCGGGCATCCGGGCGACGCCGCCGCCGATCGCGGACAGCGGGATCGCCAGGACCAGCGAGACGATGCCGAAGCCGAAGCGCTCGCCCCAGGAGTCCGTGGCCTTCGGCGACCGGGAGCCCCGGGCCACCACCAACTGCTGCTCGGCCAGCTGCCGGCGCACCCGTCGCTCGACGGCGCCGTCGATGCGTTGGCCGACCTTCTCCAGGAACGAGTCGACCAGCGCGGACTCGTACTCCTCGCCCAGTTCCCTGCGGGCCTGCAGGGTGGCGCTGAGCTCCCTCTTCAGTTCGGTGTCCGGAGCGTCCATTCCCGTCATGCGATTCAGGCTAGGGAGCAGGGAGCCCCGCCGCACTGGGGACAGCCCCCCTGTCGGCGTGGGGGTTCCCTCCGCGCCGCGAACCGGATTGCGAGGCATCGCTTGCCCTGCTGCATAACGGCATGCAGAGTTCTTGATATCTGAATAGGTTGTCAAAGGGTCCGGTGCTGAGGCGAGGTAGATCGAATGTCCGGCTTGAGGGGAGTTCCGGTGCCGGATGCTGTGCTGTCCGCGCATTCCGGTCCGGTCCCGGTACTCTCCCGGGGCGCCGGGGGACAGGCCGGCTTCGCCTCGCTCGCCGCGCGGAAGACGCAGCACGCGTGCGGCGCGTACCTTCTCATGGTCGGCTGCGAACTCGTGGCCGCCGTACGGGCGCTGCGCCGGCGCCGCCTCAGTTCCGACCCGGGACTCCCGGCGGGCCGGACGCCGGAGCTCGCCGAGTCGGCGCTCGACGAGGAACAGGCCGGCCGGCCGCTCACGGCCGACGTGACGGCGCAGGCGGCCCGGCTGCCGGACCGGTTCACTGACATCTGGAGGGGGAACGAGGCATGAGCGCGGACTGGGACACGGGTGCGGGTGTGACGGACAGCCCTGCCGGACGGCTGCAGGCGCTCTTCGAGGGGCACCGGCTGACACCGACCCAGCGGCGCATCGCGCACAGCATGGTGCGGCGGGCCGCCGACGTGCCGTTCCTGTCCAGCGTGGAACTGGCCGAACTGGCCGGGGTCAGCCAGCCGTCCGTGACCCGCTTCGCGGTCGCCCTCGGCTTCGACGGCTACCCCGCCCTGCGCAGGCACCTGCGCGAGGTCGCGCCCGCCGAACAGGCGGCGGACTCGGCGTCGTACAACGAGTACCAGCAGGCCGTCGAGGCCGAGATCGAGAACCTGAGGCATCTCGCGGAGCTCCTCGCCGATCCGCGGCCGGTGCAGCAGGCGGGACGGCTGCTGGCCGCCTCCCGGCCGCTGCCGGTGCTCGGACTGCGGGCCGCGGCCTCCCAGGCGTACGGCTTCGCGTACTTCGCCGCCAAGGTCCATCCGGACGTACGGCTGCTCAACGAGGGCGGCACGATGATCCACGACCGCATCGACGCCGCCGTACGGGCCGGTGCCTCGGCCCTGCTGTGCTTCGCGCTGCCCCGCCATCCGCGCGAGGTGGTGGACACGCTGGCCTATGCAAGGGCGGCGGGGCTGACGGTGGTCACCGTCGCCGACTCCGCATTCGCGCCGGTCGCCAAGGTGTCCGACCTGCTGCTGCCCGCCGCCGTCGGCACCGGCCTCGCCTTCGACACGGCCTGCGCGCCGATGCTGCTCGGCCGCGTGCTTCTCGAGGCGATGTGCGACGACCTGGCGGACGCGCAGGCTCGGCTGGAGGAGTTCGACGCGCAGGCGGCGGCGCGGGGGCTGTTCGTGGAGTGAGCGCGCGGCTGTTCTCAGACTCGTCTCACCTTCGCCCGCTAACTTCACGCCCGGACAGGCTGTGCCGGAGCGAGGAGGAGGCGGGAACGTGGCACGCGGAGGGCGTGGAGGTCAGGGACTGGCTCGGGTGGCCGTCGTCGTGCGGGCCGGAGCCGCGCCCCTGTGGTGGGCCGGGGTGATCGCGGCGGGCGTCGGCATTCTGGTGCCGGGCTTCACGGGGCGCCGGATCGGGGTGATGGCCGGGGCCGCGCTGTTCGTCGTCGCCGTGGCCGTCGTGTCGTACCGCCGCCGCAGGTGCTACGCCGCCCTCGCGCAGGGCGCCGCCCGGACGGGCAGGCACGACGTGCTCCAGGACCGCGCGGTGACCGTCCGCACCTGGCGCCGTGGTCACCGCTGGTGGCTGCTGCTCGCCTTCCTCGCCGCGCTCGGCAGCGCGTTCGCCGTGCCCGCCGCCGGGGGCATGCTGCTCGCCGGGTGCGGTGCCGGACTGCGGCTCAAGGCCGCCTGGATCGGGCGGCGGGAGCGGGACGGGGACGCCCTGCTGTGGGTGCGCGTCGACTGGCTCGGCGCGCGCGGCGGACGCCCGGCCGGCAAGCCGGTCAAGGCGTTCCGCAGCACCGGCATCGCGGCCGGCGACGCGGCCCCGGGCGGGGCCCGCCGCCGCACCGCGGCGCTGGTCTAGAGCGCCTGCGCGCTCAGACTTCGAGGTCCTCCTCGATCTTCTTCAGCTGGTGCCGCGCCATGGCCAGGTTGGCCCGCTTGGCGTCGAGCACCAGGTACAGGAAGAGGCCGTTGCCGCCACGGCCGCTGATCAGCCGGATCAGGTGGTACTGGTCGGACAGGGTGATCAGGATGTCCTCGATCTGGGCCTTGAGTCCGAGGTGCTCCATGGTGCGCATCTTGGCGCGTACGACGTCGGTGTTGCCGGCGGCGGCGACGTTGAGGTCGAAACCCTTGCTGCCGCCCATGGTGCCCAGCGCCATGCCGCTGGTGTAGTCGACGAGCGCGACGCCGGTGGCGCCCTCGATGGCGGCGAGCGCCTCTTTCAGTGTGGTTTCGGTGTTGGCCATGGGTGATCCCTTGTTCCTCTCAACTTTCCGTGGTGGTGCGCGCGTCGGCGGTCTGGCCGCGTGGGGCGCGCACCGCTCTGGTCCGTGCGGTGGTGGTCTTGGCGGCCGGTGCGGTGTCCTGTGTGCCGGCCGCTGTGTCTGGTGTGTCTGGGGGTTCGCCGGTGGGACTGTCGGTGGGACTGCCGGTGGGACTGCCGGTCGGTTTGCCGGTTGGTTTGCCAGTCGGTTTGCCGGTCGGTTTGCCGGTGGTTCTGGCCGAGGACTTCGGGGACTTCGCGGGCGTCCGGTCCGCCGCCTCGGCGTGCGCGTCGACGAGCTGACCGATACGGGCGGCTGCACGGCGGCCCTCCAGGTGGAGGCGGCCGACGTTGACGCGGTCCTGGGCGAGCAGCGTCAGCACGGCGGACGGCCCCGCCGCATAGGTCGCCACACAGCCGTACACGCCGCGGACGAGCAGCTCCCGGAAGTTCCCGTGACCCGTCGCGTCCGTCAGCTGCATGGCGAGGGCGCGGGAGGTCGCGGTGAGCGCGGCCACTCTGTCCGGCTCGACGCCGGGGGTGTCCTGAGCGAGAACGAGACCGCCGACGCCGGCCGCGAGTGCACCGGTGAGCTGCGGCACGCGGGCGCGCAGCCGGCGCAGCTCGTCCAGGATCTCGGCCTCCGCCGCCGTCGCCTGCGCTGCCATCAGGTCTCTCCTCTCGGCGCGTGGTCGCTGCCGTTCAAAGGGCCTCCAGCGCATCCCTGAGCCTCTTCAGCAGGGTGATGTCGGGATCGTCGCCCGGATCGCCGGGACCGGCGTTCTCGGGCGGGGGCTCCGGTGCGGAAGCCTGGGGCCGGGGGGAGACGAGGCCCGCCGCCACCAGCCGGCGCACGTCCACCAAGGTGTGGAACGCGGGCCGGCCCAGCTCACACGCGATGTCCGCGGCCGTCCGTACGCCGTCCACCCGGTCCAGGACCGCCCGCCGGCGGGCCGTGAGCGCCGGGGCCGCGCCCACCTCGGCCCGCACCAGCGGCGCACCGTCCGTTATCTGGTCGGGCCAGATGCGGTGCAGCAGGTCGCGGCGGCGCAGCGTCTCCCGTTCCAGGTCGGCCACCGGCACCGGTCGCACCGCGCCGGGCACGTCCGCGGTGTCGTAACGGAAGCGCCCCGGGGTGCTGCTGGGCGCGAGGGCGAAGTACGCCGCGTCGTACAGCGCCACCAGACGGCACAGCTCCAGCGCGCCCGGGGTGACCTGGATGCCGTCGGCCGGGCGGGACCCGGCGCGGTGCCGGCCGCCCGCCTCGCCCGCCGTCCGGCGCCCGGTGCCGGCGTCGAGGGTGCCGCAGACGGCGAGGAGCACGTCGAGGGACGGTGCGGCGGGGCTTTCCGCGTGCACCACCTGGCCCTCGGCGAGATGGAGCGTGCCGTGCTCGCGGACGAGGACGCCCGTGGCCCGCTCGGCGGCGAGCCGGGTCAGCATCGGCGAGACGCCGCCCCAGCCCCGCTGTCCGGCCGATGCCTTGTCCCGCACCGGCAGACGGGGCGGCGGGGTGGTTCTCACAGCGGTCATCCCAGCACCAGCCGTCCGGCCATCTCGCCGAGCCGGATGCGGGCCAGCGCGAGGTTCCCCTCTGTACGGGCCAGCCACAGGTGCAGGAACACGCTGCTGTCGAAGGACGTGGGCACGAACCGCAGCACGTGGTAGCTGTCCCGGTTGCTGAGTATGAGGTCCTCGACCGGCGGGTCGGCATCTCCTTCCTCTGTGTCGCCGTCGGACGCGAAGGCGTGCTGTTCGGCGGCCAGACGGGCGAGTTCGGCCGCCTCCGCGGCGGCCGCCTCGTGATCCCCGCCCGGGGACTCGCCCACGGTGCCCAGGGCCAGCCCGCTGGTCCAGTCGACCAGCGCGGCGCCCCGGGCGCCGGGCAGTCGCATGGCTTCAAGCAGGCACTCGTCGATTCCGGGCACCGTGGCTCCCCTCCCGCCTGGAGTTCGGCTGAGTGACGCCGAAACTACGCAACGTGTGCGCGGGGAGTGAGTGTTCTGGCATTTTCCGGCGGAACATGCTGCGGATGACTAAGGTGGGTCGGCTGACTCCGCTTCGTCCCGGTTGAGCAGCAGATCTGCCGATGCCGGTCAACCGCGCCCGGCTGCGGGGAGGGTGGTGAGCGCGGCGGCGTGCGCTGCGCCCGACTCGGCCACGATCTCCTCCACGGACTGCGGCTCGCGCACGGTCGCGAAGGCGACGCCGCCTGCCCCGTCCGGAGCGAAGCCGTAGATCCCGGGCCGGGCGAGGGAGTTGTACGCGTAGTGGTGCGCGAAGTAGTACGCGCCGGTGTCCAGCGCCGCCGCGTAGTCGCCCTGTTCCAGCAGGGGCAGCGCCCGGCCCACGGCGAGCAGGTCGCCCGCGAAGCAGGCCGGTCCCGCGATGTCCTGGATCACCTCGGGCCCGGTCCTGGGCCGCCCCTTCGCGTCGTACGCGGCGATGCGCAGCGGCCATGAACCCGGCACGTAGACCGTCCGCGTCGCGACCTGCACGCCCGCGTGCGTGACCGCCACCGGCCGCCCGCCGGCGCTCTTCGCGTACTCCACCCGGGCCACCACGGTCCCGTGCCTGGCCAGCAGCGACCGCCCGAACTCGGTGACCAGCCCGTACCGCCCGGCGAACAGCCCCGGCACCGCTTCCCTCAACAGCCGCGCGTACTCGGCGAACGTAGGCCGCGTCACGTCCGAGCCGAAGTCCACCGGCAGCCCGCCGCCGATGTCGATCGTGTCGATCTGCTGCCGGCCGATCCGCCGGTTGATCTCCTCGGCCAGCGCGTGGGTCTCCGCCACACCCTGCGCCATCAGCGACAGCGGGATGCCCTGCGACCCGGTGTGCGCGTGCAGCCGGGTCAGCCAGGGGCGGTCGGCGTACGCCCGCACGAGCCACTCGCGTGCCCCCTCGTCGCGCAGCGCCACACCGAACTTCGACGTCGCCGTGGCGGTGGACAGCGCTTCGATGGAGCCCCCGCCGACCTGCGGGTTCACCCGGATTCCGAGCGGGGAGCGGCTGGGCGCGGACCGCATCAGCCCGTCGATGCGGTCCAGCTCCTGCGGGTTGTCCGCGTTGACGGCGATCCCGAGCGCCAGCGCCTCGCGCAGCTCGGCCGGGGTCTTCGCGGGCGAGTCGAGCACGGTCAGGGCGGGCGGCAGTCCCGCGGCCCGGGCCAGCGCCAGCTCGCCGGGGCTCGCCACCTCCGCGCCGATGCCCTCCTCGCACAGCAGTCGCAGCACGGGGACCAGCGGTGTCGCCTTCACGGCGAAGGCGTGCAGCACGGGTGTGCCGGGTGCCACGACCGCGTCGAACGCAGCCCTGAGCTCCGCCGCCGACTCCCGGATGCCGATGACGTCGAGCAGGCCGGCGACGGGAGCGCCGGGCGCGAGCAGCCCCTGCTCCACGGCGGCCCGCACGGCCTCGTCGCGGCGGGTCGCCCGCTCGGTGCCGGTGCTGGTACCGGCGTCGGTGCCGGGGTCGCTCGCGTGACCGTCGTCGGTGTCCCTGCCGTTGCCCACAACATTCCCCGTCATGTCGATGTCCGTGCCCACTGGGACCACGCCGACACATCCAGCCGAACACCCTCGACGGGCCCACGCCGACGGAGCCCTGTATTGACTAGTTCTATTCAGGAAGTCAGGATGTGAATAACGGCAGCAACAATCCGCTAGGAGGCAGACCATGTCAGGACCCCGCCCCGTACGAGCGCCGCGCGGTACGGAACTGAGCGCCCTGGGATGGCAGCAGGAAGCCGCCCTGCGAATGCTGCAGAACAACCTCGACCCGGAGGTCGCCGAGCACCCCGACAAGCTCGTCGTCTACGGCGGCACCGGCAAGGCGGCCCGCGACTGGCGCTCCTTCGACGCCATGGTCCGCACGCTGCGCACCCTCAAGCAGGACGAGACGATGCTCGTCCAGTCCGGCCGCCCGGTCGGTGTCATGCAGACCCACGAGTGGGCCCCGCGCGTGCTCATCGCCAACTCCAACCTCGTCGGCGACTGGGCCAACTGGGAGGAGTTCCGCCGTCTGGAGGCCCTCGGCCTGACCATGTACGGCCAGATGACCGCCGGCTCCTGGATCTACATCGGCACGCAGGGCATCCTCCAGGGCACCTACGAGACCTTCGCCGCCGTCGCCGCGAAGAAGTTCGGCGGCACCCTCGCCGGAACGATCACCCTGACCGCCGGCCTCGGCGGCATGGGCGGCGCCCAGCCGCTCGCCGTGACCATGAACGACGGCGTCGCGATCTGCGTCGACTGCGACCCGCGCGCGATCGAGCGGCGCATCGAGCACCGGTACCTGGACGTGCAGGCCGACTCGCTGGACCACGCCCTCCAGCTGGCCGTCGAGGCCCGCGACGCCCGGCGCCCGCTGTCCGTCGGCGTCCTCGGCAACGCCGCCGAACTCGTCCCGCAGCTGCTCGCCATGGGCGCCCCCGTCGACATCGTCACCGACCAGACCTCGGCCCACGACCCGCTGGCCTACCTGCCGCTGGGCATGGACCTAGAGGACATGGCGTCCGCCGCGGCCAAGGACCCGGCCGGCTTCACGACCCGCGCCCGCGAGTCGATGGCCAGGCACGTCGAGGCCATGGTCGGCTTCATGGACGCCGGCGCCGAGGTCTTCGACTACGGCAACTCGATCCGCGGCGAGGCCCAGCTCGCCGGGTACGACCGCGCGTTCGCCTTCCCCGGCTTCGTCCCCGCCTACATCCGCCCCCTCTTCTGCGAGGGCAAGGGCCCCTTCCGCTGGGCGGCCCTGTCCGGCGAGGCCTCCGACATCGCGAAGACCGACAAGGCGATCCTGGACCTCTTCCCCGAGAACGAGTCCCTGGCCCGCTGGATCAAGATGGCCGGCGAGCGCGTCCACTTCCAGGGCCTGCCCGCCCGCATCTGCTGGCTCGGCTACGGCGAGCGCGACAAGGCCGGCGAGCGGTTCAACGACATGGTGGCGAGCGGCGAGCTCGCCGCACCGCTGGCCATCGGCCGCGACCATCTCGACTGCGGCTCCGTCGCCTCCCCCTACCGCGAGACCGAGGCCATGCTCGACGGCTCCGACGCGATCGCCGACTGGCCGCTGCTGAACGCGATGGTGAACGTGGCGTCCGGTGCGTCGTGGGTCTCCCTCCACCACGGAGGCGGGGTCGGCATGGGCCGGTCCATCCACGCCGGGCAGGTGACCGTGGCCGACGGTACGAAGCTGGGCGGCGAGAAGATCCGGCGCGTGCTGACGAACGACCCGGGCATGGGTGTGATCCGGCACGTGGACGCGGGGTACGACATCGCGGAGTCGGTTGCCGATGAGCGGGGTGTGCGGGTTCCCATGCGCGAGGGTGACGACGCGTGACGGTGAACGAGGGCGGCCACGGCAACTCCCCGGCAGGGGCAGACGTCTCGTCGCCGGGTGCGGGTCCGGCCGTGCCCACCCGCCCCCAGCCTCGGCTTCGCTCGACTGGCGCCGGGAGTTCCGGAGGCCCCGAGGGGAGCCCCGTCGCCCGGCGGCACGACGGCCCACAGCCTGTACGGCCCATCGCCTCGGCACACGCCGCGGGATCCTTCCAGGAAATGTGGCGCGAGTTGCACCCCGTCGGCCGGCACCCCGACTCCGGCGGCTACCGCCGTTTCGCCTGGACCGGAGCCGACGCCGAGTGCCGGGCCTGGTTCAAGGAGCAGGCCGAGGCCCGTGGGCTCGCCCTCGACATCGACCGCAACGGGAACCAGTGGGCCTGGCTGGGGGATCCCACTGCGGGGGACGCCGTCGTCACCGGGTCGCACCTCGACTCCGTGCCCGACGGCGGGGCCTTCGACGGGCCCCTCGGAGTCGTGTCCTCCTTCGCCGCACTGGACGAACTGCGCCGCAGGAACGCGCGGTTCACCAAGCCCCTCGCCATCGTCAACTTCGGCGACGAGGAGGGTGCCAGGTTCGGGCTCGCCTGTGTCGGGTCGCGGCTCACCGCCGGGCAGCTCACCGTCGAGCAGGCGCACCGGCTGACCGACGGCGACGGGATCACGCTGCCGCAGGCCATGGAGGCCGCCGGATACGACCCCGACGCCATCGGCGCCGACCCCGAGCGGCTCGCCCGCGTCGGCGCCTTCGTCGAACTCCACGTCGAGCAGGGGCGGGCGCTCGACCTGTCCGGCGACCGGGTCGGCATCGCCAGCGCCATCTGGCCGCACGGGCGGTGGCGGTTCGACTTCAGGGGCGAGGCCAACCACGCCGGCACCACCCGGCTCGTCGACCGGCGGGACCCCATGCTGTCCTACGCCGAGACCGTGCTCGCCGCCCGTCGCGAGGCCGGACTCGCCGGTGCCGTCGCCACCTTCGGCAAGATCGCGGTCGAGCCGAACGGCGTGAACGCCGTCCCCTCGCTGGTGCGCGGCTGGCTCGACTCCCGCGCCGCCGACCAGGAGAGCCTCGACACCGTGGTGGGCGGCGTCGAGAAGGCGGCCCGGGAGTACGCCGCCGCTCACGGCGTGGACCTCGACGTCGTCCGGGAGTCCTTCACGCCCGTCGTCGAGTTCGACCACGCCCTGCGCGACGAACTCGCCCGCATCCTGGGCAGGGACACCGACCTCAAGGTGCCCGTCCTCGGCACGGGTGCCGGACACGACGCCGGAATCCTCTCCGGGAGCATCCCGACCGCCATGCTGTTCGTGCGCAACCCCACGGGCGTCTCGCACTCGCCGGCCGAGTTCGCCGCCGAGGACGACTGTGTGGCCGGGGTGACCGCACTCGCCGACGTACTGGAAGGACTGGCCTGCAGGTGACGCACTCCCACACGCGCACGTACTGGCTGGAGCACGCCTGGCTCGGCACGAACGTCGAGCCGGGCGTGGCCCTCGACATCGACGCCGGCCGCATCACCGCCGTCCGCACGGACACGCCCACCCCGCCGCCCGGCGCCGAGATCCTGCGGGGTCTCACTCTCCCCGGGCTGGCCAACGCCCACAGCCACGCTTTCCACCGCGCCCTGCGCGGCGCGGTCCAGGTCGGCTCCGGCACCTTCTGGACCTGGCGCGAGGTCATGTACTCGTTCGCCGACCGGCTGACCCCGGAGACCTACCACGCTCTCGCCCGCGCCGTGTACGCGGAGATGGCGCTGGCCGGTGTCACGAGCGTCGGTGAGTTCCACTACGTCCACCACGCCCCCGGCGGCACTCCCTACGCCGACCCCAACGCGATGGGCGAGGCGCTCATCGCGGCGGCCGCCGAAGCCGGTATCCGTATCACCCTCCTCGACACCGCCTACCTGTCCTCCGGCTTCGGACAGCCGCCCAACACCCATCAGCGCCGCTTCTCCGACGGGACGGCCGACGTCTGGGCCGAACGCTGTTCAGTTCTCAAGGAACGGGATCACGCGCGGATCGGGGCGGCCATCCACTCCGTACGGGCCGTGCCCGCCGACCAGTTGGAGACCGTCGCGCGGTGGGCCGAGGAGCGGCGGGCTCCGCTCCATGTGCACCTGTCCGAGCAGACCGCCGAGAACGAGGCCTGCCGAGAAGTCCACGGGTGCACCCCGACGCAGCTCCTCGCCCTGCACGGCGTACTCGGGCCGCGCACCACCGGTGTCCACAACACCCACCTCACCGCCGAGGACATCTCCCTCATCGGCGGCAGCGGCACCGGCACCTGCATGTGCCCCACCACCGAACGCGACCTTGCCGACGGCATCGGACCCGCGGCCGCCCTGCAGAACGAAGGCTCCCCGCTCTCCCTCGGCTCCGACAGCCACGCCGTCATCGACCTGTTCGAAGAGGCGCGCGCCATGGAGCTGAACGAGCGCCTGCGCACCCGCACACGCGGCCACTGGACTGCCGCCGCCCTGCTGCGGGCGGCCTCCGCGGACGGTCACGCCGCGCTCGGCTGGCAGGAGGCGGGCAGCATCGAGCAGGGCGCGCTCGCCGACCTCACGACGATCGCGCTCGATTCGGTCAGGACAGCGGGGCCGCTGCCCAGGCTCGGCGCCGAGACGGCCGTATTCGCGGCGACCGCGGCGGACGTACGGCACACGGTCGTCGCCGGACGGCACGTCGTACGAGACGGAGCGCACGCGCTCGTACCGGATGTGCCGCAAGCCCTCGCGCAGGCCGTCGAAGCCCTGCGCGCGTGAAGACCGCCGAACCCCGCCCCCACGCGCATGCCCACGAGGACGCCATGAGCAGCACGACCGGCACGACCACCGTCATCACCAACATCGCCACGCTGGTCACCAACGACCCCTCCCTCGGACGGGGGTCCTCCCGCTCGAGCAAATTCGAGAGTGGGGGAGGCTCCCCCCTCGGCCTGATCCAGGACGCGGCCGTCGTCGTCGACGGCGACCGCATCGCGTGGACCGGTGAATCAAGCAAAGCACCCGCCACTGACAACCGGGTCGACGCAGGCGGCCGCGCGGTGCTCCCGGGCTTCGTCGACTCCCATTCCCACCTGGTCTTCGCGGGCGACCGCACCCAGGAGTTCAACGCCCGCATGTCCGGCCGCGCCTACCGCGCGGGCGGCATCCGGACGACCGTCGCCGCGACCCGGGCGGCCACGGACGCCGAACTCGAGGCCAATCTCACCCGCTACCTCGCCGAGGCCCTCCGCCAGGGCACGACCACCTTCGAGACGAAGTCCGGCTACGGCCTGACCGTCGAGGACGAGGCCCGCGCCCTGCGCATCGCCGCCCGCCACACCGACGAGGTCACCTACCTCGGCGCCCACATCGTCCCGCCCGACTTCGCCGAGGACCCGGCCGGCTACGTCGCCCTCGTCACCGGCGAGATGCTCGACGCCTGCGCCCCGCACGCCCGCTGGATCGACGTCTTCTGCGAGAAGGGCGCCTTCGACGGCGACCAGGCCCGCACGATCCTCACCGCGGGCAGGGCGAGGGGCCTGCACCCCCGCGTCCACGCCAACCAGCTCTCCTACGGCCCCGGCGTCCAACTGGCCGTCGAACTCGACGCGGCGAGCGCCGACCACTGCACCCACCTCACCGACGCGGACGTGGACGCCCTCGCGAACAGCCGTACCGTCGCCACCCTCCTGCCCGGCGCAGAGTTCTCCACCCGCGCCGAGTGGCCTGACGCCCGCCGCCTCCTCGACGCGGGTGTCACCGTCGCCCTGTCCACCGACTGCAACCCGGGCTCGTCCTTCACCTCCTCCGTCCCCTTCTGCATCGCACTCGCGGTACGGGACATGGGCATGACCCCCGACGAGGCGGTCTGGTCGGCCACGGCCGGCGGCGCCCGGGCCCTGCGCCGCGACGACATCGGCCGCCTCACACCCGGCGCCCGCGCCGACTTCACCCTCCTCGACGCCCCGAGCCACGTCCACCTGGCCTACCGACCGGGCGTGCCGCTGGTGGCCGGCGTGTGGCGGCGGGGCGTCCGCGAGGCCTGAGGGCGAACACGGGGATGACGCGGGGATGGATGACGCGGGGATCAGGAGTTCCCTGCCCGCCACCGCTGCTCCGCACCCCCGCTCAGCCGTTCCAGCGACAATCCGTCGCCGCCGTCCGGCGTCAGCGCCGTCGCGATGGCGACGGCGGGGCGGATCACGCCGTCGTCGTCCACGGTGAACCTCAGGTTGTCGCCGTTGCCGCCGTCGACGGAGTCGCACTCCCAGATTCCGACGCCCCTGTCCACGGAGCCGCGGCTGTCCAGGCAGAAGTCGGGGTCGGCGTACGACTGGATGACGCCACGCCGGGAGTCGGCCCGCCACCGCTGGGTGCCGGAGAAGCCGCAGGGCGCCGTGACGACGTCCGTGCCCTTCTCCATGTCGCCGTCGCGGATGTCGAGGCACAGGCCCGAGGCGAGGTTCACCACCTGGGCGTACGTGCCGTCCGGCGGGTGTGCCGGGGAGGGCGTGGGGGTTGGCCGCTTCGGACGAGCCGTCTTCGACCGGGTCTGACTCGGTTTCGGGGAGGGGGACTTGCTGGTCGCGGACGGGGACGGGGTCGCCGGCACCGTCGCCGTGACGGTCACCGGCGGTGGAACGGGCGGCGTTGCGACGGTGGAGCCGGCCGCCCGCTGGGACGGCTGGGACGGCTGGGAGGACCAACCGTCCGTTGACAACATGAACACCAGCAGCGGGGCCAGGGCCACGCCGAGCGCCGCCGAGGCCAGGACGAAGCGGCGCGACGGTGGCCAAGTCGCCGAAACCGGCCGCATGTCGGGGCCTTGTGTGTCGCGGGCGTCGGGTCTGCGGCCCCGGGCCATGACGTATGCCGTGCCGGCCCAGGGCAGCAGACCCTCGGCCAGGGTGGTGCGCGGGCTGTCGCGAAGGGCGGACAGCTCCTCGTAGGCCGTCGTGCAGTGCGCGCAGTGCGCCATGTGGGCGTGCAGATCGGCGCTGTGACGCGGGTTGTCGGGCCGTACCGACTCCTCGATGAGCCTGCGGAAGTCGCCGCAGCGGAAGTCGTCGGAGGCGGCGAGACGGGACTTCAGGCAGGCCTGGGCCATGGCCTGGAGCGCCTGCTCCGTGCCGTAGACCACGTCCTCGCGCGTGAGCCCGAGGAAGCCGGCGGTGCCGTCCACGGGCTCCCGCTCCACGATCCCGTACCAGACGAGGCCCTGCGTGCGGGCGGGCAGCGACCGGAACGGGCCGAGCATGGGCGGGACCGGCCCCCCGGGTGCCGCGGTGTTCAGGACCAGCAGCAGGCCCGCGTCGAGTCCGGCGGCCCGCTCGTCCCCGGCCCACACCGCGGCCACCCGCCCGGCCAGCAGCAGGAGTCGGTGCCGCCACGGGACGCCGGAGTCGATGCCCCGCGCCGTCTCCCGAGCCGCGAGCGTGAACGCCTGCGCCACCAACTGCCGTGCCACGGACTCGCTGGTGGTGCACAGGCGGGCGTGGGCGAGGACCGCCGGGCGGTGCCGCGCGCGCAGTTCCTGGAGCGCCGAGTACGCGGCGGCCGTGTCAGTGCGCAGCAACTCGGTGAGCCGCGCGTCGGAGGCGCCGACGTGCACTCCTCCGTATGAACCGCCGCCGTATGAACCGCTGCCGTATGAACCGCTTCCGTACCAACCGCTTCCGTACGAACCGCCGCCGCCGTACGAACCGCCCGCGGACTCGGCGCCGTCGTCGGTCCCGTCGTCGGCCCGAGCCATCCACCCGCCTCCTCGCACCCGGTGACGCCATCCGGCGCGGTCCTGACGGACCGGCCAGTCTGGCCGGTGCCATAGTGATGGAAGGGGCTCGGGGGGAAAAGAGTTTCCGTGGGTAACCCACGAACGGTCTGTACACGCGGTGTGCCCGCCGCCCACCCGGACGCCGGACACACCGCGTTCACGAAGAGGTTGTCACTCCTCGACCGTCAGCCCCTTGCGCAGCCGCACCAGCGTTCGCGAGAGCAGCCGTGACACGTGCATCTGCGAGATGCCGAGCTCGTCGCCGATCTCCGACTGGGTCATTCCCGCGACGAAACGGAGGGACAGGATCCTCCGGTCCCGGGACGGGAGTTCGGCGATCAACGGCTTCAACGACTCGACGTACTCGATGCCTTCGAGCCCGTGGTCCTCGTACCCGATGCGGTCCGCGAGGGCGCCCTCGGCGTCGTCCTCCTCCGGCTGGGCGTCCAGCGAGGAGGCGGTGTACGCGTTCGAGGCGGCCATGCCCTCGACGACCTCGTCGTTCGAGATGCCCAGGCGCTCCGCCAACTCGGGCACCGTCGGCGCGCGGTCGAACCGCTGGGCCAGTTCGTCACCGGCCTTGGCCAGGTCGAGCCGGAGTTCCTGCAGCCGGCGCGGTACGCGCACGGACCACGACGTGTCCCGGAAGAAGCGCTTGATCTCACCGACGATGGTCGGCATCGCGAAGGTGGGGAACTCCACGCCGCGGCTGAGCTCGAAGCGGTCGATCGCCTTGATCAGGCCGATGGTGCCGACCTGGATGATGTCCTCCATCGGCTCGCTGCGCGAGCGGAAGCGGGAGGCGGCGAACTTGACCAGGGCGAGGTTCAGTTCGACGAGCGTGTTGCGGACGTACGAGTACTCGTGGGTCCCTTCCTCCAGCGACTCGAGCCGCGAGAAGAGGGTCTTGGACAGGGCCCGTGCGTCCACCGGGCCCACCTCGTCGTACGGCGGGATCTCCGGAAGTCCGGCGAGTGCGTCGTCCTGGTCGTCCCGGTTCTCCCGGTCGTCCTGCGCGACGTCGACGAGTACGCCGTCGCGCTCGATGGGATCCAGATGTTCCGGGGGGGATGTCGACGTCGCCTCATGGGTATGCGATGCGTCGAGCCGGGGTGACATGATGTCCTCCATCGTTCTCGGCATATGGCTGCCGAAGCCGTGCGTGCACTGCGGTGTGCGGCGCCTCCAAAGCCGGCCGTGTCGAATACGTGTCTCTACTAGCCCTACCCGCTTTCCCGAGCCCGCCGCAAGTGCATTTTGTGTGGTTATGTCCGTTTGCGGGGGATTATTCGGGTGTCGGGGAATGTGGAGAAGGCGTAGTGTTCGAGGGCGTCAGTCAGCAGCCACGACGTCGGGAGAGACAAGGCATGGACCGCGGGACGGTCGGCAGCGCACAGTCGGGTCGGCTTCTGGTTGAGGTTCGGGAAGAGGGCTCCAGTGCCGTCGTGACCCCGGCGGGTGAGTTGGATCACCACACCGCCGAGTTGTTGCGTGAGCCACTCGAGGACTGCCTCGCCAAAGGACTCAGCCGACTGGTGGTCGACTGCTCGCGCCTGGAGTTCTGCGACTCCACCGGGCTCAACGTGCTGCTCGGCGCGCGGCTGAAGGCGGAGGCGGCCGGGGGCGGGGTGCATCTCGCGGGAATGCTGCCCGTGGTCGCGCGCGTCTTCGAGATCACGGGGGCCGAAGCGGTCTTCACTGTCCATGACAGCCTCGAAGCCGCCCTCGCCGACGACTCGGGCGGAGACGACTGAGCCGGACCGGCTCGCGGACCGTGTCCCGGCGCACCCCTGTGACCGGCGGTTTTCAGGCGTCACGCGTTTCGTGCCGAATAGGGGGTGTTCTGCCGGTCCGGTCGGGCAGGAGACCTCCGTACTGAATGCCGTACTGAATGCCCTACTGCTGACTGTCGTACTGACAACGCAGAGACTTGAACAAGTGACTTTTGAATTGTGAACCGGTGAATCGGTGAGGTGAAGCGCTGATGAGCACCACCCGGCCTTACCCGCCGGGCGACCGCGGCCCGGAGCCCAGCGGCGCTTCCGGGGCGTCCGAGGGGGGCGCGACTGTGTCGTCGGGGGGTCAGCACATCCGCAGACTGAGCTTCGACGGGGAGAGCGGCGTCGTCCCGCTCGCCCGCGACTTCGCCCGCCAGGCGCTGTACGCGTGGGGCTGGCTGCCCGCCGCCACAGCCGACCGGCGGGCCGCCGCCGAGGACGTGCTGCTGGTCGTCTCCGAGCTGGTCACCAACGCCTGCCTGCACGCCGAGGGCCCGGACGAGCTGTGGATCTCCTGCGACAACAAGGTGATCCGGATCGAGATCTCCGACAAGGGCACGGGCCAGCCGGCCCCCCGCACGCCGCACCGCGCCGGCCGCCCCGGCGGTCACGGGATGTTCATCGTGCAGCGGCTGTGCCTGGACTGGGGTGTCGTCCGGGCCCCCGGGGTCGCGGGAAAGACCGTGTGGGCGGAACTGGGCGCTCCTGCCTGAGGGGCACCCGGCCGGCCCGTGGGAGTCACCTGCCCCGCCGCAGCCGTCCGATTAGAGGGTTACCCGCGGTTCGAACCCTTCTGTGTACGTCACCTCGCGCGCGCCGGATCACCACAGATCCGGCGCGCGCTGTGTCTTCCGTCCGCAAGGCCCCGGGCGTACCTTGACGGCCCGATCTGATGTGCCGTCAGGAATGAGGGGACCGTGTCGAACCGGACGTACCACAAACGAACCGCCGCACTCGCGTCCGCCGCGGCCCTGGCCGGCTCGGCGGTGCTGATGGCCGCTCCCGCGGCCCATGCCGAGGTCGTCGACGTCAACTACCGGTGCAAGACGCCGATCGGCGGCAAGAGCGCCGTCTCGCCCATCGACATCAAGGTCCTGCACGCCGTCGAACAACCCGGGACCGTCGCTGACCCTGGACGTGACAGCGGCGGCCGGAGGTTCCTCGGGCACCTCCCAGAGCGGCAGCGGCTCCGGCACCGAACTCCCGCAGACCGGCCCCGAGGACTCGGCGATCGCCCTCGGCACCCTGGGCGGCACGGTGCTGCTCTCGGGCGCGGCGGGCGTGCTCTGGCTGACGCGGAGGAACCAGACGGCGCGGCTGCGCCGCTGACCGCGGGTCAGTACGACTCCCGCGACCGTCAGACCGCACCACCCGCCATGGTCCGCCATGACCGTACACGGCTACGGCCACGGCCACGGCCACGGCCGTACGACGTACGACCCGCCACGTCCGTACGACCCTCACGTCCGTACGACGCCGGAGCCGCCATGCCTTCACCGGCCCGCGCCCCGCGCACCCTGCCCGTCCAACTGCCGCCGGGACGCTGTCTGCGGCTCACCGAGCCCTGGCCCGGCCGGCCCGCCCTGCACCCGGTCGACGTGCGGTTGACGGTGACCGCGGCGGGCGGAGCGCGCGGCACGGCCGGGGCGTCGGCGCGGTTCGTGCCGTGGGGTGCGGGGGCCGGGGGTGCGGTGGCCGTGCCCGGTGCCCTGGCCGTCGTACGACAGCGTGGGCGCCGTACGTCCGATGACGGCGAAGGGTCCGAACACCACCGTACCGGAGTCGAGTTGACGGGAGCGGTGACGTGAGCGGCAAGGTGCGGATCACGGCGCTGGCGGCGGTGCTCGGCCTGCTTCTGCTGCCCCTCGCGGGCACGGCCACGGCCTCCGGCGGGCCGAGCGTCCGGCTGTCCAAGCCGCAGGCGGGAACGGGGGGTTCGGTCACGGTCACCGGCAGCGGCTGGCGGCCGCACACCCTGCCGATGCTGCTGATCTGCGGGCAGTCCGCGCCTTCGCGGAGTGTCGTCGGCGGCACCAACTCCTGCGCCAACGCGGACGGCCGGGCCGTCACCACGGATGCCCAGGGCCGTTTCAGCGGGAAGCTGCCGGTCGCCGAACCGCCGGTGCCGTGCCCGTGCGTGGTGCACGCGGCCACGGCGACCGGGGCCGAGGCGGAGGCGGACGCGGTCTTCCGGGTGGCCGGGCACGCGGTCGAACCGCTGCCCGCGGAACCTGCGGGCGGCCGTCTGTCCGTCCTCACGGACACCCGGCTCGACGGGTCGAGCGGCCTGCTCACCTGGTTCGGGGCGCCGCCCGCGCGCACCCTCGTCTTCACCGTCGGCAACGTCGGCACCTCGGCCGTCAGGAACCCCGTCTTCCAAGTGGGTTCCTCCCACGGAGTGTTCGCCCCGCAGTGGGAGGAGCAGCAGTGGCGCGGCACGCTCGAGCCCCGCGAGAAGGCGCAGATCAGGCTCCCGGTCGCACTGTCGGCCGGGGCGCACGGCGACTACACCGTCTCGCTGAAGTACGGCGGCAAGGTCCTCGCCGAGCAGCAGTGGGGCGTGGGCAGGCCCTGGGGCGTCACGCTGTTCTGGATCCTGGTCTGCCTGGTGGTCCCGGCCACGCTGTTCCGCACCGGGATGGACGTGGTGGACGGGTACGGCCGCGCCGACCGGGCGGTGTCCGCCACCGCGGGCTGCGCCTGCCCGAACCAGTGGCGCGTCAGCCAGGGTTCGCCCCGTCGCGACGCCCGGCCCGCTCCCCCACTGCCTCAAGGGTGTGGGAGGTGCCCCCACCCGCCGCACCCGCCGAGAGTCCGAGTACGTCCAGTACGAGGACTTCCGGCCGGCACGCCGGGAGCACGCACCGGACGCCGGACGCCGCTCCCTGACGGGCAGACCTTGGCTGACGCGGCACTGGCCTTCCGTCTGCCGGGGTTGCCCGTCCCCGCCCAGGAACCTCCCGCCGCCACGGCCCTCACGTGGTTCACCCCGGACTCCGACCCGGGCAGGGCCGGCCGGCTCTCCGCACCGCACGACGACAGCCCGACGAGCCCTGCGGCCCCACCAGGAAGCGGCCCATGTGACGCGCTCCCAGAGCGGGAGCGCGCCCGGTGGGGGGCCGGCACCGGCGGAACCCGGCGTCCACCCCACGCCCACGGGACCGCCGCCCCGGGTCGCGGGGCGGCGGACGGCGGTCGCTGGGATCCACGCCTCAGCGCGCGTCGACGCGCTGTGAGGCCCGGCCACAGGTCATTCCTTCCAGGGCCGGCGAGAACCGGCCAGCACGCAAAAGAGACCTTCGGCGTCAAATGCCGCCAAAGGTCCCCGCGGTGCCACAGGCACAGATTCACCATGCGGCAGGACAGGGTTGGAAATGGAAGGACCTGAGACCCGAATCACAGGTGCCGGTGGAACCGTAGGGGCGTTTCAAAGGCCACTGCCAGGATCGCACCCCAAAGTCATAGGTATGTCCAATGGTAAGAATCACCGCCGCCGATCACACCCCGGCTCTTGTCATGGGCGGTCTACCATCACCTCATGACCCGTGTACTGCTCGCCGAGGACGACGCGTCCATCTCGGAGCCGCTGGCCCGCGCACTGCGCCGGGAAGGGTACGAGGTCGAGGTGCGCGAGGACGGCCCCACCGCACTCGACGCCGGAATGCAGGGCGGCGTCGACCTGGTCGTGCTGGACCTCGGCCTGCCCGGCATGGACGGCCTGGAGGTCGCCCGGCGGCTGCGCGCCGAGGGGCACACCGTCCCGATCCTCATCCTGACCGCGCGCGCCGACGAGGTGGACACCGTCGTCGGCCTCGACGCGGGTGCCGACGACTACGTCACCAAGCCCTTCCGGCTCGCCGAGCTGCTCGCCCGCGTCCGGGCCCTGCTGCGGCGCGGCGCCGCGGAGCCGCAGCAGCCGCCGGCCACCCACGGCGTGCGCATCGACGTCGAGTCGCACCGCGCCTGGATGGGCGAGGAGGAGCTCCAGCTCACCGCCAAGGAGTTCGACCTGCTGCGGGTTCTCGTGCGGGATGCCGGGCGGGTCGTCACACGGGACCAGCTGATGCGCGAGGTCTGGGACACGACGTGGTGGTCGTCGACCAAGACGCTCGACATGCACATCTCGTGGCTGCGCAAGAAGCTCGGCGACGACGCGGCGAACCCGCGGTACATCGCGACCGTGCGGGGCGTGGGGTTCCGGTTCGAGAAGAGCTGAACGCAGCGCCGGGGCTTGGCCGACTACCCGCCCAAGGATGGGGTGGCTTGTGCCGGGTGCGCGACCGGGTAGTCCGTGGCCGGTCGCGCTCACGCGGCGGACCCCCACCTGACACCGCCCAGCGCCCCTTGCGGGGCACCGCCCCGCGGCGGACTGCAGCCGTGCACGCGGCACACTGGTCGTCGTAAAGCCATCGCCCGGAGGGCCCCGTGCGTCGTCGTCTCATTCAGTCCACCCTCGCGGTCGTCCTCGTCGTGATCGCCGTCTTCGGCGTCTCCCTCGTCATCGTCGAGACCCGGACGATCAGCAACAGCGCCCAGGAACGCGTCGACTCCGAGGCGCAGCGGCTGGCCAGCATCGTGGACAGCCGGCTGCTCAGCTCGGAGGCCGTCGACGCGGACATCCTGCGGGACCAGGTCGCGCAGGACCGCTACGCCGTGATCCGGATCCCCGGGGAGCGCGTCATCGAGGTCGGCACCCAGCCGACGGGCGACGTCATCAGCGGCGAGGCCGAGGGGGAGAAGGGCGAGACGGTCACCGTCGAGGAGCCCCGCTCCTCCGTGACCCGCGAGGTCGGCCGCACGCTGCTGATCATCGGCTTGGTCGCACTGCTCGCCGTGGTCGCCGCGGTGCTGCTGGCGATCCGCCAGGCCAACCGCCTCGCCTCCCCGCTCACCGACCTGGCGGAGACCGCCGAACGCCTGGGCTCGGGCGACCCGCGCCCCCGTCACAAGCGGTACGGCGTCCCCGAGCTGGACCGGGTCGCCGACGTCCTCGATTCCTCCGCCGAGCGCATCGCCCGCATGCTGACCGCGGAACGCCGTCTCGCCGCCGACGCCTCCCACCAGCTGCGGACACCGCTCACGGCGCTGTCCATGCGGCTTGAGGAGATCACCGTCACCGACGACCCGGACACGGTCAAGGAAGAGGCCAACGTCGCGCTGGCCCAGGTGGAACGGCTGACGGATGTCGTGGAGCGGCTGCTGACCAACTCCCGCGACCCCCGCATCGGCTCCGCCGTCTCCTTCGACCTCGACGAGGTCATCCAGCAGCAGCTCGCCGAGTGGCGCCCCGCCTACCGCAGTGTCGGCCGCGCGATCGTCAGTTCCGGCAAGCGGCACCTGCAGGCGGTGGGCACGCCGGGCGCGGTCGCCCAGGTGCTGGCGGCACTGATCGAGAACTCCCTCATGCACGGCGGCGGCACGGTGGCGCTGCGCACCCGTGTCACGGGCAACCAGGCCGTCATCGAGGTCACCGACGAGGGTCCGGGCGTCCCCGCCGATCTGGGGGCGCGGATCTTTGAGCGGACCATCAGCGGGCGCAACTCGACGGGCATCGGGCTGGCGGTGGCGCGGGACCTCGCGGAGGCGGACGGGGGACGGCTGGAGATGCTGCAGACGCTGCCGCCGGTGTTCGGGCTGTTCCTGTCGCGTACGCCGCTGAAGAAGCCGACCGCGTCGGACGACGAGCCGACGGTCCGATGACCGAAGCGCCCCCGGGGGCCGGCGGGTCAGCTCACGCGCTGCTTGGGGCGCGGCTTTTTCGCCGCCGTCTCCAGGAACGATTCCGCGCTCGCCACCGCCTCCTTGACGGGCAGCGCGCGGAACACCCAGGTGCGGTACGACCAGAACCGGAACAGCGTCGCGATGCCGATGCCGACGAACTTGAAGATGTTGCTCTGCAGTGGGCTGTCCCAGTCGAATCCGTACGTGGCCGCATAGAGCACGCCGTTCTCGATCACCAGCCCGACCGCGCTGAACAGCAGGAACAGCGTGAGTTCCTTCGTGCGCCCGCTCTTGTCGCGCTCACGGTAGGTGAAGTAGCGGAACCCGACGTAGTTGAAGGCGATGGCGACGACCGTTGCGATGACACTCGCCCGCACCACCTGGAGGTCGGTCACATGCCGTACCAGGTTGAACACGAGGAGGTTGACCAGGACACCGGCCCCGCCCACCGCGCCGAACTTGGCGACCTCGTGCACCAGCCTGCGCACCCCTGAGGAACCACGTCCCATGGTCGTACAGGCCCCCAGTCGGTCGGTTTCGTCAACCAAGCCATGCTAACCAACCCCCTTGGCAATCGCCTGTGGACGAGCTCACAGGTTGGGGAACAGGGCGGGACAGGGGCGGGACAGGGGCGGGAAATGGGCGGGAAATGGGCGGGATAAAGAGCGGGAAGCAGGAGCGGAAACCGGACGCCGTGGCGCGGCCGATACCCTAGGGGCGTGACGTTCCCGGTAGTCGGCATGGTCGGCGGGGGGCAGCTCGCTCGTATGACACACGAGGCGGGCATCCCGCTCGGCATCAGATTCAAGCTCCTCAGTGACACCCCTCAGGATTCCGCGGCGCAGGTCGTGAGCGATGTCGTCATCGGCGACTACCGCGACCTCGGCACGCTGCGCGCGTTCGCGAAGGGCTGCGACGTGATCACCTTCGATCACGAGCACGTCCCCACCGAGCACCTCCGGGCCCTGGAGGCGGACGGCATCCCCGTGCGCCCCGGCCCCGACGCGCTCGTGCACGCCCAGGACAAGGGCGTGATGCGGGCGAAGCTCGACGCGATCGGCGTGCCGTGTCCGCGCCACCGGATCGTGAGCGATCCGGCGGACGTGGCGGCTTTCGCCGCCGAGGGGGACGGCTTCCCGGTCGTCCTCAAGACCGTCCGCGGCGGCTACGACGGCAAGGGCGTGTGGGTCGTGGACTGCGTAGAGGAGGCAGCCGACCCCTTCCGCGCCGGTGTCCCCGTGCTCGCGGAGGAGAAGGTCGACTACGTCCGGGAGCTGGCCGCCAATGTCGTACGGTCGCCGCACGGCCAGGCCGTGGCCTATCCGGTCGTCGAGTCCCAGCAGGTGAACGGCGTCTGTGACACCGTGATCGCGCCCGCGCCCGGCCTCGACGAGGACCTCGCCCTGCGCGCCGAGGAGATGGCGCTGCGCATCGCCAAGGAACTCGGCGTCGTCGGCCACCTCGCCGTCGAGCTGTTCGAGACCCGCAACGACGACGGGACTTCCGGTGTCCTCGTCAACGAGCTCGCGATGCGCCCGCACAACTCGGGCCACTGGACCCAGGACGGCGCGATCACGTCCCAGTTCGCCAACCACGTCCGGGCCGTCCTCGACCTGCCGCTCGGCGACCCCCGCCCGCGCGCGAAGTGGACGGTCATGGTCAACGTGCTGGGCGGCGACTACCCCGACATGTACTCCGCGTACCTGCACTGCATGGCCCGCGACCCCCAGCTGAAGATCCACATGTACGGCAAGGACGTGAAGCCCGGACGCAAGGTGGGCCACGTCAACACCTACGGCGACGACCTGGACGACGTCCTCGAGCGCGCACGTCACGCTGCCGGCTACCTGAGAGGGACGATCACCGAATGAGCCCCGTTGTTGGCATCGTCATGGGTTCGGACTCCGACTGGCCCGTCATGGAGGCCGCCGCTCAGGCCCTCGACGAGTTCGAGATCGAGTACGAGGTCGACGTCGTCTCCGCGCACCGCATGCCGCGCGAGATGATCACGTACGGCGAGCAGGCCGCGGAGCGCGGGCTCAAGGTGATCATCGCGGGTGCGGGCGGCGCCGCCCACCTGCCCGGCATGCTCGCCTCGGTCACCCCACTGCCGGTCGTCGGCGTGCCGGTGCCGCTGAAGTACCTGGACGGCATGGACTCCCTGCTGTCGATCGTGCAGATGCCGGCCGGTGTGCCGGTCGCCACCGTCTCGGTCGCCGGCGCGCGCAACGCGGGCCTGCTCGCGGCCCGCATCCTCGCCGCCCACGACGAGGAACTCCTCGGCCGTATGCGGGAGTTCCAGCAGGATCTCAACGACCAGGCGACCGAGAAGGGCAAGCGCCTGCGCGCCAAGGCCGAGGGAAGCAACGGCTTCGGCTTCGGGTCGGGGAAGTGACGGCGATGACCTCCCCGTCGTTGGCGGCGGCCCGGGAACTCCTGCGGGAGTTCCCGGTCGTCGACGGGCACAACGACCTCCCCTGGGCGCTGCGCGAACAGGTCCGCTACGACCTCGACGCCCGCGACATCGGCGGGCGCCAGGACGCCCATCTGCACACCGACATCCCCCGGCTGCGCGAGGGCGGCGTCGGCGCGCAGTACTGGTCGGTGTACGTGCGCTCGGACCTGCCCGACGCCGTCCCGGCCACGCTCGAACAGATCGACTGCGTACGGCAGCTGCTCGCCCGCCACCCGAGGGACCTCACGCCCGCCCTGACGGCCGCTGACATGGAGGCGGCGCGCGCGGAGGGCCGTATCGCCTCGCTGATGGGTGCGGAGGGCGGCCACTCGATCGCCGACTCCCTCGCCACACTGCGCGCGTTGTACGCGCTCGGCGTCCGCTATCTGACGCTCACCCACAACGACAACGTGGCGTGGGCGGACTCGGCGACGGACGAGCCCCGCGTCGGCGGCCTGTCGGCCTTCGGCCGTGAGGTCGTCCGCGAGATGAACCGCGAGGGCATGCTCGTCGACCTCTCGCACGTCGCGGCGACGACGATGCGCGACGCGCTGGACACCACGGCCGCGCCGGTGATCTTCTCCCACTCGTCGTCGAGAGCCGTCTGCGACCACCCGCGCAACATCCCGGACGACGTCCTGGAGCGGCTGCCCGCCAACGGCGGCATGGCGATGGTGACGTTCGTACCGAAGTTCGTGCTCCAGGCGGCGGTCGACTGGACGGCAGAGGCCGACGAGAACATGCGCGCCCACGGCTTCCACCACCTCGCCACCACCCCCGAGGCGATGAAGGTCCACCGCGCGTTCGAGGAGCAGAACCCGCGCCCGGTCGCCACCGTGTCCACCGTCGCCGACCATCTCGACCACATGCGCGAGGCCGCCGGCATCGACCACCTCGGCATCGGCGGCGACTACGACGGCACCGCCTTCACCCCGGACGGACTGAACGACGTCTCGGGCTACCCCAACCTGATCGCGGAGCTGCTGGACCGCGGCTGGTCCAGGGCCGACCTCGCCAAGCTGACCTGGCAGAACGCCGTACGGGTGCTGGGCGCCGCCGAGGACGTGGCCCGCGGCCTCAAGTCCACCCGCGGGCCGTCCAACGCGACGGTCGAGTCCCTCGACGGCTGATCTGCTCGCCGGACGGGGCTCGCCGGACCGGGGTGCCGTATTACCCCCGAACGCCCCACCCACCAGGAAGCCCCCTCGGCCCCGTGCGACGGTGACCGTACTGCATCAGGACGATCACGACGTAGCTCACCATGTCCATGGCAGACCTCCAGGACGAACTGCACATCAGCCCGGAGGCCGGCGCGCTCGACGACCTGACGGAGCCCCTCCCGGAACCGTCCGCGGCGCGGCTCCCCCCTTCTGTCTCCGGCCCTGACACCGCCTGGCTGGAGCGGGCCCGTGCCGTCCTCTCCGCCCATCCCGTCGCCGACGGCTACAGCGGGCTGCCGTGGGCGCTGCGGCACCTGCCCTGGTTCGACCTGGAGCTCGGCGAGAGCGCCGTCGACACTGACATCCCGCGGCTGCGTGAGGGCCATGTGGGCGCGCTGTTCTGGTCGCTTCACCTGCCCGAGGGCCTGCACGGCGACCGGGCCGTCGGGGCCACCCTGGAACAGCTCGACCTGGTGAGGACGGTGGCGCGCACCCACCCTGAAGGACTGCGCCTCGCCCGTACGGCCGGAGAGACCGCGGACGCCCGCAACTGCGGCCGCATCGCCGTTCTGCTCGGTCCCGCCTCGGCCGCCGCCCTCGGCGACTCGCTGGGCATCCTGCGCTCTTTGCACCTGCTCGACCTGCGCGTCCTGACGCTGTCGGGGGCGTCCTGGGCGAGCGAGGCCGGGCTGACCCGGTTCGGCGAGGAGGTCCTGCGGGAGATGAACCGCCTCGGTGTGATCCCCGACCTCTCGGGCGCCTCCGAGGAGACGGTCCGCCGCGCCGTCGCCGCGTCCAAGGCGCCCGTGCTGTGTACCCGCTCCGCCGCCCGTGCCCTGCGTCCCCACCCGGCCAACCTCCCCGACGACCTGCTCGCCGAGCTGGGCGCCGCGAAGGGCCTGTGCATGGTGCCGCTGACCGCCGAGCAGACCGGTCCGACCGTCCGGGACGTCGCCGACCACCTCGACCACGTCCGCGCGGTCGCCGGCCCGGAGTCCGTCGGCCTGTCGGGCACGTACGACGCCGGCACCGCCCACCCGCAGGAGCTCCCCGACGCCTCCTGTTACCCGCACCTCGTCGCCGAGCTGCTCCGCCGCGGCTGGACCGAGCCGGACCTCGCCCTGCTCACCTGGGGCAACGTCCAGCGGGTCCTGCGCGGCGCCGACTTCACGGCCAAGGCCGCACAACTGCGGCGCGAGCCGTCCACGGCGAGAATCGCCGACCTGGACGGGTAGTCGGGCGCGGTCGGTCAGTCGTGTTCGGTCCGGGGTGGTCGATCAAGCGCGTTGACCGGTCGTGGTCGGTCCGTCGTGGTCATCAATCGTGGTCGGTCAGGCGCGTTCGCTCAGGCTCGTGCGGTCAGGCGCCCTCGATCCGGCAGAGGCAGAACGGATGGCCCGCCGGATCTGCGTACACCTGGAAGTCCTTCTTCTGCCGGTCCTCCAGGTCCAGCGGCCGCGCCCCCAGCGCCAGCACCCTCTCGTGCGCCGCGTCCATCTCCTCCCAGGTGGACCCGGCGTCGAAGTCGAGGTGGAACTGCTGCGAGTTCCGGTCGGCCCGCGGCCACTCGGGCGGGGTGAGACCGGGCGCCCGCTGGAAGGCGAGCCGTGGTCCGCCGGGCACCTGGAGCACCACCCAGTCGTCGTCCTCGGCCCGGGGCGTGCCGCCGCCGACCTCGGCGTAGAAAGCGGCGAGCGCGTGCGGGTCGGGACAGTCGACGACGACGGAACGCAGGTGTGCCACGGGTGCCATGGGATCCTCCCGGCTCAGCAGGCGCAGAGACAGAACGGGTGCCCCGCCGGGTCCGCGTAAACCCGCCAGCCGCGCGAGCGGTCCTCCGCGTCCAGCGGCTTCGCGCCGAGCGCGAGCACTCCCTTCTCTGCCGCGTCCAGGTCGTCGACCACCAGGTCCAGGTGGAACTGCTGCGAGGCGTCGGACGCGGGCCACTTCGGCGGCACGAACCCGGGGGCGGCCTGGAACGCAAGCGGCTGTCCGCCGGGCACCTTCAGGTCCACCCAGCCCTCCTCGCCCTCGACGGTGCCGCCCACCACCTCGGCGTAGAAAGCGGCGAGTGCGCGGGGGTCGGGGCAGTCCAGGACGACGACGCCCAGTTTGGCGAGAGCCATGACTTTCTCCTCCGTCGATGTGATGGGTCACCACTTTGGTTACCCGAAGAGAAGAGTAACCAGTAACAGTTACTGAATGCTCCCCCATTGGAGGTAACGTCGCAAGGGGAGCGGGGAGGTAGCGTGCAGCCATGAGTGAGAGATCGCCCGCGCCGGGAGGCCTGGCTCTGGTCGAGTCCCTGGTGAACACGCTGGACATCGAGTCGGGCGCCGACTCGCTCGACACGGCGGACGGCCGGGCGCGTTTCGGGCTCACGGAGGACGACCTGCCGGCGGCCCGCGAACTGCGCGAGTCACTGCGCGCGGTGCTGCTCGCCCACGCCGGCCACCCGCCGCACCGCGAGGTGACCCCGCTGGGGGAGCTGCTGGCAGGGGCGCCGCTGATCGTGTCGGTCGACGTACAGGACGGCTCCGCGCTGCTCGCCCCCGCCGACGGCCGCCCGCTGACCTCCCGCGTCGCGGCGTCCGTCGCCGGAGCCCTGGTCGCGGGCACCTGGATCCGGCTGAAGGCCTGCGAGGCCGTGACGTGTCACTGGGCGTACTACGACCGCAGCCCGGCCGGGCGCGGCCGCTGGTGCTCGATGCAGGTGTGCGGTGCACGCGCCAAGATGCGGCGGTACCGGGCGAAGGACTGACCCGGCAGAGGCGAGCGCCGCTCCGGCCGGGGCTCAGCCGGCCGGAGCGGCACCCACCCCATTCTCCATATCTCCGCCACGCTTCGGGAACCGCTTCCGATGAGAGCGGGACGAGACGGGCATGACGCCCGCCCGTCACGATCGCGAGACGGCCCTCAGGCGGTCGGACGCCCCATCGCGCGGTACGTCCAGCCGGCCCGCCGCCACACCTCCGGGTCGAGGGCGTTGCGCCCGTCGAGGATGACGCGGGCCGCCACGACGTCGCCCAGCGTCGCCGGGTCCAGTTCGCGGAACTCCCGCCATTCGGTCAGGTGCAGTACGACGTCGGCGCCCCGCACGGCCTCGACCGCGGAGTCGGCGTAGCCGAGCGTCGGGAAGAGCCTGCGGGCGTTGTCCATGCCCTTGGGGTCGTAGACCGTGACCTGCCCGCCCTGCAGATGAATCTGCCCGGCGACGTTGAGCGCGGGGGAGTCGCGGACGTCGTCCGAGTCGGGCTTGAAGGTGGCGCCGAGCACCGCCACCCGCTTGCCGAGGAACGGCCCGCCGCCCAGTATGTCCCGGGCCAGTTCCACCATCTGGCCGCGCTGGCGCATGTTGATCGAGTCGATCTCGCGCAGGAAGGTCAGCGCCTGGTCGGCGCCGAGCTCGCCGGCGCGCGCCATGAAGGCCCGGATGTCCTTCGGCAGACAGCCGCCGCCGAACCCGATCCCGGCCCGCAGGAACTTCTTCCCGATCCGGTCGTCGTAGCCGATCGCCTCCGCCAGCTTCGCCACGTCGCCGTTCGCGGCCTCGCACACCTCGGCCATGGCGTTGATGAAGGAGATCTTGGTGGCGAGGAAGGAGTTCGCCGAGGTCTTCACCAGTTCCGCGGTAGGGAAGTCGGTGACGACGAACGGCGTGCCCTGGCCCACCGGCGTCGCGTACACGTCCCGCAGCAGCTTCTCGGCCCGCTCGCTGCGTACGCCGACCACGATCCGGTCGGGGTGCAGCGTGTCCTGGACGGCGAAGCCCTCGCGCAGGAACTCCGGGTTCCAGGCGAGTTCGGCGTCCCCGCCGGCCGGCGCGTGCTCGACGAGGTAGGAGGCCAGGCGGTCGGCGGAGCCCACGGGGACGGTGGACTTGCCGACCACGAGTGCGGGGCCCCTCAGGTGGGGCGCGAGGGAGGCGATGGCGGAGTCGACGTACGACATGTCGCAGGCGTACTCGCCGTGCCGCTGCGGAGTGTTCACACAGACGAAGTGGACCTCGCCGAACTCCCCGATCTCGGCCCAGTCCATGGTGAACCGCAACCGCCCGCTGGACCCCTCGATGCCGGCCACGTGCTTGCGCAGGAGGTCCTCGAGACCGGGCTCGTACATGGGGACCTGGCCCCGCTGCAGCATCTCGATCTTCTCGGGCACGACATCCAGTCCCAGCACCTCGAAACCGAGCTCGGCCATGGCCGCGGCGTGCGTCGCGCCGAGGTAGCCGGTGCCGATCACGGTGATCTTGAGGCTCATGGGTGCTCCAGAAAGGGACGTCGTGCGGTGCGCTGCCTGAGCATAGTCGGGGCGTGGCCGCGCCCCTCGGTGGGCAGGTTTGCAGCTGTCGCCAAGCTCACGTATTCACTCGCGTGGGTGGCCCCTAGAATTTGTGTTACTTAACGGTAATTAGCGCCAGCATCGCAGCGTCTTTGGAGCGTGAGAGACCTTGGCCGGATCGGCTGACTTCGACCTGTACCGCCCGTCGGAGGAGCACGACATGCTCCGTGACGCCGTCCGTTCGCTGGCCGAGGCGAAGATCTCGCCGTACGCCGCCGCGGTGGACGAGGAAGCCCGCTTCCCGCAGGAGGCTCTCGACGCCCTTGTCGCAGGCGACCTGCACGCCGTCCACGTACCCGAGGAGTACGGCGGCGCGGGCGCCGACGCGCTGGCCACGGTGATCGTGATCGAGGAGGTCGCGCGCGTCTGCGTGTCCTCGTCCCTGATCCCCGCGGTGAACAAGCTGGGCTCGCTCCCGGTGATCCTCTCCGGCTCGGACGATCTGAAGAAGCGGTACCTGGCCCCGCTGGCCAAGGGCGAGGCGATGTTCTCGTACTGCCTCTCCGAGCCGGACGCGGGCTCGGACGCGGCGGGCATGAAGACGAAGGCGGTCCGCGACGGCGACCACTACGTCCTCAACGGTGTGAAGCGCTGGATCACCAACGCGGGCGTCTCCGAGTACTACACGGTGATGGCGGTCACGGACCCCGACAAGCGCAGCAAGGGCATCTCCGCCTTCGTCGTCGAGAAGTCGGACGAGGGCGTCTCCTTCGGCGCCCCCGAGAAGAAGCTCGGCATCAAGGGCTCCCCGACCCGCGAGGTCTACCTCGACAACGTCCGCATCCCCGCGGACCGCATGATCGGCGAGGAGGGCACCGGCTTCGCCACGGCGATGCAGACCCTGGACCACACCCGCATCACGATCGCCGCCCAGGCGCTGGGCGTCGCCCAGGGCGCCCTCGACTACGCCAAGGGCTACGTCCGCGAGCGCAAGCAGTTCGGCAAGCCGATCGCCGACTTCCAGGGCATCCAGTTCATGCTCGCCGACATGGCCATGAAGATCGAGGCCGCCCGCCAGCTGACGTACGCCGCGGCCGCCAAGTCCGAGCGCGGCGACAGCGACCTCACCTTCCAGGGCGCTGCCGCGAAGTGCTTCGCGTCGGACGTGGCGATGGAGGTCACGACGGACGCGGTGCAGCTGCTGGGCGGCTACGGCTACACCCGTGACTACCCGGTCGAGCGGATGATGCGCGACGCGAAGATCACGCAGATATACGAGGGCACGAACCAGGTCCAGCGGATCGTCATGGCGAGGAACCTCCCCTAGCAGGGTTTTTGCAGGTCAAAGGTGGTTTCGTGGGATCGCCGAGGCATCCTGGGCTTTCTGTCTGTTGCGGCCTGATCAGGACCGTTCCTGGGCGTCATGCTGGGGGAATCCTGGGCGGATGCCGGGCTGGAAATGTCCACTGACCTGCACAAACAACGCAGCCCCCGGCGTCACGCCGGGGGCTGTTGTCGTATGTGGATCAGGCGACCTCTGACGCCTCCGTAGGGTCGTCGGCGCCGGGCGTCAGCATCGTTGCGATGGCGGCCCGGCCGCGCTGCTCGGCCCCTTCGAAGATGTAGTGGTAGTGCTCCCTCAGCACGTCCGTACTGCTGTGGCCCATCCAGTCGGCCACGTCGTTCTCGGGGACTCCGGCGTACAGCAGCCGAGACCCGTAGTAGTGCCGGAGTGAGTGAGCCTTGCAGTACTTCACCTGTCCCTTGCCAAGAGCCTCCATCCAGATCTTCGGGTAGAAGTACGACGCGTAGAGGTAGCCGGTCCGAGTCACGTTGGGGAAGAGAAGCCGTTCCGGCCCCCATACGCCGTGGTTCTTGGTGTGCCGCCGAAGCTCGAAGGCGACGTTCGGCGGGAGTGGGACGGTACGCCCTGGCTCGCCTTCGTCCCGAGCCTTGATGTGATGAGCCAGTACGCCGTTTCGAGGGGCGGTAGGTCGACGTTCGGGAACTCCGCTGCGACCTCCCGATACCGCTGGATCAGTTCCGGCTTGCTTCCGACCGGGGGTGGATCGGGATGCGGGGGCCGCCGTAGAGCCTCGTTGTCGAAGCGCTCTTTCGGGCCGGTCCACAGATAGCCGTGGTGGTGCACGAGTCGTTCCCGTTTCGAGAAGTGCCAGCCGGGCACGGGCCCAGGGACGGGGGATGGACCCGAGCCCCGACTGGCGGAGGGGGAGGATCAGACGTGTCGCCGATCCGGGCCAGGGTCACGCACCGTCCGGAACCTTGGCCGCGTTCCGTGCAGCGCCAGCACTCGCATGGCGGCCAAGCGCTTGTGAGCAGCGGCGGAAGATCGTCCGTCGTGGCCACGGCTTGCTCCGGCCCCCAGGTCTGCCCTGAGTCGCGAGAGACCCGCATCGTCATCAGGGGGCGGTCGGCGAAGAGCCTTGAGCCCGTTCCCTTGCTCATGACGCGTGCGCTTCTGCGTGGTGCTGGCGCATCCGTACGTTGGCGTCGGATACGGCGCTGTAGTCGAACGTGGAGCGGGCGTTCTCGCGGGCTACCGATATGGACAGGCAGTCAGCGCAACCGGGTTTGGGTGACGGCTCGCGAGGTGGCTCCGACAGGCACGTCCGTGCTGTCGTGTGGGTTCCAGGATCGGAAGTTCTCTCTTCGCTCTCCATGGCGCCATCTTCGGCGGGCCACGGATGTGGCTCTAGCCTGTTTCCTGTTCCCGCAAAAAGTCGTCGCGGATGCCCTCGACCAGGCTGCGCATGTCGTCACCGGACAGCGCCACTCGGGAGAACCCGTTGAACTTCTTAACGTAGATATCTACGTCCCTGGGGTCGGTAACGAGTACCTCAGCGTGGACCGTTTCCACGGTGACCATCCGGTTGTCCCGAATGGCGAAGGAGTGGTTCGCCATGTCGTGCTGCTGAATGCTCAGAGGGACCACGCGGATGTCGACATGGGAGAGTCGTGATATGGAAACAATCCGGTCCAGTTGGGCGGCCATCATAGAAGGCGGGACGATCCGCCACCGCAGCACGGGTTCCGTGATGACGAACCGCAGTGACCTGGAGCTGTCGTAGAGAATGGCTTGGCGTTCCAGCCGACCGCTGATCGTGCGGGCTAGGGTGTCATCACTCAGGTCGTGGCGTTGCAGCACCGCTCGGATGTACTCGGGCGTCTGGAGCAATCCGGGAACCAGGGCCGGTTGGAACATCTGCAGTACTGACATCTGGGCTTCGAGGGCCTTGACCTCCTGCTGACCCTTGTGAACGCCAACCCGCTTAAGCAGTCGCCACTCTGTCGTCTCCGTGCCGGCCGACCGAGCGGCCTCGGTGTACTCGGCCTTGATCTCGGGAGAAACGCCGATGGCGATGAGGATGCGCTCTACGTCCGTCGCGCTGGGCGCCAGCTTCGCGTTCTCGATCTTGGAGAGCTTGGACGGAGACATGAGTGCGCCACGGGCGACTGCTTTGGCCTCCTTCCCGGATGCCTGGCGCAGTGCCCGCAGCGCAGCCCCCAACTGTGCCCTGTTCACGCCCCGTACTTGGCCCACCATTCGGTGAACGGCTCCGCATGGGTGAGTGCCGCGTCACGGTGCCCGGCGAATTCCGCGGCTCGTTCCGGTGGTAGGAATTCCGAGCCCAGGTACTTTCCGGCACCGTCATAGTTCATCACGGCCACGGACTCGGAGTCGAAGAGCCAGAAGTCAGGTACGCCCTGTAGGGGGTTCGGCCTGTCGGTGACGTCCAGAATGAAGAACTCCTCACCCCCAGACATGTTCTTTTGGTACCCCCACCCGAGTTCGAACCTAAGATAGTCCGTTAGTGGGCGGCGCAGAATGTGAACCCGGTAGATGCGTTTCCCTTTTGCGGTGTGTGAGCGGAGTTCTTCGACCCAGCCCGAGTTGTAGTCGTCCGGCTGTGGCCCCCCGGCCAGGAACGCGTGGTAGGCGTCGACGTTCCCAGACTTGCTGTAGTCGTCCAGGGTTTCCAGCCGGAACGCCTCACGCTGGAACGTGTCAAAGAGGTCGCCAAGGGTCCTAGATGAGGTTGTCACGGATGGCCTTCTGGATCAGTTCCATCGGGATCTCGACCAGGGTTTCGTGAGCGGGAATCTGAAGCCCGTGGTCGGTCGGAGTCTCCCCCTGAACCAAGAGCGTGCCGCGATCCGTCGCGTAGATCGTCGGGCAGTCCGTGATGTCGCACGTGCTGACCAGCTTGGTGACCTTCATGGTCTGGGTTTCCCTCTCCCGTGCTGCCAGTACCCCGCATCTGGGTTGATGCTCCCGAGGCCAGGGCGCGCGGGTCAAGCGATCACGGTTGACGGAACGGGAAACCGCGTAACCTCCCCGGAGCCTGCCGCTCCTCCGACCGGTCGGGGAGGCTGCCGCCAGTGCGGCGCCGACCTGGGCAGGACCCCTGACGATCATGGGGAAATGCTGGGGAGGGCTCTGCCAAGAGGGATGTCCGTGCAGGCCAACGCCGTATGACCTGTAAAGCACGCAGATATACGAGGGCACGAACCAGGTCCAGCGGATCGTGATGGCGCGGAACCTGCCGTAGCGCGACGGCCGGCGCGTACGACGACACAGCCCCCGGCGTGCGGACACCATTTCCCAACGGTGTCGTGCGGCCGGGGGCTGTCGTGCGCCGGAGGCCTCCCACCGGCTCCCCATCGTGTCCGTCCTGTGGCGGACGGGGCCGAGCGGGCGTAGGACGGAAGGGCACAGGGCCCGCCCTGGGCCCTCTCACCCCTCCAGGAGGAGCCATGCAGCAGCCCACCGCTACCCCGATGAGCAAGGAGATGCAGGACTGCGTCGAGGCGTGCATGTCGTGCCACAGCATCTGCGAGGAGACCATGAGCTCCTGCATGCAGATGGGCGGCCAGGCCCAGATGCAGATCATGCGCGCGCTCATGGACTGCTCCGAGATGACCCGCATGTGCGCGGACATGATGATGCGCCGCTCGCCGATATCGGCCGAGATGTGTGCGATGTGCGCCAAGGCGTGCGACATGTGCGCCGAGGCGTGTATGGCCATGCCGGACGACCCACAGATGATGCGCTGCGCCGAGGCGTGTCGCCGCTGCGCGGAAACCTGCCGCACGATGGCGGGCGCCACGATGTGACCTCCGCCTGAACCTTTCGAGGGCACGCCGCCGGGCGTGCCCTCGAAGCAGGCCCGGCCGCCGCACGGCCCGGGCGGCGATCAGGCCGCCCTGCCTTTCAGGACCGCGGGGGGCCGGCCTCAGTTGCCCGAGACGGTCACCTTCTCGTCGTTCTTCAGCTCGTTCACCAGCGTCTTGACCTTCGCCTTGTCCCAGACGAGGTTTCCTCCGGTGGAGCCGGAGATCGGCATGTTCATCGACTTGCCCTCACCGCCACTGACGCCCTTCATCGCCCAGAACATCGTCGCCAGGTCGTACAGGCCCATGTCCTTGTCGACGATCAGGGAGTCGAGGCCGGCACCCATGGTGGGGTAGAGCTTGAACGGGTTCAGGAGCGTGCCCGGCGTGGCCACCTGGTTGGCGAGGGCGGAGAGGAACTTCTGCTGGTTCTTCGTGCGGTCCAGGTCGGAGCCCGCGAGGGCGTACCGGGTGCGGACGAACGCGAGGGCCTCCTCGCCGTTCAGGGTCTGCTTGCCCTTCTTGAAGTCGGCGCCGGACTTGGTGTCCTTGATGTCCTGCGGAATGTCGATCTCGACGCCGCCGACCGAGTCCACGATGTTCGCGAAGCCGGCGAAGCCGATCTCCACGTAGTGGTCGATGTGCAGTCCGGTGTTGAACTCCACGGTGCGGACCAGCAGCGTCGGCCCGTCCTCCGCGTACGCGGCGTTCAGCTTCACGTGCCGGCCCGTGCCCTTGAAGGTCTTGCCGGACTCCGAGCCCACGTACGTCGGTATCTCCACGTCCGAGTCGCGCGGCAGCGAGATGAGCGTGTCGCCGTTGTCGCCGACGTGCAGGATCATCATCGAGTCCGTGCGCTTGCCCTCGGCGGAGCCGGTGTGCAGGTTCTTCTTCTGATCGTCGGACAGACCCGCGCGGCTGTCGGAGCCGACGATCAGGTAGTTGGTGCCCTCGCCCGCCTCGGGCCGGTCGATGACCTTCGACAGGTCGACCTCGCGGTTGAGCTTGGAGTCGGCCCAGAAGTACGTGGCGACGGTCGTCACGGCCAGCACCGTCACCAGCGTGATCGTGGTCACCTTGAAGCGGCGGCGCCAGTTCGGCGCCGGCCGGGGACCGTAGGCGGCGGGGTCCCCCGGTCCGGCCGGGCCGCCGGGCGAGCCGTAGACCTGGCCCGTGTTGTAGCCGCTGTCGTACCCGTCGACGGGGGTGTCGTCGTAGCCGTTGTGGCCCCGGCCGTCGACGTACGACGGCTGCTGGGGCACGCCGCCGCCGTACGGCGGCGACGTGGGGCCGCGGCGGACCTGCGGCATCACGCGCGCGCCCTCAGGCTGTGCGTTCGCGCTGCCGCGCCCGTACTGGTTGCCGCGGTTGTCGTCGGACCATCCCTGGGGCCAATCGTTCATGGGCCCCAGTGTGCAGGGCACTGCAGTGTCCCTTACAAGGTTCGTCGGAAAATAAGGGCAGCGCTGTTGCCAACCTGACACAAATTCCCCGGATGTCGGCTCGGCATAAGGTAGAGGCCATGACAGACCAGGCCCACTCAGCGGAGCCCGACATTCCGGGCAAGTCGACTTCCGCGTCCCGCACCACGCTCAGCCACATCATGACCCACAACGACACCAACCTCCTCGGCACCGTGCACGGTGGCGTGATCATGAAGTTGGTCGACGACGCGGCGGGCGCGGTGGCCGGACGGCACAGCGGCGGGCCCGCGGTCACCGCCTCCATGGACGAGATGGCCTTCCTTGAGCCGGTGCGCGTCGGCGACCTCGTCCATGTGAAGGCCCAGGTCAACTGGACCGGCCGGACGTCCATGGAGGTCGGCGTCCGGGTCCTGGCCGAGCGCTGGAACGAGTCCGCTCCGCCCACCCAGGTCGGCTCCGCCTACCTGGTCTTCGCGGCGGTGGACGCCGACGGCAAACCGCGCCGGGTGCCGCCCGTGATCCCGGAGACCGAGCGCGACGAGCGCCGCTACCAGGAGGCCCAGATCCGCCGCACCCACCGCCTGGCCCGCCGCCGGGCGATCATGGAGCTGAGGGAGAAGAGGATGGCGGAGGGCCTGGACGACTGAGAGACGGAGGCTGAGGGGACTGAGATCCGCGTCACGAACACCCGATCTCGTCCCCCGTCACCACCCCGGACTCCCCTTGGTAGGGATCGTCCGCCCGTACCGTCCGCACCTTCCGGAAGTCGGCCCCGGCGATGACCTTCAGCACCGGGCCCTGCCCCTTCACCGCCCGCAGCTCACTGCCGGGCAGCGCCGCCGCCAGCGACTTGGCCGAGCGGTCCCAGCGGGGGTCGTAGGCGATCACGGTGCGCTTCACCGAGCGCTCCGGCGCGTTCTTCGGCACTCGCGTCGTACGGAACCCGGTCGCCGCCAGCGCCGCGTCCACCCGCTTGCCGAGCCCCGCCGTGGCCGTCCCGTTCTCCACCTGGACCCGGATCTGCTGCGGGGCCACGGCCACCCTCAGGCCCCGGCTCTTGTGCCGGTGCACGGCCAGCGGCCTGTCCTCGCGCAGGTCCCTGAAGAGCTGCCCGGACCTGACCGGGTCCCATCTCAGCGTCGAACCAACACCCTTCACGGCGTATCCCATCTGCCCGATCGGCACCGTCGTGAACTCGGACGAGGAGGGCGAGAAGTTCCGCATCGCCCGCCCGAGGTCGAGCAGTTCGTCGGTGCCGAAGCCCTTGTCGGCCCGCACCGAGCCCAGGACCGCCCGGGTGACGTCCCGGAACCTCATCGGGTTCAGCAGCACCCCGGAGGAGGTCGCCCGCTCGATCAGGGCGGCCAGGAAGCGCTGCTGGCGCCGCATCCGGCCGAGGTCGGAGGCGCCGTCGAGGTGCCGCGCCCGAACGTACTGCAGTGCCTGCCCGCCACGCAGAGTGTGGGTGCCGGCCGGCAGGTCGAGTCCGCTGTATCCGTCCCTCAGCGGCTGGGCGGTGCAGATCCGGACCCCGCCCAGCACGTCCACCGTCTTCATGAAGCTGGTGAAGTCGACCTCCAGGTAGTGGTCGATCTTCACATGGGTCATGCTCTCGACCGTGCGCACGGTCAGCTGCGGTCCGCCCTCCGCGTACGCCGCGTTGAGCTTGACGGGATGCCCGCCGTGCCGTTTCCCGGAGACCTGGTCGGTGTGCGCGGGCGTCATGGCGTACGAGTCGCGCGGCAGGCTCACCACACTCGCCCGCTCCCGGTCCTCCGAGATGTGCACCATCATGATCGTGTCGGTGCAGTGGCAAGGGGCGCCGCCCAGCCGGTACGTACGCCGATCCTGCTCCGTGATCCTGTCGCGGCCGTCGGTCCCGACGAGCAGTACGTTCATGCCGTGGCCCGCCTGCGGCCGGTTCTTCATGTCCCGGAACGGGTCGACCCTGGCGATGCCCGCGTCCAGACTGGTGACCACCGCGTGCCCGATCCCTGCTGAGGCCAGGACCACGACGGACAGCGTGGTCACCGCTCGCATGGCCCAGCGCGGCTTCTTCCGCCGTACGGGTGGCCGCTGTACGCGGGACGGCTGCGGGCGGCGCTGCGGCGGCCGGGACGGGGAGCGGGGCGGCGTGGGCATGAGGGACACCTCCGCGAGGGCCGTACGTGGGATCGTGAGCACCGTAGGCCCATACGATGTGCGGCCCGGGCACCGCAGCGGGCGGCGCGCACCTGTGTCCCCCGTTCGCGGTAACGTGAGCCCCCTATGAACGCCAAGCCCGACGTGCCGCTCCCCGCCGTGTCTGTCATCATGCCCGTCCTCAACGAGGAGCGGCATCTGCGCGGAGCCGTCCAAGCGATCCTCGCGCAGGAGTACGCCGGCGAGATGGAGGTCGTGATCGCCCTCGGTCCGTCCACGGACCGCACGGACGAGATCGCCGCCCAACTCGTGGCCGACGACCCGCGCGTGCACACCGTCCCGAACCCCACCGGCCGCACGCCCGCCGCGCTGAACGCCGCGATCAAGGCCTCCCGCCACCCGATCGTCGTCCGTGTCGACGGGCACGGCATGCTCTCGCCGGACTACATCGCCACCGCGGTACGGCTCCTGGAGGAGACCGGCGCGCAGAACGTCGGCGGCGTCATGCACGCCGAGGGCGAGAACGACTGGGAGCACGCGGTCGCCGCCGCCATGACCTCGAAGATCGGGGTCGGCAACGCCGCCTTCCACACGGGCGGACTCGCGCATGCGGCCGAGACCGTCTACCTCGGCGTGTTCCGGCGCGAGGCGCTGGAGCAACAGGGCGGGTACAACGAGGAGTTCATCCGCGCGCAGGACTGGGAGCTGAACTTCCGGATACGCGAGGCTGGCGGGCTGGTCTGGTTCTCGCCCGAGCTGAGGGTGTCGTACCGGCCGCGGCCCAACATCAGGGCGCTCGCCAAGCAGTACAAGAACTACGGGCGTTGGCGCCACGTCGTGGCCCGCTACCACGAGGGCTCCATCAACCTGCGCTACCTCGCGGCGCCGACCGCGGTGTGCGCGATCGCGGCCGGCCTCGTGGCGGGCGTCACGCTCACACCCTGGGGCCTCGTGGTCCCCGGCGGCTATCTGGCGGTGATCGTCGCGGGCTCCGTGCCCGCGGGTACGGGGCTGCCGCTGAAGGCGCGGCTGCAGATCCCCGTCGCCCTCGCCACCATGCACATGTCGTGGGGCTGGGGCTACCTCACCAGCCCCAAGTCGCTGGCCCAGAGGGTCATGGCGTCCCGGCGGCCCATGGTGCTCAGCGCCGACTGAGCACCACGGGCCGGCCCGCCGGGGCGACCGGCTACGGCCGGCGGGTATCCACCCACCGGCAGGGCCACACTCACTGGCAGGGCTTCACCCAGTGGCAGGGGCCCTACCACTGGTAGGGCTTGTACACGTCCATGCACTGTTCCGTGTCCGAGCCGTTGATGGCGTCGGCGTTGCTCGGCAGGTCACCGGCCTCGGGCGCCGACTGCTTCGGGTACGTCGTGCCGGTACGCCAGTCGGCGCCCACGACGACTGTGACTCCGGAGACGTCGGTCGACCTCATCACCGAACTCAGCGGAATCCCGAGGGCCTTGGCGACGGCCTGGGCGTCTCCCTCCAGCTCGGCGCTCGGGTAGCGGACGACGGTCTTGTCCACGGACAGCGCGGCCGCCGTGTCCGTCGCCGCCTTCGTGAAGCCCTTCGCCGCCAGCTGCTGGGCGATCGTGCCGGCGCGGCCGCCGACCGGGGCGAGCGTGGAGGTGCGGGTGGCGTTCTGCACCAGGACGCCGATCTCGTCCTCGTCCGCCGCCGGGTCCCCGGAGACCTGCTCCTTGCTCGTCTCGTTCGCGTCCTTCGCGTCCTTCGAGTCCTTCGAGTCCGAGGCCCTGCCCTTGGCGTCGAACGACACGTCGTCGCGGAGCATGTCCCACATCTTCTCGGCGTTGGCCCCGTCCGGCACCACGTGGTTCCTGTTCTGGGCGTCCTCGACGGACGGCATGGTCGTCATGGTGATGCGGTCCGTCGGCACCGTCTTCAGCTGCATGCCCAGGTCGTACAGCTTCTTGACCGTGCCGATCTCCTCGGAGACCGTCAGGGACTTCGTGGCCGCCTCGGCCAGGTCCATCAGCCGGCCGCCGTCGGTGAAGACGTTCTGGCTCTTGAGCGTGCGGATCATCGAGTTCATGTACATGTGCTGGGCCCTGGCCCGCAGCAGGTCGCTGCCCCAGGCGTGCCGGGTGCGCAGCCACTGGAGGGCCTGCTTGCCCTGGACCTTCCTCGTGCCGGCTTCCATCTTCAGGCCGGAGCCCCCGGACACGCCCGGCAGCGGGCGGTCCCACACGTTCTGGTTCACGCAGACCTCGACGCCGCCGATGGCGTCGGCCATGCTCACCACGCCCGCGAAGTCGATCGTCATCCAGTGGTCGATGTAGACCCCGGTGAGGTTCTCCCAGGTGGCCAGCGTGCAGCCGGCTCCGCCGCGGGCCAGCGACAAGTTGATGATGTCGTTGGTCGCCGGGTACGTCTCGCCTGTCTTCGGGTCCGTGCACTTGGGTATGTCGACCCGGGTGTCACGCGGAATGCTCACGACCGCGGCGCTCTTGCGGTCCGCGGACAGGTGGATGAGCATCTGCACGTCGCCCAGCGGAGGGTTGCCGCGGTTGTCCTTGCTGCCGCCCAGCGCCACGTTCGCTTCGGAGTTACGGCTGTCGGAGCCGATCATCAGGATGTTGACCGGCGTCTGCCCGGCCGCGTTCGGCTCCGTCTTCCTGGCCTTGGAGTCGCCGCTGGTGCGCTCGCCCTTCTCGATGTTGCCGTTCAGGTGCCGGTAGTACAGGTATCCGGCGCCGGCCGTCCCGAGTATCAGCACGGCGAGGGTCGTGGCGGACCACCTGAGCACCCGGTGGTTGCGGCGCGGCACCCGGCGTCCGCCGTGCCGGACGTCACCCCCGCCTCCTCCCGTCTCGTCGCCACCGCCGCCGCCCACCCGCCCGGCGTCGGCTTCCCGCACGGGTTCACGAGCGTGCGGAACGCTCTCGAGCGTCCCTTCCCCCTGCACACTGTTCGGTGTCACTTCCCCGTCCTCCCCACCCCTGAGAAACCCCTTGCGCGCCATGCAACAGGCCTGTCGTACGCCCTGTTAGACGCACGACAGGCCCGTCAGGTCACTTCACGTGTTCAGCCGGCGCACTTGACCTCGTCGGCCGTCGTCTTGTCGATGTCCGACGACGCCGTCGAGGAGCCGTTGAGCTTCACGCCGGCGCCCTTGAAGTCCTTGCCCAGGGTCAGTGTGATCGTCGGCAGACCCTGCGCGTTCGTCACGCTCTCGCCCGGCTTCATCATGGACCCCTTCAGGCCCAGGATGGCCGCCAGCCGCCGTGCCTGGTCCGCCTGCTCGGGAGCGTACTCGAGCGTCGTCTTCTTCTGTGCCGCGTCCGCGTTGCCCGCGTTCTCGGACCTGGTCACGCCCTCCTCGACCTGCAGCCAGCTGAGCGTCTCCTGCGCGGAGCCGGGCGGCGCGCCGCCGTTGAGGATGCGCACCCGCACCTCCGAGGCGGCGGACCTGGTGCCCTTGAGGCGGGCGGCCAGAGCGGCCTTCTCCTTCTTCTTCTGCTGCTTGACCTCGGTGAACGACACATCGTTCTTGATCAGGTCGAAGACGTCGGGAGCCTTGTCGGGGTTGACCACGACCGTCGCCTTGACCCTCTCGGCCGGGTTGTCGATCACCGGCACGGTGGTGAAGCTCAGGTTCTTCGTGTTGAGCTTGCCCAGCTCCAGACCGAGGTCCTTCAGCTTGCCGATGCTGTCCAGCTGGGAGTCGACGGTCAGTGCCTTCGTGCCCGCTTCGGCCAGCCTGAACATCTTTGTCGGGCTGGTGAGCGTGTCGTTGGACTTCAGCTTGCGCATCAGCGAGCTGAGGAACTGCTGCTGCAGCTCGATCCGGCTCAGGTCGCCGCCGAAACCGACGGAGTGCCGGGTGCGCAGGAACGCGAGCGCTTCCTCGCCCTCGATGGTGTGCTTGCCCTTCGACAGCTTGAGGTGCGAGTCCGAGTCGTCGATGTCCTTGGCCAGGCAGACCTCGACGCCGCCGACCGCCGAGGTCAGCGTCTTGACCGCGTTGAAGTCGGCCACCATGAAGTTGTCCGGTCTGATCCCGGTCAGTTCGGTGACGGTCCGCATGGTGCAGCTGGGCGTTCGGTCGTCCTGGCCCAGGCTGGTGTTGAAGCGGACACTCGTGGAGCCCTGGATGACCTTCTTGGAGCCGTCCTCCTGCGTGGTCGGGCAGTCCGGGATGTCGACGATCAGGTCGCGGGGGATGCTGAGCGCGGTCGCGTTCGTCCGGTCCTTCGAGACGTGCAGCAGGATCGTGGTGTCGGCGTGCCCGACGCTGCCCTTGTCGCCGTAGCCCTCGTTGCCGTCACCCGTGCGCTTGTCGGTGCCGATCAACAGGATGTTGATCGCCTGGTCCTTCTGGAAGCCACCGGTGCTCGCACCGTCGTCGGAGACGGAGGTGATGTTGGAGTTGAGGTGCCGGATGTAGAGGTATCCGGCGCCCGCCGCGGCGACCAGGACGAACGCCATGGTGCCGCCGGTCCACATCAGGACCTTCTTCGCCTTCGACTTCTTCTTGACCGGCCGGCGCCCGCGCCGTCCCGGCAGCGGTTCCTCGGGCACACCACGCCGCCGGCGCTGCGGCGGCACCACCTCGGTGTCGCGTCCGGGCGCGGCCGTCCGGCCGCGCACTGCGGCCCCGCCACCACCCGCAGCGGGTCTGGCGGTTCTACGGGGCCCGGGCACCGCCGACTGCGGTGCGGAAGGAGCCAGTCGCAGCTCGTATTCGCCGGTGTTCGGATTGAGCACCCACTGGTCTGCGGGATCGATGTTGTCCGCCCGCCCACGGCCTTGCGCGTCCACGGTTGTCCGAATCCTCCGTCGGGGCACGCGGCGCCTTTCCCCCCTCAAGGCGCTCGGGTCTCGGTCACACAGTGCACGACCCCAGGACGGTCCTCTGGCCGGGGCACCGGATCGCTCACACTATCCGCCCAGTTCAGCGTTGAGCGACGCCGGTGACAAATTCCACGTCCCTACACCTGGGCAATTCGCCCATTCCTTGGACATTGGTTCGCTGCCTTGGTGAGCGCTTTACTCGCAGGTGTCTTCGGCGGCGGTGTTGCCGCGGAACGTCGGCGGCGGGGAAACGGTCGCGGTGGGTGATTGCCCGAGCGAATTGCGGCTTTTCGCCGCCGAATCCGACGGCGCTGCCCTCGTGACCACGACCGGCGCGTCCGCGCGGAGCTGGGCGAACAGCTTCTGCGCCGCGGGTTCCACCAGCTGATCGCGATTGGAGTTGTAAACGTACGACTCTCGCGGAACCGTCAGGAATTGCACACGTTCGGTGGGGATGTTGCGCACCCCGCGCACGAGTTCGTACAACCCGCGCAGACTCGCCAGACCCGGGTCGGTGGTGAGTGACGAGGTGGCCGCGTCCAGCACCGGATAGAGCTTCACCGGATTCAGCAGGACGTCATTGCTCTGCACCTTGGTGACGAGCGCGCCGAGGAACCGCTGCTGGCGGTCCATCCGGTCGGTGTCGCTGCCGTTGCCGAGGGACTTGCGGGCGCGGACGTATCCGAGAGCCTGCTCGCCGTCCAGCAGCACCCGGCCCGCGGGCAGCCGCAGCTTCGCGGCCTTGTCGCGGATCGGCTCCGGCAGGCACACCTCGACGCCGTCGACCGCGTCGACCATGTCCTTGAAGCCGTGGAAGTCGACGACCATGTGGTGGTCGACGCGGATGTCGGTGAGCTTCTCGACCGTCCGGATCGTGCAGGCCGAACCGCCCACCTGGAAGGCGTAGTTGAACATCGCGAACATCGGCTCGGTGCGGCTGCCGTTCGGACGCCTGCAGCTCGGCACGTCCACCATGAGATCGCGGGGAATGGAGACGGCGGTGGCGCTGCGCCGCCCCGCCGACAGATGCAGCAGGATCGTCGTGTCGGACCGCTCGGTCCCGGAGTCCCGGCCGTAGCGGGCGTTGCCGTCCCCGGACCGCGAGTCCGATCCGATCAGCAGGATGTTCTGCGCGTCCCGGACGATCGAGGTCGGGCGCTCCTTCTCGTATCGCGCGAGCTCGGCCGCCGCGGCCTCGTCCGGCGTGATGTTTCCGTCCAGCTTCGCGTACACCGCCCAGCCCGCCCCGACGGCCGTCACGACCAGCACGGCGACCCCGAACCCGGTCCACCGCACCCACCTCCGCCGACGCCGGCGTATCAGCCCCCGCCCACTCGCGGACGCCCCCGCTCCGGGCCCGAAGATCCCTTCGGCACCCTGGCGTCCGGAGGCCGCGCGCGCGGTGTCGGTCACGTCTGGGTCCACCCCTCGTCGCCTACGAGCGTCTCGTGCGTGCTGCTCTTACGACCATGGCGTGCACGGGGCGCGGGGGGTGGGTGGAACTCCGCCGAACGGGTGATGTGGCCGGGCGCTACCTCGCCGTGGCGGTGACGCGCTCGCTCTCGATCCGCTGTGCCAGCGCATCCCCGCCCAACTGCTCCAGATGCCGGCACAGCACCACGGACCCCCCGGTGGCGAGCGGCGCGTACAGCCCGGCGGCGAGCCCCTTCCAGGTGTCGTAGGGCAGTCCGGACAGCAGCCTCGACCCGGGCCCCGTCAGTCCCAGCGGCGTCGCCTCGGCCCGGGCCCGCTCGACCACGTCGGCCCCGCTGAACTCCCGCCCGGCCACGATCAGCGCCGGCTCCTCCGCGTCGACCGGGGCGAACGGAACGAACCGGTCCCCCTGGCCCGGCACCTCGACGGCGTAGTCGGCGAACCCGGCCGGCGGCTGCGGGAAGCGCCCTCCGAGCGGCCGCAGCGCGAGCGCGACCCGCTCCCCGCCGCAGGCGCGCGCCGCGTCCAGCGTGTCCGGCCCGCTCACCACGACGTCGGCGGCAGCCGGATCCCCGGCCACATCCGCGATCACGCCCACGGAGGAGCACGCCAGCAGCCACACCGCCGTCTGCCAGTGCGCGGGCAGCAGCAGCGCGACCCGGTCACCGGCCTCGGCGCCGAGGTCGCCCTGCAGCAGATTGGCGGTCTTGGCCACCCAATTGGCGAAGGTGGCCACGGACAGTTCGACCCGTTCGCCCGTGGCGTCGTCGTAGAAGGTCACCAGGGGGCGTCCGGGATCCGCGGCGAGCGCGGAACGCAGCAGGTCGGCAGGGGTGCGGTCGGTGGCGTTCACCCGCAGAAGCGTACGCGGGGGCACGGGCGCGCAGCGAACGGCGGGGCCACCGGTTCGGCGGAACGGCAACCGATGGCCCGTCAATTCCCCGATGGACAGATATGTATGACTATGTCCAAGATCAGGGGCATGCGTGGATTCCTTGCTTCCTCCATCGGCGTCACCTGTGCCGCCGCCCTCGCCCTTCCGCTGACCCCGCCCGCGGACGCGGCCACGACCGAAGGGCGGGGGGTCGAGCCGTATGCCTCGAGCATCCCCGGCAGCACGCAGTCGCTGCCCCTCGCCCCGCTCGTCCGCGACCGCGTCCTCGGCTCCGCCGCCGAACAGGGCCTGTCCCGCCGGGACGTGCGCCGCTTCTCGACGGTCGGTGTCATCTGGGACGACCCGGGCACCGAGCTGCGCGGCCGCGTCCAGGTCCGCACCCGCGCGGCCGGCACCGACACCTGGTCCGGCTGGCAGGACATCGAGACACACAACGCCGACCATGCCGCAGACCCGGACACGGCCGAGCGGTCCTCCGGCCGCGTGCGCGGCGCCACGGCACCGATGTGGGTGGGCGACTCGGACGGTGTGGAGGTGCGCGTCCGGGCGGCCGGCCAGAGCCGGGTCGAGGAGACCGGCCGCGGCAACCGGACCATGACGGCCCTCTATCCGCTCCCCTCGGGCCTGCGCCTCGAACTCGTCGACCCGGGTGAGGAGGCGCTGCCGCCCGGCACCGCGGCGGGTGCCCCGGCCGTCGGAGGCGCGGTGGTCGGGGCGCGGACCTTCGGCGCGTCGGCCGCCGAGACGGCCAGGTCGCTCGCCGCCTCCGCCGCCAACGCCGAACTCGCACCCCTCGGCGCCACGGAGATCCCGGCACTGGGCGCACGCGAGACCGAGCGGGAGCTGTTCGCCCTGGGCGCCGGGCAGTTGACGCGGCAGCAGCGGTCGAAGCCGTACATCGGACCGCGCCCGCGCATCGTCACCCGGCGCGGCTGGGGCGCGAACGAGGCACTGCGGGAGAAGAAGTTCGTCTACACGAAGCAGGTCAAGGCGGCCTTCGTGCACCACACCGCCTCCGGCAACGGGTACAGCTGTTCGCAGGCCCCCTCCGTCATCCGCGGTATCTACCGCTATCACGTCAAGAGCATGGGCTGGCGCGACATCGGCTACAACTTCCTCGTCGACAAGTGCGGAAACATCTACGAGGGGCGTGCGGGGGGCGTGGCGAAGCCGGTCCTGGGCGCCCACACGCTCGGTTTCAACTCGAACAGCATGGGGATCGCGGTCGTCGGCAGCTTCGGTTCGTCCAAGCCACCGGCCGCCGCGGTGCAGGCCGTCGCCCGGCTCACCGCCTGGAAGCTCGGTCTGTGGGGGGCCAATCCACGAGGAACGACATATCTCAAGTCCGGTGGTGGCAATCTCTACCGAAAAGGTAAGAACGTACGACTGAATGTGATCTCCGGTCATCGGGACGGGTTCTCCACGGAGTGTCCCGGCAAGAAGCTCTACGGCAAGCTCGGTTCGGCCCGCTCGACCGCGGCCCGCTACCAGGGGCGCTAGGGAGCGGAAGCACAGCCCGGGGAACGGCCGGGGGACACATTCACCGCCGTCGGGGGACAAGAAGCGGAACGCCGCACTGCCGTCGAAGGCGTCACACAAAGGTCTGCATACACTGGCCGGCCGAAAGACACTTCGGGCCGGTCCCGGCAGGAAGCAGAGACGACAGGTGACAGAAGCGATCCTCCTGGTCGGCGGCAAGGGCACCCGGCTGCGTCCGCTCACGGTGCACACGCCGAAGCCCATGGTCCCGGCGGCCGGGGTCCCCTTCCTCACACACCAGTTGGCGAGAGCGAGAGCGGCCGGCGTCGAGCACATCGTCCTCGCCACCTCCTACCTGGCCGAGATCTTCGAGCCGTACTTCGGCGACGGCTCGGCGCTGGGCCTCCACGTCGAGTACGTGACCGAGCGGGAGCCCCTCGGCACGGGCGGCGCGATCCGCAACGTTGCCTCCCGCCTGCACTCGGGCCCCGACGACCCGGTGCTGGTCTTCAACGGCGACATCCTGACGGGCCTGGACATCAGGGCCCTGGTCCGCACCCACGAGACGACCGGCGCGGACGTCTCCCTCCATCTGACGCAGGTGACGGACCCGCGGGCGTACGGCCTGGTCCCCACCGACGAGACGGGCCGCGTCACGGCGTTCCTGGAGAAGCCGCAGACCCCCGAGGAGATCGTCACCGACCAGATCAACGCGGGGGCGTACGTCTTCCGCCGCTCGGTCATCGACACGATTCCGGTGGGCCGCCCGGTCTCCGTCGAACGCGAGACGTTCCCGGACCTGCTGGCGGCCGGAGCTCATCTGCAGGGCATGGTCGACTCGACGTACTGGCTGGACCTCGGCACCCCGGCGGCCTTCGTCCGCGGCTCCGCCGACCTGGTCATGGGCCGGGCCCCGTCCCCCGCGGTCCCCGGCCGCTGCGGCGACCGACTGGTCCTGCCCACGGCAAGGGTCGCTCCCGACGCCAAGCTGACGGGTGGCACGGTGGTGGGCGAGGGCGCGTTCGTCGCGGAGGGCGCGCGCGTCTTCGGCAGCACGATCCTCCCCGGCGCCGTCATCGAACCCGGCGCCGTCATCACCGACTCCCTCATCGGCACCCGCGCCCGCGTCGGCCAACGCTCCGTCCTCACCGGCACGGTCATCGGCGACGGCGCGGTCGTCGGCGCCGACAACGAACTCCGCGAGGGCGCCCGGGTGTGGTGCGACGCGCGGATTCCGGCGGGGGCGGTGCGGTTCTCCTCGGACCAGTAACCAGTAACCAGCAACGGGGGACGGGCTGGGTTCTCCGGCCCGTCCGGCGGATGCTCTGCGGCACCGGTCACGGCAGACTCGGCCCGTCCGGCGTCCGAGGACGAGGCCGTTCAGGCCGAAGCGGGGCCCGGGGGCGGCAGCCCCCACCGACGCCCACCGACACGCGGCGACTTCACAACCGCCCGATGTCACCCCTCGGCATCCGCGGAGCACGCCGCGGCGGCGTCCTCCCGCTCAGCAGAATCAGCCGCGCCGCCCGATGCCGCTGCCCCGCATACGGCTCCAGCAGCTCCAGCATCACGGAGTCGTCCGCGTCCCGGTCCCCGGCCAGCGCCCACCCCACGATCCCGGGCAGATGCAGATCCCCGACCGTCACCGCGTCCGGCGCCCCATGGCTGCGCTGCACGGTCTCCGCCGACGTCCACGGCCCGATCCCCGGCACGACCTGCAACCGTGCCTGCGCCGCCGCCGGTTCCATTCCCACCGCCTGCTCCAGCCGCGCGGCGACCCGCACGGCCCGCAGGATGGTGGACGCCCGCTTGTTGTCGACGCCCGCCCGGTGCCACTCCCACGACGGGATGAGCGCCCACGTCCGCGGCTCCGGCATGACATGCATCCGCCCGGGAGCGGGCCCCGGCGCCGGTTCCCCGTACTTCCGCACGAGCAGCCGCCACGCCCGGTACGCCTCGTCAGCGGTGACCTTCTGCTCCAGAACCGACGGAATCAGCGACTCCAGCACCAGCCCGGTCCGCGTCAGCCGGAGCCCCGGCCGCCGATGCCGGGCAAGGGCCACCAGCCGGTGCCTCGGCGCGAAGACGGACGGGTCGTCATCGGCCCCCAACAACCCCGGCAACTGCTCCAGCAGCCACTCGGCGCCCGGCCCCCAGGCCTCCCCGCGCACCTCGCCGCCGTACCCGGCGACCCGCAGCGTCCCCGGCCCGGCGGGGGTCAGGCATGTCCGCCACACGGACCCGTCCGGCATCGCCCGGAACGTCGGATCACCCGGCCCGCGCCTCAGTGGTCCGAGCACCAGCCCGAGATCGAGCGGCCCGTCCGGCACCCATGTCCGCACCCGCCCCGGCGCCGGTGCCTGCCGAGGCACCCCCCCGGGCACGGCGACATGGCCGCCGCGCACGGTCGTACGGGTGGGCCGGGGAGCGAAACGTCCTGCCACGGATGAGGTCCTGGGGAAGCGATAGGGGCTCTACGAGAGTAGGCGCACGCGCGCGTGCGTCACCGCACCTCGACGAAAGCCCCCGCGTCCCGTTCGGGCCGGGGCCGCGGTTCCTCGGCCGGATGCCCGACCGCCACCGCCCCCATCGGATCCCAGTCGTCCGGCAGCCCCAGTACCTCACGGACGACCTCCCGGCAGAACATCGTCGACGACACCCACGCGGATCCCAGGCGTTCCCCGGCCAGTGCGACCAGGAAGTTCTGCACTCCGGCCCCGACGGCGACCACGAACATCTCCCGCTCGGCCCCGTCCCGCCGCTCGTCCCCGTAGGTGTGTGACCCGTCCATGGTGAGACAGGGCACGACGAGATACGGCGCGTCGCGCAGCACCTCGCCCCGCCGTACCCGCTTGGCGATCGACTCCTCGCTCTTCCTGTCCCGCCGCAGGTCGGCGATCCAGGCGTCCCGCATCGCGTCGAGCAGCCGCGTCCGCGACTCCTCGGACTCCAGCAGCACGAACCGCCACGGCGTCGTGTGGTGCGGCGCGGGCGCCGTCACGGCCGCGGCGACCGCCCGCCGTACGGCGCCAGGGTCGACGGGCTCATCGGTGAAGGCCCGTACGGTACGCCGCTGGGTCACCGCCTGCCGTACCGCTTCGGAGGTGCCCAGCCGGAACATGTCGTCGCGCGCGCAGCGCACCATGGCCCGCGCCCCCTCCCCCCGGTCGTCGGCGACCACGTGCGGCAGCCCGCGCAGGACCGCGACGGGCAGCCCGGCGGCCTTGCCCTTGACGAGATCACCCGCGGCGGCCAGCTCGTCCGCCGTGGCGACGACGGTGGCGCTGAGCGGATTGCCGTACGCGTCCGTGCCCCCGCGCAGATCGTCGAGCACGCGCACACCGGCGGCGCCGATCGCGACGTCCGTGAGTCCCGCGCGCCAGGGGCGCCCGAAGGTGTCGGTGACGACGACCCCGACATCGACGCCGAGCGCGCCCCGCAGCCCGTCCCGGATCGCCCGCGCGGACGCGTCGGGGTCCTCGGGCAGCAACAGCACCGTCCCCGAAGGGGTGTTGGAGGCGTCGACCCCGGCGGCGGCCATGACGAGCCCCTGCCGGTTCTCGACGATCCGCAGCGCGCCGCGCCGCGCCACCACCCGCACGGTCTCGGCGTCGATCGCTGCCTCCCGGCCGGCCGCCTCGACGACGCGCCCCTCGGCCTTGGACACGATCTTCGAGGTGACGAGCAGCACGTCGCCGTCGGCAAGGCCGGGCTCGGCGGCGGCGATCAGCTTGGCGAGGTCGTCACCCGTCGCGACCTCGGGGAGGCCGGGCACGGCCCAGACCCTGTAGCCGGCGGCAGACGACTCGTGGCCGCCCGGGGCCTCGCTCACGACACCCGCACCTCCTCCGCCAGCCCCAGCGCCTCACGCGCCATCTGCGCGGCCGCGTCGACGTCGGTCATCATCAGCGGCACGGCCCGGCAGCGGATCCCGGCCGCCTCGACCCGCTCCACCACATCCGCGTCCACGGTGTCCACGAGCCAGCCGTCGAGCAGCCCGGAGCCGTAGTGCTCGGCCACCGCCGCGGCCGTCGACTCCACGCCGACCGCCGCGAGCACCTTGTCGGCCATCCCGCGCACGGGCGCGTCCCCGACGATGGGGGACAGCCCCACCACCGGCACTCCGGCGTCGGCGATCGCCTCGCGGATGCCGGGCACGGCAAGGATCGTGCCGACGGAGACGACGGGGTTGGACGGCGGGAACAGGATGACGTCCGCCGCGGCGATCGCCTCCAGAACGCCGGGCGCCGGCTTGGCCTGCTCGGCGCCGACCGGCACGACCGCCTCGGCCGGCACGGAGGCCCGCAGCCGCACCCAGTACTCCTGGAAGTGGACGGCCTTGCGCTCACCGTCGACCTCGACCGCCACATGCGTCTCGACGCGGTCGTCCGTCATGGGGATCAGCCGGACTCCCGGCCTCCACCGGTCGCACAGCGCCTCCGTCACCGAGCTCAGCGGATACCCGGCGCCGATCATCTGCGTCCGCACGATGTGCGTGGCGAAGTCCCGGTCACCGAGTCCGAACCACTCGGGTCCGACGCCGTACGCCGCGAGCTCCTCCTTGACGTGGAAGGTCTCGTCGGCACGCCCCCAGCCCTGCTCCTCGTCGATGCCGCCGCCGAGCGTGTACATCACCGTGTCGAGGTCAGGGCAGACCTTCAGCCCGAAGAGGTGGATGTCGTCCCCGGTGTTGCCGATGACCGTGACGTCGGCGTCCGGCACGGCCCGCTTCAGACCGCGCAGGAACCGGGCGCCACCGATGCCGCCTGCCAGAACCACAATGCGCATGGGAGCAAGTCTTGCAGGCGGGTACGACAACGCGTCACGCGGTTACGACGTCCACCTCGTCGTACGTCGCGGGAGCGGCCGTGCAGGTCGTGTGCATGGGCATCTCCGTAAGACCGGGGTAGTAGACGTGCAGGCTGACCGCCGGCTCCAGCGCGTCGTTGACCACCTCGTGGACGTACCCCGGCGCGAACACCCGCTGCGCACCCGCCTCCAACGAGCGGGTGCCCCGCTCCGTGCGCTCGGTCAGCGTGCCGTCGAGGACCGTCAGCACGCCCGAGGAGAGGCCGTGGTCGTGCGGCCCGCTGCCCTGGCCGGGCACCCAGGACAGCAGCCACACCTCGTAGCCGGGCCCGGTGCGCAGCCGGTGGTACCAGCGGGTGGCCGCGTCGTACCGGACGAGGTGCTCCCACTGGGAGCGGTCCGCGGCGATGGAGCGGGCCAGGCCCACGAAGTCGGCCACGGTGGCCGGGTGCTCGCGCGGCGTCTGGAGGAGGTGCGGGACTTCGAGGATGTCGCCGGCGATCTGGAGGTCGCTGTCGCTGTTCATGGGATGCGGTGGTTCCTCGGCGGGAGAGTGCTGGGGTGTCGCGGGTCGTTCCGCCCGGTCACGGGCGGGAGGAGTCGCCTCGGCGGGCGGAGGAAGGCCGGAGCGCGGTACGGCTCAACAGCTGGAACAGCAACAGCAACAGCTACGGCGAGCGCGGGCAGCACCGTGGGACCCGGCGGAGCGGGTCGAGGTGAGTGCCAAGTTCGCGAGCATGCCCACAAGGACACCGGTTCACACCTTCACTGTCAACTCGACGCCCGGTATGTGGGACATGTTTCACCTCATCCGGTTCATCTCGCAGATGAAAGGTTTGTTCATGTGGCACCCGGGACACATGGCGCACAAGCCTCGATGCGATCCTGTGATCCGACTGTGATCCGGTTCGCTTCGGCGCGCGTGTCGGAACGGGATCGAAATCCTGGGCGTCCTTCTCCGTACAAGGCACGGAATGGCTCTGTGCGGGGGCGGCGGCCCTTCCGGGCCTCGCCTGCTGTCACGCCTGCTGTCAAGGTTTAGGCCGATTTGAACACTTTCCGCTAGGCCTTGGTTCCGCAGAGTGAATAAGGGGCCCAATAGCAGATCTCGGCTTGACTCGCCCGGAGCAGCACACTTGTAATTTCACTCGTGTCGTTCAGCCGGAATCGGTAACGGCTAGCACGGGGACGCGAAAGACAGACGAGGGGCGCACATGACCGAGCTGGTGCAGCAACTGCTGGTCGACGACGCGGACGAGGAACTCGGCTGGCAGGAGCGCGCGCTGTGCGCCCAGACCGACCCCGAGTCCTTCTTCCCCGAGAAGGGCGGCTCCACCCGCGAGGCCAAGAAGGTCTGCCTCGCCTGCGAGGTCCGCTCCGAGTGCCTCGAGTACGCCCTCGCCAACGACGAGCGCTTCGGCATCTGGGGCGGCCTGTCCGAGCGGGAGCGCCGCCGGCTGAAGAAGGCCGCCGTCTGACCGTCGCCGGCTCCCGGGGCACAGCCGCCCGTACAAACCTCACGAACGGCCCGTCGCAGGTGGGTTATCCACAGGCGGCGGGCCGCCGCCGTGCCCAGCCGCTAGTGTGGGCGCTCGTCCGAGACGCCCCGCTGCCCCCTCGGGGCACAGGCGTCCACCTCAGTCCACCGAACCGGGGCCCGTACCTCGATGTCCGTGCACAGCCACACGGCAGCCCGACACGACGCTGCCACTCCTGAGTTTCCGCGTCATGTGGTGACCGCGGTCCTCGTCGCCCACGACGGCGCCCGCTGGCTGCCCGACGCGCTCGCCGGGCTGCTCGGCCAGGAGCGCCCCGTCCAGTACGCCATGGCGGCCGACACCGGCAGCGCGGACGCCTCCGCCCAGCTGCTCACCGACGCCCTCGGCCCCGACCGGGTGCTGCACCTCGCCCGGCGCACCGGTTTCGGCCAGGCCGTCGAGGAGGCGGGCCGCACCGCGCCCGTCCTCACCCCCGACGAACTGCCGTACCTGAAGCGGCCGAGCGGCTGGGACCCCGTCACGCGCACGTGGCGCGACGACGCCTACGACATGCCCGAGCTCCCTCACGGACAGCCGGTGCAGTGGCTGTGGCTGCTGCACGACGACTGCGCCCCCGAGCCCGACGCCCTGGCCCAGCTGCTGCGGGTCGTCGAGAACGAACTGGAACTCGGCCGTGACGACGTGGCAGTCGTCGGACCCAAGCTCCGCGGCTGGTACGACAAGCGGCAGCTCCTCGAGGTCGGCGTCACCATCGCCAACTCCGGCCGCCGCTGGACCGGCCTCGACCGCCGCGAACAGGACCAAGGCCAGCACGACCACGTCCGGCCCGTGCTGTCCGTGTCCACGGCCGGCATGCTGATCCGCCGCGACGTCTTCGAACAGCTCGGCGGATTCGACCGGCGCCTGCCCCTCATGCGCGACGACGTCGACCTGTGCTGGCGCGCCCAGGCCGCCGGCCACCGCGTCCTCGTCGCCCCGGACGCCGTCGTGCGGCACGCGGAGGCGGCATCCCGCGAGCGTCGCGCCGTCGACTGCGTGGGCCGCACCGCCGCCTCCCCGCACAAGGTCGACAAGGCCGGTGCCGTCTACACCCTGCTCGTCAACGCGCGCACGGCCGCGCTGCCCTGGGTCCTGCTGCGCCTCGTGCTCGGCACCCTCCTGCGGACCGTCGCCTACCTCGTCGGCAAGGTCCCCGGACAGGCGGTCGACGAGATCCGCGGCCTCATGGGCACCCTGCTGCGGCCCGAGCGGATCATCGCCGGGCGGCGCAGGCGCGGACGCCCGGCCGTCGGCAAGGACGAGTTGCGCCCGCTGTTCCCGCCGCCCGGGGCGACCGTCCGCGCCACGGTCGAACAGGTCGCGGGCAACCTCTTCGGCGGCTCCGACCCCGAGGCCTCCGCGGCCGGACGGCACGGCGGAGCGATCGAGTCCGGCCCCGGCGGCGACGACGCGGACTTCCTGGAGATCGAGCAGTTCGCCCGCCTCAAGCGGATCGCGCGCAAGCCCGGGCCGTTGCTCTTCCTGGTGCTGCTGCTCGTCTCCCTGGTCGCCTGCCGCAACCTCCTCGGCGGCGGCGCGCTCGCGGGCGGCGCCCTGCTGCCCGCCCCGGCCGGCTCCGGTGAGCTGTGGTCGCGCTACCTCGACGCCTGGCACACGGTGGGCGCGGGCGGGACCCCGGCCGCACCCCCGTACCTCGCGATCGTGGCGATGCTCGCCTCCGCGCTGTTCGGCTCGACCGGGCTCGCGGTCACGGTGCTGCTGGTCTGCTCGGTGCCGCTGGCCGGCTTCACCGCGTACTTCGCCTCCCGCCCGCTCGTCGAGTCCCGCCTCCTGCGCGCGTGGGCGGCCGTCGTCTACGCCTTCCTGCCCGCCGCCACCGGCGCCCTCGCCGGCGGCCGCATCGGCACCGCCGTACTCGCCGTCCTGCTGCCGCTCCTCGCCCGCGCGGGCGTCGCGGCCGGCGGCCTGGCGAACGCCTCCGACGTGCGCGGCAGTTGGCGCGCCACCTGGGCATACGCCCTGCTGCTGACGATCACCACCGCGTTCACCCCGATCGTGTGGCCGATCGCGCTGGTTCTCGGCATCGGCGTGCTGGCCGTGCGCCGCGGCGAGATCGTCGCCTACGGCCTGCGCTTCCTGGCCCAGCTCGGCACGCCCCTGCTGGTCCTCGCCCCCTGGTCGCTGTCGCTGCTCCCGTCCGGCTTCTTCGGGCAAGCCGGCCTGGAGTACGGCTCCTCGTCCGCCTCCGCTCTGGACCTGCTCGGCGCCAGCCCGGGCGGCCCCGGCACGGTCAGCGGGCTGATGCTCATCGGCGTGGTGCTGGCCGCACTCGCGGCGCTGCTGCGCACCGAGCGGCAGTCCGGCATCTGGACGGCGTGGGCGGTGGCGCTGGTCGGCCTCGTCTTCGCGGTCCTGTCCAACAGCTCGACCTGGGCCGGCCCCGCCACCCTCGTCTACGGCCTCGCCCTCCTGGCCTCCGCCGTCCTCGGCGCCGACGGGGCACGCGCGCGTGTGGCCGAGCAGAGCTTCGGCTGGCGCCAGCCGGTGGCCGCGCTGATCGCCTTCGCCTCGGCCGCGGGCCCGCTGCTCGTCGCCGCCGGCTGGATGATCGGCGGGGCCGACGGACCGCTGGAGCGGCGCAACCCCGTACAGGTGCCCGCGTTCGTCGCCGAGGAGAGCAACACCCGCGACCAGGCCCGCACCCTCGTCCTGGACAGCGACTCCGCCGCCCATGTCGGCTACATGCTGGTGCGCGGTTCGGGCGCCCGCCTCGGCGACGCCGAACTCGCGGCGGACGGCGGCGAGAACGGCAGGCTCGACAAGGTCGTCGCCAACCTCGTCGCCGGCTCGGGCGCCGACCAGGCCGACCAGCTCGGCGGATTCGCGGTGCGCTACGTCCTCGTCCACAAGGGCGCGCCCCGCGAGGTCACCCGCGTGCTGGACGCCACGCCCGGCCTGAGCAGGCTCAGTCAGCAGGACGGCAGCGGGCTGTGGCGCGTCGACCAGGAGGTGTCCCGCGCGGCCGTCGTCACCACGTCCGGCTCCGCCGCCCCGCAGCCTGTCGCCGCAGGTCCCGTCGAGGTTCACACCACGATCCCGGCCGGCACCGCGGGCCGCGTCCTGCGCCTCGCCGACACCGCCGACGCGGGCTGGACCGCCACCGTGGACGGCAAGCCGCTCACCCCCACCACGGTCGACGGCTGGGCCCAGGGCTTCCAGCTCCCCACCACGGGCGGGAAGCTCGACGTCACCTACGACGCACCGGCCGGCCACACCGCCTGGCTGTGGGCCCAGGGCGCCCTGGCGGTCGTCCTCGTCGTGCTCGCCCTGCCCGGCCGGCGCCGTGACGTCGACGACGACCTCCCCGAGGAACCGGCCGTGCCCGCCGAGGCCGTCGCCGGGGAGGGCCGCCGGGCCCGCCGCCTGCGCGCCCAGGCCGAGGCCGAGGAAGCCGCCCGGGAGGAGTTCCCGTCACCTCGGCAGGAGGAGACGCCGGTGGCGGTTCCGCAGCAGCAGTCGTACGGCGAGTGGGACACACCGGGTTACGCCGGCGCCGACCACGGCACCTACGGCGGCGAGCCGTACCAGGGCGCCCAGCAGTACCCGGCGGGCGCGTACGACCAGCAGTCGTACCCGGCGGACCCCTACCAGGGCGGCTACGACCCGTACGCGTACGGCGGCCCGTCGCAGACCGCGCCGTACGAGCAGACGTACCAGCAGGGTTACACGGGTTACGAGGGATACGACGGCTACGACGCGACGTACGACCCGGCGCAGCCGCAGCACCCGAACGGCACGGGCAGCGAGCGCCCCGACGGGAGTCAGCAGTGAACCGCACCACCCTGTCCCTGATCGCCGGCGTGACCGCACTCGCCGCCGTCACCGGCTTCGCCTCGCTCACGACACCGGACGCCTCCGGCCCGGACACCGCCGAGGCTGCCGCCGAACTGCCCGTGGAGCGCACGAGTCTGCTGTGCCCGGCGCCCAGCACCTCCGACCTCGCCGAGACGTCGTACACGTCCTTCACGCCCGTCACCGAGGGCACGGAGAGCGGCGGCAAGGCCGAACTCCTGGCAGCGGCACAGGAGTCGGCAGACGGTACGGACGGGAAGAAGACCGGGAAGAGGGCCGAGAAGCCCGTCCTCGAGCCGGAGAAGCCCGGCAAGCCCGTCACCGGGGACGCCTCCGGCAGTGACTCGCCCGCCCTCCTCGGCACCGCCGAGGGGAAGTCCGCCCCCGGCTGGACCGTCCAGGAGACCACTGAGGTCGCGGCGGGCACCGGGCGGGGACTGCATGGCGTCAACTGCACCGCCGCGGACACTGAGTTCTGGTTCCCGGGTGCCAGCACCGACGCGGACCGCACCGACTACGTGTACCTGACCAACCCGGACGACTCCGCCGCCGTGGTCGACCTCGAGCTCTACGGCAAGGACGGCGCCGTCAAGTCCGAGGTGGGGGAGGGCATCACGGTCCAGCCGCACTCCAGCGAGCCGGTCCTCCTGTCGACCCTCACCGGCGAGAAGCAGACCAACCTCACCCTGCACGTGAACGTGCGCAGCGGACGCGTCGGCGCCGCCGTCCAGGCACTGGACGAAAGGCTCGGCGGCGACTGGCTGACCGCGTCCACGGAGCCGGCGGGCACCCTCGTCCTGCCCGGCATCCCGAAGGACGCCACGGCCGTCCGACTGGTCGCGTTCACGCCCGGTGACGCCGACGCCGACCTGCAGGTGCGGCTGGCCTCGCCGTCCGGCCCGATCACCCCCGCCGGCAGCGAGACGCTGCACGTGAAGGCGGGCATGACGACCGCCGTCGACCTGGGCGACGTCACGCGCGGCGAGGCGGGCTCCCTGGTCCTGACACCGACGGACCGGTCCGTACCGGTGGTCGCCGCCCTGCGGATCCTGCGGGGCAACGGCGACAAGCAGGAGACGGCGTTCATTCCGGCCACGAACCCGGTCGGCAAGCGCGCGACCGCCGCCGCCAACAGCGCCAAGGGCACCACCCTGTCCCTGACGGCCCCCACCCGCACCGCGAAGGTCAAGGTCACCGCGTCGGCGGGCAGCGACGGCGGTACGGCGGTCTCGAAGACGTACACGATCAAGGCGGGCACGACCCAGGACGTGCAGGCCCCGGTTCCGAGCGGCCTGAAGGGCACCTACGCGCTGACCGTCGAGCCGCTGTCGGGCGGCCCGGTCCACGCGGCCCGGACGCTGGCGGTGACCGTGGGCGGCATATCCGGCTTCACGGTCCAGACCCTGCCGGACGACCGGGGGATGGTGGCGGTGCCGGAGGCCGACCAGGATCTGTCGGTGCTGCAGAAGTAGCGGGCTCGATGCGAGGGGGAGGGACGCCTCAGTCCTCCCCGTACCGGGGATCAACCGTCTCCGGGGTCAGCCCCAGCAGCTCGGCCACCTGCTCGACGACGACCTCGTGCACCAGAGCCGCGCGCTCGTCCCGCCCCTTCGTGCGGATCTCGACCGGCCGCCGGTATACGACCACCCGCGCGGGACGCCCCTCAAGCGCGGCGATCGTGCCGCCCAGCGGAACGCCCTCATCGCTCCAGGCGTGCCCCAGGCCGTCCAGCCGCGGCACCTCGAGGACCAGGAAGTCGATGTCGGCGAGCTGCGGCCACCGTCGCTCCAGACGCTCCACGGAGTCCTGCACCAGGTCCGCGAACGCCTCGGCGCGACTCGCGGCGAGCGGTACCTGGGGCGGTGCGATCGGGCCGCGCATGCCCCGCCCGTGGCGATCACGGCGGCGGGGCCCGCGGCCGGCGGCACGGGGCGGTACGGGGTTGTCCATCACTGGTGAAGCGTAGTCCTCGCCGGGACCGGACGCCCGGCCCCCACGCGCTGGCGCGGACGAGGTCCGGCCACCTCGAACGGCATGTCGCAAGTTGACCATTCCAGCCAAGGTTGGGCTCGATTCCGTATCTCTCCGAGTCCGTCGAACTCAAGGCAATTGACATGGTTTGCACCAGGGCGTGACCGGGTTCAGGACCGCGCTCCCCTGTGGAAGCGGATGTCCGTGCAGGTCAGCGAAGTGCGCCGAGAGGGGCGTGTGGGGCGTCTCACAACACGACACGGTGGAGTGACCTCGTGGAGAGTCGTCGCGGCCCGCTCAAGAGTGCGGTACCGTCCAACGTCGTGAGCCCTGTACGTCGCTGTTCGCGCACCGCTTGCGGCCGACCCGCCGTCGCGACGCTGACGTACGTCTACGCCGACTCGACCGCGGTCCTCGGCCCGCTCGCCACCTACGCCGAACCCCACTGCTACGACCTGTGTGCCGAGCACTCCGAGCGCCTCACCGCGCCGCGCGGCTGGGAGGTCGTCCGGCTCCTCGACAGTTCGGCGCCGGCGCGGCCCAGCGGTGACGACCTGGAGGCGCTCGCCAACGCCGTACGCGAGGCGGCCCGCCCGCAGGAGCGAGCGGCCGGGGCCGGCGGCGGTGGGCGGACGGCGGACCCGATGGAGGTCGCGCGCCGCGGACATCTGCGGGTGCTGCGCTCGCCGGACAACTGATCCGGCTCGTTTCCCGCGTTCTGCTTCCACGTTCCCCTTTTGTGTTCTCTCTTGTCCGTGTTCTCTCCTGAGCTTCTCGTGTTCCCTCCTGAACGTCGGCTAACGGTGTGTGACGGCTCAGTTGCCACACAGCACATCGTCAGCCCGGACGGGTAGTTTTGGGGTGTCGGATAGGACTTCCAGGAGGGTTGGCCGTGACTGCTGATCTGTCGCAGATCGTGAAGGCGTACGACGTACGCGGGGTGGTCCCGGACCAGTGGGACGAGTCGCTGGCCGAGCTCTTCGGGGTGGCCTTCGCCCGAGTGACCGGCGCGAGCGCGATCGTGACCGGCCATGACATGCGTCCCTCGTCCCCCGGGCTGTCGCGCGCCTTCGCGCGCGGGGCGGCGGCCCAGGGCGTCGACGTGACCGAGATCGGCCTGTGTTCCACCGATCAGCTGTACTACGCCTCGGGCGCGTTCGACCTGCCCGGAGCCATGTTCACCGCGTCGCACAACCCGGCCAAGTACAACGGGATCAAGATGTGCCGGGCGGGCGCGGCCCCGGTCGGCCAGGACACCGGGCTCGCGGAGATCCGTGAACTGGTCGAGTCCTGGGTGGACGCGGGCGCCCCGGCACCGGCGGACACGGCGGGCACGATCACGCAGCGTGACACGTTGGAGGATTACGCGGCCCACCTCCGCTCCCTCGTCGACCTGACCTCCATCCGCCCCCTCAAGGTCGTCGTCGACGCGGGCAACGGCATGGGCGGCCACACCGTCCCCACGGTCTTCGCCGGCCTGCCGCTGACCCTCGTGCCGATGTACTTCGAACTCGACGGCACCTTCCCGAACCACGAGGCCAACCCCCTCGACCCGGCGAACATCGTGGACCTCCAGAAGCGGGTCCGGGAGGAGGGCGCCGACCTCGGCATCGCCTTCGACGGCGACGCCGACCGCTGCTTCGTGGTCGACGAGCACGGCGACCCGGTCTCCCCGTCCGCCGTCACGGCGCTGGTCGCCTCGCGCGAGCTCGCCAAGCACGGCGGCAAGGGCGTGATCATCCACAACCTGATCACGTCGTGGTCCGTGCCGGAGGTCGTCAAGGAGAACGGCGGCACGCCGGTGCGCACGCGCGTGGGACACTCCTTCATCAAGGCCGAGATGGCGAGGAGCGGCGCGATCTTCGGCGGCGAACACTCCGCCCACTACTACTTCAAGGACTTCTGGAACGCCGACACGGGCATGCTGGCCGCCCTGCACGTCCTTGCGGCACTGGGCGGCCAGAAGGGCACCCTGTCGGCCCTCGTCGCCCAGTACGACCGCTACGTCGGCTCCGGCGAGATCAACTCCACGGTCGACGACCAGGCCGGCCGCCTCGCGGCGATCAAGGCGGCGTACGAGGGCCGCGAGGGCATCGAACTGGACGAGCTGGACGGCCTCACGGTCGCCGCCGCCGACTGGTGGTTCAACGTCCGCCCCTCCAACACGGAACCGCTGCTGCGGCTCAACGCGGAGGCCAGGGACGAGACGACGATGGCGAAGGCCCGGGACGAGGTCCTGGCGATCATCAAGGGCTGACGTCCCCTGCGGGGTGCCGCAGCAGCCGCGGCCGGTCGAGCCGCCGGGGCGGCACCCGACCCACAGAAAGCGGCACCCCGCAGCGCCGGGTCGCGTGACCCACCCGTCCGCACCGGGTCGCGTGACCCACCGTTCGCACCGGCGTCCGGTCACCCCTCCAATGCCGGCCCAGCCCAACCCCCGCGCCCAACCCCCCGCGGCGGTACCCTGACCAGGCACATCCGCACACGCACACGTAGACCCCCGCCCGAAGGGAACCCCCATGCCGCTCGAAGCCGGCCTCCTGGAGATCCTCGCCTGCCCGGCCTGTCACGCCCCCCTCAAGGAGCAGGACACCGAGCTGATCTGCACCGGCCAGGACTGCGGCCTGGCATACCCCGTCCGCGACGGCATCCCCGTCCTGCTCGTCGACGAGGCCCGCCGCCCCTCGTGACCCACACCCGGCGAACCGCGTAACCGACGATCCGGCGATCGGAGACTGCCGCCCATGCTCGACGAATCGCTGCTCGACACCCCCGAGGGACTCTCGGAGGCCGACCGCCGCGGACTGCTGCGCGGCGCCGCCGAGGCCGGCGCCCGCGTCCGTACCGCCGCCCGGCACGCCGCCGAGGCAGGCGTACACGACCTCAAGCCCGACGGCCGCCCCCGCGCGGTCCTCATCGCGGGCCCCGGCGCCGCCGCCACCCACGCTGCCGACCTCCTCGGCACGCTCGCCGGCGCAGGCAGCCCCGTGACCCGCCTCGCCCCGAGCGGAGTCGCCCCCGCCGCAGGCGCCCTGCGCTGGGAGCTCCCCGGCTGGACCGGCTCGGTGGACCTGCTCCTGATCGCCACCCCCGACGGCACAGAGCCGGGTCTGTCCCTGCTCGCCGACGCGGCCTACCGCCGTGGCTGCACGGTCGTCGCCGTGGCGCCCGCCCGCACCCCGCTCGCCGAGGCCGTGGAAGGCGCCCACGGCCTCTTCGTACCGCTGGCGACGGCCCCGTACGACCAGGACGAACCCCTCGCCGCCTCGGCCCCCGGCGTCCTGTGGGCCCTGCTCACCCCGCTCCTGACCCTGCTCGACCGCACCGGCCTGCTCACCGCTCCGCCGGACGCCTTGGAGAAGGTCGCCGACCGGCTGGACCAGATCGCCGAACGCTGCGGTCCCGCCATCGCGACCTACAGCAACCCCGCCAAGACGCTGGCCGCCGAGCTCGCCGACGCGCTCCCGGTGATCTGGACCGAGGGCGTATCAGCCGGCCCCGCGGGCCGCCGTTTCGCCGCCGCTCTCGCCGAGCTCGGCGGCCGCCCGGCCCTCGTCGCCGAACTGCCCGAGGCACTCGCCGCTCACAGTGCCCTGCTTGCCGGCCCGCTCGCCGCCAGCGCCGATCCCGACGACTTCTTCCGCGACCGGGTAGAGGAGCAACCCGCTCTGCACGCGCGTGTGGTGCTGCTGCGCGACCGCCCGATCGGCGGTCTCACGGCCGCCCCCGCCGCCCGTGACCTGGCCCTGAGCCACGACACGCCGATCAGCGAACTGGAGCCGGAGGCCGGCGGCGAACTCGAGACTCTCGCGGAACTGATCGCCATCACGGATTTCGCCGCCGTTTACCTGGCGCTCGCTTCGGGCGCCTGATCTTGCTCAGGACCCCTGGGCTGCCGTATCCGACCGGCCTGACCGTCGTATCCGACGCCCGGACCGTCGTACGCAGAGAACCGGCAGAAAGAACCCCATGGACCGCCTCGACAACACCGTCCGCCCCTACGCCTGGGGTTCGACCACCGCCATCCCGAAGCTGCTCGGCGCCGAGCCGACCGGCGAACCACAGGCGGAGATGTGGATGGGGGCCCACCCGGGCGCACCCTCGCGAACCGACCGCGGAACGCTCGTCGAAGTGATCGGCGCCGACCCGGAGAAGGAACTGGGCCCGGCGTCCGTCGCCAGGTTCGGACCCCGTCTGCCCTTCCTCCTCAAGATCCTCGCCGCCGGCGCCCCGCTCTCCCTCCAGGTGCACCCCAACCTGGAGCAGGCCAAGAGGGGTTACGAGGACGAGGAGCGCCGCGCCATCCCCGTGGACGCCCCGCACCGCACCTACAAGGACGCCAGCCACAAGCCCGAACTCATCTGCGCGCTCACCGAGTTCGACGGCCTGTGCGGCTTCCGTGATCCCGTACAGGCCGCGGACCTGCTCGAAGGCCTCGGCGTCGACTCCCTCAAGCCGTACGTCGACCTCCTGCACGCCCACCCCGAGGAGGCGGCTCTGCGTGAGGTGCTGACGGCGATCCTCAGCGCCGACCCCCAGGAGATGGCCCACACGGTCGCCGAGGCCGCGACCGCCTGCACCCGCCTCGGCGGCGACTACGCCCCCTACGCCGACATCGCCCACCACTACCCCGGCGACCCCGGCGTCATCGCCGCCATGCTCCTCAACTACGTCCGACTCCAGCCCGGCGAGGCCCTGTTCCTCGGCGCCGGCATCCCGCACGCCTACCTCGACGGCCTCGGCGTCGAGATCATGGCCAACTCCGACAACGTGCTGCGCTGCGGCCTGACCCCCAAGCACGTCGACGTCCCCGAACTCCTGCGCATCGTCCGCTTCGAGGCCGGCGACCCCGGCGTCCTGCGCCCGGAGGCGTCCCCCGACGGCGAGGAGGTCTACGCGACCCCGGCCGACGAGTTCCGGCTGTCGCGTTACGTCCTTCCGGAGGGCGGCGCCGCGCACGACCTCACCCGCGCCGCCCCGCAGATCCTGCTCTGTACGGCGGGCTCGGTACAGGCGGGGGAGCACACGCTGACCCCTGGCCGGTCCGTCTTCGTACCGGCAGGCGAAAAGGCCGAAGTATCCGGATCCGGCACGGTCTTCCGGGCCACGGTGGGCGCGTGAGGCCGGGGTTGTGGTGACCTGACGCGCCGTTGTCGGAGCGGGCTGCAACAATGGCCCACCGGCAAAGGACAGGCAAAGGTCTGGACGGCGTACGCACGGAAGGGACAACGCGAACACATGAGCGCGTCAGGCGGTACCAGGGCGATCGTGGCGGCACTCGCCGCCAACCTCGCGATCGCGGCATCGAAGTTCGTGGCGTTCGCGTTCAGCGGTTCCTCGTCGATGCTCGCCGAGGGCGTGCACTCGCTCGCCGACTCCGGCAACCAGGCCCTGCTGCTGGTCGGCGGCAAGAAGGCCGAGCGTGAGGCCACCCCGCAGCACCCCTTCGGCTACGGCCGCGAGCGCTACATCTACGCCTTCCTCGTCTCGATCGTCCTCTTCTCGGTCGGCGGCATGTTCGCCATCTACGAGGGCTACGAGAAGATCAAGCACCCGCACGAAATCGAGCACTGGTACTGGCCGGTGGGCGTCCTGGTCTTCGCGATCATCGCGGAGTCCTTCTCCTTCCGCACGGCCATCAGGGAATCCAACCCCTTGCGCGGCGACCTCTCCTGGAAGGAGTTCGTCCGCCGCGCCAAGGCGCCCGAGCTCCCGGTCGTCCTGCTGGAGGACCTCGGCGCGCTCGTCGGCCTGATCCTCGCCCTCGGCGGCGTCGGCCTGGCCCTGCTCACCGGCGAGGGTGTCTGGGACGGCATCGGCACAGTCTGCATCGGTGTCCTGCTTGTCCTGATCGCCCTCGTCCTGGCCGCCGAGACCAAGTCCCTGCTGCTCGGCGAGGCCGCAGGCGTCGACGACGTCAAGAAGATCGAGGCCGCCGTCGTCGACGGCGACAAGGTCACCGGCATCATCCACATGCGCACGCTCCACCTCGGCCCCGAGGAACTCCTGGTCGCCGCCAAGATCGCCGTCCGGCACGAGAGCACGGCCGCCGAGGTCGCCTCCGCCATCGACGCCGCCGAGGCCCGCATCCGCGAGGCCGCCCCGATCGCCCGCGTGATCTACCTCGAGCCGGACATCTACAGCGAGACCGAGGCGGCCAAGGGCCCAGACCGCGAGGCGACGCCCGGGGGACCGGCCCCCCACAGCGCCGGGCACTGATCGTCCGTACGCAGCGGGGTCCGCCGAGCCTTCGGCGGACCCCGTCGTCCGTCCCCGCCCACGTCCTGGCCTACGCCGTCACAGGTGGTCGGGCCACAACGAAAGCTGCGCCGCCGGCCGTCGCCGCACGGTCCGTGCCGCGATCCCGAAGACGAGCCCGGCGAGCGCGAGCACGAGCCCGAGCAGCGTGCCCACGGCAAGCAGTACCGGCGCCACACGGGCGTCGGTCACCCGGCCCCGGACAGCGTCCACGGACACCGTCCCTCCGTGGTCGTCCGGGAAGAAACGGGAGTCACGCGAATTCAGGCGGTGGTCTCCGAGTACGAACATCCGGCCTTCGGGCACCTTCACGCTGTAGGGGTGGCGCGTGCCGTCGGCGATCCCGTCGTTCACATACGGCTCGTCGAGCGGCTTGCCGTTGACGGTGATCCGCTCCCGCGAGGTCCCCAGGCCGGTGCAGCACACGACGTGGTCGCCGCCAACGCCTATGACGCGCTGCATGACCTCGGGGGCCCACGGGTAGCGCTCCGGTGCCGAGTACAGCACGACGTCGCCCCGCCTCACCTCTTCACCGCCGATGCGCTCGGCCACGATCCGGTCGCCGATGGCGTACGTGGGTGACATGCTCTCGCTGGGCACCGTGGACAGCAGGTAGCCCGTGCGCAGCCACATGAGGGACGCGAGCACGAGCACCAGTCCCAGGGCCCCCGTCACCCACGCCGCGACCGCGAGTCTTCGAGCCTCGTCCACCGACACTCCCTCCCCACGTGAAAGCTCCCCCGGGCCGCGAGGGTAGCGGCTGTCTGTGAACGCCGTGCGGGGCCAGGACTCGGGCCGGATCCGTGGCCCGCCGACCGTCGGATCTCGCGCGGCACGCGGAGGATCGCGTCCACGTCCCCGGTGGCTTTTCAGCCGCTCCCGGAATCCGGAGTCCATCAACTGCGCGGCTCCGGACGCGGGCCCCGCCGGGGAACGGCTTGTTGTGTTCGCAGTCGGGCTGGGGACAGCCGGGCCCGGCGGTGTAGCTTGGAACCGAGCCAGACGTCGCTGCTGATGGCGGTCGGGCGGTCCCAGTACGGACCGACCGAGGGAGAGAGGGCCTCCGACGGACTGCGCTGCGCACACGCGGGCATGCCTGTGTCCTCTTCGGGCACCCCTGTGTCCGCCGCCGCGCAGACCAGCCGTACCCACCTCGCCCCAACCCCGAGGAGCAGCTCGCAATGACGACTGTCGACAACCGACAGGACTTCAAGGTCGCCGACCTCTCCCTGGCCGAGTTCGGCCGCAAGGAGATCACCCTCGCCGAGCACGAGATGCCCGGCCTCATGGCCATCCGCAAGGAGTACGCCGAGGCCCAGCCCCTCGCCGGCGCGCGCGTCACCGGCTCGCTGCACATGACCGTGCAGACCGCCGTGCTCATCGAGACCCTGGTCGCCCTGGGCGCGCAGGTCCGCTGGGCCTCCTGCAATATCTTCTCCACTCAGGACCACGCGGCCGCCGCCGTCGCCGTCGGCCCGAACGGCACGACCGACAACCCGCAGGGCGTGCCGGTCTTCGCCTGGAAGGGCGAGACCCTGGAGGAGTACTGGTGGTGCACCGAGCAGGCGCTGACCTGGCCGGACAGCCCCACCGGTGGCCCGAACATGATCCTGGACGACGGCGGTGACGCCACCCTCCTCGTCCACAAGGGCGTCGAGTACGAGAAGGACGGCGAGGTCCCCTCCGTCGACACCGCCGAGTCCGACGAGCACCGCGTCATCCTCGAACTCCTGCACCGCACCATCACCGACGGCTCGCAGAAGTGGACCCAGCTCGCCTCGGAGATCCGCGGCGTGACCGAGGAGACCACCACCGGTGTGCACCGGCTGTACGAGATGCAGCGCGACGGCAACCTCCTGTTCCCGGCGATCAACGTGAACGACGCCGTGACGAAGTCGAAGTTCGACAACAAGTACGGCTGCCGCCACTCCCTGGTCGACGGCATCAACCGGGCCACCGACGTCCTGATCGGCGGCAAGACCGCGGTCGTGTGCGGTTACGGCGACGTGGGCAAGGGCTGCGCGGAGTCCCTGCGCGGACAGGGCGCCCGCGTGATCGTCACCGAGATCGACCCGATCTGCGCACTGCAGGCGGCGATGGACGGCTACCAGGTCACCACGCTCGACGAGGTGATCGACAAGGCCGACATCTTCGTCACCACGACCGGCAACAAGGACATCATCATGGCCTCGGACATGGCCAAGATGAAGCACCAGGCGATCGTGGGGAACATCGGCCACTTCGACAACGAGATCGACATGGCCGGCCTCGCCAAGATCCCCGGCATTGTGAAGGACGAGGTCAAGCCGCAGGTCCACACCTGGAAGTTCCCCGACGGCAAGGTGATCATCGTGCTGTCCGAGGGCCGTCTGCTGAACCTGGGCAACGCCACCGGCCACCCCTCGTTCGTGATGTCCAACTCGTTCGCGGACCAGACGCTGGCCCAGATCGAGCTGTTCACCAAGCAGTCCGAGTACCCGATCGGCGTCTACACGCTGCCCAAGCACCTGGACGAGAAGGTCGCCCGCCTCCACCTCGACTCGCTCGGCGTGAAGCTGACCACGCTGCGCCCGGAACAGGCCGCGTACATCGGCGTCGAGGTCGATGGCCCGTACAAGCCGGACCACTACCGCTACTGAGTCCGCGAACCCCTCCCGCTGTGAGCGCGTCCGTGCACTGACGCGCTCCACAGCGGCAGGTCCTCCGAGGCAGGCCCCCGCACCCCCGTGCCGGGGGCCTGCCCCTTTGGCCGGACCAGCCCGTCAAGACCCAGGACCCTCATGCCCCGCGGCCGTTATTCGCTCCACGATCCGCACGATCACACCCCTTTCGCTGAAGAGCACTTCCACTGCGCCCCCGGCCCCTCCGGCTGGCGCTACGTCTCCCAACGGACCACCCCCTCGGGCGACCACATCGGCTCGGTCGACCTCGCCCTCGACGAACTCGGCCGCCCCATCCGCCTCGAACTGCACGCCGCGAGCTGGCAGGTGCGCGGTGCCGCGCTCGACGGCGTCACCTGGGTCCGCACCGACCCCACCGGGGCTCATGCCACGGAAGGCAACGTCCGCGCCCATGGCTTCACCGGCACATCCCCCGCGTTCCTCATCGCCGTCACCCGTCTCCTGCGCCTCACCCCTTCCGCCTCAGCAACCCGCGTGCGCCTTGTCGCCTTCACGGACCCCGTCCTCGCCCCGCGCACCGTGGACCAGTCCTGGGCCCTGCTGAAAAGAGAAACACACGGCACTGACAACGGCCTTCTGACCGTGGACGAATACCAGGTCACAGCCCTCGACACGGGCGAGCAGCACTCCGTGCACATCGCCGGCGACGTGGTGCTCGCCGCTCCGGGCATGGAGCTCGAGGACCTCGAATCGCCGCCGTCCGTGTTCGGCTGAGCGGCGGCCGGCTGGCCGCCTGTTGGACAGGGCTACGCCGGAGGCGCGAACCCGGTGGCGGGGCGCTCGTCCGACGACTCCTGCCGCGGTGTCGAGCGCGGGGATCCGTGGGCCGGGGGCTCGGGCTGTCCTCCGGGCTGCGTTGCTCCCCCGACGGGGGCGGGGGGCGGGGGAGCCGCGGAGACGGGATGCACTGCCGGCGCTTGCGGGGGCCCATAAGCTCCGGGCACACCAGCCACTTGCCCGTACGGGCTCGGCGCACCAACCGCCCCGCCCGCTGCGCCGTGGCCGGTGAAGGCCCGTCGAGCCTCCCTGGCCTGCCGTTCCTGCACCACCGCCGCGAGGTAGGCCGCCGGCGGAACGCCCTGTGGCGCCGGAGTACCCGTACGAGTCGCGATGTCGGCGGCGAGGCGCTCCGCCATGGCCCAGCCGACCTGTGGGTCCAACTGCTGCATCCGCGTCAGGTACTGGCGGACGGCCAGCCACAGGCCGTCGGGAACAGCCGACAGATCGAGGCCTGAGAAACGCCCCGCCAACCAGGGCGGAGGCGGCGGTACGAACCCCGTCCGCGCGACGGGCACGCGCTCCCGGACGACGAGAGTCCCGGCGAACACGTCGCCGACCCGACGCCCGCGCGCCGACACGAGGGAAGCGATGATGGCGACAACCCCGAACGTCATCAGGATCTCGATGACACCGATAGCCCCCCGCACGAGCGCATGCCGGAACCGGATCGGTCCGCCGTCGTCACGGACCACGCGCAGCCCGCACGCCAACTTCCCGAGTGAACGCCCGTGGCTGAGCGTCTCGACCGCGATCGGTCCGCCTACCAGTACGAGCAGGAACGCCGCGATGGACAACGCGATCTGCGCGGCATCGTCCAGCGATGCCGTGGAAACCGCCAGAGCGATACTCACGGCGATGTAGCAGGCCAAGGCCACGGCCAGGTCGATCAACACGGCCAGCGTCCTACTGGGCAGCTTCGCTGGGCGCAGCTCAAGCGCCACCGCCTCGCCCGTCACCAGCTCACTCACGCCTGCCGTCCTTCCCCTGACCTGCCCTGTGAACGGCCAGTCTGCCAAGCTGAGGGCGCATCGCGCCGCAGTACGACAAGCTGACACCTACGACGAGCCGCCGACGAACAGCCGAGGAGCAGGCAGACAGATGGACCTCGACGTCTTCGTCACCGCCCATCGGGCCGAGTGGGACCGCCTCGAAGCGCTGCTCCGGCGCCAGCGCCATCTCACCGGTGCGGAGGTGGACGAGCTTGTCGCCCTCTATCAACGCACTGCCACCCACCTCTCCCTGATCCAGTCCCGCGCGCCCGATCCGCAGCTGACCGGTCGTCTCAGCCAGCTGGTGGCACGCGCGCGTAGCGCGGTGACGGGCACCCGACGCGCTTCCTGGCGTGATGTCACGCGCTTCCTCACGCACGGCTTCCCCGCCGCGGTCTACAGGTCGCGCCACTGGTGGGTACCCACCGCCCTTCTGTCCACCGTCGTGGCCGCCCTCCTGGGCTGGTGGATCGGCACGCATCCTGAAGTGCAGGGGTCCATCGCGGCCCCCAGCGAACTCCGTGAGCTCACCCGCCCGGGCGGCCAGTACGAGACGTACTACTCGAGCCACCCCGCGGCCTCCTTCGCCGCCCAGGTCTGGACGAACAACGCCCAGGCCGCCGCACTGTGCCTAGTGCTGGGCGTGTTCCTCGGACTGCCCGTTCTGTGGATCCTCTTCCAGAACATGCTCAACCTCGGCGTCGGCATCGGTCTCATGTCCTCGGCCGGCCGGCTCGACACCTTCCTCGGCCTCGTCCTCCCGCACGGTCTGCTCGAACTGACCGCAGTCTTCGTCGCCGCCGGCACAGGACTGCGTCTCGGCTGGACCCTGATCGACCCCGGCCCACGCTCCCGACGCTCGGCCCTCGCCGAGGAGGGCAGAGCCGCCGTGGGCATGGCCATGGGCCTTGCACTCGTCCTGTTCGTCTCCGGTGCCATCGAAGGCTTCGTGACGCCCTCGGGGCTGCCCACGTGGGCTCGTATAGGCATCGGAATCGTGGCTGAACTGGCCTTCCTCGCATACGTCTACGTACTGGGCGGCCGTGCGGCCCGCGCCGGAGACACCGGCGACGTCGAAGCAGCCGAACGCAGCGCCACCGTGCCGATGGCCGCCTGATGTGCGGACAGCGCGGCTGAGCTGCTAATGTCTCCTTCGCCCCGGGAGAGCCGTTGACACGGAGGGACCGGGGAGGTAGATTCGAACAGTTGCCTGGAACTGGATGTGGTCCGGATCGGCGACCGAGAGTGTCTGTCTGCTTCTAGAAACGTTGATTTCAAAAGAAGCCCCTTTCTGATGAATCGGAAACGGATGGCCGGTCAAACCGGCTCAGAACTTCTGATAAAGTCGGAACCGCCGGAATGGGAAACGCGAGAGCGGGAACCTGGAAAGCGCCGAGGAAATCGGGTCGGAAAGATCTGGTAGAGTCGGAAACGCAAGACCGAAGGGAAGCGCCCGGAGGAAAGCCTGAGAGAGTCTCTCGGGTGAGTACAAAGGAAGCGTCCGTTCCTTGAGAACTCAACAGCGTGCCAAAAATCAACGCCAGATATGTTGATACCCCGTCTG
>NZ_JBVIVK010000011.1:0-181630 GCF_055595715.1 Streptomyces sp. NPDC040410
ACCGTCCACGTCGTCCCGGTCGACGGTCAGGTCATCGGCGAAGTGCCGGTCGCCAGTGGCGTCGGGCACGTACTTCACAGTGACAACGATCCTCAAGCTCACGCCGGCTCTCCTACTGCATCGTCATTTCTCGGCTGCCTACTTGCAGGCAGCATAGGCGCCCCAAGCGGCCGATCCCGGTCGGGGCGGCCCGCGCTCCGACCGGAATATTACTTGTCAGTACACCCAATTCGGTCCCGCTAAGCAAGCGCTTTGAACTGTGACCTTTGCAACGCAGCGTAACCGGAACTCGGCACCCTCGCAGCGGGAGGGCGGCGCCCCGGCGGAGGCAGCTGGCCGATCAGTCGCGGAGCCCGTTGAAGCGCCCCTGGTGATAGAGGAGCGGGCGGCCCGGGCCCGCGGGATCACCGAGGACGACCTCGGCCAGCACGATGCGGTGCTCCCCGGCGGGCACCCGCCCGACCACCCGGCACACCAGCCAGGCGAGGACGTCGTCCAGGACCGGGACACCCTCGGGACCCTCGCGCCAGGCCGTGGGCGCGCCGAAACGGTCGGCGCCGCTGCGGGCGAAGGTGGCGGCCAGCTCCTGCTGGTGCTCTCCGAGTATGTGGATGCCGACGTGGTCGGCGTCCGCCACCGCCGGCCAGCTGGAGGAACCGGTACTGATACCGAAGGAGAGCAGCGGGGGCTCGGCGGAGACGGAGGTGAGGGAGGTGGCGGTGAAGCCGACCGGGCCGGCGTGACCGCGGGCGGTGATCACCGCGACCCCTGCCGCGTGCCGCCGGAAGACGGAGCGCAGGAGGTCGGGAGAGGCGAGCTGAGGGATGGCGAGGTCGGGCGTGGCCGTCATGGAGTTGTCCTTCTGCGAATGGGACGAGCGGATCCGTGGCTGCTCAACAGCCCGGACAGCGCGCGCTCGCGGTGCGGGCGAGGTCGACGTGCACCCGCCCGAAGAGAAGGAGTTCCGAAGGCATGCGGTCAGGCTGACGATATGTGGTGCGCACAGTCAAGTACGTTCCGGAATATGGGAGCTGCCTCACCGTCGGCGTGACAGGCGTCAAACCGCCTCCCCCAGCGCGGCGATCACGTCTGCCTTGCGCGGCTGTCCGGTGGCGCGCCGCACCACCCGGCCGTCTGCGTCGAGGACCAGCACGGTCGGGGTCTTGAGGATGTCGAGTTCGCGGACGAGCTCCAGGTTGTCCTCGGCGTCGATCTCGACGTGTGTGACGCCCGGCACGACGCCGGCCACCTCGCCGAGGACCCGCCGGGTCGCCCGGCAGGGGGCGCAGAAGGCGCTGGAGAACTGCACGAGCGTGGCGCGCTCGCCGAGTTCCCCGCCCAGCTCGGCCGCGCCCAGCCGCTTCCCGTCGTCGCGTCCGCGCACCCGTACCCTCCCGCTCCGCCGCCGGTGCAGCACTCCGTAGGCACTCGCCACCGCGAGCACCACGACGCACACGACAAGTCCGGCCATCGGCTGCTCCAGCGTTCACGAGACTGCAAAGATTCCCGGCTCCATGAATCGTTTCCCTTGCGGAATGCTTGATTCATGGACATCGATGTGAGGGGACCGCGCTTCGGAGCGGCCGTGACGACCATAGTGCTGGCGGCCGTGCTGATCACGGGCAGTGCCTGGCTGCTGGCCTGGCAGACCCTGGCGTTCGCGCTGGGGGCGGCGGGCGGGGTGGGCCGTTCACCGTACGGCTGGCTCTTCCGCACGCTCGTACGGCCCCGGCTCGGGCCGCCGACCGAGTTCGAGGCGCCCGAACCGCCGCGGTTCGCACAGGCGGTGGGGCTCGTCTTCGCCGGCATCGGGCTGGCCGGGTACGTGCTCGGGGCCGCCTGGCTGGGGCTCGCCGCCACCGGGGCGGCGCTCGCGGCCGCCTTCCTGAACGCCTCGTTCGGGTACTGCCTGGGGTGCGAGATGTACCTGCTCGTGCGGCGGGTGACGGTTCGGGCGGAGTAAAGGCGGATTAAAAGTCCGAGGTGGATCACTGGGCCGACGTGACGAGGATCTCGCCGCACTCGGGCACCAGGACTGGCTACGCGTCCGTTCTTCGGGCACGATCTGCGACATGCCGTAAACCTACGGCTGCGTAACTTTCCGCCAGGAGTCCCTTCCCTGGCAGAGAAGGAAGGGTCCACCCCGTCCATGGCAGAGCTTGTCTACCGTCCCGTCGTTGGTCTCGCCCAGACGTTGTTCAAGGCGTGGGACCTCAAGATCGACTGCAAGGGTTCGGAGAACATCCCGCGCTCGGGCGGTGCCGTGCTGGTGAGCAATCACATCAGCTACCTGGATTTCGTCTTCAGCGGGCTGGCGGCTCTCCCGCAGAAGCGTCTGGTTCGCTTCATGGCGAAGGAGTCCGTCTTCCGGCACAGGATCTCCGGCCCGCTGATGCGCGGAATGAAGCACATCCCGGTGGACCGCACGCAGGGCGAGACGGCGTACGCGCACGCGCTGGACTCGCTCCGGTCCGGCGAGATCGTCGGGGTCTTCCCGGAGGCCACGATCTCGCAGTCGTTCACGCTGAAGAGCTTCAAGTCGGGTGCCGCGCGTATGGCCCAGGAGGCCGGTGTGCCGCTGATCCCGATGGCGGTGTGGGGTACGCAGCGTCTGTGGACCAAGGGCCATCCGCGCAACTTCAAGCGCAGCCACACCCCGATCACCATCCGGGTGGGTGAGGCGATCGAGGCCTCCCGCGACAAGTACGCGGGTGCGATCACCCGGCAGCTGCGCGAGCGCGTGCAGGAGCTGCTGGAGGCCGCGCAGCGCGCCTACCCCGTGCGCCCCAAGGACGCGAACGACACCTGGTGGATGCCGGCCCACCTCGGCGGCACCGCGCCGACCCCGGAAGAGGTCCGCGCGGCCGAGACCCGCTGACCCCCGCGCCGCGCTCACCGTCGCACAGCCGACAGGGCCCGCGCCGTAACGGAAGAGCCGGCCGCCGGCGGCTGGTTCGGTTCTGCTGACCGCGCTACCGGGGCGGAGATGCGGCGCTGTGTCAGGGTGTCGGTGGCAGCTGCGGCGGTGCTCGCCCCGGGGGCTGGGTCGCCGAGCCCCACGTTCAGGACTGGTGGCTCGTGCGACCGCCTGCGACGGGGCGCCGCCGGGTGACGCGGTGCGGCAACTGGCGGCGGGCGGCGACCACTTCTCGTCGCCGGGCGAGGGCGCGGGTCGCGGCCGCCCCCGTCGCGAGCAGCGCCGGCGCCACGGCCGAGGCGAGCACCCAGTGCTTCCGCAGAGCCGGTGTCAACCGTCCCCCGGGCTCCGCCCCCCCCCGGGGTCCTCCCTCTGCTCGTCGCCGCCGATCGTGCCGTCCTGCCCGGTCCCCCATCACGTATGGCGGGGAGAACGGCGACTGGGACGGATCAGCTCTGCGGCAGGGTGCGCACCGGGGCGGGGGCGTGGACGGTGACGCGGGCTCCCGGGCTGAACTTCTCCAGCAGCTCGGCGAGTTCGGCTGCCGCCGCCTCCGCCTCGGGGACGGGCATCGGTGCCAGGCTCTCCAGCAGGAAGATCGCGGCCACGGACTCCTCGGTGAGCCGGGTGCGCGGCCCCTGGCGCCAGTTCCACCTGCGGCAGGTCACACCGGCCTCGTCGCACCACACGACCTCACCCGCGTCGGGGTGCTCGACGTTCTCCTCGCCGCCGGCGACGGTCACGAAGTCCTCGTCCCCGGCGGCCCGCACGAGGTGCATGCCGCCCTGGACGCGGTCGAGGTCCTCGCCGCCGACGGGGATCAGACGGGCGACGCTGACGGCGTTGTAGAGGTCGACGAGCAGGTTGATCCGGGGCAGTCCCGCCTCCGTCAGGGCCCTCTTGGCCAGTGCCTCCGCGGAGTTGCGCGTGCGCGAGGGCTTCGAGCCGAAGGCCGTGTAGATCTCGCGCCAGGCGGCCATGTGCGGGTCCTCGTGCGGCGCGCGGCCGTCCAGACGTACGGCCAGCCGACGGGCCGCGTCGTCGAGGAGCGCCGAACTGCCTTCGGTGCTGGGTCCGTTGACGAGGCCGTACGCCTCCACGGCGACGTGGGTGAAGCCGGGCGCGAGGGTGCGCACCTCGTCGGAAACGGTCAGCGTGAGAGTCATGATCCGCCTTGCCTCAGTGCGGTGGGGAGCGTCTTCCACAGATACGGCCGGTCGGGTGCGGCCTTCAGGGCGCCGAGAACAGCCGGGTGTGGTTCAGCATACAGGACTGGATAGTCCATCTCACTGGACTCCAGGTCCGGGGTGAAGGCCAGGCGCTCACCCTCGAGGGAGAACTGCGCGTCCACGCCCGGTTTGTTGCCGCGCGGATCCTGCCGGTGCCAGGCCCCGTTGAAGCGTACGGCGACCAGTCCGTGCACCACGTCGAACTTCTGGTAGCAGAGCGCGGTCGGAATGTCCTCGGCCCGCAGCAGCGCGGTCAGCGCGTGGGCCTTGGCGAAGCAGATGCCGGTGCCCTGCTCCAGGACGTCGGAGGCCCGCCAGGTGACGCGAAGGTCACCGGAGTCCTGCGAGTGCGGAATGGTGTCACGCACGAACTCGAACGCCAGTTGTGCATAGGCATACGAGTCCTCCGCCTCTTTGGCGAGCCGCGCGGCGGTCTCCCGCACGAGCGGATGATGATGGTCGATGGCCTCGTCGGCGGCCAGATATGCGGACAGGTCGGCAGTGTTCTGGATCAGCTCCATGCCCGCAGAGCATAGAAACGCGATCACCCTAGAGTCAATGACTTTTCGAGTGACCGCATATTTATGCACGGCTCACAGGGCCTATCGAGCCATCTCCTCCTTGACGGCCGCGACGAAGGCGTCCACGTCGTCCTCGGTCGTGTCGAAGGCGCACATCCAGCGCACGACGCCGGCCGCCTCGTCCCAGAAGTAGAAGCGGAACTTCTTCTGCAGTCGCTCGCTCACGTGGTGCGGAAGCTTGGCGAAGACGCCGTTGGCCTGCACCGGGTAGAGGATCTCCACGCCGTGCACGGCGCGGACGCCATCAGCCAGCCGCTGGGCCATCTCGTTGGCGTGGCGGGCGTTGCGCAGCCACAGGTCCCTGGCAAGCAGGGCCTCCAGCTGCACCGACACGAAGCGCATCTTGGAGGCGAGCTGCATGGACAGCTTGCGCAGGTGCTTCATGTGGCTGACGGCGTCCTGGTTGATGACGACGACTGCCTCGCCGAACAGCGCACCGTTCTTCGTCCCGCCGAGGGAGAGGATGTCGACGCCGACCGCGTTGGTGAACGTGCGCATCGGCACGTTCAGGGAGGCGGCCGCGTTGGCTATCCGGGAGCCGTCGAGGTGCACTTTCATGCCGCGCGCGTGGGCGTGGTCGCAGATGGCGCGGATCTCGTCGGGCGTGTAGAGGGTGCCGAGCTCCGTGCTCTGGGTGATCGAGACGACCTGCGGCATCGCACGGTGTTCGTCCTCCCAGCCCCAGGCCTGCCGGTCGATCAGTTCGGGCGTGAGCTTGCCGTCGGGCGTGGGCACGGTGAGCAGTTTCAGGCCGCCCATGCGTTCGGGGGCGCCGCCCTCGTCGACGTTGATGTGCGCGCTCTCGGCGCAGATCACCGCGCCCCAGCGGCCGGTTACCGCCTGGAGGGCGACGACGTTGGCGCCGGTGCCGTTGAAGACCGGGAACGCCTCGGCCGTGGCCCCGAAGTGGCTGCGGACGATCCGCTGGAGGTTCTCGGTGTAGACGTCCTCGCCGTAGGCGACCTGGTGCCCGCCGTTGGCCAGGGCCAGGGCGGCGAGCACCTCCGGGTGGGCCCCGGCGTAGTTGTCGCTTGCGAAACCGCGGACTCCCGGGTCGTGATGGCGGCGCGCGTCGGTCTTCGGAGGGTTCACGGCTTCTCGGTCAGCCACAGACGTTGTCCGTTCACTTCTGCGGCGGGCTTCTCCCAGACGCCGGCGATTTCCTCGGCCAGATCCTTGACGTCCGTGAAGCCCGCGAACTTCGCGTTCGGGCGCTCGGCGCGCATGGCGTCGTGCACCAGTGCCTTCACCACCAGGATCGCAGCCGCGGACGTCGGCCCGCTCTCGCCTCCCGCCTTGCGGAAGTAGTCCGCGAGGGCCAGCGTCCACGCCTCGGCGGCGGCCTTGGCGGCGGCGTACGCGGCGTTGCCCGCGGTGGGCCTGGTCGCGCCGGCCGCGCTGATCAGGACGTACCGGCCGCGCTCGCTGCGCTGCAGCGCCTCGGAGAAGGCGAGGGAGGTGTGCTGCACGGTGCGGATGAGCAGCAGTTCCAGGAAGTCCCAGTCGTCCAGGCTGGTCTTGACGAAGGTCTCGCTGCCGCGCCAGCCGCCGACGAGATGGACCACGCCGTCCACGCGGCCGAAGTCCTTCTCGACCCGGGTGGCCCAGTCGCGGGTCGAGTCGAGGTCCAGCAGATCCACCGTCTCGCCGACCACGGTGGCGCCGCCGTGCCCGTAGCGGGCCGCGTCCACGGCCTCCGCCAGACGCTCGGGATCGTTGTCCGCGCCGACCACGGTCGCACCCGCGTCGGCGAGCCGTACGAGTGCCGCGCGCCCCGCGGGCCCGCCCGCGCCGGCCACCGCGATCACCGCACCGCTGAGAGCCCCGTTCCGCATGTTCTTCGCCTCCTGAGCAGTGTTGTCGCGGTCGCTCACGCGGCGACTCGCCCGGCGCTCTCCGCGGTGATGCCCTTGGTGGAGGCGATCACCTTCTTCAGCTTCTTGGAGAGAGCCTCATAGAACATGCTCAGCGGAAACTCGTCCGGAAGCACGTCATCGACGAGCTTTCGCGGCGGCTGGGTCAGGTCGAGGGCGTCCGGGCCCTTGGCCCAGCGAGAGCCCGGGTGCGGAGCGAGGTAGGCGGAGACCAGCTCGTACCCGGCGAACCAGTGGACGAGCTTCGGCCGGTCGATGCCGTCGCGGTAGAGCTTCTCGATGTCGGCGCACAGCTGGTTGGTGACCTGCGGGGCGCGCTGCCAGTCGATGTGCAGCTTGTTGTCGGTCCAGCGGACGACGTCGTGCTTGTGCAGGTAGGCGAAGAGCAGCTGGCCGCCGAGGCCGTCGTAGTTGCGTACGCGCTCGCCGGTGACCGGGAAGCGGAACATGCGGTCGAACAGCACCGCGTACTGCACGTCACGGGCCTGCGGGATGCCGTCGGCCTCCAGCTTCACGGCCTCCTTGAAGGCGGTGAGGTCGCAGCGCAGCTCTTCCAGGCCGTACATCCAGAACGGCTGGCGCTGCTTGATCATGAACGGGTCGAAGGGCAGGTCGCCGTGGCTGTGGGTGCGGTCGTGGACCATGTCCCACAGGACGAAGGCCTCCTCGCAGCGCTTCTGGTCGTGGACCATGGCGGCGATGTCCTCGGGCAGCTCGAGGCCCAGGATGTCGACGGCCGCGTCGGTGACCCGGCGGAAGCGGGCGGCCTCGCGGTCGCAGAAGATGCCGCCCCAGCTGAAGCGCTCGGGGGCCTCGCGCACGGCGATGGTCTCCGGGAAGAGGACGGCGGAGTTGGTGTCGTACCCGGCCGTGAAGTCCTCGAACTTGATGCCGCAGAACAGCGGGTTGTCGTAGCGGGCGCGCTCCAGTTCGGCCAGCCAGTCCGGCCACACCATGCGCAACACGACCGCCTCGAGGTTGCGGTCCGGGTTGCCGTTCTGCGTGTACATCGGGAAGACGACCAGGTGCTGCAGGCCGTCCCTGCGGTTCGCGGCGGGCTGGAAGGCCAGCAGCGAGTCGAGGAAGTCGGGCACCTTGAAGCCGCCGTCGGCCCAGCGGTGCAGGTCCGTGACGAGGGCCTCGTGGTAGGCGCTGTCGTGCGGGAGCAGCGGGGACAGCTCCTCGACGGCGTGGACCACACGCCGGACGGTGCGCTCGGCGTCCGCGGGATCCGGGGAGCCCTCGGCCTCGAAGTCGATCGAACCGTCTTTGGTCTGCCATGGGCGGATCTGCTCCACGGCATCCTTGAGCACGGGCCACGCCGGGTGATCCACCACCCTGACCACGGGAGGAACCTGCCCCTCCGAACCCACCTGCACAAGAATTTCCGTCATTTCCCATCCTCCACGGGAGAACCTCGCGTAGTGAGACCGTACACATACGAGCTTCCTCCCAACAAGAGGAGTCTCAGGAAATTATCCTGCACCCACCCGGTCATCGCCGCACTTTTTCCTGCCGGAAGCTCCCGATGGCGCCTACCCCGGCCACGCGTCATCACACGCACCCAGGAACGCGGCGGCGCCCCTCGGGTCAATCCCCGCAGGACTCGCCCACGCCAGGGTGACCACGGCTCGTCTTGCGTGCCAGGTCGGCCGCGCCCGCCACCCAATCGGCCGTGTACGCGCGGGTCCAACGCGGGGTGTGGCCATTAGGCTGCGGCTCTGCCCGCGCGGGCGTCCACCCGGGCCGTGCGCGCGACCGAGCCGCCGTCGACGGAAGCGAGTTGAACCTTGAACTTCCTTACCATCGGACACCGCGGAGTCATGGGTGTCGAGCCCGAGAACACCCTCCGTTCCTTCGCCGCCGCCCAGCAGGCCGGCCTCGACGTCATCGAACTCGATCTGCACCTGAGCAAGGACGCCGCCCTCGTCGTCATGCACGACACGGACGTGGACCGTACGACCGACGGCACCGGGCCGATCGCCGAGAAGACCCTCGCCGAGCTGCGCGGCCTGGACGCGGGCCACGGCGAGCGTATCCCGGTGTTCGAGGAGGTCCTGGACGCCGTCCGAACACCGCTCCAGGCCGAGATCAAGGACGTGGCGGCGGCGCGGGCACTGGCCGAGGTCATGCACCGGCGGGACCTGGTCTCCCGCGTCGAGGTGTCCTCGTTCCACGACGAGGCGATCGCCGAGATCGCCCGCCTGGTACCAGGTGTACGGACGGCGCTGATCGGCAGCCGCTACGGCACGGACATCGTGGACCGTGCCGTCGAGGCCGGCGCCGCCACCGTCTGTCTGAACATCCGCCGGCTCACCCTGGAGATCGTGGAACGGGCCCGCAAGGCGGACCGCAGGATCATCGGCTGGGTGGTGAACACCCAGGACCACCTGCGTCTCGCACGGGCCCTGGGCCTGGACGGCGCGACCACCGACTACCCGGAGATCAAGCGCACCGGCCGGTTCACGGCCTGACCGCGGACGGCGCGGAGGCGGACGGCGTGGAGGCGGACGGCGTGGAGGCGGACGGCGTGGAGGCGGACGGCGTGACGATCATCCGAGCTCCTTGACCAGCAGCTCGAACTGCAGGTCGTCGCGCCGCGGAACGCCGAAGCGCTCGTCGCCGTACGGGAACGGGGTCATCCGGCCCGTACGGCGGTAGCCGCGCCGCTCGTACCAGGCGATGAGGTCCTCTCGCGCGGTGATCACGGTCATGTGCATCTCCTTGGCGCCCCAGGTCTCGCGGACCCTGCGCTCCGCCTCCGTGATGATGACCTTGCCGAGTCCGGCGCCCTGGAGGCTCGGGCTGACCGCGAACATCCCGAAGTAGGCGTGTTCGCCGCGGTGTTCGAGCTGACAGCAGGCGACGATCCGTCCGTCGCGCTCGACGGCCAGCAACCGGCTGTCGGGCGACTCGATGACGGCCAGCACGAGCTCCGCGTCGGTCCGCTGGCCTTCGAGGATGTCCGCCTCGGTGGTCCATCCGGCCCGGCTGTCGTCTCCGCGGTACGCTGATTCGATCAGCGCGACGAGGGTGTCCACGTCGAGGTCGCTGGCGTCCCGGAAGGTCAGTCCGGTGACGGTGGTGTCCATCGGCGGTACTCCAATCGGCGGCACGGTGGGCACCGACGAGGGTAACGCCGACCCTCACCAGGCCCTAGGCTCCGGGTGCATGGTGCACGTACTGAGCGGGCGGGTGCTGCTCCGCCCCACCGATCCGGAGCGTTCCCGCGCCTTCTACGGCGGACAGCTGGGCCTCGCCGTCTACCGAGAGTTCGGTACGGGACCGGAGCGCGGGACCGTCTACTTCCTCGGCGGCGGCTTCCTTGAGGTCTCCGGGCGGTCCGATGCCCCGCCGTCCCCGGCCGTGCGGCTCTGGTTGCAGGTGGCGGACGTGGCGGCCGCGCACGACGAGCTGCGGGCCGGGGGCGTCGAGATCGTACGGCCGCCGGTGCAGGAACCGTGGGGGCTCGTCGAGATGTGGATCGCGGATCCGGACGGAACGCAGATCGTGCTGGTGGAGGTACCGGCAGACCATCCGATCCGGTACCGGCCGGGAATCTGAGATCAGCCGGGAATCTGAGATCAGCCGGGACGGTGCTCCCGGCGGTCGGTGCGGGTCAGTTCCCTGAATCCCACCCGAGGTCAGGCGGTCGATCGCCGCCTGGTGGGCGGCCGCTTCGCAGGCGACCAGACGGTACACGCCGCACAGGCCGAGCCAGTCGGCGGCCTGGGCCGGCAGCCAACGACCGGGCGGCGATCCGCGGAAGGGGCGCACCGTGGGCGTGGGCCTGCGTGACCCCCGGGCCGGGGTGAGGCGCTGGAGGCGCCATGCGGTGCGGTACGGCGCCGAGGATATGCCGGAGCGCGGTCGCCGCACCAGTGCGCGCCGTCGGATGGCAGCGGTCACGGACCGGGGCTAGCGTCGGGGAGGTACCTCCGCGCCGGCAGGAAGGCCGTGACGCCATGAACCTCGACAAGCCGGTGCCAGGCGGGCCCTGCTGGGCCGAGGTGGGAGCCCCCGACCTGGAGGCGGCCGAGCGGTTCTACGCCGGGGTCTTCGGCTGGCGGACGGAGACGGACCCCCGGGAGGAGATGGGCGGCTACACGATCGCGTACCTGGGAGACCTCCCGGTCGCGGCCCTCGTCCCGCTGGGCGAGGAGGGGCAGCCCGTCGTCTGGTACGTGACGTTCGCCGTGTCGGACGTCGACGCCACCGTGGAGACGGTCAAGTCGGAGGGCGGCTCCGTGGTGTTCGAACCCGGGGACGTCCCCGGCATGGGCCGCTTCGCCTCCGTCACCGATCCGCAGGGCGCCGGCTTCCACCTGTGGCAGGCCCGGGGCTTCGAGGGCGCGGGCCTGCTCAACGCCCCCGGCGCCCTGTGCTGGGTGGAGCTGCTGACGCGGTCCCCCGAGCGAGCGGAGAACTTCTACACGACCGTCTTCGGCTGGAGCGTCAACTCCTCCGAGAACTACACGCAGTGGGGCGTCGACGGCGCGGACTTCGGCGGCATGGTGACAATGGACGACAAGTTCCCGCCCGAGGTGCCGCCGCACTGGCTGCCGTACTTCGCGTCGGCGGACGTGGACGCGACCTCGGCCGTGGCGGCCGACACCGGCGGCGCCGTCCTGACGGAGCCGGCCTCCCTCCCTGACGGACCTCGCATCGCGGTGCTGCGGGATCCGCGGGGCGCGGTGTTCGGCGTGTACCGGGCGGGCGACGAAGGATGATCCTCAGGCACCCGGGACCGGCCGTCGGTCCTGCGGCGTCACCGTGACCCGGTTCGATGACCGGGGCGGGGTGCCGGGTGCCGTCCTGCGAGGCGGTCGTTGCCGTGCGGACGTCCGTGCCCTGAACTTCCGGTGCCCGCGTCGGAGCTTCCGTGACCTGCTGTGCTCCGGTCAATGCTCCCCGTGTACACCCTTGCGCTCGCTTGCGCGCCGCGCTGCCCGGGCATCCCTTGACCGATCGTCGAACCGACCGGCGAGCAGGGGGGTGGACGTGCACGGACCGGCTTCGCCCGGCTGGCTGCTGGTGGCGCTGTGCGCGGCCACCGGCGCCTACTGCCTGCTGCGGATGCGCAGCACTGTCGAGGAGCAGCGCCGGGCCGCGGGCGGCGAGGCGCTCATGGGCTTCGGCATGGCCGCGATGGCCGTGCCCGCGACCTCGTTCACACCGCCCCCCTGGGCCTGGCCCGGGTACATGGCCGTCTTCGGCGCGGCCGGGGTGCACGCCCTGTGGGCGGCCCGGGCGGGCGCACACCATCTGCACCACCTGGTGGGGGCGTCGGCCATGGTCTACATGGCGATGGTGATGGCCTCCTCCTCCGGCGCGCACACCGGCCACGGCGGCTCCGGTGTCCCGCTTCTGACCGGCGTGCTGCTTCTCTACTTCGTCGGGTACGTGCTGCTGTCCGGTGCCCGGCTGGTGCCCGTCACCGCGGGGGGCGGGGCCGTCGGCTGGGGCGACCGGCCGGAGCTGGCGCGGGCCTGCCGGCTGTCCATGGGGATCGGGATGGTCGCCATGCTGCTGACGCTCTGACGCCGCTGCCGAGTGCCACGCACCGAACGCAACCGTTGCCTGCGTCACTTTGCCGCGGCGGGCCGTGTCCCGGGCGGCTCGGCGCTCATAGGCTGCCCCCATGATGGTCCCCGCGGCACTTCTGCTGCTCGCCGCCATGACCGCCGTCGTCGCTCCCCGGCTGCTCGGCCGGGCCGACTGGCCGGACCGCGAGCCGGTGCTCGCCCTGTGGGTGTGGCAGTGCGTGGTGGCGGCCGTCCTGCTGTGCTGTGCGCTGTCGATGACGCTCAGCGCGGCGGCCGCCTGGCAGGCGGTGGGCGGCCATGTGTTCGCCTCGGCGCCGCACGCCGTCGTGGAGGCCTACACGATCGGCCGGGCGGCGAGTCCCTGGGCGGCGGCGACCGCGGTGGCGCTCGCCTGCGGCGGGATGTGGACCGCGGCGATGCTGGTCCGGGAGGTCGTACGGACCCGTGTCCGGCGCCGGCTGCGGCGGGCCGAGCTCCTCGTGAGCGCCCCGCTGTTGCCCGGCGAGGAGCCCGGAAGCGGGCTCGTCGTCCTGGAGAGCGACCGGCCCGACGCCTGGTGGCTGCCGGGGACGGCGCCCCGGCTCGTGATCACCACTGCCGCGCTGCGCCGTCTGAAGGGCCGGCAGCTGGACGCCCTCGTCGCCCACGAGGAGGGGCACGCCCAGGCCCGGCACGACTGGCTGCTGCACTGCTCGGCCGCGCTGGCCGGCGGATTCCCGCAGGTGCCGGTGTTCGCCGCGTTCCGCGCCGAGATGCACCGCCTGGTCGAGCTCGCCGCCGACGACGTGGCCTCCCGCCGCTTCGGCCGGCTGACGACGGCGCTCGCGCTGGTGGAGGTCAACGAGGACCGGGGCGTGTTCGGACCCGGCCCGACCCCGCAGGCCCATGTGCCGCAGCGGGTGCACCGGCTGCTCACTCCTGCGGACCGGCTCCCGGCGGCCCGCCGGCTGCGGCTGACGGCGACGGCCGCGCTGGTGCCGGTGGTGCCGTTCCTGGTGGCGTTCGTACCGGGACTGAGGGCACTGGGGTAGTGGGGGGATTGGCCTCCCGGCCCACCGGTCGGCGAGGATCGCAGCATGCACAGCCCGTCCGTCGACTCACCGCCCCGCCCGCAGGAGCACCGCCCCGCCGCCCGCTGCGCCTGCGTCCTGGCGGTGTGCTTCGTGCTGCTGCTCTGCCTGGTCGTGGTCCGGTGGCACCCCCTGATCACCCTCGACGGCGACATCTCCCGCACGACCCACCGGTGGGCGGTCGACGAGCCCGGCACCACCCATGCCTTCCGCATCCTGACGGACTGGGTCTGGGATCCGTGGACGATGCGTGTCCTGTGCGCGGTCGTCGTGGTGTGGCTGGTGTGGCGGCGGGCGGCGTGGTGGACGGCCTGGTGGCTCGCGGTCACCTGTGCGCTGGGCACAGCGCTGCAGCAGTCATTGAAGACCGCGGTCGACCGCCCGCGCCCGGTCTGGTCCGACCCCGTCGACTCCGCCCACTACGCGGCCTTCCCCTCGGGCCACGCCCTGACCGCGACCGTTGTTTTCGGCCTCCTGCTGTGGCTGCTGCACCATCATGGTGCCGGCCGCGCGGTGTGGCGGTCGGCCCTGGCCGTAGCGGCGGTCTCCGTCGCCGGCGTCGGCCTGACCCGGGTGTGGCTGGGAGTCCACTGGGCCTCGGACGTGGTGGGCGGCTGGCTCCTCGGAGGGCTGGTGGTGGCCCTGGCGGTGGTGGCCCATCACTACTGGCACGGCCGCCAGGAGCCACCGCACTGACGGAGGAGCCGGAAGTGGACGAAGACGCCGGTACAGTCCGGCGCATGGCTGCCGTACTGTTCGACTTCTCCGGAACCCTCTTCCGTATCGAGTCCGCCGAGACCTGGCTGCGGGCCGTACTCGCCGACGCGGAACTCTCCCTCGCCGAGCCTGAGTTGATTCAGGCGGCACGAGCGCTGGAGAGCGTGGGTGCCCTGCCCGGTGGCGCCTACCCCTCGCAGGCGATGCCCGACGTGCTCGCCGGAATCTGGGCCGTCCGCGACCAGAGCGCCGAACTGCACCGGGCCGCGTACACCGGCCTCTCCCGCCAGGTACCGCTGCCCGACCCGCGGCTGCACGACGCACTGTACGACCGCCACATGACGCCGGCCGCGTGGAGCCCCTATCCCGACGCCGCCGAGGTGCTGCGCACGCTGCGCGAGCGCGGGATCGGTGTCGGCGTGGTCAGCAACATCGGCTGGGACGTGCGGCCGGTGTTCCGCGCGCACGGCCTCGACCGGTACGTCGACACGTACGTCCTGTCGTACGAACACGGCATCCAGAAGCCGGACCCACGGCTGTTCGCGGCCGCCTGCGCCGCGCTCGGCGCCGAACCGAGGCAGACGCTGATGGTCGGTGACGACCGGCGGGCCGACGGGGGTGCGGCGGCTCTGGGGTGCGGGGTGCACTTCGTGGACCATCTGCCGGTGTCCCGGCGGCCGGACCAGCTGCGGCCGGTGCTGGACCTGGTGGCGGCCGGTACGGCGAAGAAGTAGCCCCGACCGGGACAGGAACTGGCCGCGAGTGTGCTCGCCCGCCCTGGACGATCCCCCGCGCCGTCCAGGGCAGACGGCAACCCTGACCAGGCCCTCCTCGGGCCGGGCCGGATGCGTTGAGTATAGTTGGCTGGCAGCCAGTCAACGCAGGAGTTACAGCATGTCCCCGCGCAGCGCCTCGGTCAATGAAGAATTGCGGCGGCGTTCCCGGGAGCGGCTCCTGCAGGCGGCGGTCGAGCTGGTCGGCGAGCACGGGTACGAGGCGACGACCCTCGGCTCCATCGCGGACCGGGCGGGCTCGGCGCGGGGCCTGGTCTCGTACTACTTCCCCGGCAAGCGCCAGCTTGTGCAGTCCGCCGTGCACCGGCTGATGCACCGCACGCTGGAGGAGGCGCTGGAGCGCGAGCCGCGCACCGGTGACGGCCGGGAGCGGCTGGCGCGGGCCATCGACGCGATCCTGGGCCTGGCCCGGGACCGGCCGGTCCTGATGCGCCAGCACATGGCCGGGCTGCTGGACACCGAGGGCTTCGTGCAGTGCCCGGAGCAGCGGCGCCTGTCCGAACTGCTGCGGGACACCGTCGCCCGCTACGGCTCCCGGGACGTCGACGCCGACTACCCGATGCTGCGCGCACTGCTCATGGGCGCGGTCTACGCGGCCCTGGTGCCGGGGGTTCCGATGCCCGGGCCCGTGCTGCGGGCCGAGCTGTTCGCGCGCTACCGGCTCGACTGGGAGCTCGGGGTCCCGCCGGACGACGAGGCGTCCGGCGGGACGTGCGACACGGATCTGTCACGGTTCTTCGCAACGGGCCGGCAGGCGGCCGGGCCGTCGGACGAACAGCCGGCCGGTCAGTAGTCGAAGTAGTCCGGCTGCGTCTGGACGTTGAGCTCGCGCAGGTGGACCCACTTGGCCGGATTCGTGCGGCGGTCGCTCAGCTTCAGGACGTCGAAGCCCTTGGCGATGTCGTTCGAGTAGATGTAGCCGTTGTAGTAGTACGCCGACCAGGAGCCGGCGGTCGTGAGCTGCTCGGTGCTCACCGGGCCGCGCTCGAAGAAGGCGATCTCCTTCGGGTGGGCGGAGTCGGTGAAGTCCCAGACGGAGACACCGCCCTGGTACCAGGCCTGGACCATGATGTCCCTGCCCCTGACCGGGATCAGTGAGCCGTTGTGGGCCACGCAGACCTCGGTGTCCGCCTGGTGGCGGGGGATCTTGAAGTAGCTCCGGAAGACAAGCTTGCGGGCGTCGCCCTTGCCGACGATGTCGTAGACGCCGTCGGCACCGCGGTTCGGGCCGATCTCGGCGTTGCAGGTGGCCGCACCGCCGCCGCCCAGTTCGTCGGTGAAGACCACTTTGCCGGCCTTCTGGTTGAAGGTCGCCGAGTGCCAGAACGCGAAGTTGACGTTGTCCTGGACCTGGTCGATGACCTTCGGGTGCTCGGGGTCCTTGATGGAGAAGAGGATGCCGTCACCCATGCAGGCGCCCGCCGCCAGGCCCTCGGAGGGCAGGACCGTGATGTCGTGGCAGCCGGTGGTCTTGGAGACGCCCGGGTTGGTGGGCGCACCTGGGTTGCCGCCGCCGTCAGGCCCCTCGCCGGGGAAGAGCACCGGGAAGCCGACGACCGCGGCCTGCTCGGGGGCCTTGCGCGGCACCTTGATGACGGAGATGCCGTCGTGCGGCGGCCGGCAGTCGGGATAGGCGGCGTTCGGCGAGTACGAGGAGACGTAGATGTAGACGTTCCTGCGCTCGGGCACCAGCGTGTGGGTGTGCGAGCCGCAGGCGGTCTCGACGGCGGCGACGTACTTCGGGTTCGCCTTGTCGCTGATGTCGAAGACCTTCATGCCCTCCCACGACGACTTCTCGGTCACGGGCTGCGTGGTGCTGTTGCAACTGCTGTCGCTGCGCGAGGAGTCGGTGGACAGGAACAGCAGGTCACCGGAGACGGAGAGGTCGTTCTGCGAGCCGGGGCACAGGACTTGGGCGACGGTCTTCGGTGCCTTCGGGTTGCTGATGTCGAAGATGCGGAAGCCGTCGTAGTTGCCGGAGAAGGCGTACCTGCCCTGGAAGGCCAGATCGGAATTGGTGCCGGGCAGAACGTCCTTGGGGACGTTGACGAGGTGTTCGATGTTCTCCGAGTGGACGATCTCGTCCTGGCCGGGTATCTCGCCGTCGGCGATCGCCGCCCTGACCTCGGCCTCGGTGTTCTTGGACACCTCGCGGCCCGCGTTCGGCGCGTCCCCGGGGTCGGGGGTCGCGGCGGCCGGTCCGGCCGTCAGCAGCGCGGCCAGGAGTCCCGCGGCCGCCGCGGCAACTCCCAGGCGTCTGCGCCGAGTTCGGGGGCTGTGTAACAGGATCACTGTTTCCTCCCTTGTTCCGTTCACGTGGGAACGGTTCATGCACCACCGAAGTATCGTCTTCATCATGCACATATCAACAGAGGGCAACGAAGATGCAATGGAAGATCCTGGTCAGTCACCCACGCACGGTGCGCTCTTACGCAGCGCGCCCCTTGCCGCGACCGCACTGGTCGCAGTGGCCTCGTTCGGGCTCGGCGGCTGCGACTACGGATCCGATGCGAAGCCGCCCGCGGCGGGCGGGCCGTCGGTGATCGTGCCCGGCAAGCCCGGCGAGGCGAACCGGACCCTCTCCGCCGCGGACGCCGCCGAGCAGCGCGTCGACGACGACTCCCCCAACGCGGCGGACGTCACCTACGCGCGGATGATGATCGAGCACCACACCCAGGCCCTGGAGCTGACCGAACTCGCTCCGGACCGCGCCGAGTCCTCGAAGGTCAAGCGGCTCGCCGAACGGATCACCGCCGCACAGGGACCGGAGATCACCGCGATGCGGAGCTGGCTCAAGACGTACGGCGAGGACGAGAGCAGCGCCGGACACGACCACGGCACGATGCCCGGCATGGCGGACGACGCGCAGCTGAAGAAGCTGCGCGCGTCGAAGGGGGAGGCCTTCGACGAGCTCTTCCTCACCCTGATGATCACCCATCACGAGGGCGCCCTCACCATGGCCGCGGACCTGAAGGCGCAGGGCAACAACATCCGTGTCGAGGAGATGGCCGACGACGTGATCGCCCAGCAGACGAGCGAGATCACGCGGATGCGGAAGATGCGGTGACGGGGTGCGACACGCGCCATCCGGCCGCCGCACCCTGTCAGCGGAGCACCCTCGGTGCGATGCTGGAGGCGTGAGCGATCTCCCCTGATCCCACGGGTAAGGAGTTCCGCCGTGCTGCGTGTCGCCGTCGTAGGCTCCGGGCCGAGCGGGTGCTACACCGCCCAGAGTCTCGTCCAGCAGGACCCCGAGGTGCACGTCGACGTCCTGGACCGCCTGCCGTGCCCGTACGGCCTGGTGCGGTACGGCGTGGCGCCGGACCACGAGAAGATCAAGTCGCTGCAGGGAAACCTGCGGACCGTGCTGGAACACGAACGGGTGCGGTTCCTCGGCGGCGTGCAGATCGGGCCCGGCGGGCTGCCGAGCGCCCGGCTGCGCGAGCTGTACCACGCGGTCGTGTACTGCGTGGGCGCCGCCACCGACCGCCACCTCGGGATTCCCGGCGAGGACCTGCCCGGCAGCTGGTCGGCGACCGAGTTCGTGGCCTGGTACAGCGCCCATCCGGACGCCACCGCCGACGGCTTCGTCCTCGGCGGCTCGGCCGTGGTCATCGGCGTGGGGAACGTCGCTGTGGACGTGACGCGGATGCTGGCGCGTGGCGCGGCGGAGCTGAGCCCCACCGACATGCCGCAGGCGGCCCTCGCCACACTGGCCGCGAGCCGGGTGACCGACATCCAGATGGTGGGCCGGCGCGGCCCGTCCCAGGCCCGGTTCACCACCAAGGAGCTGCGCGAGCTGGGTGCCCTGCCGGAGACCGACGTGGCCGTCGATGCGGCGGAGCTGTCACTCGATCCGGCGTACCTGGGCCCTTCGGGGCTGCCCGCCCCGCAGCGCCGCAACGTGGAAGTGCTGCGCGGCTGGGCGCAGTCCGCGCCGACGGGCGCGCCGCGCCGGATCCGGCTGCGCTTCTTCCTGCGCCCGGTGGCGATCCTCCCCGACGGCGGTCGGGTGGGCGCGGTGCGCTTCGAGCGGACGGAGCCGGACGGGCACGGCGGCGTGACGGGCACGGGACGGTACGAGGACGTCGAGGCGCAGCTCGTGCTGCGTTCGGTGGGCTATCGCGGGGTGCCGCTGGAGGGGCTGCCGTTCGACGCGGAGAGCGGCACGGTGCCCCATCTGGCCGGCCGGGTCCTGCGCGCGGGCGTGGTGGCACCGGGCGAGTACGTGTCCGGCTGGATCAAGCGGGGCCCGACAGGTGTCATCGGGACCAACCGGCCGTGCGCCAAGGAGACGGTGACCTCACTGCTCGAGGACGCCGACGTGCTCGTACGCAAGGAGATCCCCGATGATCCGCTCGTGGTGCTGCGTGCCGAGGGGACCGAGCCGGTCGAGTGGCCGGGATGGCAGGCGATCGAGCGAGCGGAGGCGGAGCTCGGAGCCTCGCTCGGGCGGGGCGTGGTGAAGCTGCCCGACTGGGACTCACTGCTGGCGGCCGCGCGGAGATGGGCCTCTTAGGAGTCGGACGGCCCCGCGTGGGCGGGCTGTCTCACCGCGATCGTGCTGCACCTGCTCTTCAACCACCTGCCCACGCAGGCGGGTTCAGTCGCCGAGGCGGACGGCCTGGCGGCCGGCCGCAGCGAGGAGGCTGTCGAGAAGTCCCGGGAAGGGGTCGTCCAGGTCGTCCAGGTCGTCCCTGCGCAGGCCGTTCATCTTGGCCGTGCCGCGGTAGGTCTGCCGGATCACTCCGCTCTCGCGCAACACCCGTGAGGGAAACGGTGCGTGGTCGTGGACTTGGTGGCGGGCAGGGCGAAGCGCGAGCGGGAGAGCTCGTCGCCGTCGGCGGCGAGTTCCCGCACGATCCGCAGCCGCATCGGGCCGGACAGCCGAAGATCGGCCGCAGGGCGCCCTCGGGACGCCTCCCGGCGGGCGAGTGCGGCGCTCGGGCGGGGCCGGGGCGCCGATGCCGGTGGCGTGGTGGTGTCAGCCTGTCGTACGGCCCCACAGCGGGCCGAAGCGGGCCCACTCCGCGTCCCACCGGTCCATGCGGCGGCGCTCCAGGCGGCCCCTCAGCACGCGGCCGCCGAAGAAGGGCACGGCCGCCGCGCTCACCCCCACCAGGCCGCCGATCAGTGAAGCGCGCACGCGTGCCTGGGACGCGGTGGCGGGCCGGGTCACCAGCCGGCCCTGCCGGTCCGTCCAGACGGTGACGGGCGCGTCGAGGGCGCTGCCGGGGCGGACCCGGACCTGGCCGGTGTGCGAGGAGCCGTCCGCCACCGTCCAGCTCACCTTGGCCCACACCCGTTCGCCGCTGGGCGTACTCGAGCGCGCGGAGGACGCCCGGGGTGCCGGCTCGATGATCCGGGCCACGACAGGACGCCACTCGACGCGCTCCCGGGCCAGCCCGTGCTCGACGGACCGGGTCGACGCCAGACCGGCGAGGACTCCGGCGATGAGGGTCAGCACCCAGGCACCGAGCACCACCCAGGCCTCCACCGCGTCGGCGCGGCGCTTGAGCGGATTGCGCCGCCAGCGCCACAGCCAGAGCTTCGGACCACGGAACGCCATCGAAGGCTTCCTCCTCATCAGCGCGCGAACATGCCGGACCGCCTTCCCATACGGGAGACATCCCCTCGATGCTCACGGCGAGCCCTGTGCCACGGCGGTCCCATCAGCCGCCTCGCTCCCCCGGGCGCCGTCACCCAGAGGTTCCCCCGACTCTGCGGCAGGCCGTCAGCACCGCCCTGACCTGGGGAGAAGCCACTTCCAGAGGTGACTGTCAGTGCGTGGGTGCAGACTGGCCGGTGTCTGAGACGAAGACGTCGCGGAGGTGATCGGCATGACCGAGGTACTGCTCGCCGTGGGCACGCGCAAAGGCCTGTTCATCGGGCGCCGTCGCGGTGGCGCCTGGGAGTTCGACGAGAGTCCCTACTTCAACGCGCAGGCCGTGTACTCGGTCGCCATCGACACCCGCGGTAACGGCCCGCGCCTGCTGGCCGGGGGCGACAGCGCGCACTGGGGGCCCTCGGTGTTCCACTCCGACGACCTGGGCCGGACCTGGACCGAGCCGGCCCGGCCGGCCGTCAAGTTCCCCGAGGACACGGAGGCTTCCCTCGAGCGGGTGTGGCAGCTGCACCCTGCGGCGGCCGAGCCGGACGTCGTGTACGCGGGCACGGAACCGGCCGCGCTGTACCGCTCCGAGGACCGCGGGGAGAGCTTCGAGCTCGTCCGTCCTCTCTGGGAGCACCCCACCCGGTCCAAGTGGGTGCCGGGCGGCGGCGGAGAGGGCCTGCACACCGTGATCACCGACAAGCGGGATCCGCGAGCGGTCACGGTGGCCGTCTCGACGGCCGGGGTGTTCCGCACGACCGACGGCGGTGCAAACTGGGCACCCTCCAACTCCGGTGTCGCCGCGGTCTTCCTGCCGGACCCGAACCCCGAGTTCGGCCAGTGCGTGCACAAGATCGCGCAGGATGCGGCGACCCCGGACAGGCTGTACCTGCAGAACCACTGGGGCGTGTACCGCAGCGACGACGCGGGCGCGCACTGGACGGACATCGGCGAGGGCCTCCCGTCCACGTTCGGCTTCGCGGCGGCGGCCCATCCCCACCGCGGCGACACGGCTTACGTGTTCCCGATCAACGCCGACGCGGACCGGGTGCCCGCCGACCGGCGCTGCCGGGTCTTCCGCACGGAGGACGCGGGCAGGTCCTGGGAGCCGCTCGGGGCGGGCCTGCCGCAGGAGGACCACTACGGCACGGTGCTGCGCGACGCGCTCCGCACGGACGACGCGGACCCGGCGGGCGTGTACTTCGGCAACCGCAACGGCGAGGTGTACGCATCGGCCGACGACGGCGACAGCTGGCGGCAGTTGGCGTCCCACCTGCCGGATGTGCTGTGCGTGCGGGCCGCCGTGGTCGGATGAACCGGACCGGTCCGACCAGGTCTCGGTCCGGCCTTGGCCACTGGTTGATCTCTGCCCTGCGTACGGCAGTAGGGTGGCGCCCGTGGCACCACGACCGTTGCATGAAATCGTCGAACCGGGCTGGGCGAAAGCCCTGGAACCCGTCGCCGGGCGGGCGGCGGCACCCACGAATTCGTCGCCTCGCTCGAGAAGCGCGGGCAGCGGCTTTCCTGCTCGGCCTCGGCCTGGACACGGGCCGTCGAACCCGACGGCGACATCTGCGACGGCACCTTGGGCGCAGAACTCGCCGGCGACTGCCTGACCTGCCGGCCAAAGAACATGCGGCGGATCGTGCGTAAGGAACGGCCGCGAACGGACGAGGCTAGAACTTCACCGGTCCGCCCTTGGGCTGTCCCCCCATCCTGTGGTCATCCCAGTCGATCCCGTCATCATGAGACGACGTCTTGCCCGAACCGAGGCCGAAGATCATCAGCAACGGCAGCACCATCAGCGCCGCGGCGCATGCGGTCGTCACGGCCATGTACGCGCCTGCAGCAACAAGCAGCCAAAAGACGACGTCGCACCCGATGCGCCATCCGATCGGGAACGCTGCGCGCCATGCGTGGTACCGGCGATATCCGCGGACGAATCGGCCAGGGGGCTTCTTTCGTCCGGGGCCGCCTTCGAAGCTAGACCTACTCTCCTCATTTTTCGCCGAACTCATGTTCGCGACGTCCCTTCGATACGGCCAACTGTCATGTCATTGTTATGCTTTCCGAGTGCGCGGCTCGATTTTATAGCGGTCTTGAGTTCATGGGGCGGTGAAGTAATGAACTCATCATCCCCAACGGGATGTCACCAAGCGGCTAGGTTCTGGATTCTGGTCTCAGTATTCGAGGATTCACGCCCCTTCGCCCCAGCTGGAGAGGTACACTATTCCTTTTGCGAGCTCGCAGTTTGACGGAGTGTAATTACTGAGGTCGAACTCGGGTTGTCGTCGTGGTGAGGGAGAGTCCGGTTCTGGCGCAGGGCCCCGGCGAAGTCGTGACCGGTGTCCGGGTTGAGATGTAGCACGCGCTCGCCGAGGCATCTGCGGCGCATCGTCACCACCGGCCCGCCCGAGGGCGTCGCCGCAGTCCTCGAAGCGTCCCTCACCCGGCCGTAGGAGCTCCTGCGGCGCCGAACCACTTGGCCAGCGCGACCTCGAGCGTCTGCTGATCCTCGCCGACCCACGCGACGTGCCCGTCCGGCCGAAGCAGTACCGCCGGCACGTCCAGCTCTTCGCTGATGTCGACGACGTGGTCGACCCGGTCGGCCCAGCCGTCCACCGAAAGCCGCCCCGTCTGGTCAAGCAGCAGCCCGCTGCCGGTGCGCATCAGCTCGAACAGGCGCCCGTGCTTCAGCTGGATGTCGCGCAGCCGCCGCCCCAGCAGGGCATGGCCCTCACCGAAGTCGTACCGGATGCTGATTGCCGTGATCTTCTCGATCAGGAACCGGTTGACGTCGTTGAAGTCCATCAGCTGCGCCAACAACCGCCGAACCGCCTGCGGCCCGGGCTCGTTGGTCGTCAGCTGCATCTGTGCACGGGTGTTGTTCAGCACGTCGGCGGCCACCGGATGCCGCTCGGACTCGTAGCTGTCCAGCAGGTCGTCCGGCGCCCAGCCGTTGATGGCCGCCGCCAGCTTCCAACCCAGGTTGAACGAGTCCTGGATCCCGAGATTGAGCCCCTGCCCACCCATCGGCGGGTGAACGTGCGCGGCGTCCCCGGCCAGAAACACCCGTCCGACCCGGTAGCGCTCGGCCTGGCGGGTCGCGTCGCCGAAGCGCGACAGCCAGCGGGGGGAGTGCACGCCGAAGTCGGTGCCGGCGTACCTGTGCAGTTGTTGCTTGAACTCCTCGATCGTCGGCGGCATCGAACGGTCTTCGACCACGCCCTCCGCCGGCACGACCACCCGGAACACCCTCGGCTTGCCCGACGGCCCGATCCCGAACCGCTTCTCGGTCTTGCGCACCTCGGTCATCACTTCGGTGATGTCGTCCGCGGACGCCGTCACCTCCATCTCGCCCAGCAGCGTGTCGATTTTCGACGGCTCGCCGGGGAATCCGACCCCGAGCAGTTTCCGAACCGTGCTGTGCCCACCGTCGCAGCCGACAACAAACCGCGCCCGCAACGGCGTTGCAGTTCTATTTCCAAGGTGGACGGTCACGCCGTCGTCGTCCTGCTCCAGCCCGACCACTGCACAGCCGCGCCGGATCTCGGCTCCGACTTCGGCCGCGTGCTCGGCGAGCAACCGGTCGGTGAGCGTCTGCGGAATGCCGAGCACGTATCCGTGAGCGGTGTCCAGCCCGGTCGGAGCGGGCTTTTCGATGCCCGCGAAGAATCCTCGGACACCGCCGGGACGGATCGGGTACTGCTTGCCGTTTTCGAGGAACCGCTCCAACAGCCCCCGCTGATCCATCACCTCGACGCTGCGCACGTGCAGCCCGAGCGACCGCACGAACGGCGGCAGCTCGGCCTCCTTCTCCAGCACGAGCACCTTGACGCCCTGCAGACGCAATTCGCTCGCCAGCATCATGCCAGTCGGCCCGCCGCCGGCGATGATTACATCGAACATACATTCCCCCACGATGTGCCGATTCTTGCGCTCGGCCGACGATTGTGCGCCACGACCGAGGTCTTGCCGCAAGCCCGGGGGTGCGGTATACGTTATTAATGGCAAGGAGTTCCCCTCCTTGCCTTTCTTGTTCTTTCAGGCCAGCGCGCGCAGCCGAGCCACAGTTCGACGGCTGCCTCGCCGAGCACGATGGCAGCGAGCACCAGTTCGAGCATCACGCAGTCGTGCTCCGGCGAGCGCATCCGGCTCGGCTCCGCGCCCGTCGCCACCGAGCCGATCCGCCAGCCTCCCGGTGCCCCGGCAAGGTCGTTACTGCAGGTGATGCCGAGTAGGGCCAACGGGCGGTTGGAGTTGCGGGCGTGGTGGCGGTCGGCTGCGGCGATGTTGGTGACGCCGGTGAGGCGGAGGGCGCCGATGGCGGCGTCGCGGAGGGTGGCCATGACTCGGTGAGCCGGTGGCCGCCCTGCTGCGGCCGGGCAACCGATTGCCTGCTGGTCCTTGGCACGGAGGATCGGACGCAGCCGGGCCGTGGCCTACGGGAGTTGCCAGTCCACCGGCTGCGCACCCTGCCGCAGTAGCAGGTCGTTGGCCCGGCTGAACGGCCGCGAGCCGAAGAAACCGCGGTCCGCCGACATGGGAGAGGGATGCGCCGACTCGATCGCCGGAAGATCCCCCAGCAGCGGCCGCAGATTACGCGCGTCACGCCCCCACAGGATCGACACCAGAGGCTTGCCGCGCGCCGCCAGCGCCCGTATGGCCTGCTCGGTGACCTCCTCCCAGCCCTTGCCGCGGTGCGCGCCCGGCTTGCGCGGGGCGGTGGTGAGCGCCCTGTTGAGCAGCAGCACCCCCTGCTGCGTCCACGGAGTCAGATCGCCGTTGGACGGCTGAGACAGGCCCAGGTCGGAGTGCATCTCCCGGAAGATGTTCTCCAGACTGCCCGGCAGCGAACGCACCTCCGGCGAGACCGCGAAACTCAGCCCGATCGCCATACCCGGCGTGGGGTAGGGATCCTGGCCGACGATCAGCACGCGGACGTCGTCGAAGGGCTGCTGGAACGCCCTCAGAACATTCGCCCCGGCCGGAAGGTAGGTCCGGCCCGCGGCTATCTCGGCCCGGAGGAAGTCCCCCATCGCAGCGATACGTTCGGCCACAGGTTCAAGGGCCTTCGCCCAGCCTGCTTCAACAAGTTCATGCAAGGGTCGTGGTGCCACAGCGGGTCACCCTACTGGCACACACCGGGGTCGCGCACAAACACAGAAGCCCCCGCGCACGGACGCCGCACGCGGCGCTACTCTTCCTCCTCATCGAGGTCATCCAGCGGGTCCCGCAGATCACGCAGCCGCTCACCGGGAAGGAGGGGAGCCTGTTGCATCCCATGATCAAGCCACTCCGCCATGGTCATCACGCCTCGCCAGCCCTTCGTCACCGACACCCAGATCTCGGAACTCCCGCACACGCGGTGGGACTGTCGTTCTCGGTCGCACCCGAGGTGCGCCCGCTGCCCGGCAGCCTGATCAACATCTTCCGGGAGCTGAACACCGACCTGGGCCTGTCCCAGCCGTCGAGCGGTGATCTGACGCGGTGGACCCAGCAGGGCGTGCTGTTGCTCAACAGGGCGCTGACCTCGGCCCCGCGCAAGCCGGGCACCCACCGGGGCAAGGGCTTCTTCGGCTCCCGTCCGTGCAGCCGGGCCAACGACCTGCTGGTGCGCCAGGGAGGGCAACCGGTGGACTGGCGCCTGCCGTGAGCGGCAGGGGGGACGCACCCGGTACGGGCGCGCCCGGGTTCCTCGCCGTCGATTCGGGCGGCTCCGGCCTGCGGGTCGTCGTGGGGACCGTGGACCGCGGCGTGCTGGCCCGGCGGGAGTCCCGGGAACCGGTACGGACCGGCGCCGGAGGCATCGACCCCTGGCACCTGATGGAGCAACTGGTGCCCCTGGCCCGGGCCCTGACCGCCGAGTCGGGGACGACGCGGCTGGACACGGCCGTCGTAGGAGCCGCGGGCCTCGCCACCCTGGGCGATGCCCTGCGCGCCGAACTCCCGGGCGCGCTCGGGCGGGACCTCGGCGTGCGCACTGTCGCCCTCGTCGCCGACGCGGTCACCGCCTACGTTGGCGCCCTCGGTCCCCGTCCCGGCGCCGTCGTCACCGCCGGGACAGGGCTGATCGCGATCGGCACCGACCTGACCCGCTGGCGTCGCGCCGACGGCTGGGGGCATCTGCTCGGCGACTGCGGCAGCGGGGCATGGATCGGGCGGGCCGGGCTGGAGGCGGCCCTGCGCGCCCACGACGGGCGGGCCGCCGGTTCGGTGCGGCTGCTGGCGTGTGCCGAGGAGCTGTTCGGACCGATGCCGGGACTGCCCGGCCAGCTGTACCCGCGCTCGGACCGCGCCGCCGTACTCGCCTCCTTCGCGCCCCAGGTGGCCGGCTGCGCGGCGGACGACCCCGTCGCCGCGGACATCCTGCGCACCGCTGCCCGGCACATGGCCGACTCCGCGGCCGCCGTCTGTCCGACCGCGGGCGAGCCCCGGGTCGCCCTCACCGGCGGCCTGTTCAAACTGGGCGACCCGCTCCTCGTTCCGCTGGAGGAGGAGCTGGCGAGGCGGTTGCCGCACACACGGCGGGTGGCCGCCGAGGGCGATCCGCTGCACGGCTCGGTACGCATCGCAACCCAACTGGCGGCCGGTGTGCTCAGTCTGCCGGGTGACGAAAAGCTGCTGTTCACGGTGACAACAAAGGGCGACTGACAACCTGATACAGCACTTGTCCGACAAGTACGCTTTCATGCCCCGGCAGTTGTCACACGTCGCGGGAAACGGACTGATCACTCCTGATCCGTCCGTAACTCATCAGACAAAACCGGACGGATACCGCTCACCTGCCCCCTCCCCGAACGGGGGAACCCGGGAAACCAGTAACATGCGGCGCCATGAGCTCCCCCACTGGGCCCGCGTCCGGCCTGCCAGTACGAATGCCGCGACCCCGCCAGCCCGGGCGGCACCGCCGACCCGAACCTCTGGCGGCTCCCGAGGGCGCGCCCGCGCTTGTCCTCGCGGTGCCGGGCACGCCCCGTACCGCAACGCGCAGCCTCGCCGAGGAGGTCGTGAGCATCGCCCGCTCCGAGCTCCCCGGCCTCGACGCGCGCATCGGGTACCTCGAGGGGGACGACACGGAATTCCCCACGCTGCAGGCCGTACTCGCGTACGCCGCCGAGGAGCGCACCGCCCGCTACGAGCAGGCCAAGGCCGCCGGTCTGGACGTCAGGGAGCCAGACGGCCCGGTCGCCGTCGTCGTCCCGCTGCTCGCCGGGCCGGACAGCGCGCTGCTGCGCCGGATCCGCCAGGCCGTCATGGACAGCCGCGTCGCTTCCGACCTGACCGATGTGCTGGGCCCGCACCCGCTGCTCGCCGAGGCGCTGCACGTGCGCCTGTCGGAGGCCGGTCTGGCCCGCGCCGACCGCGCCCGCCTGTTCACCGTGGCGACCGCCGCCGACGGCATCATCCTGGCCTCCGTGGGCGGAGACGAGGCCGTACAGGCGGCCGGGATCACCGGCATGCTGCTCGCCGCGCGCCTGGCCGTGCCGGTGATGGCGGCGGCCCTCGACCAGGAGGGCTCGATCGCCTCCGTCGCCGAGCAGCTGCGGTCCTCCGGTTCGCAGCAGTTGGCGCTGGCGCCGTACCTGATAGGACCGGAGATCGACCCGGGCCTCGTCGAGGCGGCGATCCAGGAAGCGGGCTGCTCCGCCGCCGAGGCGCTGGGCCCGTACCCGGCCATCGGCAAGCTGGCGCTGGCCAAGTACACGACCGCGCTGGGCATCGCCCCGCAGCAGCCGCAGAGCACGCCGGTCCGCTGACGCGCACGGCAACCCCGCAAGCACACCGAAGGGCTCGCTCCAGGCAGAGGAGCGGGCCCTTCGCGCAGAACCGCCCCGGGCGTCAGGAGCAGCTCAGCCGAAGACGACGCAGGACGCCGCGGGCACGTCCATCGAACCCTCGTACCGCGGCAGTCCCGTGTCCGGGTCGACCGCGAACCAGGTGATGTTGCCCGAGCGCTCGTTGGCGACGTACAGGAAACCCCCCGACTCGGCGATCGCCCGTGGCCAGTGGCCGCCGCAGGGTGCCGTTCCGAGCAGTCTCAGGACCTCCTCCTCGACCGCGAACGTGGAGAGCACGTCCTCGCCGCGGGTCGCGGTCCATACGAAGCGGCCGTCGGGCGAGGCGACGATCCCCGACGGGTAGGCGTCGCCGGCCGGGGCGCCGGGCAGCACCGGCGTCTCGGCCAGCGGCTTCAGCGCGCCTTCCGCGGCGTCCCAGCGGCAGACCGTGAGGGTCGGGGTGAGTTCGTTCACGACGTAGGCGTACGACCCGTCGGGATGGAAGGCCAGGTGGCGCGGTCCGGAGCCGGGGCGCAGGGCGGTCTCGCGGTGCAGTTCGAGGCGGCCGTCCGTGAGGGTGCACACCCGCACCGAGTCCGTGCCGAGGTCCACGCTGACGACCCACCGGCCGCTCGGGTCGGGCTGCACATGGTGGGCGTGCGGCCCCTGCTGGCGACGCGTGTGCGGGCCCGAGCCGGTGTGCTCGAGTACGCCGGAGGCGGCGGCCGAGAGTGTGCCGTCCGTGCGGACGGGTACGGCGGTGACGCTGCCGGAGCCGTAGTTGGCGGTCAGGACGTGGCCGGCGAACAGGCTGAGGTGGGTGGGGCCGCTGCCGTCGACCGGCACCGGTGGACCGGCCGGTTCGGGTCTGTCGCCGGTCACGCGGTAGGCGGCCACCGCGCCGTCCGCCGTCTCGCTGACCGCGTACAGTGTGCCGCCGTCGGCCGACAGGGTCAGGTAGGCGGGGTCGGGGAGGCCGTCCACGCTGCTCAGGGGGATCAGCGCGCCGGTGTCGGCGGCCACCGCCGCCGTCACGATCCCCGGGCCTCCGGCCGCCGTGAACGACCCGATGAAGGCCCGCCGCCGCCCGCCGCCGTCTGTCACCGCAGTCCCCTCTCGGTTCTGTGCCTGTCGGGGTGACGGTAGCAGTCGATCATCATCGGTCTAGACCAAAGCGGCCGGGGTTCGACCGGACCTCAATGGACACAGCACCGGCGACCCCGAGCCCTGACTGGCCGCAACGGGCGCACCACCGGCAACGTCGCCCGCCGCAGCCGGAGCCCGCACCCAGTCGTCACATTCCCGCCTGCCCCGCGGCGCCGTGCACGCTCGCCCACTGAATGTGGCGACAGGACTCAGGCTCCGACGAGCGGCGAGCCGCTCGGCGTGCGCAGTGGCGTGGCCAGTTCCGCGAGGGCCCGCTCCAGACCGTGCAGATGGGCCAGCGCGGGTTCCGCCACGGGCGGCTGGGACGTCAGGACGGTGACGTGCCCGCCCTGGCCGCCGGTGAGTGCCTCCACCGCCGCCTCGACGCGCCAGCAGGCGGCGGCCAGGCGCGCGTCGTGCGAGGCCTCGGGGTCGGCGGCGACGGCGGCCAGGCCGCGGATCTCCCGGGCGCAGTCGTCGAGCAGGGCCAGCACCCGGCGGGCGCGCCGCTTGCGGCCGAGCATCGGGTTGAGGGGGTGCACCAGCGGGGCGACGGAGAGCCGTACGCGGCCGAGCAGCTGCTCCAGTTCGGCCACGCGCCGCGCCGGGTCCGCGCCGTCGGCGCCTACGAGACGCGCGGCGGCCTCGGCGGTGCAGGCGTGGACGCAGCGCAGGGCCTGCCGGATCCAGGCGTCGGTGGTGGTGTGCGTGGTGACGGGCAGGACGAGGATCACGGCCAGCGCGGCGCCGAGCGCCCCCACGCCGGTCTCGGCCAGGCGCAGGGCGAGGAGGCCGGGGTTCAGGACGCCGAGGAGGCCGTAGAGGAGCTCGGCCAGCAGCGTCACGCACAGCATCATCCAGGTGTAGGACACGGCTGCCGTGTAGAAGATGCCGAAGACGCAGCCGGCGAGGAGGGCCGCGGTGGGGAACGCGGCCCCGTCCAGGGGGACGGCGACGAGCAGGCCTAGGCCGATGCCGATCACCGTGCCGAGGACCCGGCGGAAGCCGCGGATCAGGGTCTCGCCGCGCGAGCTGGTGTTGACGAAGATCCACCAGGTGGCGCCGACGGCCCAGTACCAGCGTTGTCCGGACACCAGCTGGCCCACGACGAGGGCGAAGCCCGCGCCGGCGGTCGCCTGGATCGCCTGGCGCGTGGTCACGCGGGCGAGGCCGGTGCCGGCCGGCGCGGACGGCGCGGCGGCCGGGGGCAGACGGCGCTCGTAGCACCACAGGCCGAACCGCACTCCCGCGGCAGTGAGCACGGACAGGACGACGGCCGCGTACAGCTCGGGCAGTCGCCCGCTGGTCGCATGCAGGAACTGCGCCACGAAGAAGGTCATGAACGCGAACACACCGAGGCTGTGCCCGCGCGGGCCCCAGCGCCGCGCGTACACGCCAGCGCCGGTCACGGCGAGGAAGGTCAGGTCCCGCGCGACGGGGTGGTCGTGCAGTTCGGCCGCGGCGGCGAGCACGGGCAGTCCGACGGCCGGCAGCAGCGCGGTGGTGACCGCCTGGCCGCGGACAGTGGCGTCCGTGACGGTGAACAGGGCCAGCAGCGCGGCGAGCCCACCGGTGACGGCACCGACGAGGGAGTGTCCGGCAAGGCCGCAGGCGACGACCGCCAGCCCGACGCCCAGGACGGCCCGCGCGGCGAAGCGCAGACGCGCCCGCGCCGGGTCCGGAGCCACGAACACCCTCTTCAGCACTGCTGTCCTCCCCCTGCGCACCTCGGCATGAAAAAGGCGCCGCGGGATCCGCAGCGCCATCGACATGCCCATCACAGCATCAAGGCCGAACCTGGCTCAAGTGGCACCTGGAATACTGGGCCAATGGCACAGACATAACGGTCTCGGTACTTCCACCGGCGAGCCAACGGACCAGATACGAGGAGGCCGGACACCATGGCCGTGGACGAACTCGACACCCGCATCCTGCGGCTGCTGCTGGAGCAGCCGCGCACGAGTGTGCGCGAGTACGCCCGCGTCCTCGGCGTCGCGCGCGGCACGCTGCAGGCCCGTCTCGACCGTCTGGAGCGGGACGGCGTGATCACCGGCACGGGGCCTTCGCTCTCTCCCGCCGCGCTCGGCCACCCGGTGCTCGCGTTCGTGCACATCGAGGTCACCCAGGGCCATCTCGACGACGTGGGCGACGAGCTCGCGGCCGTGCCGGAGATCGTCGAGGCCTTCTCGATCACGGGCGGCGGGGACCTGCTGACGCGGGTCGTGGCGCGCGACAACGCCCATCTCGAGGACGTGATCCAGAAACTGATCAGCCTCCCCGGCGTGGTGCGGACCCGCACCGAGGTGGCACTGCGCGAACGCGTCCCGCACAGGCTGCTGCCGCTGGTGGAGTCGATGGGGCGCGCCGCCCGCAGATGACCTTCTGTTCTACAGCCGGCGGGGCCGGGCTACGACCGGCGGCGTGGCTTGCCCCGCCTGGCGCCCTTCGGGCCGCCGGAACCGCCTCCCCGGGAGCCCTTGCCCGGGGCGGGCTTGGGGCCGCCGCTCTTCTCGGGGCGCTTGCGCTGCTGCTGCGCCGGGGCCGGGGGCTGGGCGCGCCCCCTGGTGCTGTTGACCGTCCTGCCGCGGACGATCCCGATGAAGTCCTCGACGAGGTCGGTTGTCGCGTCCTGTGGCCAGGACAGTGCGACACCCGACTCCGGGGCGTCCACGACGGGGCGGTAGGTCAGGTCCCTGCGGTGGTGCAGACGGGCCAGCGACTGGGGGACGACGAGCAGGCCGATGCCCGCGGCGACGAGCTCGACGGCGTCCGCGGTCGTGGCGGGGCGCTCGAACGCGGGAAGGCCCGGCGGACGCTCCCAGTCGAGGACGTCGTCGAGGGGGTGCAGCACGATCTCGTCGGCGAGATCCGCGACTGCCACCACGTCCGCCGCCGTCACCAGATGGTCCTTGGGAACCACGACCACCGTCGTCTCGGTGTAGAGCGGGATCGCGCTGAAGACCGTACGGTCCACCGGCAGCCGTACGAGCGCCGCGTCCGCGTCCTTGCCGCGCAGGACATCGGATGCCTCCGCGGCCCGCACCTGGACGAGCGTCAGGGGGACGCCGGGCATGCGCTCGTTCCAGATCCGCACCCACTTGCCGAGGGTCACGCCAGGGACGTACGCGAGCCGGAACGAAGGAGGTGCTTCCGAGCCTGTCACCAGGCCAGGCTACCGGGCGTGGTCGGACGTCTCGTCCGCGGTCGTTAGTCTTGACGCCATGAAGTCGCACCAGACCGCCCAGACGATGAAGCCCGCGACCGCGGCGAAGAAGCTGGGCGTGTACCTCCCGGCCACCCCCGCGGAATTCCAGGCGGGCGTCGTCTCGCGCGCCGAGTTCAACGAGCTGCAGGCCAATCCGCCCGAATGGCTTCAGGAGCTGCGGCGCACCGGCCCGCACCCCCGCCCGGTGGTCGCGGCGAAGCTCGGCGTCTCCATCGCGGGACTGGCGCGCGGCGGGGTGACCGAGGCGCTCACCACCGAGCAGATCGAGGCGCTCAGGCAGGACGGGCCCGAGTGGCTGGAGAAGGAGCGCGCCACCCAGGCCGAGGTCCGCAAGGAAGCGGTGCGCGTCAAGAAGAAGAACGCCGAGCGCGAGGTTTCCTGACCGCACTTCCTCCGGGTGAGCGCACCGCTGAAACGGACGTGATCACCGCCGGAGAGGATGCGATCATCGCGGGAAAATCCCCATGCACCGGCTCGAACGCTTCTGCGATCATCCCGGGATGGGTCACACTCTCGAACCGCTGGTCGTCCGGCACACCCGCCGGCTCCCGTCCCCGACGGGACCCGCCGGGACGGGCGACGTCGCGGCGCGGCAGTTCGACGCCGCGCTGATGTCCGTCGGCTTCAAACTCTCGGCGGGCCTGCTGGAGCGCCTGTCGGGACTGTCCGAGGGCGCAGTCGTCGACACCGCCGTGCGCACACTGGCCGCCGTCCGCGAGATGGTCGGCGACCACGTCCGGCACAACGTCTACTTTCTCGACTTCCCGGCCCATGTGCCGGACACCTTCGACTTCTGGATGCGGTGCATCGCCGAGGCACTCGCCGACGACACCTCGCGCACCAGCACCATCGACCAGCTGCGCAGCGGTGTGGTGGACCTGCTCACCCTCCCGTCCTACGGCAGCTACCGGCACACGTACGCCGAGATGCTCGCCGCCCACGAGGAACTGATCGCCGCGGCGGGCGACCGGATGACGGTCCTGCATCTGGGCGGTGACCTGGACGACGAGGTCACCGCGCTGTACCTGGCGCTGGCGGGCAGCGCCACGCCGCTGGGCGAGGCCGGCCTGCGCGACCTGGGGATCCTGGCCGGGCGGTGCGTGACCGGCCCCCAGCCCGAGGCGATCCCGGTCCGGGAGAACCGCGCCGTCATCAACCGGGCCCGGCTGGGAGCGGGCGTGGACCTCCTGCTGGACACGGTCACCGACGTGCTGCGGCTGGCCTGCGCGGTCTCGGGCGGTGACGTGACCCTGCAGGAACCGACCCGTTTCCGGGCCCTGTCCCGCCCGGTCCGCCGCGCCCTGCTCGAGGGACTCGACTCGGTCGTCGCCGGCGCCCCCGCCAAGCTCGCCGACGTGTCCGCGCACCGCGAGGCGTTCAAACGGCTCGGTGAACGTCTCCATCCGCACGAGTACCCGCGGTGGCCGCACGCCGCCGACGTGTTCGCGGTCGCGCGGGGCGAGAGCAAGGCGCGGTCCTTCGACGGCCGGGTCGAGGAGCTCCTCGGCGGCGGCGACGTCATCGCAGCCGTGGAGCTGCTGAAGTCGGCGCCGGGCAAGCTGTTCCGTTCGCTGGACCGGCTGCTGCGGTCGGCCTCCGGCCAGGACGAGCGGGATGCCGTCATCACCGCCGCCGAGCAGGTCGCCCCGCTGGTCTCGGGCCGGGTCGTGCTGTCGGTCCGCGAGCACCTGCACAACCGCGGCGAAGAGAGCCGGCCCGAGAAGCGTCCTGAGAGCCGTCCTGCGGATCCTGAGAAGCCCGCCGCCCGCCGTGTCTTCGTCAACCGCTCGGGCCGCGCCTGGGTCGCTCCCGACACCCGCCTGCCCGTACTGTCGGCGGACCGCGAGCGTCTGATCGCCTCGCTCGACGCCGAGACGCGCCGCCGGCTCCCGGACCCGGGCCACCTGCTGGTCGACCCGGACGTCCTGGACGTGGCGCTTCCGCTCAGCGGCAAGGCGACCGCATCCGGTCTCGGCGTGCTGCCGCGCGGCTCCGTCTCCCCCGTCGACGGCGAACTGCTGCGCTTCTTCGTGTACTGGAAGCAGAGGGAGCACGTGACCGACTACGACCTGTCGGCGCTGCTGCTGGACGCCGACTACACGGTGATCACCTGGCTGTCCTACACCGCCCTGACCGACCTGGAGGGCGAGCACTCCGGCGACATCACCGAAGCGCCCGACGGCGCCTCGGAGTTCATCAACCTGAGGCTGGGCGCCGCTCGCGGCACGTTCATCGTCCCGCAGGTCAACATCTTCTCCGGGGAGGGGTTCGAGGAGGTCGAGGAGTCGTTCTTCGGCTTCATGCTGCGCGACGCCGACCAGCAGGGCCGGCCGTTCGAACCGCGCACCGTGCGCATGAAGTCGGAGCTGCGTGGTCCCGGCCGGGTCGCGCTGCCTCTGGCGTTCCGGCGGGGGCACGACGGCCGGTGGCAGGCCAAGTGGCTGCACCTGTACCTGAAGGGCACTCCGTCGGCCAACCGGGTCGAGGAGAACCGGGTGTCGGTCGCGACGCTGCTGCGCGGGATCGTCGAGCGCGAGCAGCTCACGGTCCGGTACCTGATCGACCTGATGTCCGACGACGCGACGACGACCGTGACGTCGTGGGACGGCAGGACGGTGCCGGACGGCCCGGTCACCTACATCGGCCTGGAGCGTCCCGACGGCCTGCACCCGGACTCCCGGGTCATCACCCCCGAAAACCTGCGCGACGTGATCCCCGGCTGACTGCTAGCGTGGAGCGCGGCGAGGCCATGAACGGGCTTCCTTCTCATTCCGCTGCGGCGGCCTGTCACTAGCCCGTTCGCTTTCCTCGCCCTCGACGTCGCACCGGGCGGCGTCGGCGGTCACTCCGCCGGCGCCGCCTGCTGGTAGCCGTCCAGCACCGTCCCAGATGCGGGCACCCGAAGAGCCTGAGCATCGCCAGGTCGGCCTCGCGGTGGCCGCCGTGCGCGGCCGGGTCGATCAGCCACACATGCCCGTCGGCGCCCCGCAGCGCGTTGCCGTTCCACAGGTCGCCGTGCAGCCGGCCCTGCGGCTCGGCCGGAGCCTCCCGGCCGTCGAGGAAACCGTCCTGGACCACTACTGCCTGGCGGGCCGGGCGAGGCCCGAGCTGACCGCCGGTCACTCCTCGGCACAACGAAGGTCACCATTACGTATCGGACATTCGGGGCTTCAACCTTCACACGAGGCACACAAGTTGGTTAGGTTGACGGCGGGCTGTTCGACTCCCTCCGGCGGACCGCGCCGGGTCGCACAGCCTCCGCCGAGTCCGGTGCGCCGTAAGGCAGGCCGGAACCGGGGACCCAACCGAAACTCGGGGTGAATCGGCCCAACCGCCCTTCGGGGAGGGGTCGTAGGGCACACCTTCCGGATCGTCCGCCCGAACCCGTCAGCTAACTCGGTAGGCGGAGCACGGAAGGAGTACGTCCCTCATGGCGCCGGAACGATCGTCGCGCCCCCGAGGTCTCAGCCTCCCCGGCATGCGCAACTCCGCCCTCGCGACGGCGGCGCTTACCTCTGTGGCCCTGTTCTCCCAGACAGCCGACGCCACGCCCGGGGACGACGGACCGAGCCGCGAAGAGGTCCAGCAGCGGGTCAACGCGCTCTATGACCAGGCCGAGACCGCCTCCGGTACCTCCAACGCGACCCGTGCGACGCCGTCGGGTTCGCGCCGCGCGGGCGGGGCGCCCGCCGAGGGGGCCGGGCGCTCGGATCCCGCGCTCGACGACGTGGCCCGGCAGTGGTTCGACATGGCGCGCTCGCGCCTCGGTCCGACCGTTCCGGCGGTGCTGCCGCGCGACAGGATGCCGGCGGCCGCTGCCCAGTCCCGGCCCGCGGAACGGCAGGCTGCTCTACCGGAGTTGACGGCAGAGAGAGCCTCCGCCGCCGTACGGGAGCTGCCCGCCGGGTCGGCCTCCAGGCCCGTACTGGAGCTGACCGCAGGGCCGCCGGCTCCCGCTTCCGTACCCGCGCTGCCGGCCGCACCGGAGACGGGACAGCGCGCGCCTCTTGCCCTGCCCGCGCCGGCCGTCAAGGACGAGCGGTCGGCGTTGCGAACCTCCAAGGAGCAGAGCCGGCACAAGCTCGCCGAGGCCCGTGAGCTGCTGTCCCGGCACATCCAGCAGAGGACGCCGGTCGCGGCGCTCGAGGCCGCGCCGGCCGACGCCCCCCGGTTCGCCACGCCGGAGCCGGATCGCCCCGCCGACGAGGAGGCGGCGTGGACCCTGCAGCAGCCCGCCGCGAACGAGGCGTGGCCCCAGCAGCAGCCGGCCGAGAGCATGGCGTGGCCCCAGCAGACCGGCGAAGTGGCCCGGCGGCAACAGCAGACCGGCGAAGTGGCCCGGCAGCAGACCGGCGAAGCGGCCTGGCGGCAACAGCAGCCCTCACCCGGCCCGGCCACCACCACGGCCTTCGACGCGGTCCGTCCCGCAGGCGCCGTCAGCACCGCGGATCCGGTGACCGGCGGAAAGGCCGAACGCGCCCTCGCCTTCGCGCGCGCCCAGACCGGCAGGCCGTGCGTCATGGGGGCGACCGGACCGGACTCGTACGACTGCGCGAGCCTCACCCAGGCCGCCTGGAAGGCCGCCGGCGTCGCACTCCCGCGTTCCGCACCCGACCAGGCGAACGCCGGCACCGTGATCCCCCTCAGCACCGTCCTGCCCGGCGACCTGGTCTTCTTCCACGACGACCTCACTCACGTCGGCCTCTACACCGGCGACGGGTTGATGATCCACGCACCGGAGCCGGGGGCGTACATACGCGAGGAGTCGGTCTACAACGTCGGGGAGTCGGCGATCCGCGGAGCCGTGCGGCTCGCCTGACAATTGGCGGCCGCGCGGGCTGCCAAAGGAGAGCAAACCCACCGCGGCTTCGACCCGCGCCCGTCCGGTGACGGGGCCGACACGGCAAAGGGGCGGCACGGTCGGCGTGTCGCCCGGCGCCGCCGCGGAGTTCGGCCGGCTCGGGGACGAGGCCATGGGCCCGCTGCGGGCCGGGTTCCCGTTCGCGCAGCACGACGGGGCCGGGCAGGACAGAACGCCTGTCACGGCACGTCATGCGGCCGGAACGGGGTGGGAACGCCGGGCCGTCGAACTGACCGTCCAGGACCACCCGTCGGCGTTGGCCGCCAAGGAACTGCGCCTCACCCAGCAAGGAGTGAAGCAGCTGCTCTCCGCCGTCTACCGCAAGATCGGCACCGATGCCGCCGGGTTCCCCGAAGCTGAGGACCTTTCCCCGTCCCCTGCCGTGACCTGCGGGTCTCACCGCGCGGTTCCCGGCCTCACGTGGGGCCGGGGCCTCCACCGCCCTGGAGGCGTTCCAGGTCGGAGGGACGGACCTGGATGACCACGATGGCGATCAGCGCGGCGACCACGGTGAAGATCGCCGCCATGACGAAGGCGGCCGAGGCCCCGGCGGTGAGGACCTCGTCGGACCAGGGCGCCGGGAGCTGCCCGGTGCGTTCGAACCGCAGGCGCTCGGCCGGGGTCGCCTGCGCCAGGAAGCCCGGGACCTGTTTCTCCGCCTCGTTGTTGCTGGCCGTGCCGAACATCGTGACCAGGATGGACAGTCCGAGCGAACCACCGACCTGCTGGGTGGCGTTGAGGAGTCCGGAGGCCGCACCGGTCTCCTGGACGGGGACGTTGGAGAGCGCCATCAGCGTGAGCGAGACGAACTCCATGCCCATGCCCAGGCTGAAGACGAGCATCGGACCGAGCACGCTGCCCGCGTAGGTGGAGTGGACGTCGGTCAGGGTCAGCCAGGCCAGACCCGCCGCGGCGAGGATCGCGCCCACCACCATGAACGGTTTGGGGCCGTACGTCGGCAGGAAACGGGAGGCCAGCCCGGCGCCGATCGCGATGACCGCGCTGACGGGGAGGAAGGCGAGCCCCGCCTGCAACGGGCTGAAGTCCAGCACGTTCTGCACGAACAGCGTGAGGAAGAAGAACATGCCGAAGATCGCGGCGGCGAGGCACAGCATGATTCCGTACGTGCCCGCGCGGTTGCGGTCGGCGAACATGTGCATCGGCGTGATCGGCTGTCTGGAACGCCTCTCGACCAGGATGAACACCACGAGGACAACGACGGCCGCGCCGAAGGAGGCGAGGGTGAGCGCGTCCCGCCAGCCCTCCTGCGCGGCTCTGATGAACCCGTACACCAGCAGCACCATGCCGACGGTGGACGTCAGCGCGCCGGTGATGTCGAAGTGACCGGGGTGACGTTCGGACTCCTTGATCCAGCGGGGCGTGGCGAGGGCGATGAGCAGTCCGATCGGAACGTTCACGAAGAGCACCCAGCGCCAGTTCAGCCACTCGACGAGGACACCGCCGGCGAGCAGCCCGATCGCGCCGCCGCCCGCAGAGACCGCGGCGAACACGCCGAACGCCCGGTTGCGCTCGGGTCCTTCACGGAAGGTGGTACTGATCAGGGCGAGGGCCGTCGGAGAGGCGATGGCGCCGCCGACGCCCTGGAGAGCGCGTGCGCCGAGGAGTTGGGCCTCGTTCTGGGCGAGCCCTCCGAGCAGGGAGGCGAGCACGAAGAGCAGCACGCCGAAGATGAAGACGCGCCGTCTGCCGAGGATGTCGCCGGTCCTGCCGCCGAGCAGCAGCAGCCCGCCGAAGGTGAGCGTGTACGCGTTGATCACCCAGGACAGGCTGGTGGTGGAGAAGTCGAGGGCGCTCTGGATGTGCGGGAGCGCGATGTTCACGATGGTGATGTCGAGGACCACCATCAGCTGACACGACGCGATGACCAGCAGCGCCATCAGGTTTCCGCCACCGCCGCCTTCCCGGGCGGTGGTCTGTTCTGCGGAGGTCGGCTGGGGGCTGCTGCTCATGGCATGTCGCACTCTCGGGGGTCGGTCGAACCCTCGCGAGGGATCAGTGAACGGTTCCGTCCACTGCGGTCCACCGTTCGACGGTACGCCCGCGTCCCGGACGGCACCAGTCGGCCGTCCCGTCCGTCAGGCCGCCGCCACCGCGCCCCGTTCTGCCCCGTCACGGTGGATCGGCGTCCCCGAGCCGGTCAGCGGAACGCCCGTCCCGCCCCGCCGGGCCGCGACGATCTCGGCGACGATGGACAGGGCGGTCTCCTCGGGAGTACGGGCGCCGAGGTCGAGGCCGATGGGCGACCGCAGCCTGGCCAGTTCCCGCTCGCCGACACCGGCCTCCCGCAGCCGTCGCTCGCGGTCCGCGTGGGTACGGCGCGAGCCCATCGCCCCGACGAACGCGACCGGCATCCGCAGGGCCGCCGTCAGCAGGGGGATGTCGAACTTGGCGTCGTGGGTGAGCACGCACAGGACCGTGCGGCCGTCGGTCCCGGTGCGCCGCAGGTAGCGGTCCGGCCAGTCGACCACGATGTCGTCGGCCTCGGGGAAACGGGCCCGCGTGGCGAAGACGGGGCGGGCGTCGCACACGGTCACGTGGTAGCCGAGGAACTTGCCCGCGCGCACGAGTGCGGCGGTGAAGTCGATCGCACCGAAGACGATCATCCGGGGCGCCGGCACCCTGGACTCGACGAGCAGCGTGAGGCCGCCGGGGCAGTGCGATCCGTCCTCCGGGAGGTCGACCGTGCCGGTGCGGCCGGTGTCCAGCATGGCCCGGGCCTCGGCGGCCGCCGTCCGGTCCAGCTCCGCGTGGGCGCCGAGCCCTCCTTCCGCCGCCCCGTCGGGGCGCACAAGGAGGGCCCTGCCGAGGAGTTCGTCCGGGCCGCGGACAACCCGGGCGACGGCCGCGGGCTCGCCTCGGAGGGCGGCGGTCAGCGCCGCCCGGAACACCGTTCGGGCGGGCGACTGCGCGCCGACCGGCGTGACCAGAACGTCGATGACACCGCCGCAGGTCAGTCCTACGGCGAAGGCGTCCTCGTCGCTGTACCCGAACCGTTCGAGAACGGTCTCGCCGTCCTGGAGCGTCTGCACGCACAGGTCGTACACCGCTCCTTCCACGCAGCCACCGGAGACCGAGCCGATGGCCGTGCCCTCGCTGTCGACGGCGAGGGCGGCGCCCGGGCCGCGCGGTGCGCTGCCGCCGACGGCCGCGACGGTGGCCACGGCGAACTCCCGGCCCTCCTCCATCCAGCGGTACAACTCCCCGGCGATGTCAAGCACGCGGGCCTGCCATCAGTACACGGTCGGGCCGGATGGGCAGGTGCCGGTGGCGTACACCGGTCGCGTGCCAGACCGCGTTGGCGATCGCCGCCGCGGCTCCCACGATGCCTATCTCGCCGATGCCCTTGATCCCGACCGGATCGTCCGCGTCCGGGTCCTCGTCCAGCCAGTCCGCCTCCAGGTGCGGTACGTCCGCGTGCGTGGCGACGTGATAGCCCGCGAGGTCGGCGCCGTAGTGGCTGCCCGTGGCATGGTCCCGTACGGCCTCCTCGTGCAGGGCCATGGAGATGCCCCAGGTCATGCCGCCCACGAACTGCCCGCGCGCCGTGAGCGGGTTGACGATCCGGCCCGCCGCGAAGATGCCGAGCATGCGCCGCACGCGCACCTCGCCGGTGGTGACGTCCACGGCGACCTCCGCGAACTGCGCTCCGAACGAATGCCGTTCCTTCCGCGCGAGGGCGACGACGGCCTCGGTGGTGTCCGACCGTACGGTGATCCCCTCCGGGGGAACGGCGCCGCCCGGGGCGAGCCGCTCTCGCAGCTCACCGGCGGCTGCCGTGACCGCCCACGCCCAGGTGCGGGTGCCCATCGAGCCGCCGGCGATGAACGCCGGCCCGAAGTCGCTGTCCCCGATGTTCACACGGACGCGTTCCGGTGCCGTTTCCAGTGCGTCGGCGGCGATCAGGGTGAGCGCGGTGCGCGCCCCGGTTCCGATGTCCGAGGCGGCGATGCGCACGGTGAAGGTGCCGTCCGCCTCCGCCGTCACGGCCGCCGTGGACGGTGCGGCTCCCGCGGGGAAGGAGGCCGCCGCCGTGCCGGTGCCGAGCAGCCAGCGTCCGTCGCGGCGCAGCCCGGGACGCGGGTCCCGGCCGGCCCAGCCGAACCTGCGGGCGCCCTCCCGGAAGCAGGCCAGCAGGCTGTGGTCACTGAACGGCAGCCCGGACACGGGACCGCGCTCGGGCTTGTTGCGGGCGCGCAGCTCGATCGGATCGATGCCGCACTTCTCGGCGAGTTCGTCGAGCGCCGCCTCCAGCGCGAACGAACCCGGTGCCTCACCCGGCGCGCGCATCCACGTCGGTGTCGGCACGTCGAGCCGTACGACCCGGTTGGCCGTGTGGTGGGCGTCGGCGTCGTACATCGTGCGTGCCACGCCGGCGCCCGGTTCGACGAAGTCGTGCACGGTCGAGGTGGGGTTCAGGCACTCGTGCTCCAGCGCGCGCAGTCGCCCGTCGGCGTCGGCGCCGAGCCTGACCCGCTGCGTGGTGGGGCTTCGGTAGCCTGCGAGCGAGAACATCTGACGGCGGGTCATCACGACCCGGACCGGGCGCCGCAGAGCGGTGGCCGCCATCACGGCGGCGACCTGGTGCGCGCGGACGCCCTTGCTTCCGAAGCCGCCGCCGACGTGCTCGGACCGCACCCGTATCGAGCCCGGATCGAGCGAGAACAGCTTCACCAGTCCGTCCGCGACCCAGGTGCTGCCCTGGTTGGAGTCGACCACTTCGAGCCGTCCGCCGTCCCAGCGGGCCGTCGCGGCATGCGGCTCCATCGGGTTGTGATGCTCCTCCGGGGTGGTGTACTCGGCGTCCACGACGACGGCGGACGCGGCGAGTTCGGCCTCCAGGTCCCCCTTTTCCGTCACCGCCGGCAGGTGGCCGTCCACCGGGTACGCGTCCGGCCGCGCGCCGGAGAACACGACGTCGTGCCGCTCCGCCTCGTAGTGCACCACCAGCGCTTCGGCGGCCTCCCTGGCCTGCTCGGACGTCTCGGCGACGACCAGCGCCACCGGCCAGCCCTGGTGCGGCACCCGGTCGTGCTGGAACAGCACGGCGGTCGGGTCCGGCGGAACTCCCAGCAGGCCGACGTGGCCGCTGTCGACACGCGGGGCGTTCTGATGGTGCAGGACGGTGAGCACGCCCGGCATCGCGAGCACCTCCGCGGTCTGTATCGAGCGGATGCGTCCGCGGGCGACCGTGGACAACACCAGCCAGCCGTGGGCCAGTTCGGCGAAGGGGATCTCTCCCGCGTAGCGGGCCGCTCCGGTGACCTTGTCGCGGCCCTCCACACGGGTGTGCGCGGTTCCGACGGAGGCCCTGTGCGCCGTGGGGGCAGTGGTCATCGGGTGGCCTCCTCGGCGAGTTCGGTCAGCACGGCCACCACGAGGTTGCGCATCAGTGGCACCTTGTACCGGTTGTGGGGCAGCGGCTTCGCGGCCGCCAGTTCGGCGTCCGCGGCGGCGGCGAAGGTCGTGGCGCCGGCCGGGGCCCCGGTCAGTATTCGTTCGGCCGTCCGGGCCCGCCACGGCCGCGACGCGACCGCTCCGAAGGCCAGGCGTACCTCGCGTACGAGGCCGTCCTGGACGTCGAGCGCGGCGGCGATCGAGCCGATCGCGAACGCGTACGATGCGCGCTCGCGCACCTTCCGGTATCGCGAGCGGGCGGCGACCGGTGCGGGCGGCAGGGTGACGCCGGTGATCAGCGCGCCCGGCGGCAGCGCGGTCTCCAGGTGGGGGGTGCCGCCCACCGGCAGATAGAGGTCGGCGAGCGGCAATTCGCCTGGCCCGTCGGCTGTTTCGTACGAGACGACCGCGTCGAAGGCGGCCAGTGCCACGCCCATGTCCGAGGGGTGGGTGGCCACGCAGTGGTCGGAGGCGCCGAGGATCGCGTGGTTGTGGTGCTCGCCCTCGATGGCGGGGCAACCGCTGCCGGGGACGCGCTTGTTGCAGGCCTTGGTCACATCGGCGAAGTAGCCGCAGCGGGTGCGCTGGAGCAGGTTTCCGCCGACCGTGGCCATGTTGCGCAGCTGCCCGGACGCGCCGGCCAGCAGGGCCTGCGTCAACGCGGGGTAGAGGCGGCGGACTTCGGGGTGCGCGGCGAGGTCGCTGTTGGTGACGGTCGCCCCGATGCTCAGGCCGCCTGCCTCGGTCGACTCGATGCGGTCGAGGGGAAGTTCGCGTACGTCGACGAGCCGGGCGGGCCGCTCGACGCCGGTCTTCATCAGGTCGACGAGGTTGGTGCCGCCGCCGAGAAAACGGGCGTCCGGATCGGCGCCCAGCACCGCGACCGCGCCGGAGACGTCGAGGACGCGCTGGTATCCGAACTCCTTCACGTCACCGCCTCCGTGGTCTCGGCGGACTCGGCCGTCGCGGCGCGGACACCGGCCGCCCGGGCGACGGCCTGGACGATCGACACGTACGCTCCGCAGCGGCACAGGTTGCCGCTCATGCGCTCCCGGATCTCGTCCTCGGTCAGCGGCGGCGGTCCCGCTTCGGGGCGGACGTCGTCGGTGACGGCGCTCGGCCAGCCCGCCGCGTGCTCCTCGATGACCGCTACGGCCGAACAGATCTGCCCCGGTGTGCAGTAGCCGCACTGGTAGCCGTCCAGGTCGAGGAACGCCTGCTGCACGGGGTGCAGTTGCCCGCCCTCGGCCATGCCTTCGATGGTGGTGATCTCTCGTCCTTCGGCGGCCACCGCGAGCTGCAGGCAGGAGACCGACCGGCGCCCGTCGAGCAGCACGGTGCAGGCACCACACTGACCTTGGTCGCAGCCCTTCTTGGTGCCGGTCAGATCGAGGCGCTCGCGCAGGGCGTCGAGCAGGGTGGTGCGGTGGTCTACGGTCAGCGTGTACTTCTCGCCGTTGACGTGCAGGGTGACGGCGCTGTACGTCGAGGAGGGGGCTCGGGCCATGGTCAGCCTTCTTTCGCGTTTTTTCGGAGCATGTCGAGGGCGAGAGACAGGGAGATGGCGCGCAGAACTGGCGCTGCGGATTCGTCCGCCGCTATCGTGACGGTAACCGGACAGCTGTCCGCCTTCATCGGGAAAACGTAACGGACACCTGTCCGGTTAGCAAGGACGGGATTCGGCCACGAGGCCGCGAGGAGAACGAGTGCAGCAGAAGAAGGACGCGCCTCTGCGCTCGGACGCGCAGCGGAACCGCGAGCGCATCCTGGAAGTCGCCCTGGCCGAACTGACGCGGTGCGCGGACGCCCCGCTGAGCACGATCGCCAAGAAGGCAGGGGTGGGGCAGGGCACGTTCTACCGGAACTTCCCGAGCCGCGAGGCGCTCGTCCTGGAGATCTACCGCTACGAGATGCAGCAGGTCGCCGACACCGCGGCCCAGCTGCTCAGAACCCGGGAACCCGACCAGGCCCTGCGCGAGTGGATGGACCGCCTCGCCCGGTTCGCCATGACCAAGGCGGGGCTGGCGGACGCGATCCGCCAGGCCACCAGCACACCGGGCACCCCGGCGAAACCGGGGCACGCTCCGGTGACCTCCGCCGCCGAACTGCTGCTCCGCGCGGGCGAGGAGGCCGGCACCATCCGCCCGGGAGTGACCGCGGACGACTTCCTCCTCGCGATCGCCGGCCTCTGGCAGATCGATCCCGGCTCGGACTGGCGACCGCGCGCCACGCGGCTCCTGGACCTCGTCATGGACGGCCTGCGCACGGGAGCGCCCCGGCGGTGAGCGCCGCCGGACGCGCGACGGAGACCGGCTTCAGTCGCCGGGGTCCGTGAAGACGCCGCTCTCGGTGAAAGCCCGCTCGGCGAAGCGTTCGCCGATGCGGCGATGGGTGGCGGCGTCCGGGTGGAGGTCATCGGGCAGTGGCAGCTCGGCGGAGTCCTCCTCGAACAGGGCGCTGCCGCTCAGTCCCAGGTTGACCAGTTCCACTCCGCCGAGGGAGGCGGCGAGCGCGGGCCAGGTGGTCGTGGGGCCCGCGGCGTCCGAGCCGTGGCTGATCGAGCTGCCGTGGTGCAGCCACACCCTGCGGCCGCTGTCCGGTGCGGGTTCGACCGGGGCGTTCGTGCGCAGGGCGACGAGTTCGGTGGTCTCGTAGTGCGGCAGCCGGATCTCCATGTCCTTGGTGCCGTCGGACAGATCGGTGAAGCGGAGGGTGCCGGCCGGGTCGCGCGCCTCATCTCGGCGGTTCCGGTGGTCATGTCGATGGTGAGGGTGTCGCCGCCCGTCACGCTGCCCTGGCCTGCCGGACGGCCGTCGACGACCAGGTCGTACACGCCGTCCGGGCGGGGCACCCGGGATCCGGGAGGCTCCCGGGCGGACGCTCAAGCCGATACCGAGAGGACGTGCCCCTGCCAGGCGTCCAGGGCCACGAACAGGCCCGGGCCGGCCAGTTCGTCGCCCCCGCGGTCGTACGTCCGGCCGGTGAGCAGGTCGGTCAGGCGGTGCACGCGGCCTCGGAGGTCGTCCCAGGGCAGGGGTACCCGCGCCTGCGCCGGGCGGTCGGAGTGGTTCACGACGACCAGGTGACGCGCGTCCGGGTGGGTCCACGCCCACGCCAGCAGGTTGCGGTGCGTGTCGTTGTCCGGCCAGCCCGTCGGGGCCAGCGGCCGCCACTCACCCCGGCGTACGGCGGCCGCGGCCGGCAGCAGACGGTCGTAGAACGCGCGCGACACCTCGTCTACAGGTTCCTGTGGCCTGCGGGAGAGGAACACCGGCGGGCGCACCCGGCGGCCCTCGAACTGGCCCTCGTGCCAGAGCGTCGCACCGGGCAGGGTCGCGACGGCCACGGCTGCCGCCCGTCCCCGCGCACCGGGCAGGGTGGCGGCGGCCCGCGGCTCGTCGTGGTTCTCCAGGAAGCGGACGAGGCCTCGCTGACAGGTGAGGTCGGCCTGGAGATGGGTGCGTACGGAACCGGCGTCCTCGTGGCGCAGGCGGTCGTAGAGCCGCTTGTCGTAGCAGTGGTCGAAGCCCTGCTGCTGAAGGGCCCATTCGAGGTCCCAGTACGCCTCCGCCACGAAGAGGAGGTCCGGGTGGCGCTCGCGCACGCGCGCGATCACGTACGGCCAGAAGTCCTCCGCGGGCTGATTGCCCGCCCGGTCTCCCCACGTCTTCGCGAAGACGTCGTTCATCAGCAGCATCGCCATGTCGCAGCGCACGCCGTCCGCCTGGTCGCCGATGGACACGAGCGTGTCCACCGCCGCGGCACGCAGGTCGTCACTGAAGGCGTTGAGCTGGACCACGTCCGGCCAGGGCGGGAAGTACGGGTCACGGCCCCGGGCGTAGACCTGTCCGCCGGCTTCGAGGTAGTCCTGCGGCGCGCGGGCCAGATCCTGCCGCGTTCCCCCGATCAGGCAGCCGGGGCGTTCGGTGAGCCAGGGGTGGTCGGGGGCCACGTGGTTGGGGACGTGGTCGAGGATCAGCCGCAGTCCCCGCGCCGCAAGCCGGGCACGGGCCGCGGCCAGTCCCTCCGGTCCGCCGAGGGACTCGTCGACGACGTAGTTCCGTACGCAGTAGGGGGATCCGTCGATGTCCGCCTCGGTGACGTCGGGCAGGGCATCGCGGAACGACCTCAGCAGGCTCTCGTCGCGCAGCGCGATCCGCAGACCGGCCGGGCTGCGTTCCCAGACGCCCATCAGCCAGACGGTGTCGATGCCCGGCCGGGCGATCTCGTCCCAGACCTCGCCGGGCACCCCGCCCAGGGTGACGGGCCGCCCGTACCGGACACTCAACTCACCCAGCCAGACCACGGTGTTGATCTCGTAGATCACCGTCATGAGAGCGGCTCCTCGCGCAGGGCGCCCCAGTCCCCCGGGCCGATCACGTGGAACAGGGTCGCGGTGACCGCGGCCAGGCCCGTCCAGCCGGTCTGGTGCGAGGCGCCGAGACCCGCGCCGTTGTCGCCGTGGAAGTACTCGTAGAACAGGATGAGGTCCCGCCAGTGCGGGTCCTTGGCGAACTTGGCCTGGGCGCCGTGCACCGGACGGTGGCCTCCCTCGTCGCGCAGGAACGTCGAGGTGAGCCGGGCGGAGATCTCGCGGGCGACGTCGTAGAGGTTCAACTGCCGGCCGGAGCCGGTCGGGCACTCGACGGTGAAGTCGTCGCCGTGGTAGGCGTGCAGGTTCAGCAGGGCCCGGATCAGCAGGATGTTGACCGGGAACCAGACCGGGCCGCGCCAGTTGGAGTTGCCGCCGAACATGCCCGAGTCGGACTCGGCGGGCAGATAGCCGACGCCGTACGTCTGGCCGTGCACCTCGAAGCTGTAGGGGTGCGCGGCGTGGTGGCGGGAGAGCGAGCGGATGCCGTGCGGGCCGAGGAACTCGTCCTCGTCGAGCATGCGGGCCAGGATGCGCCTCAGCCGGTCCTCACCGAACAGGGCGAACAGATGCCGTCCCTGAGCGCCGGGCCCCAGCGTGTGCTGGGAGGCGACAACGGCCTGCACGGACGGATGGCGCTCGACGAACTCCCGTGCGCCCGTGACCAGTTCGGGGAATCGGCGGTCGGCCCAGCCGCCGACCACACTGGTGGCGGCGAGCGGGATCAGCCCGACCAGGGAGCGTACCCTCAGCGGGGTCGCGGTGCCGTCGGGCAGCCGCAGGACGTCGTAGAAGAAGCCGTCCTCCTCGTCCCACAGGCTCTCGTTGCCCCTGCCGATGCGGTTCGTGGCGACCGCGATCCACGCGAAATGCTCGAACAGCGTCTGTGCCTGCTCGACGTACACGGGGTTGTCGACGGCCAGTTCGACGGCGATCTCCAGGAGGTTCTGGCAGTACAGCGCCATCCAGGCGGTGCCGTCGGCCTGGTCGAGGTGGCCTCCGGTGGGCAGGGGTGCGCTGCGGTCGAAGACTCCGATGTTGTCGAGACCGAGGAAGCCGCCCTGGAAGACGTTGTTGCCGTCCACGTCCTTGCGGTTGAGCCACCAGGTGAAGTTCTTCATCAGCTTCTGGAATGCGTTCTCCAGGAAGGCGCGGTCGCCGCGCCCGGTGCGGTGCTTCTCCAGTTCGTAGACGAAGAGCGTCGCCCAGGCGTGCACCGGCGGGTTGACGTCGCCGAAGTTCCATTCGTACGCGGGAATCTGGCCGTTGGGGTGCAGATACAGGCGGCGCAGCAGCAGGTCCAGCTGGCCCTTGGCGAAGGCGATGTCGACCATGGCGAGGGCGAGGGTGTGGAAGGCGAGGTCCCAGGCGGCGTACCACGGGTACTCCCAGGTGTCCGGCATCGACATGATCTCGTCGTTGATCATGTGGTACCAGGTGCTGTTGCGGATCCGGGGGTCGGCGCCGAGCGGATCGACGCCGTGCTCGGTCAGCCAGCGTTCGACGTCCAGGTAGTAGTACTGCTTGCTCCACAGCATCCCGGCCAGCGCCTGCCGGACCAGCCGCCGCTCGTCCTCGCTCATCCCGTCGGGGTGGACGCCTTCGTAGAACTCGTCGGCCTCGGTCCGGCGCGCCTCCAGCGTGGCGTCGAACTCCTGCCAGGGATCGCCGAGTTCGGTGTCGCTCAGGCGCAGGCGCAGGGTCGCGCTCCCTCCGCCGGGAATGGTCAGCACATGGTGGACGGACGCCTTGGTCCCGGTGCGCTCCGGGTTGACGGCGCCCGTCTCGCCGTGGACGACGCAGCGGTCGATGCCGTCCTTGACGTACGGCGTGGCGTTCGGGCTGCCGAAGATCCGCTGGTTGTTGGTCTCGTTCTCCGTGAAGAGCGAGGGCGCGTCCGCTTCGCAGTACAGCCAGCGCGCGCCCAGGTCCTCGTGGTCGGCCCGGATGGCGCCCGGCGTCTGCCGCAGACTCGGTACCGCCGTGCCGCCGGCCCACGACCAGGTGTGCCGGAACCACAGGGTCGGCAGCAGGTGGAGCGTGGCCTCGTCGGGCCCGCGGTTGTGCGCGGTGATTTCGACCAGCAGGTCTTCCGGCCCCGCTTTCGCGTACTCGACGAACACGTCGAAGTAGCGGTCCTCGTCGAAGATCCCGGTGTCGAGGAGCTCGTACTCGAACTCCTTGCGCCCCCGCTCCCTCCGGGCCCGGTTGGTGGCCACGAGGTCGCCGTAGGGGAACTCCCCCTGCGGGTACTTGTACAGGTACTTCATGTACGAGTGCGTGGGCGTGCTGTCGAGGTGGAAGTAGTAGTCCTTGACGTCCTCGCCGTGATTGCCCTCGGCGTTGGTCAGCCCGAACATCCGTTCCTTGAGGATCGGATCGCGGCCGTTCCACAGGGCCAGCGCGAAGCACAGCCGCTGCTTGTCGTCGCTGACCCCGGCGATGCCGTCCTCGCCCCAGCGGTAGGCGCGGGAGCGGGCCTGGTCGTGGGTGAAGTACGACCAGGCCTCGCCGTCGGGGCTGTAGTCCTCCCGGACCGTTCCCCACTGCCGCTCGCTCAGGTACGGGCCCCAGCGCCGCCAGGGCAGCGCGCCTCCGTCGGCCTCCGCCAGCCGCCGCCGCTCCGCCTCCGGTGCGCCACCGCCACCCGTCATCGCCCGACCTCCTCGCCAACCCGGCACATGCGTCCAGATTCGGACGACTCGGACCGGGCCGCAATGGCAGCGGCGCGTACGGATGCGGGCGGCACCGTTCCGGTGGAGGTGCCGCCCGCGGCAGGTCAGGCGATCTCGACGAGCAGGTCACCGCCCTCCACCTGCTGGATCTTGTTGATCGCCAGCCTGGACACCCGCCCTGCCTTGGGCGCGGTGATCGCGGCCTCCATCTTCATCGCTTCGATGGTGGCCACCGTGGCGCCGGCCGCCACCTCTTCGTCCTCGGCGACCGCGAGGGTCACCACCCCGGCGAACGGCGCGGCGACATGGCCGGGGTTGGCACGGTCGGCCTTCTCGGTCACCGGTACGTCGGACGACGCGGCGACGTCGCGTACCTGGATCGGCCGCAGCTGGCCGTTCAGGGTGGACATCACGGTGCGCATGCCGCGTTCGTCGGCCTCGCCCACGGCTTCCAGCGCGATGAGCAGCCGGACACCGGGCTCGAGGTCGACCGAGTACTCCTTTCCGCGCTGGATGCCGTAGAAGAAGTCCTTGCTGTCCAGCACGCTGGTGTCGCCGTAGGTCTGACGGTGCGTCTCGAACTCCCGCGTCGGCCCGGGGAACAGCAGCCGGTTGAGCGTCGCGCGCCGGTCCTTCTCAAGGCCTGTACGGTCCTCCGCCGTCAGTTCCTGTGCGGGCCTGGCGTCGGCGCGGCCCTCCAGCGCCCGGCTGCGGAACGGCTCCGGCCAGCCGCCGGGCGGAGTCCCCAGCTCACCGCGCAGGAAACCGATGACGGAGTCGGGGATGTCGAACTTGTCCGGCGTCGCCTCGAACTCCTGAGGCGTCGTCCCGGCGCCGACCAGGTGCAGGGCGAGATCGCCGACCACCTTGGACGAGGGGGTGACCTTCACCAGGTGGCCGAGGATCCGGTCGGCGGCGGCGTACATCGCCTCGATCTCCTCGAACCGGTCACCGAGGCCCAGTGCCACCGCCTGGGTGCGCAGGTTGGAGAGCTGGCCGCCGGGGATCTCGTGGTCGTAGACGCGTCCGGTCGGCGCGGCCAGGCCCGCCTCGAACGGCGCGTAGATCCTGCGGACGCTCTCCCAGTACGGCTCCAGATCGCCCACGGCCCTCAGGTCGAGGCCGGTGGGGCGGGCGGAGTGGTCGGTCGCCGCCACGATCGCCGACAGCGAGGGCTGCGAGGTGGTGCCCGCCATGGACGCCACCGCACCGTCGACGGCGTCCGCGCCGGCCTGGATCGCGGCGAGGTAGGTGGCGAGCTGGCCGCCCGCCGTGTCATGGGTGTGGAGGTGCACGGGCAGGTCGAACTCGCGGCGCAGCGCCGACACGAGGGTCGCCGCGGCCGGGGCACGCAGCAGCCCCGCCATGTCCTTGACGGCAATGACATGGGCGCCCGCCTCGACGATCTGCTCGGCGAGGCGAAGGTAGTAGTCCAGGGTGTACAGCTGCTCGGACGGGTTGGACAGGTCGGAGGTGTAGCACAGGGCCACCTCGGCGACGGCCGTGCCGGTCGCCCGCACCGCGTCGATGGCGGGCCGCATCTGGCTGACGTCGTTCAGCGCGTCGAAGATCCGGAAGATGTCGATGCCGGTGTCCGCGGCCTCCTGCACGAAGGCGTCGGTCACCTCGGTGGGGTACGGCGTGTACCCGACGGTGTTGCGGCCCCGCAGCAGCATCTGCAGGCAGATGTTCGGTACGGCGGCGCGCAGTGCGGCCAGCCGCTCCCAGGGGTCCTCGGCGAGGAAGCGCAGGGCGACGTCGTAGGTGGCACCGCCCCAGCATTCCAGGGACAGCAGCTCGGGCAGGGTCTGCGCCACCACGGGGGCGACGGCGAGCATGTCCTTGGTGCGGACCCGGGTGGCCAGCAGCGACTGGTGGGCGTCCCGGAACGTGGTGTCGGTGACACCGATGGTCGGAGACTTCCGCAGCCACCGGGCGAAGCCCTCCGGGCCGAGTTCGACCAGCTTCTGCTTCGAGCCGGCCGGCGGTTCGGCGGCGGGCCGCGGAGGCAGTTTGGTGGCCGGGTCGATCAGGTGGGGACGCTCGCCGTGGGGCTTGTTCACCGTCACGTCGGCGAGGTAGGTGAGCAGCTTCGTGCCGCGGTCGGCGGAGTGGCGTGCGGTGAGCAGGTGCGGGCGCTGTTCGATGAACGAGGTCGTGACCCGGCCTGCCTGGAAGTCCGGGTCGTCGAGGACGGCCTGCAGGAACGGGATGTTCGTGGCCACGCCGCGGATGCGGAACTCGGCCACGGCGCGCCGGGCCCGGTTGACCGCGGTCGTGAAGTCCCGGCCCCGGCAGGTGAGCTTGACCAGCATCGAGTCGAAGTGCGCGCTGATCTCCGTACCGGCGTGGGTGGTGCCGCCGTCGAGGCGGACGCCCGAGCCGCCGGGCGAGCGGTAGGCGCTGATCCTGCCGGTGTCCGGGCGGAAGCCGTTGGCCGGGTCCTCGGTGGTGATCCGGCACTGCAGTGCGGCACCGCGCAGGGTGACGGTCTCCTGGGACAGTCCGAGGTCGGCCAGCGTCTCACCGGCGGCGATACGCAGCTGCGCCTGCACGAGGTCGACGTCGGTGACCTCTTCGGTCACCGTGTGCTCGACCTGGATGCGCGGGTTCATCTCGATGAAGACATGGTTCCCGTCGCGGTCGAGCAGGAACTCCACGGTGCCGGCGTTGCGGTAGCCGATCTCCCGGGCGAACCTCACGGCGTCGGCGCAGATCCGCTCGCGCAGGGCCGGGTCGAGGTTCGGGGCGGGCGCCAGCTCGATCACCTTCTGGTGGCGGCGCTGCAGCGAACAGTCTCTCTCGAACAGATGAATGACGTTGCCGTGCCCGTCGGCGAGGATCTGCACCTCGATGTGGCGGGGCTCCACGACGGCCTTCTCCAGGAAGACCGTGGCGTCGCCGAACGCGGACGCCGCCTCGCGCGCCGCCGCCTCGATCGCCTCGCGCAACTGTGCGGGGGCCTCGACGCGGCGCATGCCCCGCCCGCCGCCGCCGGCGACCGCCTTGACGAACACGGGAAAGCCGATCCCGTCGGCGGCCCGCACCAGTTCGTCCACGTCGGTGGAGGGCTCCGAGGAGCCCAGCACCGGTACGCCGGCCGCGCGGGCGGCGGCGACGGCGCGCGCCTTGTTGCCCGTCAGTTCGAGGATGTGCGCGCTCGGCCCGACGAACGTGATGCCGGCCTCCTCGCACGCCCGCGCCAGCTCGGGGTTCTCGGACAGGAACCCGTATCCCGGGTAGACCGCGTCGGCGCCGGCCAGCCGGGCCGCCCGCATGACCTCGTCGACCGAGAGATAGGCCCGCACCGGATGCCCGGGCTCACCGATCTCGTAGGCCTCGTCGGCCTTCAGCCGGTGCAGTGAGTTGCGGTCCTCGTGGGGGAAGACGGCGACCGTCCTCGCACCCACCTCATAACCGGCACGGAACGCACGAATCGCGATCTCACCACGGTTGGCGACCAGTACCTTGCGAAGCATTCCCGATCCCTTCGGCCTGCCGGTGAAGACCACCATGTTCTCGGCAATGTCGTCGCTGTGCCATGAGAGCCCGATCACGTGGCTGCCAAGAAGCCAAAACAGCCTTCGACCACCTTAAAATGGAACAAATTCTCCAGGGGTGATCGAGGGCAACGTGTCGGCCAACGGTATGGCATCGAGCTCGTACCCGTTCGGCATCGCGCCTGCGGGGGAAGCGCCCGAGCGCGACGACGCACTGGTCAGCGCCGTCATCAGTGCGGTGGAGGCGACCGGAGCGCATGCCGGGAGCGTGTTCCTGCTCTCCGGCGACCGTCGCTCGCTCGTCCTGTCCGCGGCGTGCGGGACGCCGCCCTCCCTGCTCGGGGGATGGCGGCGTGTTCCGGTGAACAGCGGTATCCCCGTGGCGGAGGCGTACCGCTCAGGGCGCCTCGTCCACCTGTCCGGTGCCGAGGAGACGATGCGGCGCTTCCCCCAGCTCTCGGTCTCCGTGCCCTACCCGTTCGGCTCCGCATCGGTCCCCGTGAGGGCGGGCCGGCGTACCTTCGGGGTGCTGGCCGTGCTGTGGACGCCCAAGCCGGAGGGGACGGGGCTGTCGAGGGCGCAACGCCGGCAGCTGCGCTCCGCGGCCGACCGGCTGGGCACCGCCCTCGCCGGGCTGAGCGCCCGCGGGGCGCTCGGCGAGCCCGGCGAGCGGACCTCTCCCGTCGTGGTCCCGGTGCCGTCCGCTCCGGTGATCCGGGTGGGACTGTACGACTGGAACCTCGACACCGGAGCCCTCACGGCCGACGACGAACTGTGCGCGATCGTGGGGATCCCGCCCCGCGAGTTCGACGGACGCGCTGCCACGCTGGCGGCCAGGATCGAGCCCGCGGATCTGCCCGGCTTCCGGTCCGCCGCGCGTGGCGCGGTCGAAGAGGGCCATGTGCTCGCGCACTGCCTGCGCATCAGGGACAGCGGCGGGGGGCAGCGCACCGTGGAGCTGTGGGGCCGGGTGCCCGAGAGTCCGGACGGCGCGCAGGCTTCGTGCCATCTGGTCGGCGCCGTACTCGACTCGGGAAGCGGCATGGCGGCCGTCGCGGCGATCGAGCGGCTCGCGGACGGCTTCTTCGCGCTCGCCCCGGACGGACGTTTCACCTATGCCAATCACAGCCTGGAGCATCTGCTGCGGGTCCGCCAGGACGAACTGCTCGGCAGGCGCCCCTGGGACGTCCTGCCCTGGCTGACCGATCCGGTCTACGAGGACCGCTACCGGGCCGCCGTGGTCTCCCAGCGGCCGGTGTCCTTCCTGGTCCGGCGCCCGCCCGACGAATGGCTCGTCTTCTCCCTCCACCCGGGCGGGCAGGGCATGACGGGGTGGGCGGCCCCCGCACGGCAGCCGGTGCCGGCCGGGACCGGGCCCGGGACGGCCGTCTCGGAGGAGGGCCCGCCCCTCACGCTGTCGCCCTTGCCCGCGGTACCGCGCCTCGGTGCCCTCTACCGGGTACTCCAGCTGGGCAGCGCCCTGACCGAGGCGGTCACCGCTCACGAGGTGTGCGATGCGGTCGCCGATCAGCTGCTGCCCGCTGTCGGCGGACAGCGGCTGGCGATCGCCGTGGTGGAGGAGCAGCGCCTGCGGACGATCGCGCAACGCGGCTACTCCAGGAGCTTCCTCGCCCGGTTCGAGGGCACCCCGCTGCATGCCCGGCTGCCCGTGACGGACGCGCTGACCTCCGGCGCCCCGCTCTTCGTCGAGTCCCCGGACGAGCTCCTCGAGAGGTATCCGGGAGTGCAGCTCGGTCACTCCAACTCCTGGGCGTTCCTGCCGTTGATCGCCTCCAACCGTCCGGTCGGCGCCTGCATGCTCGGCTTCGAGGACATCCACCGGTTCCCCGACGAGGAGCGCGGACTGCTCACCGCGATGGGCGGTCTGGTCGCCCATGCCCTCGAACGCGCCCGGCTCTACGACGCCGAGTTCGCCCTCGCCCGCGGTCTGCAGAACGCGCTGCTGCCGCACCGGCTGCCCAAGCTGCCGCACCTGCGTATCACCGGACGCTATCTTCCGGGCACCAGGGGGATGGACATCGGCGGCGACTGGTACGACGTCATCCCCACCGGCGAGGAGGTCGCGCTGATCGTCGGTGACGTCGAGGGACACAACGTGGCCGCCGCGGCGGTCATGGGCCAGCTGCGCAGCGCGGTACGGGCCTTCGTCACCGCCGGGCACAGCCCGGGCGACGTCGTCGCCAGCACCAACCGGCTCCATCTGGACCTCGACCCCAGCCTGCTCGCCAGCTGCTGCTACGCGCGCCTCGATCCCCGCTCGGGGGTCGTGCGCATCGTCCGCGCGGGTCACTGCCCGCCCCTGCTGCGCCTGCCGGACGGACACACCGACATCCTGGACGTGCCCGGCGGCCCGCCGCTCGGCGTCGAGCCCACGGCTCCCTATCCGGAGTCGGAGGTGCGCCTCGTGCCCGGATCGGTGCTGGCCCTGTACACGGACGGGCTGGTCGAAAGACGGGACTCGGACATCGGTTCCGACATCGAGGGGCTCCGGGCCGCGTTGGCGCGCAAGGGCGGGGGACGCCTGGATGATCTGGCCGACGCTCTGCTGCGGGACGCCCGCCAGCGCCCCGACAGGGTGGACGACATCGCCCTGCTGCTCACCGAGTACCGCCCGGCGTGAACCACACAAGCCGTGCGGCGTTCACTTGCCCCAGATCTTCCGGTACGCCTCCCGGTAGCCCGTCGGGTCCCAGGCCGTGGCGCCGTCGCTGTTGGCGGCCGTGGTGATGTGCACGGGGGCCACGTACCCGCTGGCGGGACGGCCGGAGAAGGCGCGGTTGAACTCGTCGACGATCTGCCAGCCCTGCAGGGACAGCGGCTCGGGCACGGTGGCCGCCTGGTACTGCCTGAAGTTGATGCGCTGGAAGGCGGAGGGGTCGCCGTCGCCGGCGCCGATGTTGAAGGGCGGGCCGGAGCCCTTCTCGCCGGCCGCGCGGAAAGCGGGGGCTGCGTCGGCGAAGTACAGGTCGTTGATGGCGACGGAGTGCGTCCACCTGCTCTGGAAGCGGGACAGGAGGGACGAGACCTCCCGGGGGGTGCGGCTGCTCGCGTCGGGGATCGGGATGTTCTCGTACGCCAGGAGCCGCACCCCCGAGCAGGTGCGCAGCTGCTGCCTGATCAGCTCGGACTTGTGCTTGGCGAAGGGGATCGAGGCGTCGGTGAAGATCACCACCCCGGCGTTGCCCAGGGAGTCCGAGATCACCCACTGTGCGCTGATCCGGGCCACGTCCTCGACCCTGGTGGTGACGTTGGTGAAGAGCTCGGGCCGCTCGCTCGGGCCGGGTGAGGCGACGGCGTGCCAGCCGACGAGCGGGATGCCGGCCGAGTTGGCCCGCCCGACCTGCTGCGAGGTCGAGTTGGGGTCGAATCCGCCGATGACGATACCCGAGGGCCTGAGGGCCACGGCCTCGCTCATCGCTGCCTGGATGCCGGCGGGGGTGCCCCCGCCGTCGATCACCCGGACGTTCCAGCCGATGACCCGCGCGGCCTCCTTCACCCCGTTCGCGGCGCCCGCGACTCCGGGATTGGTCATGGTCTGGGCGACGTAGACGAGGGTCTTGCCGGACACCGCCGCCGGGCCGGTGGCCGGGCCGTTCCAGGGGACGTCGGTCTGCTCGGCCTGCCTGACGGCGGCCTGGGCCCGGGCGTGGACCGCGGGACAGCCGCTCGGGCCGGTCGTGGACTCCCTCGGGCCGTCCGACGGACCGCGTTCACAGCCGACAAGGACGGTCGCCGTGCCCAGCAGGGCACAGGAGGCGAGCCGGACCCCGAAGACGCGGGGGGTGACTTTGCGGTTGCCGTGCACGGGAACTCCTCGCAGAGGAATGAGCGGGAGGATGCGGTCGGGGCGGGAAGTGGCGCCCGTGGCGTGAGTCATCCGCTCGTGTCCCCCGGGCCGCCGTGCTGCGCCGGAGGGGACGGCGGCGGGGGCGGTCCCGGGGGTGCGTCGCGGGCCGTGGCCGCGCCGGTGCGCACGCGGCGGCGGGCGGCGTAACCCGCCAGGCCGACCGCGACAAGCAGGGTGCCGCCGTAGAACAGCGGGACCGTCCAGAAGTCGGCGCCCATCTGGCCGATGCCGGTGAGACCGACGGCGAGGACGGCGACGGCGACCACCGTGCCCAGGGCGTTGGGGCGGCCCGGCTTGATCGCGGTGGCGCCGAGCAGGGCACCGACGAAGGCGGGCAGCAGGTAGTCGAGGCCGACGCTCGGATTGCCGATCTGCTGCTGCGCCGCGAGCAGCACGCCGGCGAAGCCGACGATCAGCCCCGATGCGGCGAAGGCGTAGACGGTGTACTTGCGGGTCGGGATGCCGACGAGGTCGGCGGCGCGCGGGTTGGAGCCGACGACGTAGAGGTACCGGCCGAGCGGCAGCCGCTCCAGCACCAGCCAGAGGGCGAGGGCGAGGGCGAGCACGTAGAAGGCGGGGACCGGAAGGCCGAGGAACGTGGAGTCGTAGAGGTCGGTGAAGCCGGCCGGGAGGCCCTGCGGGCCGGGGACGATCCGGCCGCCGTCGGTGATCCAGCCGGTCACGGCGTACATCATGCTGCCGGTCCCCAGGGTGGCGATGAAGGAGTCGATCCGGCCGAACTCGACGATGAGGCCGTTGAGGACGCCCACGACCAGACCTCCGGCGATCACCGCGAGGCAGGCGAGGGGCCAGGGCCACCCTGCTGTGACGACCAGCTGCAGCACCGTCACGTGCGCCAGGCCGAGGCCGTAGCCGATGGAGAGGTCGAATGCGCCGGTCACGATGGGAACCATGGCGGCGAGCGCGAGGACGGCCGGGATCGACTGGCCGGACAGGATCGAGTCGACGGTGTCCGTTGTGGGAAAGGTGCGCGGCAGGGTGAGCGAGAAGATCAGGAAGAGCAGGGCGGTGAGGGCCAGAAGGCCGTAGGCGCCGATGAAGTGCCCGCCCGGCCGGCCGCGCCGACGCTGCCGGTTCGCCCGGTGCCGCGGGCCGGGCGAGGAGGGGGCGGGTGGGGCGGTCATGGGTTCGCCGCGGCCCCGGAAGGGGGCATGGCCGAGGCCGCGCGGGTGAGCCCGGCGACGGTGAGGGACGCACCGCTCAGCTCGGCCGTCACGTACCCGCGGACGAAGACCAGGGCGCGCCGGCAGACGCCCGCGACCTCCTCGAAGTCGGTGGAGATGAGCAGGACCGCGAGGCCTGCGGCCAGCGCCTCGTCGAGCAGCCGGTAGATCGCCGCCTTGGCGCCGACGTCCACGCTCGCGGTCGGCTCCTCTAGGATCAGCAGGCGCAGTCCCCCCTTGAGCCATCTGCCGATCATGACCTTCTGCTGGTTTCCGCCGGACAGGGTGGCGATGGGGACCTCGCTGTCGCGGGGACGCACCGAGAAGCGTTCGATCAGGGTCGCAGCCGCGGCACGTTCGCGGCGGGGGCTGATCCAGCGCAACACCGGCGGGCCTCCCGCGCGAGGATTGGCCAGGAGGTTCTCCCGCACGGTCAGCTCGGCCAGGCAGCCCTCCCGCTGTCTGTCGCCGGGTACGAGGGCGACGCCGCGGCCGACGGCGCCGGCGACGGTGCCGGGGTTGTAGGGCCGGCCGCCGAGCAGGGCGCGCCCGTCGATGAAGGGCCGGGAACCGGCGAGGGCCCGGCCCAGATCCACGTGCCCGGCGCCCGAGAGGCCGACCAGCCCCAGGACTTCCCCGGCCCCTAGCTCCAGGCTGACCGGTCCCGCACCGGCGGTCCGTACACGGTCGAGGGTCAGGAGGGCCGGACCGCCGGCCGGGAGGGTGGCCGGGCGGTAGCCGGTCAGTTCCCCGCCGACGATGTCGTGCACCAGGCGGGCCGGGCTGTGCCCCGCCAGCGAGCCGTGGCTGACGAGGCGGCCGTCGCGCAGGACGGCGAAGGTGTCGGCTACCTCGTACACCTCGTCCAGGCGGTGGCTGACGTAGAGGATGCCGTGCCCCCGGTCGCGCAGGGCGTGCAGGACGCGGAAGAGCCGGGCGCAGTCGGCGGCGGGAAGGCGGGCGGTCGGCTCGTCGAGGACGATGAGCTTCGCCCGGGCCGCCAGGGCCCGGGCGATGGCGACCAGAGAGCGTTCGGCCGGGGCGAGCCGGGCGATCGGTGCGTCCGGGTCGAGGTGTCCGGCGACGATCCGCAGGGCGTCCCGGCAGCGCTCGCGGGTGCGCCGCCAGGAGATCAGTCCGGCGCGGCGCGGATATCCGGTGCTCAGGGCGATGTTCTCGGCGACCGTCATCCACTCCACGAGCCCGAGGTCCTGGTGGATGAAGGACATGCCGCGGGAGGCGGCATGACTCCCGAGCGGGTGCCCGTCCACCGTGATCTGCCCGGCATCTGCGTGGTGGACGCCGGCGAGCACCTTGATGAGCGTGGACTTTCCGGCGCCGTTGGGGCCGAGCAGGGCGAGGACACTGCCGGCGTGCACGTCGAGGTCGACCCCGGCCAGCGCGAGGGTTCCGCCGAAGCGCTTGACCAGCCCGCGGACGCGGACCAGGGACTCCTCCCCGAGGGACGGGACCGCCTTCTCAGGGGGGTCGGGAGCGTCGTGCACGGACATCTCCCCATCACATCAGTTAAAGATGATTTACCCCTTACGTCACACGCCGTCGAGCCCGCATTCGGCCCAGATGACCTTGCCCTTCGGGATGTAGCGCGTCCCCCAGCTCTGGGACAGCTGCGCGACGAGGAACAGTCCACGGCCGCCCTCGTCCATGCTGGCCGCCCGGCGCAGGTGCGGGGCGGTGTTGCTCGTGTCGGAGACCTCGCAGATCAGGGTGCGGTCGTGGAGCAGCCGTACCCGGATGGGCCCGGCGCCGTGGCGGATGGCATTGGTGACCAGCTCGCTGAGCATCAGTTCCACGGCGAAAGCGGTCTCGTCGAGTCCCCAGTCGGCCAGCTGCCCAAGGGCGGCGCCGCGGACTTCGCTGACCCGGGCCGGGTCGGCGGGCAGGTCCCAGGTGGCGATCCGGCCGGGGTCCAGGGCGTGGGTGCGGGCGACGAGCAGGGCTATGTCGTCGCTGGGGTGGGCGGGCGCCACGGTGTCCAGAACCGCCTGACATATCTCCTCGGGCGCACGCCCGGGTTGAGCCAGGACGCCGCTCAACTGGTCGAGTATCACGTCCACGTCGCGGTCCCGGTCCTCGATCAGCCCGTCGGTGTAGAGGACCAGCCGGCTGTCCTCGGGAAGGTGGATCTCGGCGGACTCGAAGGGCAGGCCCCCGAGGCCGAGAGGGGGACCGGCCGGCAGGTCGGGGAAGGACACGATGCCGTCGGGGCTGACCAGCGCGGGCGGAGGGTGGCCCGCGCGGGCCATGGTGCACTGCTGCGAGGTCGGGTCGTAGATGGCGTACAGGCAGGTCGCGCCGATGATGCCGGCGCCAACGGCGGGATCCTCCCGGTCCAGGCGCCCCACGACGTTGTCGAGATGGGTGAGGACTTCGTCCGGAGGGAAGTCGAGTTCGGCGAAGCTGCGTGCCGCGGTACGCAGCCGGCCCATCGTGGCGGCGGACAGCATGCCGTGGCCGACGACGTCGCCGACGAACAGGCCGACCCGGGTCCCCGAGAGCGGGATGACGTCGTACCAGTCTCCGCCCACCTCGGATTCGGCGGGCAGGTAGCGGTGGGCGACCTCGACGGCATCCTGGTCGGGCAGGCCGTGCGGGAGCAGGCTGCGCTGCAGGGCCAGGACCATGGTGCGTTCTTGCGTGTAGCGCCGGGCGTTGTCGATGGACAGGGCGGCGCGGGTGGCGAGCTCCTGGACCAGCGAGCGGTCGTCGTCACCGAAGGGGCCCGCGCCCTGCCCGCGGTAGAAGCTGGCGATGCCCAGGACGACACCACGGGCGACCAGGGGGACCGCGATGAGCGAGTGGACGTGGGCCAGCAGCCGCTCGGTGTGCTCCGGGTCCTTGGCGAGCCAGCCCGCGGCAGCCTTCAGGTCCGGTTCCAGCACCGCCTGCCCGTCGGCGAGACACCGCAGCTGCGGGGTGGTAGGCCCGAAGTCGACCCGCTTGCCGACCGGGCTGAAGGGAAGGTCGTCGCGTATGCCGTGGACCACGGTACGGCGCAGATCGCTGAGCGGTTCGGGGGACTCCTCGCCGCGCAGCACGGCTTCGGGCAGATCGATGGTGACGAAGTCGGCCAGTCGCGGGACCGCAGTCTCGGCGAGTTCCTCGGCGGTGCGGCGCACGTCCAGGGTGGTGCCTATGCGGGCGCTCGTCTCGGACAGCAGCTCCAAGCGGCGTCGCGCGGCCAGGGCGTACGTCCCCACGTGCGGCTCCCCCACCATCACGAGCCCTCTCCCCGGGGGTGGATCGTGCGGGGGATCGCGCGTCGCACCGGGGGCGCCGTCGGCGGCCGTGCCGGCCCTGCCCGCCGCGGCTACGAGGCGGGGCGCGGCGTCGGCAAGGGGTCCGGACGGCGGGGTGACGGGGAGGTGCCCCGGCATCGCGGCCACGGGAGCGGCCTCGGACGGCGGGACGGCAGCAACGGCAGGGAGGATGGGGACGGCGGGGACGGCGACAGGCTGGGTAAGGAGGCCCAGCGGCTCATCCGTCTGGCGCGGGATGGCGAGGAGCTCTCCCGGTGTGAGCCCGGGGAGGACGGCCTCGATGGCGACTCCTTCCACGCCGGAGGCGGTCACCATCGGACGGCTCACCAGCGTGACCAGCCGGCCGTCGGACAGGGGAACGTCGATGGCGGCCCGCTGCGCGCGGGAGATCAGCGCGGCGGCCTTCTCCATGATGATCGCCCGGTCACGGGGACGTAGTTCACGGGCCAGCTCGTCCACCCCGATGCCGTGATGACCGGCCGCGGCTCCGGCTCCGGAATCCAGGTACGCCCGCAGCAGGGCGCGCTCCCGCTCGGAGCTCTGCCCCAGCAGCCGCCACTCGATGGCTTCGGCCGCCCTGCGTATCACAGTGGCCAGCTCCGGGGCCTCGGCGCTGCGCGGATAGCCGAAGCACAGGACGCCCTCGATGCGCCCGCTGAGCGGGTCACGGAGGGGAATCGCGCGGCAGGCGCTCCCCTGGGAGCGCTCGGCGAAGTGCTCGGCACCGTAGACCCGGATGAGCTGCCGCTCCGCCAGGGCGAGACCGATGCCGTTGGTTCCGGCGACCTGTTCGGCGAACACGAATCCCGGGGCGGTCTGGATCGCCGGGAGCCGTCTGACCAGGGATGCCTCGCCGAAGCGGCGCAGCAGGACCGTCCCGCTCGCGTCGGCGACGGAGATGTTCATCTCGCTGCCGGCGAACCTGGACTGCAGCCGGTCGAGCACCGGGGCTGCCGCGCGGACGATCGGGCGGTCCGTGTCGACGTCCTGCCGGAAGGGAAGGTCCGACTGGTCCGGCGAGAGGCCCAGGGACCGGCAGCGCCGCCAGGAATTCAGGATGGACGTGCGTACGCCCCGGTCGACCGGCTCGCCCTGCAGAAACCGCTGACGGAAATGGGCGGGCCCCGTGCCGCCTGCCGCACGCCTCGTCGGCATCGGTTCCCCGTCGGACCGAACCACGCGTCGCCTCACTCGTGCTGAGATGAAACCGCTTGTCGGAAAACCACCTTCTGGGAAAAGTATGTGGCATTGGCAAGGATACGGGCATTCGGGGCACGAGTCACGGTTGGTAAGTCCTCTCACACTCCGTAACGGGACGGGCCGGCCGTCACAGCACCGCGATCGGGTTGACGGGCGATCCCGTCCCGCCCGGCACGTTCAGCGGTGCCACGACCAGCAGGAACTCATACCGCCCCGCCTCGGCGGTCGCCGCCGACAGGGCCTCCAGGTCGAGGTTGTCGAGCAGCGGCACCCCCATCGCGGCCACGGCCAGGGCGTGGACCGGCGAGTGCACACCGTCCACGGGTGAGGGCCGCACATCGCTGTCGCCGTCCCCGCCGAGCAGCGCGATGCCACGCCCGGCCAGCAGCGGTACGGCGTCCACGTGGAAGCCCGCGCTCGCCGTGTCGGGGTCCCAGGCACCCAGTTCCAGGCGGCGGCGGACGTGTCCGGAGCGCAGCAGCACCGCGTCGCCCTCGCCGATCGTCACGCCGAGTGCCTTCTCCGCGGCCATGACGTCCGTGGCGTGCACCGCTTGCCCCGGCTCCAGCCAGGGGACCTCCAGGACGGCGGGGAGATCGAGGAGGACGCCCGTGGTGACGAGCGGCCCGAGCGTCGACACCGCACCGAAGCGGGCGCCCGCGGCATCGACGACATCGGCGGCCGTCCGGCCGTCGTACAGCTGCCCCCGGTAGGCGATGTGGCACAGCGCGTCGAGATGGGTGACGCCCTTGCCATGGTAGTCGGCGGCGATGAAGTCCTTGTGGGTGGAGGGTTCCGGGGGCTCCACGTCACCGAGGTCGGTCATGTGGTGCAGAGCGGGCCTGCGATTGTCGGGGCCGGGCCGGGTGTTCCACGGCAGCGCCATCGGGATGACCGTCCCGGACCGCACCGCGGCCGTGGCCCGCCGCACGTGGCCGGCGGTCACACGGTTCCAGGCGCCGCGGTCGGCCGGGGCCCACCGGCCCCACGAGCGCACCGTCTCGAAGAGTGCGTCGAACTCGCGGCGGGAGACGGCCGGCCCGTTGCCGGTACCGGCCGGCCCGGGACTCGGGGCGATGGCGGAACTCGAACTCATCTGTTCCAGCGTTGCACATTCACGCCGGTCCAGCCGGGCGTGCGAGGCCACGGGGACCTCCGCGCCGGCCGAACCCCTGCCCACACGCGGCGCGACACGCGGGCCCTCGTCCCCCGGCCCGGCACTACGAAGTGGTAACGGACGTCAACCGAATGGAAGTTGCCGTTGTCTAGTCCCTTATGAAGATCTCTTTCCTGCTCCACAACGCCTACGGGATCGGAGGCACGATCACCACCACGTTCAACCTGGCCCAGGCGCTGGCCGAGCGGCACGAGGTGGAGATCGTCTCCGTGCTGCGGCACCGGGAGCGTCCGAACTTCACTCTGGACCCGAGGGTGTCGTTGCGGCCGCTGGTGGACCTCAGGCGGGAGAAGGAGCATCCGTCACATCTGAGACCGGCGCGGGTGTTCCCCCGCGCCGAGTACCGGTACGAGCAGTACAGCGAACTGACGGACCAGCGCATCGGCGAGTGCCTGGCCACGACCGGCGCCGACGTGGTGATCGGCACCCGGCCGGGACTCAATGTGCACCTCGCGCTCCAGGCACCGCGACACGTCGTACGCATCGGGCAGGAGCACCTCACCCTGGACAACCATCCGCCGCCGCTGCGCAGCGCGCTGCGCCGGGCCTACCGCCGGCTCGACGCGCTCACCACGGTGACCGAGGCGGACGCCGCCGCCTACCGGCGCAAGATGAGGCTGCCCGGCGTACGGGTGGAGGCGCTGCCGAACAGCGTGCCGGATCCCGTGCTCCCGGCCGCGGACGGCACCGCGAAGGTGGTCGTCGCGGCCGGCCGGCTGGTCCCGGTGAAACGCTACGACCTGCTCATCGAGGCCTTCGCCGTGGTAGCGGCCGAACGCCCGGACTGGCAGCTTCGTATCTACGGCAAGGGCGAGGAGCAGGAGCGGCTGCGGCAGCTCATCGCGGATCTCCGGCTGTGGAACAACGTCTTCCTGATGGGTGCGGCGGCCCCCATGGAGGCCGAGTGGGTCAAGGGCTCCATCGGTGCGGCCGCCTCCAACTTCGAGCCGTTCGGCATGACGATCGTGGAGGCGATGCGCTGCGGCCTGCCGGTGGTGAGCACCGACTGCCCCCACGGACCCGGCGAGATCATCGACGACGGGGTCGACGGCCGGCTCGTGCCGGTCGGGGACCGCGACGCGCTGGGCGCGGCCCTGCTGGAGCTGGTCCGTGACGGCGACCGGCGCCGCCGAATGGGCCGTGCCGCCCTGGAGAACGCGCGGCGGTTCGCTCCCGGCCCCGTGGTCGGGCAGGCCGAGAGCCTGTTCACCGAGGCGGTGTCGGCGAGGAGGGCGGGCCTGCCGGTCGCACAGGAACGCGCCGGTGTGCACCGCGTCCTGGTCCGTGAGGGATTCGCCGCCCGAGACGCCGCGTACACCGCGGCCGGCAGCGCACTGCGCGTCATTCGGAGGGAGCAGCGGTGAGTACGGAACACGGTGCGCACCCACGCGCGGGATGCGCGGTCGACGCGGACGGCCGGATCGTCCTCGGTCTGACGCGGTCGGCCGAGGGGCAGCAGTTGCTGCTGCGGCTGCGTCCGAAAAGGGGACGGCCCGAGCAGGCCGAGGTCCTTCATCACATCGACCTGGAGCCCGCCGAGGACGCCGGCCTGCGCGCTGTCCTCGGCCCGCAACCCGTTCTCGCCGAGGGCCGTTGGGACGTGTACCTGCTCCGGGAGCCGGGATCCGACCGGGAGCGGCTGCGCCCGGGCCCGCGCGACCTGCGGGCCCTGGTCGACGGACACCTCCGCGACCGGCAGTCACCGCTGGCCGTCCGGATTCCCTACGTCACCAGGGACGGGCATCTCGCGATACGGGCCTGGCTGCGCCGCGCCCACGCGGAGGCCGACGGCATCGACGTCACGGACCGTTCCCTCACGGTCGGCGCACGCCTGCACGGCGCCTCACTCCTTGAGGGAGCCTCCGTACGCCTGCGCCTGCGGGGCGGCAGGGGAACCGCCCACACCCTCAAGCCCCGCGCCGGAGACGACGGCCGAAGCTTCTCCTTCACGGTCGACCACGAGGAGTTGGCCGCGAAGTCGGGCCCCGGCCGAAGTGTCTGGCACGTCCACATCCGGCCCGCGGCGGAAGCGCCCCTCGTCCGGGTCTCCCGACTTCTCGACGACGTGGCGGACCGCAAGGAGGTGTTCGTCTACCCGGCTGTCACAGTCTGCGGTGCCGTCGTGCGCCCCTACTACACGGCCGACAACGATCTCTCCGTGGAGGTGACGAAGGCGGGTTGACCCACCTGGCGGCGCCTGCTTCCCCGGCGACGGACCCGCTCGGAACGGAGCCCTCAGCGGGGCCGCAGCTCCCCCGACCCGCGGGGAATGAGACGTGTGGGTACCTGTCCCGTCCGCCCCCACGTCGACGGCACCCGTCATGATCGCGACCACCTCGGACACGGAACGGGCACCGGGCATGATCCACGCACCTGCGGGAGCCTGTCCCGCACCCGCCTGATCACGTGCGGCACGTGCCCGGAATCGGGGACACCGAGCGCGCCGGTCGGTTCGTCGATCACCACCGCGATGCCGGCCCGGGCCACTGCCCGGGAACACCACGACCGCCTGCCGGCGCGGGCTCCGCCGGACGGCCTGATCGACGCCGTCAACGCCGCGATCCATCTGCGCCTCCCGCTTCCTTCAGTGACCGGCCTCAGTGTGAACCTACAAGCTGAGCGCGTCCTCCACGTTGCCCACCCACGCAGTCACGGAGTTGTTGTCGGGCGAGACGTACAACCCGGGAGTCGACGCCGTGAGTGGCGTCTGCTCCAGGTCGGACTCCGTGTTCATGGTCATCGCGATCGAGTCGACGGTCTGTCCCGTGCCGTCATCGGCACCGCCCATGAGCCCGGCGTAGGCCGAGTCCCCCGGCTCCAGCCTGATCGCGTCCTCGATACCGGGAGCCTCGCCTCGCTCCGTGGCCTGCCCGTCCAGATCGCCGAAGGTCACGATCGGGTGCCCCAGCACCCTGCACGGCTTGGTTCCCTTGTTGGTGATCTTCAGCAGGTAACTGCTGGTCGTGGCCTCCGCCACGGTCGCAGTGAACTTCACGTCGTAGGTGCTGCAGGGAAAGACATCGTAGTCGGGGTCGGCCGATGAGCCGTCCCCGCCGGCGCCGGCGGGCGAGCCCTTGCCCGGGGATGCCGAGGGTGTCGTCGGCTTCGACGGCGTCACGGACTGCGTCGGGCTCGCGGTCGGCCCGTCGGCCCCGCCCGCCACGTCCTCGTCGGCGGGGCCACAGGCACTCAGGGCCAGCCCGGATACGACGGCGAGGACGACGACGGCTCTGCGAACAGTACTCATGGTGAAGTTCCCCCCGAATGAGACGCGCGAAGTGCGCTGACGAGTACAAGATCCCACAGGAGTTTCACAGTCCGGTGACAGAGTCTTGCCGAATCCACCACGGTCGCCGCCCGCTGCGAGGCCGCCGTCCCGGCTTCCCTTGCGCGGCCACCGCTGCGCACGCCCAGTTCTGTCAGGTCCCTACGGCATCCGCCGTACGGTGATCCCCAGTCCACACCCCTGACGAGGGCCTCGCGTTGGGTCGCGGTCAGGCACCCGCGACGCCGCCGGGTCGGGCCGGGCAGGCGCCGGCGTGCGTCGCGGGGCCGAGGCCGCGTGGGGAACCGTCGGTCGGCACGGCCTGCGTGCCGCTGTCGTGATCGTCCGGAGGCAGCGGGGTGAAGGCGACGTCCAGACGCGTGAGCCCGCGGAAGTTGAGGCTGCGCTGCCACTGCGGCGGTGCGGTGCCGTCGAGCCGCAGGCCGGGCAGTCGGGTGAGGAGTGCTTCCAGGACGATCGCGCCTTCCAGCCGGGCCAGCGCCGCGCCGAGGCAGAAGTGCGGACCGTGCCCGAACGCCGTGTGCCGTCCCCCGGACCGTTCGAAGTCCAGCACATGGGGATCGGGAAACACAGCCGGATCCCGGTTGGCGGCGCCGCACACCAGGAGCACCGTCTGCCCTTCGGCGATGGTGCGGCCCGCCAGGTCCAGGTCGTGCCGCGCCCGGCGCAGCATCAGCTGTACCGGGCTGTCGTAGCGCAGGAGTTCCTCGACCGCGGCGGGCATCAGATCGGGCCGGCCGCGCAGTTGGTCGGCAGCCTGCGGGTGGCGGAGCAGGGCGAGTGTGGCGTTGCCGATGAAGTGGGTGGTGGTCTCGTGCCCGGCGATCAGGAGCAGTGCGCAGTTGGCGAGGAGTTCGTCGAAGTCCTGGTCGGTGTTCTCGACTTGTGCGGTCACCAGTGCGCGCAGGGTGTGCGGGGTCGGCGGGGTGTCGTGGCGGGTGAGGAGTTCGCGGAGGTAGGCGAGCATGTGCGCCATGCTCTGCGAGGCCGCACGGTTGCCGTCGGCGTCGAGCCGGGAGTTTCCTATGGCCTCGGCGATCGGCTGGGACCAGGAGGCGAGGGCGGAGCGGTCCTGCTGCGGTACGTCGAGGAGGTCGCAGATGATGGTGAGGGGCAGGGGGCGGGCAAGGTCCGCGACGATGTCCATCCGACCGGTCGGCGCCGCGTCCGTGATGATCCGGTCGACGGCTTCGGAGATCCGCGCGCGGAGTGCCTCTACTGCCCGGGGGGTGAAGGCCCTGCTGATCAGGGCCCGCAGCCTGGCGTGGTCGGGGGCGTCGCTGTAGAGCATCTGACGGCTCAGGACCCGGGCCAGTGGCCGCAGTTCCTCGGGAACAGCCTCGATGTCGGGATAGCGCACCGAGGACAGCCCCGGGGCATCCACGGCGTTGCTGACGACTGCGTGCCCGGTCGCGACCCAGGCACCCAGGGTGCGGTCCCAGAAGAGATCGTCGGCGCTCCGCACCTCTTCGTAGAAGTCGTAGAGACGCTCTTGGACTTGGGGCCGAAAGGCCCGCAACAGCGATGAAGGTGTGCCCATCACCCGATTCTAGTGTTCCTGCGCCCGAAATTGATCAAGATTCCGCGAGACGTTGCAGGATCCCGTCGGCGCGGGCTGCCACTTGGGCGACCGGCTGCCGAGGCCCCCACGCGTTCTCGGTCAGCAGCCGCACCGCCGCCTGCCGTTCCGGCTCGGTCCCGCGCCACTTCACGACCGGAAGCCGTCCCGCCGGCCATGGGTGCCAGGTCCCGCTCTGACCGACGGACCACGGCACAGTCAGCGACCGGCTTGGCGTCCCCCGTCCCCCACATGTGGGGTATCCCCCGATGTTATGGGGGCTGCTCACGGCACACCATTGGCGTCCGTCCGTACGGCGATGCCATCCCCCGAAACGCGTCACGCGCAATCTCCGTACGGGCCACCAGTGTCCGAGGGAGAGCAGAGGGGCTGTTCAGTGAGCAAGCGTCAAGGGCGACACGCACGACCGTCGCGCCGTCGAGTCGTGGCCCGGCGAGCCGCGATCATGGGTGGGCAGGCGCTCAGCGTCTCGGCCCTGCTCGGCTCGCTGGCCGGCACGGCCCACGCCGACGGGGCCGACAGTCCTGGTGTCATTAAGATCACCGTGATCGGCGACTCGTACACCAGCGGCGAGGGCGCCTCGGCGGGGACGTACACCACTGTGCCGGTGACCGGGCCCGACGGCACCGTCACCCAGACCATCGACCCGGCCCACCAGTCGTCGACGGCGCCTGCCCTGCAGGCCATCAGGCAGATCCAGCAGCAGCTCCCCAACGTCACCATCGAGGTAACGTTCGTCCCGATCTCCGGTGCGACCCGCGAGTCGACCCCGGACAACACCGGCCTGTACCAGACGACCCGGCCGGGTACCGAGTTCGAGCACGGGCCGCAGATCGACGCGGTCAACGGCGCCGACATCGTCATCGTCGGCATCGGCGGAAACGACGTCGGCTTCGCGGCTCTGGCCCAAACCATGGTCACCTCCAGGGAGTCGACGACGGAGGCGGCGTTCCCAAACTTCATGGTGCCCCTTCAGAACGGGACGTACCTCAGCCAGCAGACCCAGCTCTACCAGGACATCGCTGCCCGGATGGCCCCTCAGGGCACCATCGTCACGCTGGGTTACCCGCAGGTGCTGCCGAACGAGGTGCCCAACGGCTCACCCTCCCCGGTGAGCGAGGCGTTGATCAGCAGCCGTGAGGCCCAGCTCGCCAACCAGTTCGGCGCGACGATCAGCTCGCTGAACCAGCAGGCCACCCAGGCGGCCGCCGAGGCGACCGGTGCCAACTTCGTGTTCAGCGACCTGTCCGGGGCCCTCGCCGGCCATGAGCTCTTCACGTCGCAGGAGGGGGTCAACGGCCTGGACCTCATCAACCTCCAGGGCTCGTACCACCTCAACGACCTCGGCCAGACGGCCGCCGCCAACGCCCTGATCACGTCAGTGAATCAGGCCGTCATCCACGAGCTGGGCACCCAGGGCCTCGTCGGACCGCCGGCACCGGAACCCATGCCGCTGCCCGTCAACGACGCCCCGCCGACGGTGAATCCCCCGATGGACCTGCCCCCGGACCCCGGGACGGAGGATCCCGGAACCGGAGACCCCGGAACCGGAGACCCCGGAACAGGCGACCCCGGAACAGGCGACCCGGGGACGGGCGACCCTGGAACAGGGGATCCCGGGACGGACCCTGGAGCCGGGGACCCAGGCGCCGGAGACCCCGGGACAGGAGACCCGGGAGCCGGAGACCCGGGAGCCGGAGACCCGGGAGCCGGAGACCCGGGAGCGGGAGACCCCGGAGATCCCTTCCCCGAACCGGTCCCCCAAAGCTGCGACGTCTGAGGCGGGCGCGAAATGTCCCGACTTCTTCGCGAGATCGAAGCCATCAGGAAGACCGAGATCCCCCTCTGCGGGCCGTACCGGACGACGGGGAAGGCCCCGGACTCCCTCAGGATCGTCTTCCTGCTTCCCTACAAGCACGAGATGTCCCTGATGTGCATGGGGCCCCTGGCGTTGTACGACCTCATCAACCGCGGGTCGGACATCCCCGCAGTGGCCGAGCGGGCGATCCGCTACAACTGCCTGCGCACCAGCGGCAACCGGTTCATCCCGCCGGAGGGCGATGTCTACCGCACGATCGAATCGGCGGCCCCGGTGGCGACCGCCGACGTCGTCGGCGTGAGCATCACCAACTCCGGCGACCTCCCGTCGTTCTTCCGGCTGATGGACCTCGCCGGCATCCCACGGCGCAGCGCCGACCGGATGTCGGGCAAGCACCCCCTGGTCGTCGGCGGCAACGGGGGCTTCGCCAATCCGGAGATCCTCGCCGACTACGTGGATGTCGTCGCCCTGGGCGAGGGCGAGACCTCCATGGTCGAGCTGATCCGCACCGTCCACCGCGCCCGGCGCGCGGGGGCGGCCAGGGATTCCACGCTGGAGGAGCTGTCGCGGATCCCCGGGCTCTACGTACCCGCGATGTACGACTGCGAGCTGCTGCCGGGCGGCGGAGTCGCCGCGGTGCGCCCCCGCACCGCGCGGGTGCCGGCACAGGTGCGGCCCCAGTTCCTGGGACTGGACACCTTGCACGCCGCGCACTTCGTGGCGCCCATCTCCGACGGCACGCGGGGCGTGGTCATCCCCACCCTCGGCTGCCGCTGGGCCTGCCATTTCTGCACCCTGGGCGTGCCGCCCTTCCGTCAGGCCCCCTTCGAGGTCCTGGAGGCCTACCTGACGGAGCTGGAGCGGCACGGTATCGCGCAGGTCGTCGTCAGCTCACCCACGTTCACCCAGTACGGCAAGCGCTACGCGCTGCTGGACCGGCTGCGCGAGCACTCCCGCCGCGTGGAGGGGAAGGCGACGACCATCATCGGTTCGATCCGCGCCGATGAACTGTCGGCACGCTATCTGGACGCGGTCTCGGAACTCGGTGACACCGGCCACCTCTTCACAGAGCTGAAGCTGGGCGGCCCGCGTGGGATCGTCACTCTCGCCCCCGAGTTCGCCGCCCCCGATCTCGTACGCATCTTCAACAAGACGATGACTCCGCAGCGGGTCGACCGGTCGATCGACCTGCTGCGCGAGAACGAGCACTTCGCCCACGTCATGCTGTATTTCATCGTCGGCGCCCCCGGCGAGACGGCCGCGGACCGTCGCGCCGTCGCCGAGTACGCGGTCGGTGTCTTCCGGCGCTTCAATCGCAGGAACGGCACGGTCATACTCAAGCTGCAGCAGTTCATGCCCCAGCCGGGCACGGTCAGCCAGCGGCTGCCCATGGCAGACCCCACCCTCACCACGCGCTATGTCGAGGAGATCCGCGAGCACCTGTACGAACTCGTCGGCGGCGAGGCGTACGAGCGCAACTACCGCGTCCTGTGGGGGGAATCGAGCCGGCTCCTGCTGGAGAGCGTGTGCCTGCGCGGGGACCGCAGGGTCGGGCACGTCCTGGAGGCGCTGCACGACGCCGGAACGGTTCCGTCCAAGCTCTCCGACGAGCAGCTCCAGGGGGCCCTCGCCGCGCACGGCCTCGACCACCGCCGCTGTCTGCGGCGGCTGGACCCGTACGAGCCGGTCCCCTGGGAGGTGGTCAACGATGTCGACCGCGCCCAGGAGATCCGCCTGATGGCCGACCTCGACCGGCGGGCCGCCGAGGCGGGAACAGAGACATTCTCCGGCGTCTGAGACGCCTCGGTCTCACGCCCCTGGTAGTGCTCGGAGCAGGCTGGTCGGAGAGGTGCGCGTCGCGTGGTCCCGCTGCCCGGCCGCGACGGCCACCTCCGGCCGGACGCCGGGGCGAGCAGCAGCTCGCCGAAGGGGCGGGTAGGACTCGGGGGGCCGCGTCGGCGGCCACAGCCACGGCCACACACCCACATCCTCGCGAAGACCTATGCCATCGACCCCGGTGAACGGCCGCTGGATGGCGCAACGGCCCCGCCACCAAGGTGCGATGTCCGGCGCCGGCGGCGGGGCCTCTTCGCCCGGCGGGCGCCGCGCGCGGATCCGGTTCGGCACATCAGAACGGGGTGGTTGCCCTTCTGGGGGCGCGTAGGCGCGCCCGGCGGTCACCTGGCGTCGTCGTCCTGGGCGGCGCCGGTGTCGCCGAAGACCCGGGTCAGGGCCCACCGGCTGTCGACTCCGAGTTTGCGGAAGGCCCGGGTCAGGTGGGACTCGACGGTCTTGACCGTCACGAACATCGCCTCCGCGATGTCCCGGTTGGACAGGCCCCGGGCCGCCATCTCCGCGACCGCGCGTTCCCGCGGCGAGAGTGCGGACGGCGCCGCGGCCCGTGCCCGCGGGCCCAGTGCCCCGATCCGGCGCTGGGCGTTGACCGCCTGCGTGTACAGGTGACGCGCCCCGTACGCCGCCGCGGTCTGCTTGGCGCGGCCGGCGTTCTCCACCGCTTCGTCCAGCTGCCCCGTCTCGGACAGCACATGGGCGAGCGACAACCGGACCTGGGCTTCTTCGAGGACCTGTCCGGTGGACGCGAAGGCCGCCGCCGCCGAGACCAGGAGTTCGACGGCGGCGTCCTCGTCGTCGTGCCCCACGGCACACGCCCGCCCGACCGCCGCGTGCCCCTGCTGAGCTCGCAGCCCCACCGCCGCGGCAGCCTCCGCGGCCCGCTCCGCCCAGGCGCGCGCCGCCTCCGGCCGGCCGCGCGCCGCCTCGGCCTGTGCGGCGGTGGTGTACCAGCCCGCCTTGACGGAGTACGTCGGCCCGGAGTGCCGGGGCCGGTCGACGATGTCCTGCACCAGCATGACGCATTCGTCCAGCCGCCCCTGCTCGAAACGTACGGCGGCGAGCACTCCGGCGGTCAGCCCCCACAGACGGCCGCGGGCCCGGACGGTCCTCAGGGCACGCTCGGCCAGCGGTGCGGCGGACACCGGATCGTCCCGCAGCATGACCGCCTTCGCCCGCAACGCCAGTGCGTAGCCGACCAGATCGGGCTGGTCCAGCAGATACGCCATCTCCTCGGCGTCCTCCGCCGAGGAGATGGCGTCCTCGAGTTGTCCGACCTGACGAACCGCCCATGTGTGGCCGAGGAGGAGGTAGGGCAGGACATGACTCTGCCCGGTGCGCCGGGCGATCCGGACGCCGCGAGTGAGATGGCGGACGCTGTCGTCGTAGCGCTCGGCGAGCAGTTCGGCCCAGCCCAGCTGGCTCAGCGGGTCGAGGAAGGCGGCCAGTTCCTCGTCCTCCATGGCGTCCACGTCTGTCGCTGCCCGCGTGGCATGTGTCAGCAGTGCCACGGTCTCGCCGTCGTAGGCCGCGCCCAGGGCCCGGCACGCGGCGGCGGCGGTCCGCGTCCCCCGGGCACCGGTGTGCGCGGCATGACGCAGCGCCGTGTCCAGGTGTGCCGCTGACTCGTCGTACGCTCGCTGGATCATCAGTACGGTCGCCAGCTCCAGCCGCAAGGGGTTGGCGACCGAGCTGGTCACGGGCCACGCCGTCAGCTCCGCCTCCAGTACGGCGCGGGCCTCGCCGACACTGCCCAGGATGCGTTCGACCTGTGCCTGCAGGGCCACCACCTCCACCCGCCGCTCGCGCCGGCCGGGCGGCATGAGCTCCAGCGCCTCACCGAGCGCTTCCCGGAAGCCGGCGAGGTCGCCGGTCAGCCCCAAGGCGCGCGCCAGCGCCAGCAGTACGCCGAGTCTCGGCTCGTCCGATCCGTCGGCGGGCTTCAGCAGCCGCAGCGCGGCCCGCAGCCACGATGCGGCGGTCGCCGGGACGGAGTACATGGTGCGCTCGGCTGCCTCGCACAGCAGCCGGACCGCATCCGGGTCGCCGGGCTCTGCCGACCGTACGACGTAGGGGGCCCGCTCCACCGGGCCGGCTCCGGCGTCTCTCAGCGCCGTGTCGGCCCTGCCGTGTGCGGCCAGCCACCAGCCCGGCGGCGACTCACCGGATATCAGCTCCCGGAGCAGCGGGTGCCGGAACTCCAGCATCCGGCCGGACGCGCCTGGCGACCCTCGGACCAGGTCCATCCTGGCGAGTGTGTCCAGTGCCTCCAGAGCTGTCGTCGGCGGCAGGTCCGCGACCGTCGCGAGCAGGGCCGGCGGGAACGGGTCGCCGAGTACGGCGGCGGCCCTGAGTACGGTGAGCTGCGGCGGCTCGAGCAAGGCCACTTCCCTGACCAACGCCGCCCGCAGCGATCGCGGCAAGGCGGCGAAGCGCGCCGCGTCGCGTTCCTGAGGCCGCTCCGCCAGCCGTGCGAGCACCTCCAGGTAGAGGGGATTGCCACCGCTGGCCGCGTACAACGCGTCACGCCGCTCCTGCGGCAGTGCCGCGCCGAGCAGGAGGTCCCCCGCACTCCGGTCCAGCGGTGCGAGCCGCAGCCGCTCGGCACGGTAACCGTCGGCCGTCTGCGACAGGTACGTCAGCAGCCTCGGCCGCGCCTGGCGCGGCCGGTAGGCGCAGGCGAGGACCACCGGGACCTGAGGAGGATGCCGCAGCAGATAGTGCAGCAGTTCCAGCGAGCCTTCGTCGGCCCAGTGAAGATCGTCGAGGGACAACAGGACGCCCCCGGCCCGGCCTGTGCCCTCCAGCAGCCGGGCCACCGCGCCGAACAGCCGGAAGCGTTCGACGACGAGCGGTGGCGACGCGGAGGAAGCGCGCTTCGAGGGATGGACGAAAGCCAGGTCCAGCAATTCCCGTGTCCGGTCGTCCACGGCCGCCTCCGCCAGGCGCTCCGGATCCTCCAGACAAGCACGCAGTGACTCGGCCACCACGCCGAAGGGGTGCTCCCGCTCGTATTCCGAGGCCCGGCCGGAGAGCACGGTCAGCCCGCTCTCCCGGGCGCGCGCGGCCAGTTCCGCCAGGAGCCTGGTCTTGCCCAGTCCGGGGTCACCGGTGACTTCGACGACCGTCGACCTGCCAGCGGCGCAGGCCTCGACCGCGATACTCAGACGTGCCGACTCCGGCTCCCGGTCCACGAGGGGCGTCGACGGGGGCGGCGTGGGGGAATCCTCGGTCCTTCCGCCTCTCACCGCGGCACGCCGATCCGGGCGGCCGGGCCCCGGAAACGGTGCAACCGGCAGACCGCCGGGGGCGGCACCTCGTCGTACGGTTTGCGGCCGAGGAGGATGTGTGGCACGGCCCATTCGAAGCCAGCGGCGTCACCTGACCTGAACGACGGTAACGGAACGCTCATGAGAAGTGCTCTTTCGGAGTAGGAGGCACGGCATCGCCACTGGCTGCGTACGCCCGTGATTCTCCCAGCCCCGGTTGCCCACTGCATCCGTAGTACTACGCAACCCCGTGCGTAAACAGGCAGTTGGTCCTCCTGGTCGAGCACGGCGCCCGGCTGGACGGACGTCCTTGCGGTGGCGTCATGGGTGGTTCGTTCGCGCCGTTCGCGCACCACAGCACGACCGGGTTGCCGGCGAGGAGAACGGCACCGGCCAGGCGAGCTGGAGGGACCCGACCGCGGAGCACGGCCTGCGCGCCGAGGGGCCCCTCAACGGCGGTCGCGGGCCACCAGGGACGCCAGCGCCGCGCGGGAGGACACTCCCGCCTTGCGGTAGATCCGGGCGAGGTGGCTCTCGACCGTGCGTCGGCTGAGGTAGAGCTCGGTGGCGATCGCCGGACTGGTGAGGCCCGCGGCGACCAGATCGGCTATCTCCCGCTCGCGCCGGGTCAACGTGGTCAGCCCATCGGCCGGTTCAGTCGGTCCAGCCGGTCCAGCCGGTTCAGCCGGTTCAGCCGGTTCAGCCGGTTCAGCCGGTTCAGCCGGTTCAGCCGGTTCAGCCGGTTCGGCCGGGCCGCCGAGCACCGCCGGGCGTATCCGTTCGGCCAGGCCGGCCAGCAGTCGTGCGCCGCCCTCGGAAGCCAGTCGCCGGCCCCGGTGCCACATGGCGGCCGCGCGGGGGCCGTCTCCGGCGGCTTTCATGTGGGGGGCGCCGAGCAGCAGGGACTGGACCTCCCGGAGTGACGCCCCGGACCGTGCGCTGTCCGCCGCTGCTTCGGCGAACAGTCGAGCCGCCGTGGCCGTGTCGCCGCGGTGTGCCGCGATCTGGGCGTGACTGCGCAGCGCTGCTCCGCGCTGGGCGGGCAGGCCGAGCTGTTCGGCTTCCTTGTGGGCGCGCTCGGCCCAGTGTTCGGCTTCCTCCACGTCGCCGGTAACGACGGCGGCGGTGGCGAGCAGCTCCAGGAAGTTGGGACGTACCGAGGGCTGCAGCCGCGGCAGCTGGCTTCCGCCGCCCGTGTGCAGCAGGATCTCCGGTACCCGGTGCGGGTCGCCCGCGATGAGCGCGGCGTAGGCGAGCACGCACCGGGCGAGTGACGCCCACCAGCTGTCGCTCGTTCCGGCCTCGGCCACTGCCTCCTCGACAGCTGCCAGCACGCCGGGATCGCCCGGAGGGCGGGCCTGCATCAGAATCTGGGATCTGAACGCCAGGGCGAGGGAGAGCAGTTCGCCACTGCCGAGGGCCCGCGTGATGGGCTCGGCCTCGTCGGCCAGTTCCAGCGCGGTCGTGATCCGGCAGGTGTTGAAGTGGATGTGGGCCTTGCACAGCAGGAACTGCGGCAGCAGATAGAGCTGGCCGGTTCGACGGGCGATCTCCAGCCCGCGGTCGGCGTGCCGTTCCGCGGTGGGGTAGTTCTCCAGGAACACCTCGGTCCAGGCCAGTCTGGACAGGGGGTCGCACAGGCCGGCGAGATCGTTGTCGGTGAGCGCGTCCGCCAGTTGGGCCGCGGATTCCGCGAAGCTGCCGGCCGCGGCCATGTCGCCCTCGTAGGCCTCGCCCATGGCGACCAGCGCCAGGGCGCGCATCTCGCGGATGTCGTCACCGAGTGAACGTGCGGTGGCCAGAGCCTCGGCGACCTCCGCGCGCACTTCCGGATAGCGGGCGGCGGACAGCGCGCAGAATCCCAGTTCGAGGCGGAGCTCGACGGTCTGGGCCGCCGGTCGTCCGGGCGACCGGGCCAGTTCGCGGCGCAGCAACGCGTCGCTCTCCGCGTAGCGCCCGAGCCGGCGCTCCATCAGGGCGCAGAGGGCGATCGCGGAGGTGCGGTCGTCGTCGTCCGCATCCGGCATGTCGATCACCTGGTGCAGAAGCTTCCGGCCCTCCCTCAACCCGCCGGTCAGGCCGAGCGCCTGGGCACGCAGCAGCATCAGTTCGCGGCGCCTGGGGCGGTGTTCGGGGGTGTCCGGCAGGAGCCGCAACACGACCTGCAGCCAGTGGGCGGAGATGGCCGGAGCGGTCACGGCGGTCTGCTCGGCCGCCGTTGTCAGCACGGTGGCCGCCAGCGGGTCCCAGCGGGTCAGCGACTGCTCCAAATGGTGTGCCCGCTCGATGGCGGACGCGCCCGCCCGGGCCAGTTCCGCTTCCGCCCTGCGGTGGAACTCCTCGCGACGCCACGGGTCGATGCCTTCGTGGACCAGGGTCCGGATCAGCGGGTGCCGCAGCGCCAGTCCGCGTCCCCACTTCCCCGGCCGCACCAGGCCGCGCTGCATCACCTGGTGCAGCGCCTCGTCGATGTCGGCGACGCCGAAGCCGGTGAGGTTGCTGATCATGGCGGGAGTGGTGTGGTCGCCGAGGACCGCGACCGCCTCGACCGTCCGGCGCTCCAGCGGGCTCAGCGGCGACAGTTCGTCGATCAGCAACGCCTTGAGGTCGGCGGGCAACACGTTCTGCCCGCCCAACGCGGCGGAGGCCGAGGCTGCCGAGCCGGGCGTCCGGGGCAGCGCCGCGCACGCGGCGCCGGTGCCGTGGGCGGCACCGCGATGGGCCTGGAGGAGGGCGAGGAAGTACAGCGGGTTGCCCTCGCTCACCGCGTAGAGCTCGGCCGCCTGCGGACGTGGCAGGTCGTAAGCCAGTTCCTCGACGCAGTCCCGTTCGTCCAGCGGCCCGAGAGCGAGCCGCAGCACCGCTCCGGTGTCCACGCCACGGGCCAGCGCTGTGGCGATCCCCGGCGGTGCCAGACCGTCACGCCGTGAGACGACGAGCAGTAACGGGGCCGGTAGGGGGTGCCGGACGAGAAAGTCGAGAAGCTCCAGCGATGCAGGGTCCGCCCAGTGCAGGTCGTCCAGCACCACCACCAGCCCCGCCCCGCCGAGACGTCCCAGTACGGCCGCCGTCGCCTGGTACAGACCGAATCGGTCACCGGCACCCGTCCCCCCGCCTGGTTCTTCGACAGCGCCTCGCAGAACCGGAGAGAGCTCGGACAGCGCCGGAAAGGCCCGCAGCGCTCGCTCGTCGAGGTCGGCGAAGGCATCGGCGAACGGCCGGAACGGACTGTGCCGCTCGTACTCCGTGGCCCGGCCACGCAGCACAGTCAGCCCCCGGCCACGGGCCCGCTCGCAGAACTCCACCAGCAGCCGGCTCTTGCCGATACCGGCCTCACCCGTGACATCGACGACCGCCGGACCGCCCTCCCCCAACCGCTCCAGCACCGAGTCCAGCCGGCCGAGCTCCGCGACCCTGCTGACGAACGGCGCCGCACCCGCACGCCGCTCCGGCCCGTCATCCGCCTCAGACACCACGAATCCCCTCACCGACGAACTCTCACCACGTGCCCCGGCCTCTCCTGCCGTCCCGGCCGATTTCAGCTGATTTCGGCCGGGATGGAGTGCTGACGTCCGGTTTCCGTCTACGGCACGTTTGTACAACATGGCTGTGACAACGCTGCGGGCCACCTGGGCGGCATCCGCATGACACGCGAACATGAACCGCCGCCCGTTCCTTTTCCGCACGAACCCAAGATGGCGGTCAGCCGCGGGACGATCTTGCTCAGCCCAGGAAGCTCAACCGCACGTGACGGTTGGTATTGGAGATGTTGGTGTCCACCAGACACACCGACTGCCACGTCCCCAGCTCCAGCCTCCCGCCCAGCACCGGCAGCGTCGCGTGCGGCGGGACGAACGCCGGGAGGACGTGGTCGCGGCCGTGACCGGGGCTGCCGTGGCGGTGCTGCCAGCGGTCGTCGGCGGGAAGGAGCGTGTGCAGGACGGCGAGGAGGTCGTCGTCGCTGCCGGCACCCGTCTCGAGGATCGCGATGCCGGCGGTCGCGTGGGGGACGAAGACGTTCAGGAGGCCGTCGCGGCCGGCTGCCGCCTCCCGGAGGAACTCCTCGCAGTCAGGGGTGAGGTCGACGACCCGCTCTTCGGAGCCGGTGGCCACGTTCAGAACACGGGTGGTGAAGGCATCGGACATGCCTCCATCCTGACCCATACGCCGGCTCGCCCACATGACCGGCCGCCGGTCGGCTCGAGGGGCGATGATCGCGGGAAGATCGACGACCTCGGGGCCGTTAGTAGAAACGTGAACAACACGCGCGAGGTCGAGGTCGTGGTCATAGGCGCTGGACAGGCGGGACTGTCCAGCGCCTATCACCTGCGGCGAACCGGTTTCGAGCCGCAGCGCGACTTCGTCGTGCTCGACCACTCCGCCGGCCCGGGCGGCGCCTGGCAGTACCGGTGGCCGTCGTTGACGTACGGCAAGGTTCACGGGATGCACTCCCTGCCCGGTATGGAACTCATGGACGCCGACCCCGCGCGACCGTCCGCCGAGGTGATCGCCGGGTACTTCGACATCTACGAGCGCACCTTCGACCTGCCGGTATGCCGACCGGTCGACGTGCGGGCGGTGCGCGAGGGAACCGGCGGGCGACTGCTCGTCGAGACCTCCGCCGGTACCTGGCCGACGCGGGCGCTCATCAACGCGACCGGCACCTGGGACCGGCCGTTCTGGCCGCGCTACCGCGGGCAGGAGACCTTCCGCGGACGCCAGTTGCACACAGCGCAGTACCCCGGGCCCGAGGAGTTCGCCGGGCAGCGCGTGGTCGTGGTGGGAGGGGGCGCGTCCGGTACCCAGCACCTGCTGGAGATCGCCCCGTACGCGTCCGCCACCACCTGGGTCACCCGGCGGCCGCCCGTCTTCCGGGAGGGCCCCTTCGGCGAGGAGGCGGGCCGGGCCGCGGTCGCGCTCGTCGAGGAGCGGGTGCGGCAGGGGCTGCCGCCGAAGAGCGTGGTCTCGGTGACGGGGCTGCCGCTCAACGACGCCATCCGGCGGGGACTGGGGAACGGAGTCCTCGACCGGCTGCCGGTGTTCGACCGGATCACCCCCGACGGTGTCGAGTGGCGGGACGGGCGGCACGTGGACGCCGACGTCATTCTGTGGGCGACCGGGTTCCGCGCCGCGATCGACCATCTGGCGCCGCTGCGGCTGCGCGAGCCGGGCGGCGGAATCCGCGTCGAGGGCACGCGCGCTCTCGCCGATCCGCGGATCCACCTGGTCGGCTACGGCCCGTCCGCGAGCACCATCGGCGCCAACCGCGCCGGACGTGCGGCCGTGAGGGACATCAAGCGGCTGCTGGGGTCCGTCGAGGAGAAGCCGGCCGCCGCGTGACGTCCCGGACGGTCACTTGGCCGACTGCGGGCTCCTCCGGCCGGCGTTGAACTCGGCGACGTTACGCTGGTGCTGCTCATAGCTGGCCGTGAACCGGGTGTCCCCCGGCCTGACCGTGACGAAGTAGAGCCAGTCGCCCGGAGCCGGGTTGATCGCGGCGCGCAGCGCGTCCTCACCCGGGTTGCCGATCGGCGTCGGCGGCAGCCCCATGCGCTGGTACGAGTTGTAGGGGCTGTCGATCCGCGTGTCGTTCGCGGTCGTCTTCAGCGTGGCGCGGTTCAGCGCGTAGTTGATCGTGGAGTCCATCTGCAACGGCATGCCGCGCTCCAGCCGGTTGAAGACGACGCGCGCCACCTTGGCCATGTCGGCCTTGGTGGCGGCCTCGGCCTGCACGATGCTCGCGATGGTGACCGCCTGGTAGACGTTCATCGCGTTGCGCTGCGCGCCCGCGGCGATGGGAGCGCCGTTGAACTTCTTGTTCGCGGTGTCGACCATGTACGACAGCAGGGACTCGGGGGTCGCCTTGTCGGCCAGCGGGTACGTCGCCGGGAAGAGGTAGCCCTCCGGGTTGCCCTCGGCGTCGTTCGGCAGCTTCAGGGTGGCCTTCGCGAGCGACTTCCTGGTGGTCCCCGCAGGCAGGGCGAGGGCCTTGTCGACGGCCTCGTAGACCTGACCCGCGCGCCAGCCCTCGGGGATCACCAGGGTCGCGGGCTTGGCGCCCCCGTCGCCCTCCAGGCTCAGCAGCGGCACCGCCACGGCGGTGGCGGCCACGACGGCTCCGGTCGCGATGAGGGCGAGCCGGCCCCGGCGCGTCAGTCGAATCGTATTCCGTGGCGGAGTGTTCATCTGCATGCGGGCACGGTAACCCGCTAAAGCTCACAAACCCGGCATATCGTCAGCTTGTCGGCTCCAGTCGGGCGTCACGGCGAACGAGCGCCGCGTACCGTCCGTCCTGCTCCAACAGCTCCTCGTGCGTACCGCGCTCGACCGCGCGCCCGGAGTCCAGGACCACGATCTGGTCGGCACTCCGGATGGTGGACAGGCGGTGCGCGATGGTCAGTGTGGTGCGGTTGGCGGACAGCGCGTCGATGGCTTCCTGGACGGCGGCTTCGGTCCGGGTGTCCAGGGCGCTGGTCGCCTCGTCGAGGATGAGGACGGGCGGGTCGCGCAGGATCGTGCGCGCGATGGCCAGGCGCTGCTTCTCGCCGCCGGAGAAGCGGTGGCCGCGCTCGCCGACGACCGTGTCGTAGCCGTCCGGCAGGGACGCGATGTGCTCGTGGATCTGGGCGGCCTCCGCCGCAGCCCGGAGTTCCTCGTCGGTGGCGTCCGGCCTGGCGAAGCGCAGGTTCTCGGCGACCGAGGCGTGGAAGAGGTACGTCTCCTGCGAGACGACGCCGACCCCACGGGCCAGGGTGTCGAAGTCGAGGTCGCGGACGTCGACGCCGTCCAGGGTGACGCGGCCGCCGGTCACGTCGTACAGCCGCGGCACCAGATAACCGAGCGTGGACTTGCCGGCGCCGGTCGGGCCGACGACCGCGAGGCTGCCGCCGGCGGGGACGGTCACGTCGATGCCGTCGAGGACCGGGCCGCTCTTGCCGTCATAACGGAACTCGACGCTCTCGAAGCGGATCTCGCCCTTGATCTGGTCGAGGTGGACGGGACGCTCGCGTTCGATGATGTCGACCGGCAGGTCGAGGTACTCGAAGATGCGCTGGAAGAGCGCGAGCGAGCTCTGGATCTGGACACCGGTCGACAGCAGGCTGACGGCCGGGCGGAACAGGCCCTGCTGGAGCGAGACGAAGGCGACGATGGTGCCGGTGGAGACGTCCGGGCCGCCCGACTGGAGGGCGATGCCCGCGGTCCAGTAGATGACGGCCGGCATGGCGGCCATGACGATCGTGATCACAGCCATGCGCCAGCGGCCGGCCGTGTTCGACTTCACCTCGAGGTCGACCAGCCGCTCGGACTCCTCGGAGAAGGACTGAGTGAGCGAGTCGGAACGGCCCATGGTGCGACCGAGCAGGATGCCGCTGACGGAGAGCGACTCGGTGACGGTGGCCGCCATGGCGGCCATCTGCTTCTGGCGCTGAGTGGTGATCTTCTTGCGTTCGTTGCCGACGCGCCGGCTGATCCACACGAACACCGGCAGCAGGAGCAGCGAGACGACGGTCAGGCGCCAGTCGAGAGCGATCATCGCGATGATCGTGGCGACCACGCCGGTGAGGTTGGAGACCAAAGAGGTGGCGGTGGAGGTGACGGTGGCCTGCATGCCGCCGATGTCGTTGGCGATGCGGGACTGGACCTCGCCCGTGCGGGTGCGGGTGAAGAAGGCGAGAGACATGCGCTGCAGCCGGGCATAGACGGCGGTGCGCAGGTCGTGCATGACGCGCTGGCCGACCGTCGTGGAGATCAGCGTCTGCAGGACACCGAAGACGCTGGTGAGGACGGCGCTGAGGATCATGCCGAGCGCGAGCAGGCTGAGCAGTCCCGTGCGGCCCTCGGGAATCGCGACGTCGAGCGTCTCCTTCAGCATGAACGGCGTGGCGACGGAGACCAGCGACGAGGCGCCGACCAGCAGGCCGACTACCGCCAGGCGTCCGCGATAGGGACGGAAGAGCTTCAGGATGCGGCGCACTTGCCGGGGCTGTTCAGCGGAGTCGGCAGGTGGCGTCCAGGCGGGTTCGTGATCGGGTTTCATGAGCTCCTTCGAGGAGGCGTGGAACTACGACGATTCAGGACCATAGCTCATTGTTACCTATGCTCACAATGAGCCTGGTCCTGATATTGTTCCCGCATGACCACCCCCGATTCCGACGGCCTCCTCGCCGAGCAACTGCTGCGGCTCACCCGCCGGGTCCACCGCATCCAGAAGCGTCATCTGGAGCAGCGCGGGCTGGGCGTCACACCGGCCCAGGCCCGGTTGCTGCGCACGCTGGCGCACTGCGGCTCGCCGCCGCGCATGGCCGACCTCGCCGAACGCCTGGAGGTGGTGCCGCGGGCCGTGACGACGCTGGTCGACGGGCTCGAGACGAGCGGAAAGGTGCGCCGGGTCCCCGATCCGACCAACCGCCGGGTGATCCGAATCGAGCTCACCGAAGACGGGCACAAGGCCCTGCGTGAACTGCGCGGCGCTCGCGTGTCTGCCGCGCAGGAGATCCTGGCCCCGCTGTCGGACGGGCAGCGCGAGGTGCTCGGCGGGCTGCTGGACACGCTGGTGGAGGGGATGCCGGAGCCGGGGCGAAGCTGCTGAGCGAGGCACACGCCGAACAACGGGCCGCGGTCTCCCCTCCGTCGTGCTGGAGCGGCGGCCGCGACCGTGCCGGTACGGTCCGTCAACTCACCTCCGGGGGAGCCTCCTTGGCCATCGGAGCGGCGACGGCCGGCGTGTCCTCGCGCTCATCGTCCACTGGCACGATTTCGCCGATTTCACCGTCCGGCACCTCCTTCGCCCGTTCCATGTCCAGCGCACCCTCCAAGCGGGAGACCACGAAGACCGCGAAGCAGTCGTGGAGCAGGTGGGTGACGACACGAGTCCATGATGCGGTCCGCACCGGGCAGCAGGGCGACGGCATCGGCGTGGACGGCCCCAGCGAGGACGCGGTCGAGGCCGGGGCGCGGAAGGCGGAACCGGTGTTCCCGCCATGCCCTTGCTGGTCAGCATCAGCACGAGGATCACTGTGACCTCCCGGCTCAGGCTGAGGCCGACGCCCACGGCCTGGCCGGTGAACGGCGTGCCGATGGACCCCCCTTGCACGGTGTGGAGTCGCGGAACTACGCCTGGGCAAGGGTGACTTGGCAGGACATTCCGGGGGCTTGGTCACGGCGCGGCGGCGGTGGCGGGTCGTGCCGGTCGGAGCCGAACCCGGCGGGGACGTCAGCGGTTTGAGCCGGGAGCCCGCCGGCCCCGGCCGGGCATGATCCGTCTCTTCATGGCCGGTGTCCTACGGGGAGTTGGCCGCCCCTCGCAGTGAGGCCTCCCATGACACGGCCTCGGGGCGGTCCGGAATCCACTGGGCGGCTTCCGAATCTGTGCGGTGCCGCGGAAAACAGCTTGCTATCGACCACGCTGCGACGCCAACCTTTCACGGTTTGTTGCCGCGCTCGGCGGTTCCCTCCACCCTGACACGAGTCACTGGGACGTCATGAAGATCCAAGACCTTCCGTATCCCGATCCGGGTGTGCCGGACGCACGCTCGGGTCCCCGCTTCCTGTGGTGGCTCGGCCGCAATCAACTGGGCGGGCAGCTCAAGTCGCTGGCCTGGGGGCTGCTGCACTTCGGGTCCGTCTCCGCGCTGCCGTTCTGCGTCGGCCTCGCCGTCCAGGCCGTCGTCGACCACTCGGGTGCGCGGCTCGCCCTCGCGGGCGCTCTGCTGGCGCTGTGCTGCGCCGGAAACGCGATAGGCGATACGTTCCTGCACCGCGCCGCGGTCACCAACTGGATCACCGCGGCGGCCCGCGTCCAACAGCTGCTGGCCCGCAAGGCCGCACTGCTGGGCTCGGCGCTCACCAGACGGGTCGCGGCCGGCGAGGTCGTGGCCGTCTCCACGGGTGACGTCGAGAAGATCGGCTGGTTCGTGGAGGCCGTCTCCCGGTTCACCGCGGCGGCATGCACCATCGTGCTGGTCTGCGTGGGCCTCGTCGTCTACCAGCCGGCGCTCGGCGGGGTGGTCGCCGTAGGCCTGCCCGTCCTGGCGCTCGCGGTGCTGCCGCTGCTGCCCCGTGCCACCCGGCGTGCCGACTTCCAGCGGGACAGGGCGGGGCGCGCCACCGAACTGGCCTCGGACACCGTCGCGGGCCTGCGCGTGCTGCGCGGCATAGGCGGCGAGGAGCTCTTCCTCGACCGCTACCGCCGCGCCTCCCAGGAGGTCCGCCACGCGGCCGTGCGCAGCGCCCGCATGTGGTCCCTCATCTCCGCGATCCAGGTGCTGCTGCCGGGCCTGCTGCTGATCACAGTCGTCTGGTACGGCGTCCATCTGGCCCGCCAGGGCCGCATCGGCGTCGGCGAACTCGTGACCGTCTACAGCTCGGTCATGGTCCTCACCTATCCGCTGCGCCACTTCGAAGAGATCGCGATGGCCTACTCCTTCTCCCGCCCGTCGGCCAGGCGGGCCGCGGGCGTGCTGTCGCTGGAGCGGGTCACGGACACCGGGGGGTCGCGAGCGGCCGAGGTGCCCGCCGGGGACCTGTACGACCCGGCCACCGGTCTGCTCGCACCCGCCGGCCGGTTCACCGCCGTGGTCTGCGGCGACCCGGACGCGGCGGGCCGAATGGCCGACCGGCTCGGCGGGCACCCCTCGGAGCAGGGCACTTCGGTGCTGCTGGGCGGTGTGCCGCTCGACGAACTGCCGCTCGATGCCGCACGTGCGGCCGTCCTCGTCCAGGACAAGGACCCGGTGCTGCTGTCCGGCACGCTGCGGGAGCTGCTCGACGTGCCCGCCTCGGGTGACGTCGGCACCGGGGATGCGCTCGCGGCCGCCCAGTGCGAGGACGTCCTGGCCGCTCTCGTCCAAGGGTCACTCGACGCCGGGGACCCGATGGACGCCCGGATCACCGAACGCGGCCGCTCCCTGTCCGGTGGCCAGCGCCAGCGGCTCGCCCTGGCCCGCTCGCTGATCACCGACCCGGGGGTGCTCGTCCTGGACGAACCGACATCCGCCGTCGACTCGCACACGGAGGCCCGGATCGCCCAGGGCGTGCGCGATCTGCGGGCCGGACGCACGACTGTGGTGTTCACCTCCTCGCCCCTGCTGCTGGACCACGCGGACCGGGTCGTCCTCGTGCACGAGGGCGAGGTCGCCGCGGTCGGCATGCACCGCGACCTGGTGCACAAAGAGCCCCGGTACCGGGCGGTGGTGACGCGCGAGACCGACGAAGAGGCCGACCGGCCCGGCGGAGCGGACGCGCGGCGCCACGAACTCGACGAACTCGACGAACTCGACGAACTCGACGAACTGCGAGAGATCGAGGAGTCGGCATGATCGGCGCGGTGGCGCCACCGGCGTACGACCCGGCTGCACCGACGACGGCGAGCACCCTGCCCGTCGGCGCCTCCGCGACCGTACGCGCCTATGCGGCGGAACTGTTCCGCCGGCACCGCCGAGTCTTCCTGCTGCTGATCGCCGTCAACACGGTCTCCGTGGTCGCGTCGATGGCCGGCCCGTACCTGCTGGGCGGACTCGTGGAACGCGTGTCGGACGGGGCCCGGGAGCTCCATCTGGGGCTCACCGCCACCCTGTTCGTGCTCGCACTGGCCGTCCAGGCCGTGTTCGTACGAGAGGTGCGGCTGCGCGGGGCGATGCTCGGCGAGCGGATGCTGGCCGACCTGCGCGAAGACTTCCTCGTACGGTCGGTCGGGCTGCCGCCCGGCGTCCTGGAACGGGCCGGGACGGGCGACCTCCTGTCCCGGATCACGACGGACATCGACCGGCTCGCCAACGCGATGCGCGAGGCCGTGCCCCAGCTCGCGATCGGTGTGGTGTGGGTGGCCCTGCTCCTCGGCGGACTGGTCGTCACGGCGCCGCCGCTGGCCGGCGCGGTGCTGCTCGCCCTGCCGCTGCTGGTGGTCGGCTGCCGCTGGTACTTCCGGCGGGCGCCGTCCGCCTACCGCTCGGAGGCCGCCGGGTACGCCGCCGTGGCCGCCGCGCTCGCCGAGACCGTGGACGCCGGACGCACCGTGGAGGCGCACCGGCTCGGCGGCCGCCGCATCGCGCTGTCGGACCAGCGGGTCGAGGAGTGGACGGCCTGGGAGCGCTACACGCTGTGGCTGCGGTCGGTGCTCTTCCCGATCATCAATGTCACCCATGTGACGATCCTCGGCTCGGTCCTCATGGTCGGCGGTGTCTTCGTCCTGCACGGCTGGCTCGGGGTCGGTCAGCTGACGACGGGAGCGCTGATCGCGCAGATGCTCGTCGATCCGGTCGGCCTGATCCTGCGCTGGTACGACGAGCTGCAGGTGGCCCAGGTGTCGCTGGCCCGGCTGGTCGGTGTCCGGGACATCGAGCCGGACTCCGGGGAGGACGCGCTGGCCCCCGAGGGCCGCGACGTGCACGCGGACCGGGTGCACTTCGGTTACCGCGAGGGCGTCGACGTGCTGCGCAAGGTGTCCCTGGAGGTCGCGCCCGGCACCCGGCTGGCACTGGTCGGTCCCTCGGGCGCGGGCAAGTCCACGCTCGGCAGACTGCTCGCCGGCATCTACGCACCCCGCGACGGCCGGGTCACCCTGGGCGGTGCCGAACTGTCCCGGATGCCCGCGGAGCGGGTCCGCGAGCACGTGGCCCTCGTCAACCAGGAGCACCACGTCTTCGTCGGCTCGCTGCGCGACAACCTCCTGCTCGCGCTCCCCCACTCCCGGCTTCCCTTGCGCGGGGGGACTCCTGCGGACGCCGTCGACGCCGAACTGTGGGCGGCGCTCGCCGCGGTGGACGCGGCCGGCTGGGCACGCGCCCTCGACGAGGGACTCGACACCGAGGTCGGCTCCGGCGGGCTGACGCTCACTCCGGCCCAGGCCCAGCAGATCGCGCTGGCCCGTCTGGTGCTTGCCGACCCGCACACCCTGGTCCTGGACGAGGCGACCTCCCTGCTCGACCCGCGCGCGGCCCGCCACCTGGAACGGTCCCTGGCGCGGGTCCTCCACGGCCGCACGGTGGTCGCGATCGCGCACCGGCTGCACACCGCCCACGACGCGGACGTCATCGCCGTCGTCGAGGACGGGCGGATCAGCGAGCTGGGCAGCCACGACGATCTGGTCACCGCAAACGGCGCGTACGCGGCGCTGTGGCGGTCGTGGCACGGCTGACCTGGGAATATCGCGGTCATGGGGAGCCGGGAGCGACCTGGTCGGCCGGTCACGGTGCGCCCGGTACGGGGGCGGGCCGGGGACGGGCGTCTCCCGGCCCGCGCCCGTGCCGTTGCGCGGTGCCGAAGGGGGGTGGAAGGCTGGGTAGCGGGCACCGGCTCGGGGAGCGCCCGCGGACCCTGCGGTTGGCCGACGGGTGCGGCTTGTGCCTCCATGGCCTGCGGCCCCGCCGACCGCGGGGCGAACGGGCCCGTCCCCACCACCTGGAGGTTCCCGTGAACAGCGACGAAGGATGGGGTGACGACGTCTACCAGCCCGACGGATCCGAGGTACAGGACGACGCGGGACTGCTCGACGCGGAGGACACCCTCGTCAGCGACGGTGTCGACGATCCCCTCGACCGTGGCTGGTCCCCTCCGGACAGACCATGGGCGGTGGAGCGCGCCGACGTGACGGCGGCGGAGCGCCGGCACGGCGAGACGCTGGACCAGCGCCTCGCCGAGGAACTGCCGGACCTCGTCGCACCCGACGGCGACGGCATCGGTGACTGTGACGGCACCGACGGGGAAATTCTGGACAACGAGGTCGGCGCGGCCCGCTCCGGCCGTCTCGTGGCTCCGGACGAAGGGGCCCACGAGGACGAGGAGAGCGCCCTGATCGCCACGGACGTGGGCATCGACGGGGCCGCGGCCTCGGCCGAGGAGGCCGCGATGCACATCGTCGACGAGGACGCCCTGTCCGGCTGACGCTGTCGCCCGCTGAGCGCCGCATGTCTCGCCGACGCCGGACAAGGAGCACCCATGCAGCAGGACGAGCACCCCGACTACCACGCCGTCGTCTTCCGCGACCGGGCGGCCGGCTACGCCTTCCTCACCCGGTCCACCGCGACCAGCGACCAGACCATCGAGTGGGACGACGGTGAGACGTACCCGGTCGTGGACGTGGAGATCTCCTCTCAGAGCCACCCCTTCTACACCGGTAAGGCGCGCACGGTGGACTCGGAGGGCCGCATCGCCCAGTTCGAACGGCGCTACGGCGGGGCGGGCCAGGGCTCCGGCTGAGGCGGGGAAGCCCGAGGCGGGACCGCCCGAGGGCGGCCGCCCCCTCAGATGAAGTTCAGCGCCGCCGCGCAGCCCACTCCCCCCAGCAGCATGAACACCGGCATCAGCACCTTGAGCTCGACCCAGCTGCCCGCGCGGAACCGCATGGCCTTCGGCGGGCCGATCGGGTACCAGCGCTTGCGGCCCACCGGTATCGGCCACAGGACGGGGCAGCCCGAGACCGTCAACGCGTCGCCGATGTCGTGCACTATCGCGCCCAGCACGACCGGCAGCCCCAGCCACAGGTACTCCTGACCGGGCGCCGTGAACAGCCAGTCCGATCCGTTGCCGGGCTTGTCCAGGACACCGGCGAGGATCCACGCGCTGGTCGCGGCCAGCAGCCAGACCAGCACGTCGCTGCTGGATCCCCGGGCCGCCCGCCAGAGCAGGCCTTCGATGGCCAGCACCATGTGCACGAAGAGGATCGCCAGCACTGCCCAGCGGCCGCCGGTGATCGCCACGGCCGAGGTGCCCGCACCGATCAGCACGGCCCACAGCCAGGTGTGGGTGAGGGTGCGGTGCCCGCCGGAGCGGCGAGGGTCGCCCTGCTTCTTCGTGGCCTTGTATACGGCGTACGAGAGCTTGTCGACGATCTCGCACAGCCAGCGTGAGAGCGGCCCGAAGGACCGCGAGATGGTCGCTGCCTTGTGGTCGAGGTCCGGGGCGAGCGCGGCGCCGGCGCAGATCAGGGTTCCGGCAAGGAGGACCGGCCACGGCATCGTGTGCCCGGCCGCGGCGGCCGCCGCACCGACGCCGAGCCAGGCCGCGGCGCCCGACAGTGAGTGTGCTGGTCCCATCATCGCCGTTGCCCGCCCCATTCCTCATGTGCCGCTGTCCAGTTGACCGGGTGCGTTGACGCTCCGCCGGCGACACAGCGTAGCGTTCGCGATCTTCGGTCGGGCATCCGATTCCCTTGTCAGGCAGCAGGGCAGGCAAGATGGGTGCGTGACCCTCATCGATCAGCTGCCGCCGACCGCCGACCCCGACGCCCTCTACGAAGCCTTCGAGTCGTGGGCGCAGGAGCGCGGTCTCACCCTCTACCCGCACCAGGAGGAGGCGCTGATCGAGGTGGTCTCCGGTGCGAACGTGATCGTGTCGACACCCACCGGCTCCGGCAAGAGCATGATCGCGGCGGGCGCCCACTTCGCCGCGCTGGCCCGTGACGAGGTCACCTTCTACACGGCTCCGATCAAGGCGCTCGTCTCCGAGAAGTTCTTCGAGCTGTGCAAGCTCTTCGGCACCGAGAACGTCGGCATGCTGACCGGCGACGCGTCCGTCAACGCCGATGCGCCCGTCATCTGCTGCACGGCGGAAGTGCTCGCCTCGATCGCGCTGCGCGACGGCAAGCACGCCGACGTCGGCCAGGTCGTCATGGACGAGTTCCACTTCTACGCGGAGGCGGACCGCGGCTGGGCCTGGCAGATCCCGATTCTCGAGCTTCCCCAGGCGCAGTTCATCCTGATGTCGGCGACGCTCGGCGACGTCTCGATGTTCGAGAAGGACCTCACCCGGCGCACCGGCCGCCCGACGTCGGTGGTCCGCTCGGCGACCCGCCCGGTCCCCCTCTCCTACGAGTACCGGCTCACGCCGCTCACGGAGACGCTGACCGAGCTGCTGGAGACCAAGCAGGCGCCGGTCTACATCGTCCACTTCACGCAGGCACAGGCCGTGGAGCGGGCGCAGGCGCTGATGAGTATCAACATGTGCACGCGCCAGGAGAAGGACCAGATCGCCGAGCTGATCGGCAACTTCCGGTTCACCACGAAGTTCGGCCGCAATCTCTCCCGTTACGTGCGGCACGGCATCGGTGTGCATCACGCGGGCATGCTGCCCAAGTACCGGCGCCTCGTGGAGAAGCTCGCGCAGGCCGGTCTGCTGAAGGTCATCTGCGGCACGGACACGCTCGGCGTGGGCGTCAACGTCCCCATCCGCACGGTGCTGTTCACCGCCCTGACCAAGTACGACGGCAACCGCGTCCGCACCCTGCGCGCCCGTGAGTTCCACCAGATCGCGGGCCGTGCCGGACGGGCCGGCTTCGACACGGCGGGCTTCGTCGTCGCCCAGGCCCCCGAGCACGTCATCGAGAACGAGAAGGCGCTCGCCAAGGCGGGCGAGGATCCGAAGAAACGCCGGAAGGTCGTCCGCAAGAAGGCGCCCGAGGGCTTCGTCGGGTGGACGGAGAACACCTTCGAGAAGCTCATCGCCTCCGAGCCGGAGCCACTGACGTCCCGCTTCCGGGTGACGCACACCATGTTGCTGTCGGTGATCGCCCGGCCCGGCAACGCCTTCGAGGCGATGCGGCACCTGCTGGAGGACAACCACGAGCCCCGCAAGCAGCAGCTCCGGCACATCCGGCGTGCGATCGCCATCTACCGCTCCCTGCTGGACGGCGGCATCGTCGAGAAGCTGGAGGAACCGGACGCCGAGGGACGTATCGTCCGGCTGACGGTCGACCTTCAGCAGGACTTCGCGTTGAACCAGCCGCTGTCCACCTTCGCCCTGGCCGCGTTCGAACTCCTTGACCCCGAGTCGCCGTCCTACGCCCTGGACATGGTGTCCGTCGTCGAGTCGACGCTGGACGACCCCCGGCAGATCCTCGCCGCCCAGCAGAACAAGGCGAGGGGCGAGGCCGTGGCCGCGATGAAGGCGGACGGCGTCGAGTACGAGGAGCGCATGGAGCGCCTCCAGGACGTCACGTACCCGAAACCCCTGGAGGAGCTGCTCTTCCACGCGTACAACACCTACCGCAAGAGCCACCCTTGGGTGGGCGACCATCCGCTGTCGCCCAAGTCGGTCGTCCGTGACATGTACGAACGAGCGCTGTCCTTCACCGAGTTGGTCTCCGTCTACGAGCTGGCGCGCACCGAGGGCATCGTGCTGCGCTATCTGGCCGGCGCCTACAAGGCCCTCGACCACACCGTCCCGGACGACCTCAAGTCCGAGGACCTGCAGGACCTGATCGAGTGGCTCGGCGAGACGGTGCGCCAGGTCGACTCCAGCCTGCTGGACGAGTGGGAGCAGCTCGCCAACCCGGAGGAGATGACCGCGGAGGAGGCCCAGGAAAGGGCCGACCAGGTCAAGCCGGTCACCACCAACGCGCGTGCCTTCCGTGTCCTCGTCCGCAACGCCATGTTCCGCCGTGTCGAGCTCGCCGCCCTGGACCAGGTCCAGGAGCTCGGCGAGATGGACGCCGAGTCCGGCTGGGACGCGGATGCCTGGGGCGAGGCGATGGACAAGTACTGGGACGAGTACGACGACCTCGGCACCGGCCCCGACGCCCGAGGCCCCAAGCTGCTCCTGATCGAGGAGGAGCCGCAGAACGGCTTGTGGCGCGTCCGCCAGACCTTCGCCGATCCGAACGGCGACCATGACTGGGGCATCAGTGCGGAGGTCGACCTCGCGGCCTCCGACGCCGAGGGCCGTGCGATCGTCCGCGTCACCGACGTCGGCAAGCTGTGAGCACAGGAGAATCCCACTTATGACGAACCCCGCCGAGAGGCTCGTCGACCTGCTCGACCTGGAGCAGATCGAGGTGAACATCTTCCGTGGCCGGAGCCCGCAGGAGTCCCTCCAGCGGGTCTTCGGCGGCCAGGTGGCGGGCCAGGCGCTGGTCGCCGCAGGCCGCACCACGGAGGGCGACCGCCCGGTGCACTCGCTGCACGCGTACTTCCTGCGCCCGGGCCGGCCGGGCGTGCCGATCGTGTACCAGGTCGAGCGGGTACGGGACGGGCGGTCGTTCACCACCCGCCGGGTCACCGCCGTGCAGCAGGGCCGCACGATCTTCAATCTCACCGCCTCCTTTCACAAACCTGAGCAGGGGAGCTTCGAGCACCAGCTGCCGCCGGCCCGCAAGGTCCCGGCCCCCGAGTCCCTGCCGACGGTCACCGACGAGATCCGTGAGCATCTGGGCGCCCTCCCCGAGCAGTTGGAGCGGATGGCCCGCCGACAGCCCTTCGACATCCGCTACGTGGACCGGCTGCGCTGGAGCACCGAGGAGGTCAAGGACGCCGACCCGCGCAGCGCGGTGTGGATGCGCGCGGTCGGTCCGCTGGGCGACGACCCGCTCGTGCACACCTGCGCGCTGACCTACGCCAGCGACATGACCCTGCTGGACGCGGTCCGTATCCCGGTCGAACCCCTGTGGGGCCCACGGGGCTTCGACATGGCGTCGCTGGACCACGCCATGTGGTTCCACCGGCCGTTCCGCGCGGACGAGTGGTTCCTGTACGACCAGGAGTCGCCCGTCGCGACGGGCGGACGAGGGCTGGCCCGCGGACGGATCTACGACTTGGAAGGGCGTCTGCTGGTGTCGGTCGTCCAGGAGGGGCTGTTCCGGGCGCTGTAGGCAGTGTCGTCCGGCCACTCTGGAAGGGCTGTCGGGGCAGGTGTGCTTCACGAGCCTCTGCGACGCAGCCAGCCCAGCAGACCGCGTGACGGCTCCGTCTCCTCGGGTCCGGGCGAACCGTGCCGCTCCGCAAGCGAGTCGGGGTTTGGTGCCGGGCGCGGCGCCGGACCGTGCTCGCGTGCGTCCCCGAGGGCTTGTGCCAGGTCGGCCCTGAGCCAGCCGATCTCGTCCGCGTCGCTCGCTGTCATGATCCTTTCGGCGATGTGGGCGGCGGGCGAACCCGGAGCACCGTGAGCGGGCGGACCCGGCCACAAGCGGTTCAGATGGGCGCGCTCGCAGGGGTCCGTGGCGATTTCCGAGATCTGGAGGGGGTCGAGGAAGGCAGCGACGGCTCCTGCGCGCTCCCAGGGGTCGCCGGCCTGGCGCAGCAGGAATCCCAGGTGGCGTCCACGCCAGTTGCGAGGGCGCAGGTCCAGGCCCGCTTCCAGCTGATCACGCAGTCCCTCCGGCGTACGGGCGTTCAGCAGCGAGGCGTTCTTCCTGTCGTCCGCGAACTGCCGCAGCTCTTCGGCCAGATACAGCCAGACGACGGCGCGGTAGCGGTTGAGGTAGAAGTTCACCGGCACCACAAGTCCCAGGCGTGCCAGGCGCGTGAACCGGCCGGCGGACACGTCCATGAGGGCCGCGCCCTCCGTGGTGCCCACGGCCTTCACTCGCTCCCGCAGCGATTCGGGGAAGCGGTCCGCGGAACACAGCCGGTCGATCTCGCAGCGGGCGACACGGCGGCCGCCGCCTCCTTCGTCGGGCACGGTCCTGATGTGTCCGAGGTGTACGGCGAGGTCGAACTCGCCTCGCTTGAGCCCCAGTTCCCGCGCAGCGCGACTCGGCGCGTACGAGAGGCGGTGCGGCTTCGTGATGGTGTCGCCCGACATGCTCGGTCTCCCCCGTGGAGTCGGTTGCTCACGCTGTGTGCGCTCGCGGTGACACAAACCGTAGCCGGTCCGGCGGATGACCCGGCAGGCCTGTGGATAACTCCACGGGGAAGGACTGATCAGCAGGTCAGAGCTCTATTGCCGAGCTCCGCTCGGGCTGTCGCGCGTCGACGGCGAGGTGCTCGCCGACCCGGTTCACCAGCAGGGTCATCTCGTAGGCGATCTGGCCGATGTCGGCCTCCGCCCCACTGAGCACGCACAGACAGCTGCCGGTGCCCGCCGCGGTCACGAACAGCACGGCGTCGTCGAACTCGACCATCGTCTGCCGTACCTGTCCGGCGTGGAAGTGGCGCCCGGAGCCTTTGGCGAGGCTGTGCAGGCCGGACGAGACGGCGGCCAGATGCTCCGCGTCCTCGCGGCGCAGCCCGGTGCTCGCGCCCGCCACCAGCCCGTCGTTGGACAGGACCAGGGCATGCCGGACGTGTTCGACACGCTCGGTCAGGTCGTCCAGCAGCCAGCCAAGTCCGTGGTTCTGCGCCATGTTTCCGTCTCCCCGTGTGACGTCTCCTCCTGGCCGGAGGATCCCCCCGCCAGCCTTCCCCAGGACCGGCCGCCGGGCAAGGAGGATGGGGCCATGGCACAGAAGATGACCGATGAGGAATGGCGGGCCTTCGTCTCGTACGGCACGCGAACGGGAAAGCTGTCCACCGTCAGGGCCGACGGGAGTCCCCACGTTACGCCGATCTGGTTCCTGCTGGACGGGGACGAGTTGGTGTTCAACACGTCCAAGACGAGCGTGAAGGGACGCAATGTGGCCCGGGACGGCCGGGTCGCCGTGTGCGTGGACGACGACCGGCCTCCCTTCGACTATGTGGTGATCCAGGGGCACGCCCGCATTTCGGAGGACCTTGAAGACCTCCGGCACTGGGCCACCCGCATCGGGGGGCGCTACATGGGCGAGGAGCGCGCGGAGGCGTTCGGCGCCCGCAACGGCGTGCCGGGCGAACTCCTTGTCCGTGTCACGATCGAGAAGGTCCTCGCGGAGAAGGGCGTCGCGGACTGAAGCCTCCCTTGCCGGTCAGCCGACCGAGTCGAGCAGCCGGGCGGTGTGCATCCGCCCGGCGTACTCGACCAGTCGGATCAGCACCTCCTTCCCGGAGTCGCGGTCGCGGGCGTCGCAGAGCACCACTGGCGTTCCCCGGTCGAGGTCGAGGGCGCGTGAGACGTCCTGGGCGCCGTAGGCCCGGGCGCCCGCGAAACAGTTGACGGCCACCACGAACGGGATGCCGCGGTGCTCGAAGTAGTCCACTGCGGGGAAGCAGTCCTGGAGGCGGCGGGTGTCCGCGAGCACCACGGCGCCGAGTGCTCCCTGTGACAACTCGTCCCACAGGAACCAGAACCGGTCCTGTCCGGGCGTGCCGAACAGGTAGAGGGAGAGGCCGGACCGGATGGTGATGCGGCCGAAGTCCATGGCGACCGTCGTGGTGACCTTCTGGTCCACTCCGTCGGTGTCGTCCACCAACTGGCCTGCTTCGCTGAGCAGTTCCTCGGTCCGCAGCGGCCTGATCTCACTGACCGCGCCCACCAGGGTGGTCTTTCCCACGCCGAATCCACCGGCGACCAGTATCTTCAACGCCAGGGCGGCCGTCTCGCCATCGGCGGCGTCGGAGTGCTCGGAGACCATCGATCACTTCTCTCGGGAGTGCCGGCCACGGTCGGCGTCAGTACGTGTGGGCCGCGTCCCGGCAGAACGTCCGCGCGGGGCTCGGGTGCGTGAGCGCGAAGGCAGCATCGTGTTCATCTACAGCGCCCGCAGTCCTTCGATCACCTCGCGCAGGATCCGTTCGTCGGGCAGCTGCGCGGGCGGCACCGGACGGCTGACGGTGACGCAGCCGAGTTCCAGCAGGTCACCGAGGAGCACCCGCACCACGCCGACCGGTAGATCGGCGCCCGCGGCGAGCTCGGCGACCGACTGCGTCTCCGTCCGGCACAGGCCGACGAGAGCGCGGTGCTCCGGCCCGAACGCGGTGTCGTCGTCCACGCCGGGCGCACCCGCGTCCAGGGTGACGAGTGCGATCAGGTCGAAACGCACCCCGGTGGGGCCGGGCTTGGTACGTCCGCCCGTCATGGCGTACGGGCGGACGAGTGGTCCGGCCTCGTTGTCGTACCACCGGCTGCCCGGCTCGCGTGGGGCGCCGCTCATGTCCTCGTTCATGTGTGGGGACCGCCTTCCCGCCTCAACCGGCGGCGGGCGGCCGCGCTCCGACGCGCGGCGCCGTGTACAGGTGCTCGCCGACGCGCTTGACCAGCCGTGCCATCTCAAAGGCCACCAGGCCGATGTCGGCGGTCACGGCGGTGAGAACGGCGAGGCAGGAGCCGTCGCCCGCGGCGGCCACGAACAGAAAGCCGTCGTCCATCTCCACCATCGTCTGGCGCACACCACCGGCGCCGAAGTGCCGGCCCGCGCCCTTGGCCAGACTGTGGAAGCCGGAGGCGACGGCGGCCAGGTGTTCCGCGTCCTCACGCTTGAGGTCGGTCGACGCGCCCACCGCGAGCCCGTCGTTGGACAGCACCACGGCGTGCCGTACTTCGCTCACGCGCAGCACCAAATCGTCCAGCAGCCAGTCGAGTTCGCCGGACCGCTGGGCGGACCTCATGCTCGGGTCCTGGATCATGCTGGGTCTCCTTCGCTGCTCTCGCTGCCCGCTGGGGAATCTGGAGTGGCCCCGCTTCCGGGCTGCCTGCCGCCGCCGCGTGTCCAGCCGTCGCGGTACGCCGCCATGCGGTCCCGTACCAGTTCGGGGGTGCGCCGTTCGCCGCCGTGTGCCGTGGGCGTCTCCCCCGGTTCCTCGGCGCGCCGCTCGCGCAGTTGGGGGGCGAGGCTCGCCTGCCGTACCCGGCGCGGAAGGTCGTCGGATCCTTCGGAGTCGTCCGTGGGACGGTGCAGTCGCAAGGTGGTGACTCCGGGGGGTGGGGTGTCGGTCGTGGTCTCCGCCGCGGCCTGTACGGGAGCCACCAGCGCGGGCCGGTCGGGCTGCGCCGGAACGGGCTCCCGGAGCCGGTCGGTGCGGGGCACGCGCGCGTACTCGTGTTGCATGGTGCGTTCCGTCTCCGCCGCCTCGCGGGGGGAACGTTCCGCCGCGCCGGTGTGCAGCAGCGCGGTGGGCAGGAGGACGACGGCGGTGGTACCCCCGTAGGGCGAGGTGCGCAGGTGCACCCTGACGCCGTGCCGGGCGGCGAGCCGGCTGACCACGAAGAGGCCGAGCCGGTCGCTGTCGAACAGGTCGAGTGCCTCGGACTGCTCGATGCGACGGTTGGCCTCGGCGAGCGTCTCCTTGCCCATGCCCAGACCGCGGTCCTCGACCTCGACGGCGTAGCCGTTGCCGACGGGCTCGCCGGTGACGCGCACGCGCGTGTGCGGCGGCGAGAACTGCGCCGCGTTCTCGATGATCTCGGCCAGGAGGTGGGTGAGGTCGGCGACGGCCGCGCCGATCACGGACGCGTCGGGCAGCTGTCGTACCTCCACGCGCGCGTAGTCCTCGACTTCGGAGACGGCCGCACGGACCACGTCCGTCAGGGAGACCGGCATACGCCAGCCCCGGCCCGGAGCCGCTCCGGAGAGGATGATCAGGCTCTCCGCGTGGCGCCGCATGCGGGTCGTGAGGTGGTCGAGCCGGAAGAGGTCGCTCAGCTCGTTCGGGTCGTCGGAGCGCCGTTCCATGCTGTCGAGGAGGGTCAGCTGGCGGTGGACGAGGATCTGGCTGCGCCTGGCGAGGTTGACGAAGACCCCGGAGATGCCGCTGGCGAGCTCGGCGCGCTCCACGGCGGCGCGCAGCGCGGCGCGATGCACGGTGCCCAGGGCTTCGGCGACCTGCCCGGTCTCGTCCTCCGCGGGTGGCCCTGGAGGTGCCTCGGCCTGTACGTCGATCTCCTCGCCCGCTCGCAGCTTCCGCATGGCCTCGGGGAGTTTGCGCCGGGCGATCTCCAGGGCGCTGTTGCGCAGGCTGACCAGCTCGACGACGAGGCCGCGGCCGATGCGTACGGAGATGACGAGCGACGCGGCGACGGCGACGAGGCCGAGCAGGACCGCGGCGCCCGCCGGGGTGAGCAGCCCGCGGGTGAACGGGTCTGCCCGGTCGGAGACACCGTGCGCCGCGTCCTTCCCGATCGTCCGCATGCCGTGCTGCACGCGTGCGTGTGCCCTGTCCCAGGTGCCTTCCGGTGCCGCCGCGGTCGCCCGTGCGCCCGGCGCACCGGCGAGCACGTTGTCCTCGGCGGCGGTCACGGCGGCGTAGTCGCTGCCGCCGGCGAGTGTCTCCCAGGCGGCGTGTTCGGGGCCGCCGAGGTCTGCGACGGCGGACTCGGTGATGGCGCGGCGTGTGTCGACGGCGCCGGTGAACAGCCGCAGCCGCTCGCCGGAGAGTCCGCCGGCCAGGCGCGCACTGGCCAGTACCACGTCCTCCTGGGCGAGCGCCTCTCCCGCGCGGGAGAACTCGAGGAGCACGCGTGCGTGGGACCCGAGGTCGGCGTCCTGGATGCCGGTGAGGGCGCCGCCCACCCGAAAGGCGGTCGCGATCGTCCTGGTGTAGCGGCCGTACGTCTCGTCCCATGCCACGCGCCGGTCCAGCACGGCGGTCCGCAGGGGACGCAGTTGTTCGGCGCCGGTGACGAAGGCTTCGAGGCGCTCGGCGACTCCGGCGGGCAGTTCCTCGCCGTCGGCGACGGTGTTGCCGTCGCCGAGCCGCAGCTTCGCCACGGCCCGGTCCGTGTCCTGCGCGAGTTTCCTCAGGTCGCCGCTCTGGCCGGCGGACGGTTCGGTGGCATGGCGCACCGCGGCCTCGCGCTCGGCCTGGAGCGCGGCGACGGCGTCCGCGACGGGCGACCGGATCTCGGAGTCCACCCGCTGCAGCTGGCGCAGCCTGGCGACGTCCTGGGCAGTGCTGACGGTGGCGTACGCCCACAGGGCAAGCAGTGAGACGACGGGCACCATCAGCAGGCAGACGATCTTGGCTCGAACGGTACGCGGGCGTATCCGCCAGTGCCCCCCGCGCGCAGATATGTCGTCCGCGGCCGCGCCCGCGCCGTCTTCCGCCACTTCGTGGGCGGGCGGTCCGGCGTGTGCGCGGCGGCCGCGCACCGGGGGTGGGGGCGGCGTCTCGGCGCCGGCCGTGGGCGTCCTACGCGGTGTACGCATGGCCTCCTCGCTCGGGAGTGGTTCGGGTGCGTGCCGTCCGGGCGGTCACTGCGCCCGGCCCAGCCGCTGGCGGGCGACACTCTCGGCCTCGACGGGCCTCTGGGCCGAGGCGGACGCCTCGCGCTCCCCCGTCGTCGGCGACAGCGCGACGAACGCCGACGTCAGGAACAGATAAGACCCGAGGCCGACGGCGAGGGGGAAGATGAACTGCATCGCCGTGACCCCGGGCAGGGCCGTGCCGGAGGGTGTGACGTCCACTCTCACCGCGAACATCGCGGTGTAGTGCATGCTGCTCACCGCCGCTCCCATGATCAGAGAGGCGATGGTGACGGCAATGGGTGACTTGATGTTGAGGGCCGCCCACAGCGCCGCGGTCGCCGCGACGACGGCGATCAGGACGGAGAGCGCGACGAGTACCGGGTGATAGCTGACGTCGCCGTGCAGTCGGACCGCCGCCATGCCCAGATAGTGCATGCTCGCGACGCCCAGCCCGGTGGTGAGTCCGCCGAGGAAGAGCGCACGGGCGCGGTCCTTGCCGTAGCCGACGGCGAAGACACCGGCGCAGACGACGGTCACGGCGACGAGGAGGCTCACGATGGTGAGCGGCACGTCGTAGCGGATGTCGGTGCCGCTGACGCCGAAGCCGAGCATGGCCACGAAGTGCATGGTCCAGATGCCGGTGCCGATCGCGGAGGCCGCCGTGACGAGCCAGTTCCGGCGCGAGCGGCCGGTGGCCCCGAGCGCGCGGACGGTGCAGCGCAACCCCAGGGCGGCGCCTATGCAGGCCATCACGTACGACAGCAGGGGGGTCAGCCAGCCGAAGGCGGCGTGGTCCAGGTGTCCCATGACCCCGGGACGCTAGCCGGGGCACGGGCGCAGGCAGGGGGCGCATTTCGAAAGGTGCTGGAATATGACGCAGAGATGTTCCTGAACGATCGCACCCTGCTCGAACGTGTGCACCACGACGTCATGCCCGTCAGTGAGGGATCATCCGGAACATGAGCGACGACCACACACATGTCCAGGAGTTCTTCACCGCCCGCGCCGCCGACTGGGACAGCCGGTTCCCCGACGACGGCCCCGCCTACGCTGCCGCGGTGGCCGGTCTCGGGCTGCGCGAGGGCGATCGCGTACTCGACGCGGGCTGCGGCACGGGACGCGCCCTGCCGCCGCTGCGGGCGGCCGTGGGGCCATCGGGAGTGGTTGTCGGGGCCGATCTGACCCCGGCCATGCTGGAGGCCGCCGTACGGGCCGGGCGGGACCGGGACGGACAGCTGCTGCTCGCCGACGTCACCGCGCTGCCGCTGCGCCCGGCGTCACTCGACGCCGTGTTCGGGGCGGGCCTCGTCTCCCATCTGCCCCGCCCGGTCGAGAATCTGCGGGAGTTGGCACGGGTGGTGCGGCCCGGCGGCGTGCTGGCCCTGTTCCACCCGATCGGCAGGGCGGCGCTCGCGGCCCGTCAGGGCCGGCAGATCACGCCGGACGATCTGCGTGCCGAGCCCAACCTCCGTCCCCTGCTGGCCGGTTCCGGCTGGCGCATGACGTCGTACGTCGACGAGGACAACCGGTTCCTGGCACTGGCGGTCCGCGAGACCTGACCCCTCAGCCGCGCCCCGGGACCGCCGCCACGCGCGCGTGGGCGCCGTCGGCGAGGGTGCCCTCCTCGTAGGAGGTGATCCAGCCGCTCCCCGCGGTGTGCGGTGGGAAGGCGTCAAGGCCGGCCTCCGTGAGGACCGGTCGGGAGACGAGGCCGGGCCGCCCGTGGGCGAGCACGATGGCGGCAGCTCCGGGCTGTGCGCGATCAGCTCGGCGCCCGTCAGTCCGGCCGTGACCAGGGCCGACGTCCGGGCAGTTCACGAACAGACTGCGCCGGCTGTGCTGACCGTCGCCCGCGCCACGTCCCAGGCCGAGCACCTCCATGGGCGCTGCCCCGGCCGCGGGAACACCCGGCTCACTCGGCGGGTGATTCGTCCAGGTGCCGTACCGGGCAGCCCCGCACGCCGGGGACCGGGCGCGTGCCCAGCTCGTCCAGCCGGTAGCCGTTCGGGTAGCCCTTGATCTCCCAGTTCTGCCGGGCGTGGTGCGGTGCGCGGCGCGGCGGCATCAGACGGACGGCCCGTCCGCGCAGCCATACGGCTCGGCGGACGAGGGTGCGAGTGACGGGGCCCGGAGGTGCGTAGCGGAAGGCCCCAAGGAGTGGCTCGTCGAGCAGAGCGAGCGTCGAGGTGCGCAGGAGCGGCGCGAGCGGCCTCGGGTACCACGAGGCCATCAGGGAGAGCGTCGCGTCCGAGACCCGACGCGCCTGTTCGTCCCATCCGAAATGGGCCTCTTCGTAGGCGTCGAGGCAGGCCTCGAACTCCTCGTAGGAGCCGGGGATGTCCTTGATGCCCATGTGCCGCCCCAGAGTGCGGTAGTGGACCGCGGAGGCGACGATCTCGTGGCGCGACAGCCGGCGCCATCCGTACGCGTCGATCCAGCGCTTGGGCATCACGACGAACGTGCACAGCACGTACCGCATGTCGTCGTTGCCGATGTCGTAGCCGCGGTGCATCTGATTGATGCGGCGAATCGCCGTGCGGCCCTGTTCGCTGTCGAAGCCGTGTTCGACGACGGCGTCGAGGAGCAGCGAGGTGTCGTCGTAGCGTTTCTGCGTCCGGTCCGTGAGCTCGGCCGTCTCGGCGAGCAGCCGGCCGATGCCCGGCACGGCGTAGGTGCGGTAGAGGGCCAGTTCGAGGGCTCGGGTGAAGTCCCAGGGGAACTCGTACGCCGAAGTGAGCCGGTAGATCTCCCAGGCCTCTTTCTCCGGGTCCATCCGCCGGATCTGCCGGAGTCGCTCGAAGCGCTTCACCGCGCCGCCCCCCCTTCTGCCGCCGAAGCTCCAACTCTACGTTGAGCGGCAGGAGATGGACGACGAGCCAGGCAACCACGCAGGGGGAAGGCGGTCAGCATGTTCGGCAGGGTCCGCAAGTCCTGCCCCAGGTTCCTCGACTCATTGCGCGCCGAGGCGGACACCACCCGGAACGCACGTGCGCACAATCTGTTCGATGCCGCCGCGGCATACGTCTCGGCCTGTGCGGAGGACGACCGGGAGCAGATCGACGAGGCGGCCGGACGGGTGTCGCCGGAAGCGCTGTCCTCCGGAGTGAGCGAGCCGGCGTGGGGGGCCGTCATCGCCCCCGCGCGGGAGCGTGACGAGTCACCGCGTACCGTGGCGCGGGCGCTGCTCGGACTGCCGACGGCCTGAGGCGGCGCGCGGCAGGTGGCCGTTTTCGCCCCATCGAGTCAGAAAACTGCAGCTCCGGGTGTGCTTCGCAGTCGTGACAAGCACCTTCCCGGCGCACTAGGGTGCGCGCCGTTGGACCAATGATGGGGAGGCTGGGATGGCCGGGACGGACGAGGAAGCCGTCGCCGCCGCGGACGACGCGCTCTATGTGCTCACGGCGGTACTGCTGACGCCGGCGAAGTTCCCGAGTGTGCTGGGCGACGACTATCCGGAGGCCTGTGCGGCGCTGGGTCTCGCGCCGCTGGCCGACGGGTACGGCCTGGTGCTCGGCCAGGACGGCGAGGGCGCCAGGTGGACGGTCGCCATCGACGACGTCTCGCTGGTCGCCGTCGCCATCGCCTCCTGGGACTGCGGCATGGAGTACGAGCTGTCGCCGGACGAGCGCACGGTCGTCGCAGCCCTGCCCGGATGGCCCCTGGATGTCGCCGTCGCGGCCCCCGGGGTGCCCGCCCCGCACGATCCCGGCCCCGAGGTCGCGGACCGTGTCCCGCTGTCGCCGCCGGACACCACCACGTGGGGCCCGGCCCAGCGGCGTATGGGAGCCGACGAGATCGCGCGCCAGTGGGTCACGTGGCGGGAGCAGCTCAGCGATGCCGATTTCCTGAGCCCGGGCGACGGGCTCGCCGGGGCCGCACAAGGCGCGGACAGGGCCGAACAGGACAAGAAGGGCATCAGTCCCGTCCGGCGGGTCCTCGCGGAGGCACGCGCCTACGTGGACACCCCGCCACCGCTCGGCCGTGTCCGGTCCTCCTTCGCGTCGGGTGACGCGCGGACCCTGCGCGCGGACGGCCCCGGCTGGTCGCTCGTGGCCAGGACCGACGACATCGCGTTCGTCCTCCTCGACGACGAGCCCGGAGAGGTCCTGCCGGTGGGCCGAGGGCCCGAACTGCCAGGTCTGCTGGAGGCGCTCGACAAGATGGCCGTACGTCCGAGTTGACCTGTCTGACGCAGGGTTTTGGTGCGGGGCTTCATCTCGCGCCCTGTCTTCAGCCCCCATGCGGCGGTGTCATCCCATGTGGTTCCAACCCATGGATGAGGCGGATGCCCGGACCTGACGATGGGGCGGTTTCGGCACCGCTCCCCTGTCGGCTGCGGTGCCCCCTCTCGCGCCCTGGAGGCCGTCATGCGTCTGTTCCACCGTGTTCCGCTCATGGCCGCGCTACTGGCGGCAGGAACTCTCGTCTGGCCCGCCTCTGCCGATGCCACGGTCGTCGACGACAGCTCCCGTCACTGCGCGCACCAGGAGCGGGTACACGTGCCGGGCGCGGCCTTCCAGCAGAGCGCCTGCCTGCCTGACCTGACCACGACCGGGCTCGCCGGCACCCCGTACACCGACATGGCCGACCAGGCGGGGCTGACGGCCAAAGCCACGCGCACGCCGTCCGGAGTGCCCGGCGTGCAGATCGACGGGTATTTCCCGGACTCCTCGCACTTCAACGCGACGCACGGCTGGCGGCACGACGCGCAGTTCGTGATCCGGCTGCCGGACCGCTGGAACGGCGGTCTGGTCGTCACGGGCGCACCGGGCACTCGCAGGCAGTACGCGACGGACACGGCGATCTCCGACCAGGCGCTGGCGGCCGGCTACGCGTACGCCGCGACCGACAAGGGCAACAACGGGGCCGACTTCTACCGCGACGGTGCCCGGCCCGGCGACGCGGTGGCCGAGTGGAACGCGCGCGCCACTCAGCTCACCCGGGCGGCCAAGCGGGCGGTTGCCCAGCGCTACGGGCGCACCCCGCGCCGCACGTACATGACCGGCATCTCCAACGGTGGCTACCTCACCCGCTGGCAGCTCGAGAACCACCCGGAGCTGTACGACGGCGGCGTGGACTGGGAAGGCGCACTGTGGACCGCCGAGGGCCCGAACCTGCTGACCTCCCTGCCCGCGGCCGTGGCGCGGGGACTCGGCTCCGGACGGGACGACGACCTGTACGCGGTGGGGTTCGCGCAAGGGTCGGAGTTTCTGTGGCCGTACCACGAGAAGGCCTACTGGGGCGTCACGCAGAAGATCTACCGCGCCGAATTCGATCCGTCGTACGACACCGACTGCCCGGGCACGTCCGCCGGTAGCACTCCCGAGCAGATTCTGGCGCCGTGCGCCGCCGACGCGGTGTACGACTACGCGTCGCGCCCCGCCTCCGTGCGGCGCGCGGTGGCGCGGGTGGCGCTGACCGGACGCATCGGCAGGCCGCTGATCACGCTTCACGGCGACCTGGACGCACTGCTGCCGAAGGCCGCCGACTCGGATGTCTACACACGCATGGTCGACTCGGGCGGACGCGGTCGGCTGCACCGCTACTACACGATCCAGGGCGGCACGCACGTCGATGGTCTGTACGACACCTTTCCGGACCGGCTGCGGCCGATCCTGCCCTGCTACCGGTCGGCGTTCGACTCCCTTGTCGCGTGGGTGGAGCACGGCGTCCGGCCGCCCGCGGACCATGTGGTCGGCAGGCCCGCGAGCGGCGACGTGGTCGGCTCGTGCCGGCTGGCCGACCGAGCCGCGTCGGCGCGCTAGCGCGTCAGCGGCCGAGCTCCTTGCGCGTGACGCGGCGCAGCCTGCGCCGCTGTGAGGGGTCGAGCGTGAGGTACGCGGCCGCCGGGACTCCCAGGATTATCAGGAGCGCGGCCCACCAGGGCAGCCAGATCAGCAGGATGAGCCCGGCCGCCACACCCCCTGCGGCGATCTTGGCGTTCTTCGACATCTGCGTCGCCTCCTTCGCGGCCACTGCCGCTCTCTGTCCAGAGAAACGGGCCCGCGTCTCCCGTGGTTCCTCACCGCGACCCTGAGACATCCCTGATTCGCCCCGGAGACGTCCTGGGGTGCTGCACGGTCGACGGCGTGCCCGGGAAGATCGAGGGCGTCGCGCGCGTGGACCACGACACGCTGGCCCTCATCAACGACAACGACTTCGGCATGACGACGGCGCGGGCGCGTTCGACGCGCGGGGGCGGCTGGCCGACAGCGGCGTGGAGACGACGGTGACCTACGTGCGGCTGCCGCGCGGCATCTGATCCCGTGGCCGCCCTACGGCAGCACGTCGTCCGCCAGGGACGGGATCAGCGATTCGAGATCACTCGGCAGGTCGCCGGGCAGTTCGCTGGGGAACTGTGACGGCACGCTGGTGGGCAGCTCCGTCGGGATGCCCAGGGAGGGGCGGGTCGAGCTGCTTGTGCTCGCGCCGCTCTCCGCAGGCGACTTCTCGTCCGGCGAGTCGCCTCTCCCGGAGGCCATCAGCACCACGGCGACGACAGCCGTCGCGGCCACGATCGCCGCGAGCAGGACGAAGAGCGGGTTCCGGCGCCTGTCCGGGCAGTGACCCGGCGGGCCCGGCGCCCAGCCCTCGTACGAGGGCGGAGGCGGTCCGAAGTCGCCGCCCGGAGGCGGCGTGTCCCCCGGTGGCCCGGGCGGCTGAGGCGGTACGGGCGGGATGGCCATGCTGTCAAGCGTGGCCTCGGAGCGCGCATGTCGCGACCCACGCACGGAAGTTGATACGGACTCATGCCATGGATCGCATGATTACGGAGCTTTCCGCGCGGAGACTGTTCGATCTGCGGGCCACGGGCCGTCGTTCCCTCGCCTCGCAGACTGGCCGGCGGCACGCACGCGCACGTGCGCTCAGCCGCGCGCACCAAGCAGGTGGTCCATCGCCAGCTGGTCGAGGCGCTCGAAGGCCATCCCACGCGCGGCGGCCGCCTCGACGTCGAACTCCTCGAAGGCCGCACGGTCCGCGAGCAGCGCCTTCAGGCCGTCCGCCGCCGTCGGCTGCGCCAGCTCGTCCAGACGCGAGGCGCGCAGGGCTGCCTGTACCTCCGGGTCGGCGCGGAAGGCGGCCGCACGCTCCTTGAGGATCAGGTAGTTGCGCATGCAGCCCCTCGCCGAAGCCCACACGCCGTCGAGGTCCTCGGTCCGTGGCGGCTTGAAGTCGAAGTGCTTCGGGCCCGCGTAACCGGCGTTTTCCAGAAGATCGACCAGCCAGAAGGCCGCCCGCAGGTCCCCCGCGCCGAAGCGCAGGTCCTGGTCGTACTTGATGCCGGACTGGCCGTTGAGGTCGATGTGGAAGAGCTTTCCGGCCCACAGGGCCTGTGCGATGCCGTGCGGGAAGTTGAGCCCGGCCATCTGCTCGTGGCCGACCTCCGGGTTGACGCCGTACAGCTCCGGACGCTCCAGGCGCCCGATGAACGCCAGCGCGTGGCCGACGGTGGGCAGCAGGATGTCCCCGCGCGGCTCGTTCGGCTTGGGCTCGATCGCGAAGCGCAGGTCGTAGCCCTGCTCGGTCACGTACTCGCCGAGGAGGTCGAAGGCTTCCTTCATGCGGTCAAGGGCCACGCGCACGTCCTTGGCGGCGCCGGACTCCGCACCCTCGCGGCCGCCCCAGGCGACGTAGATCTTCGCGCCGAGCTCGACCGCCAGGTCGATGTTGCGGATCGTCTTGCGCAGGGCGTAGCGGCGCACGTCGCGGTCGTTGGCGGTGAACGCGCCGTCCTTGAAGACGGGATGCGTGAAGAGGTTGGTGGTGGCCATCGGCACGGTCATGCCGGTCGCGTCGAGAGCCTCGCGGAAGCGCTTGATGTGCCCCTCGCGCTCGGTGTCCGTGGATCCGGAGGGGATCAGATCGTCGTCGTGGAAGGTCACGCCGTAGGCGCCGAGCTCGGCCAGACGCTGCACCGTCTCGACCGGGTCGAGGGCGCGGCGGGTGGCGTCGCCGAACGGGTCCCTTCCACGCCAGCCGACGGTCCACAGGCCGAAGGTGAACCTGTCCTCGGGGGTGGGCTGGTAGTTCATGCCGCGGCTCCTTGCTTGCTCCGACTATTTCGTCATGGCCGTTTACAAATTAGTATGCGGTCGCGTCTCTGGAAAGAGACAAGATGTCCTCGAAGGGGTGACGTTCTGGTCGCCGCTGCCTGGGCACACCGGAAAACACCAGGTCAGATCCCGCGAGCCGCGGAAAAGGGAGAGCCCGATGTCAGCAGCCGAGGGTCCGCTCGTGGTCGGCGTGGACACGTCCACCCAGTCCACCAAGGCGCTGGTCGTCGACGCGTCCACCGGACAGGTCGTCGCGAGCGGCCACGCGCCGCACACCGTCTCGTCCGGGGCCGGCCGGGAGAGCGACCCGCGCCAGTGGTGGGACGCCCTGTGCGAGGCGCTGCGCCAGTGCGGCGACGCGGCACACGAGGCCGCGGCGGTGTCGATCGGCGGCCAGCAGCACGGCCTCGTCACCCTGGACGCCCGGGGCGAGCCGGTACGTCCGGCCCTGCTGTGGAACGACGTGCGCTCGGCACCACAGGCCCGCCGCCTGGTCGAGGAGCTGGGCGGCCCGAAGGCCTGGGCGGAGCGCACCGGAAGCGTGCCGGGCCCGTCCTTCACGGTCACGAAGTGGGCCTGGCTGGCCGAGAACGAGCCGGAGGCGATCCGGGCCACCAAGGCCGTACGCCTCCCCCACGACTACCTCACCGAGCGCCTGACGGGACAGGGCACGACCGACCGCGGCGACTCCTCGGGCACCGGCTGGTGGGCGTCGGCGACCGAGTCGTACGACGACGACATCCTCGCGCGCGTGGCCCTCGATCCCGCGCTGCTGCCCCGCGTGGTCCGGCCCGGCGAGGTGGCCGGCACCGTGCGCGACAGCCACGACCTGCCGTTCTCCAAGGGCACCCTGGTCGCCGCCGGCACCGGCGACAACGCCGCCGCCGCGCTGGGGCTCGGCCTGCGCCCCGGCACCCCGGTGCTCAGCCTCGGCACGTCAGGCACGGTGTACGCCGTCGCGAAACGGCGCCCCACCGACCCGAGCGGCACCGTGGCGGGCTTCGCCGACGCCCGCGGGGACTGGCTGCCGCTGGCCTGCACCCTGAACTGCACACTCGCCGTCGACCACGTCGCGGCCCTGCTGGGTCTCGGCCGCGAGGCCGTGGAGCCCACCGCAGGGGTCACCCTCCTGCCCTACCTGGACGGCGAGCGCACCCCCGCTCTGCCCAGTGCCTCCGGACTGCTGTACGGGCTGCGCCACGACACGACAGGCGGCCAGCTCCTTCAGGCCGCCTACGACGGCGCCGTCCACTCCCTGCTGGGCGCGCTCGACCTGGTCCTCGACGAGGACGCGGACCCGTCGGCCCCGCTGCTTCTGATCGGCGGCGGTGCACGGGGCACGGCCTGGCAGCAGACCGTACGGCGGCTGTCCGGGCGCCCCGTACAGGTTCCCGAGGCCAAGGAACTGGTCGCGCTCGGTGCGGCGGCGCAGGCGACGGGCCTTCTGACCGGCGAGGATCCGGCCGCGGTCGCCAGGCGCTGGAAAACGGCCGACGGACCGGTGCTCGACGCGGTGGAGCGCGACGAGGCGACGCTGGCAAGGATCGCCGGGGTACTCTCCGACGCGGCCCCGCTGCTTGAGCGCGGGACGGACACGCGCTGACGGACACCTACCGAGGACTGACCTGGCATGACGGCACCGCTGCACGAGGCACACCCGGCCGGTCCGGGCCGCGCGCTGCCCGACACCCAGCAGGGCATGCGCCGCCGCAACCTCGCCCGGGTGATGCACACCGTCAGAGCCGAAGGGGCGCTCTCCCGTGCCGCCGTCGCCTCCCGCATAGGTCTGACACGTGCGGCCGTGTCGACCCTGGTGGACGAACTCATCCGCTCGGGTCTGCTCGAGGAGCTGGGACCCGAGCGGCCCGGCCGGGTGGGCAGGCCCGGGTCGGCGCTCGCGGTCAGCAGGCACGGTCCGGCCGGCATCGGCGCCGAGATCGGCGTCGATCACCTCTCGGTCTGCGCGGTCGACCTGCGCGGTGAGGTGCGGGCCAGGGCGGTGCGCCACGGAGCGAACCGCGGCCGTTCCCCCGAACCGGTGATCGAGGAGCTGACCGGGCTGGTGCGCCGGGTCGTCGCCGAGGCGGGGGGCCAGGGCCTGTGGCCCGCCGGGCTCGCCGTGGCGGTGCCCGGCCTGGTGGCACGCGACGCCCGGACGGTCGTACGCGCCCCGAACCTCGACTGGCGCGACACCGATCTGGGCGGTCTGCTCCCTGTCGGCTTCCCGCTGACCGTGGACAACGAGGCCAACTTCGGTGCCCTGGCCGAACTCTGGCTCGGGGAGGGCACGCCGCGCGACTTCCTGCACGTGTCGGCGGAGATCGGCATCGGTGCGGCGGTCGTCGTGGCCGGGGGGTTGCTGCGCGGAACGCGTGGGTTCGCGGGTGAGCTGGGGCACGTACCGGTCCGTCCGGACGGGCCCGAGTGCCCTTGCGGCGGACGTGGGTGTCTGGAGCAGTACGCCGGTGAGGAGGCGGTGCTGCGCGCGGCCGGTCTGGGGCCGGGCGAGGACCGTGTCGGACTGCTCGCGGGGCGTGCCGCGGACGGCGACGAGGACGTGCGACGGGCGCTGCACGACGCGGGAGAAGCGCTCGGCATCGCACTGACCGGGGCGGTCAACCTGCTGGACCCCGAAGGCGTCGTGCTCGGCGGTGCGCTGTCCGGGCTCTCGCCCTGGCTGCTGCCGTCCCTGCAGGCCGAGTTGGCCCGGCGCACCGCGGGTCCGGCCTGTCCGGTGACCGTGTCGCGGCTGGGGCCCGAGGGTCCTCTGCTGGGTGCGGCGCACTCGGTGGTACGGGGCGTGCTGGACGATCCGGCCGCGGTGGCCGAACGGGCCTGACGCAGAGGCCCGCAGACCGGAGTGCCTCCGTCTCCCGAACGGCTCTCCCGCTCCCTCGATCGGGTGGGCGAGTTTTCCACAATCCCGTGGCCATCCACGGAAGCACGCGTCGCACGTCTGCCCAACCCGCAGGCTCCGTACCGTGATTCACGCCAGGCGCGCCCGCAGTGTCCAGCCCAGGGTGGGCGGTTCAGCGAGATGGACGCCTATCGGTTCGCAACCCAGAACGCCGAACCGCCGTTGGCCACCGTGTGCGACTCCGACTACACCTGCGTGGCCAGGCTCCGCAAAGAGCGGCTCCCCGCGCGCGAGACGCACCGCGGGCTGCACGCGCCGCTGAGTGGAACCGCGGCCGCCCCAGAGCGCTGAGCAAGCTCACCCCCCGCTCTGCAGGGCGGCCCCTTGCTCAACGGCGCTGTCTCCTCGCCGAGCAGGCTCCCCCCACCGTTTCGAGAGGCAATCGTTCATGGAACGCGCACGACCGCACCTCAACAGGCGACGGCTTCTGAAAGGCGCCGCGCTCGCCGCCGTCCCGTACTCCTTGCTCCCCGACGCACGGGCCGGGGCCCGGACCGTCGACTATCCGGCGGCCGAGTGGCAGGCGGCGAGTACGTCGAACTACACGGCGTCCGACCGCCCCGTCTCCCGCCCCGTCGATCGCGTGATCATCCACGTGACCCAGGAGACGTACGCCGGCACGCTGTCCATCTTCCGCAACCCGGACAAGAAGGTGTCCGCGCACTATGTCGTCCGCTCGGCCGACGGGCACGTGGCGCAGTGCGTCCCCGAGGCCGCCGTCGCCTGGCACGCCGGGAACTGGGACTACAACACACGCAGCATCGGCATCGAGCACGAGGGGTGGGTGGACCGGCCCGACTGCTTCACCGACGCTCTGTACGAACAGTCGGCGAGGCTCACGGCGGCTGTCTGCACGAAGTACGGCATCCCGAGGGACCGGGCCCACATCATCGGGCACTACGAAGTACCGGGGACGGATCACACCGACCCCGGACCCGACTGGGACTGGGTCCGCTACGTGAGGCTGGTCAACTTCGTGTGACCGAAAGGTTGTCCACGCCCACACCCGGAGTGACGATGTCCCGAGCAGCATCGCCTTCCGGGAGGTCGCGTTGACCGATCCATGGGTGGCCCTCGAGCCGGGAGCCGACCCCGCCGAACGGGTACGGGTACTGCGCCGCGCGCACGAGACGTTCACCGAGGTGGGCACCGTTCCGCGGCCGGTCCGTTCCGTGGTGGCCGACTCGTGGCGGCGTTCCGCACGGGCCGGCGTCGGCCCCGACGGCACCGCGAGCGTGGAACTCGCCGACGGTGACCTCGGCGCGTACCGTGCCGAGCACCCGTTGGCGCGGGTGATGCCGCTGTTCCGCGAACTCATGGGCACATTCGCGGCCGACGGAGCGCACCTCCTCGCGGTGTGCGACGCGCACGCCAGGCTGCTGTGGGTCGAAGGCCACCCGACGACCCGCCTGCGGGCGGGGCGGATGAACTTCGTACCGGGTGCGCGGTGGGCCGAGACCGCGGTGGGGACGAACGCGCCGGGCACGGCCGTCGCCGTCGACCGGCCGGTGCAGGTCTTCGCGGCCGAGCACTTCATACGCCGGGTACAGCCTTGGACGTGTACGGCGGCCCCCGTGCACGATCCGCGTACCGGTCGGGTGCTCGGTGCCGTGGACCTCACCGGCGGGGACGGGCTCGCGCATCCGCACAGCCTGGGTTTCGTACAGGCCGTGGCACGGGCCGCCGAGTCCCAGCTCGCGCTGCTCGCACCCGAGAGGCACGCGGCCGACGCGCCCGAGCTGACCGCGCTGGGCCGCGACGAGGCCCTCTTCCGCGTCGGCGGCCGCTCCATCAGGCTCAGCCGCCGGCACAGCGAGATCCTGGTGCTGCTGACCCGCCACCGGGAGGGTCTGACCGGCGACGAGCTGCTGTGCGCGCTGTACGAGGACGAGTCGGTGACGCCGGTGACGCTGCGGGCCGAACTGGCCCGGCTGCGCCGGATCCTCACCCCCGGTCTGCTGGCCTCGCGGCCCTACCGGCTCACGGCGCCGGTCGAGACCGATGTCGATGTGGTCGAGAGGCGGCTGGAGACCGGTGCGGTGACGGCGGCGGCCACGGCGTACCCGGGCCCTCTGCTGCCCGCATCCCGGGCCCCGGCGGTGGTACGGCTCAGACGGCGTCTGGCCGACGGGCTGCGTATGGCGCTGATCGCCCGCCGGGATCCCGACCTGCTGGCGGACTGGGCGCACGCCGTGTGGGGTGAGGACGACCTCGACGTTTGGCGGGCGCTCGCCGCGGTGCGGCCGACAGCCGCGGTACGGTCCCGCCTCGCCGCACTGGAGGCGGAACTGGCGGCACCGGCGGCTTGGCCGCGTTCCTCTGACCGCTGACCGACGCCCGGCCCGTTGCCCTCTGCCCCTTCGGCCCGCAACGTACCTGCAACCTCCCGTTCCCTAGCCTCGCGCCGAGAGCTGCCCAACGGCGGGCAGAGCTTCTGAAGGAGGCCCATCAGCATGACCCGTTACGCGGCGCCCGGCACCGAGGGTGCGATCGTCTCCTACCAGGCGCGCTACGACCACTTCATCGGCGGGGAGTACGTGCCGCCGGCCCGCGGGCAGTACTTCGAGAACCCCTCTCCGGTGACCGGGCAGCCGTTCACCGAGGTCGCGCGGGGCACGGCGGAGGACGTGGAGCGGGCCCTCGACGCCGCGCACGCCGCCGCCCCGGCGTGGGGCCGCACGTCGGTGACCGAGCGTTCCGACATCCTGCTCAGGATCGCCGACCGCATGGAGGCGCACCTCGAACCCCTGGCGGTCGCCGAGAGCTGGGAGAACGGCAAGCCGGTGCGCGAGACGCTGGCGGCCGACATCCCGCTCGCCATCGACCACTTCCGCTACTTCGCGGGGGTGATCCGCGCCCAGGAGGGTTCGCTCGGCGAGGTCGACGACGACACGGTGGCGTACCACTTCCACGAGCCGCTCGGCGTGGTCGCGCAGATCATCCCGTGGAACTTCCCCCTTCTCATGGCGACCTGGAAGCTCGCGCCCGCGCTCGCCGCGGGCAACGCGGTCGTCATCAAGCCCGCCGAGCAGACTCCGGCCTCCATCCACTACTGGATGGGCCTGATCGCGGACCTGCTCCCGCCCGGCGTGGTGAACATCGTCAACGGCTTCGGCGTGGAGGCCGGCAAGCCGCTCGCGTCCAGTCCGCGGGTGGCGAAGGTCGCCTTCACCGGCGAGACCACGACGGGGCGGCTGATCATGCAGTACGCCTCGGAGAACATCAAGCCCGTCACCCTGGAGCTCGGCGGCAAGTCACCGAACATCTTCTTCGACGACGTGTGGGCGAAGGACGACGACTTCCGTGACAAGGCGCTCGAGGGCTTCACCATGTTCGCCCTCAACCAGGGCGAGGTGTGCACCTGTCCGTCGCGGGCGCTGGTCCAGCGCGGCCACTACGCCGAGTTCCTCGAGGCGGCCGTCGCCCGCACCGAGCTGATCAGGCCGGGCCATCCCCTCGACACCGACACGATGATCGGCGCCCAGGCCTCCAACGACCAGCTGGAGAAGATCCTCTCCTACCTGGACATCGGCCGACAGGAGGGTGCCCGGGTTCTCACGGGCGGCGAACGCGTCGAATACGACGGCGAGTTGAAGGGTGGCTACTACGTTCAGCCGACCATCTTCGAGGGCGACAACCGCATGCGGATCTTCCAGGAGGAGATCTTCGGACCGGTGGTCTCCGTGACGTCGTTCGACGGCTTCGACGACGCCATGAAGATGGCCAACGACACCCTCTACGGCCTCGGGGCGGGTGTGTGGACGCGGGACATCAACACCGCGTACCGCGCGGGCCGCACGATCCAGGCGGGCCGCGTGTGGACGAACTGCTACCACGCCTACCCGGCGCACGCGGCGTTCGGCGGCTACAAGCAGTCCGGGATCGGCCGGGAGACGCACAAGATGATGTTGGAGCACTACCAGCAGACGAAGAACCTCCTGGTGTCGTACTCGCCGAAGAAGCTGGGCTTCTTCTAGACATGGGAAAGGGCGCCTGACGAGGCAAGATACCCGTCAGGCGCGCTCCGCAGCGCACGGCTAGGTCCCCTGAGTCGCCGTCCGCAGCGCACCGCTTGGTCCCGCTGAGTCGCCCTCCGCGTCGCCCATCGGCGCCTCCCACCGCTGCATGGACTCCTCGATCAGCCGGTCCGCATGGTTGCGCGCTTCGGCCAGGAACTTGGCGTGGTAGCGGAAGAGGACCTGGATGCTTTGTCCGGCTCGGCGCGCGCACTCGGCAGGGTCGACTCCGGAGGCCAACCAGAACGAGATGCCGGCGTGGCGCAGGTCGTAGGGACGCTTCGCCGGCGGGCCCTGGCTTGCGGCCCCGGTCGGCGTGCCTGATCACCGACTCGGCTGCCGAGTGTGAGCGGCCGGGCCGGCGAAAATCGGCGTCCTGGCCCGGGAAGGCCGGGGCAGGCACACGGACGTGGCTGCCACACGGCATCAGAAGCCGGGCCCCGACCGGCTCATCGGCGTTGCCACTCCTCTGCGAGGAGTTGGTAGGAGCGCACCCGGTCGGGGTGGTCGTGCGTGATGGTGGTGATGATCAGTTCGTCGGCAGCGGTGGCCTCCTGCAGTTGTTCGAGCTGGTCGGCGACGCGCTGCGGAGAGCCGACGAACTGGGTGTCGACGCGGTCTGCGACCAGTGCGCGGTCGGCTTCGGTCCAGACGTGGGTGCGGGCCTGCTCCGGGGTCGGGAAGGGGATGGCGCCCTCGGCGGTGCGGATGCTGCGGACCCACGGGCCGTAGCCGGTGGCCAGTTCGCGGGCGGTCTCGTCGTCCTCGGCGACGACGACGTCGGCGGAGACGCTGACGTAGGGCTTGTCGAGGGGGCCGGACGGCTGGAACGCGGCGCGGTAGCTCTCGGCTGCCTCCAGTACGGTGGCCGGGCTGACGTGGTAATTGGCCGCGAAGCGCAGGCCGTTGCGGCCCGCGACGTCGGCACTCTGCCCGCCGCTGCTGCCGAGGATCCATACCTGCACCTCGGCACCCTCGCCGGGGATGGCGTGCGCTTCGATCCCGTCCGCGGAGCGGTAGTCGCCGCGCAGCAGCGCGAGTAGGCCGTCGACCTGCTCGCCGTAGTCCTGGGGGACGGCGCCGGGTTGGTGCAGGAGCTGCTGCTGGAGCAGGAATCGGGGAGAGCCGATCAGGTGCTCGGGGGAGAACCGTGGCGGGATCTTCAGCCCGTTGGGGGCGTGCCCGTCGACGACGGGGGTCGTGGTCGGCCGGGGCCCTGCCGTCCGTCCGGGGGGACGTCCGCCCGAGCGGCCGAGGCCCAGGTCGAGTCGCCCGGGATGCAGGGCGTCGATCAGCCCGAACTCCTCGACTGTGGACAGGGCGGTGCGGTGACCGAGCTGTACGGCCCCGGATCCGATCCTGATCGTGGAGGTGGCGGAGGCGGTCAGGGCCAGTACGACGGCTGGAGAGGTGCCGGCCACGCCTGGGTTGAGGTGGTGCTCGGCGAACCAGTAGCGGGTGTAGCCGAACCGCTCGGTCTGCTGGGCGAGGTCGATGGTGTTGCGCAGCGCCTCTGCGGCGGTTGAGCCGGACGAGATCGGGACGAGGTCGAGGACTCCGAGAGGGATGCCGGACATGCTCTGGTGTTGCTCCTCAGCGGTCGGTGGGCGCGGGTGCGCACGCGGACTCGGGCTCGGACTCGGACTCGGGCTCGGGCTCGGGCTCGGACTCGGACTAGGGCTCGGATTCGGATTCGGATTCGGATTCGAGCGAGGCATGGTGCTGGGTGTGGGTGAACGAGCACGCGGGAAACGGGGACAACACCGTCACCTCGCTCTTCCGGCCGCTTGTCCTGCTCGGAATGGGGCCCGCCATGCTCCGGCATGGCGGCCCCATGTCGGAGCAGGCTAGGCGGAGCTGGACGGACGAAGGTGGAGAGCGTATTGCACTTCCATGAAACCGTCCGAACACTCCTGGGCGGGCTGGGCGGTGGCCCCGTCTGGGAGATGCCCGGCCCAGTCCAGGATTTGCACCGCCGCCCCTGCGGCCTCCAGCCCTTGGCAGTGGGCATGGTGTCGGCGGGCGATGCCGTCCAGGTCGAGGTGGGTGCCGAAGGCGGGGTGGGCGGCCAGTCGCCGTGCGTAGGCCCACAGGTGCGGATGGTCGGCGATGTGGTGGACCGCGGCGGCGTCCAGGTGCGAGCGGTGCACGGTGTCGAGTTGCACCAGGGTCACCCACAACTGCACGTCGGCGGCGGTCATTTCGTCGCCGAGGATGAAGTCCTGGGTGGCGAGCCGCCACTCCAGTGAGCCCAGGACGCGGAGCAGGGAACTGAGGGCGGTCTGACGCGCCGCGGCGTCGGCGCCGGCCTGCCCGGCGTCCTGGGCGGCTTCGTTGATGCGGTACTCGCAGAGGCGTCCGACCGCCTCGATCTCCTCCTCCGCGCCGAGCGGGTAGAGGGCGGGCCGGTCGCAGCCGTCACCGCCGAAGTGCCGGGCCAGGTCCCGGAGGATGTCCGGGGCGTGCGTGCTGACGATCCGCCCCGTCCAGTCGTCGCTCAGCAGCGGGGCGGCGGCCGGTCCGGGATGCCGGTGCGAACTGGCCTCGTACAACGGGCGCAGAGCGGAGTGTCCGCCGTCGATGCTGTCGGGCACAGCCGGCAACAGTGCTACCGGGAGGGTCTCTTCCAGACCGAGCAGGCTGTGTGTGATGGCGATCCGCAGACAGTGGGGGCAGGACAGCGAGAGATGGAGGCGGTAGCGGCGCGAAACGGCGTAGTAGCCACTGCGCGGGTCGCAGCCGATCCTGCCCCGGAACGACGGCGGCGTGGGGAGGGACGGCAGGGTGGTCAGGGGTGCGGCGGGCATGTGTCTCCCTGGGTCCGGGTCCGGCTTCTGGTTCTCAGAGGTGCGGCGGGCACGTGGGGTGATGGGCGCGCGACGGCGTCGGCGCGTACCCGCACGTGGCGGGGATTCGGTGCCGGTGGGCACCGCCGGTTCAGCGCGGAGGGCTCGCCGCGCTGCAGACACGCAGGAGATCGATGTGGCGACGGGAGGTCAGGAGGAGGGACGGCCGAGCCGCGCACGCGGCACGGTCGGCGGGCGACTCCGGACGCTCCATCATTTCCCACCAATTAACTAGGGATCTCTGCTCTGGAGTGTCAGGCGACCTTCGCGCCACGTCAAGAGGGCCTTCCCGTGTCCCGCCCGGCGTCTCACATGCTGGGAGGAGGCCGCTACGCCGCCGGTCCGTCTCTCAGGAGACGAGCAGGGCGCGCACGGCCTCGACGGCAGCACCGGTCAGGGAGGGGTCGGAGCCCCGCCACGCGAGGGCGCCGAGCCGGACCGGCGAACCGCGGGGGCGAGGCTCATCGCTGAGGCCGAGAGCCGGCAAGGGGGACCTGGGCGGCCGCGTCCGTGCGCGTGACTCGGGTCCACAGCCCCTGAGGGGCGAGGCGCGGCAGAACGTCTCGCCGGGGACGAAGCAGGGCCTGAAGGGGACCCGGAGCTTCAGGCGTTCAGTGTTCTGGCTGACCCTGGCGGTGGTCAGCCAGGCGTCCTCGCACCAGGCGCCGGTGGGAGTCAGCGCACCGGTGAAGCCGAGGTCTCGGCGGCGCGGGCGATCTGGGTGAGGCAGCCGATGCTCGGCGGCCGGTCACCTCCGGCCGCGGTGACCGGGGTGCCGTGTCCGCCGCCGACGACATGACGGCTGTCGCCGTTGGGGTGGGCAGGAACCAGTGGAAAACGAGGCTCACGGAGGTTCACGCCCTTCGCTTGTCGTCGGCGGTCACGGTCAAGCTGCTCGCCCGGCGGCCGCCACCAGGGCCGTACGGCTGCCGAGGGCTTCGGAGAACTGGTCGACGACTTGTGCGAGTGCCTCGGCCGGGCCCGGCGCGACGGTCAGGATGCCGTCGTCACCCACCGCGATGTCCTTGTCGAGCGTGAACCAGCCCGGGACGATGTGCACGGCGCCCATGGAACTGAGCACCGGGCGCAGCGCGTAGTCGATCGCCAGGACGTGCGCCGTGGTCCCGCCGGTCGCCAGCGGAAGGACCGTCTTGCCGACCAGGGCGTACTGCGGCAGCAGGTCCAGCAGGGACTTCAGCACCCCGGAATAGGCGGCCTTGTAGACGGGCGTGCCGATCACGACCCCGTCGGCGCGGTCGAACAGCGTGGCCGCCTCGACGATCGCCGGGTGCCGGAAGTCGGCGCCCAGCAGGGCCTCGGCGGGGATGCTGCGGACATCCAGCGGGATCACCTCGTGTCCCTGGGCCGTGAGCCGGGTGTCCAAGTGGCGCAGCAGGCGGGCCGTACGTGAGGTGGCGGAGGGGCTTCCGGAGACGGACAGGACGGTGGCCATGGCGGACCCTTCGGGAGCGTGAGGTTTTCGTGGGACTGATGCGGGGCCGCGTACCGCGGCGTACTGCGACCCCGCATCCTGCGACGGCTACTGGTTGGTCTTGGGCAGTCCGGGCGGGTTGATCTCGGACTTGGTCACGGCCTCGTCGGACAGGCCCCAGCGCTCCAGCACCTTGGCGTACGTGCCGTTTTCGATGATCTCGTTGAGCGCTTCGGCGAGCGGCTTGACCAGGCCGCTCTCCTTTTTGGTGGTGGCCGCGATGAGGCCCTGGAGAGTGGAGCCGGCACCGGAGTACGTGCCGACGACCTCCGTCTTCCCGGTGGTGGCCGCGTGGTAGGCGGCGGTCGGGTTGGGGCCGAGGTAGAGGTCGATCCGGCCGGACTGGAGGGCGAGGTAGGTGTCGCTGTCGTTCTGGTAGTACTTGATGTCCACCGGCTTGCGGCCGGCCTTCTCGTTCTCCTTGCTCCACTCGACGAGCAGCTTCTCCTGGTTGGTGCCGCTGCTCACGGCGACGGTCTTGCCCGCCACGTCCTCGGGCCCGGTGATCTTCAGGCCGCTGCCCTGCTTCGCCTCGAAGCCCAGGTTGTCCTCGCGGTAGGTGGCGAAGTCGTACTTCTCCTTGCGCTCCTCGGTGACGGTGATGTTGCTGAAGCCGACGTCGTACTTGGCGCTGTCGAGGCCGACGAAGATGTTCTCCCAGGAGACGGTGTTGACGTGCGGCTTGAGGCCGAGCACGTCGGCGACCAGAGAGGCGATGTCGGGCTCGACGCCGATGATGGTCTTGTTGTCGGTGGCGTGGAAGGTCAGGGGCGCCGCGGAGCCGGACGAGTCGACGATCTCCAGGGTGCCTCTCTTGCGGATGTCCTCCGGGACCTCGGCCGCTATGGAGTCGACCTTGTCGGTGGTGATGCGGTCCTGGTCCGGGCTCAGGTTGATCTTCGTCTTGCTGCCCGACGTGGCCGCGACCTCGGTCGTGCCGCCGTCGGAGGGGTTGCTGCACGCGGCGAGGACGAGGGCGGCGGTCAGTCCCAGCGCGGCGGCGGTGCGGCGGGTGATCGAGGTGGACACAGTCGTGCTCCTTGCTGGCGGAAAGGGGTGAGGGGTGGTCAGAGGACCTTGGAGAGGAAGGCGCGGGTGCGCTCGTGCTGCGGGTCGTCCAGGACGGCCGCGGGCGGGCCCTGCTCCACGACGACACCGCCGTCCATGAACACCACGGTGTCGGCGACCTCGCGGGCGAAGCCGGTCTCGTGGGTCACGACGATCATGGTGGTTCCGGTGCGGGCCAGGTCCTTGATGACGTCGAGGACTTCGCCGACCAGTTCCGGGTCGAGCGCCGAGGTGGGCTCGTCGAAAAGCAGCAGTTTCGGTTCGAGGGCGAGTGCGCGGGCGATGGCCACGCGCTGCTGCTGTCCTCCGGACAACTGCCGTGGATAGGCGTCGGTCCTGTCGGCGAGTCCGACCCGCCCCAGCAGCCGCCGGGCGGTCTCCTCCGCCTCCTTGCGCGGGCGGCGCAGCGCGGAGACGGGAGCCTCGACGAGGTTCTCCAGCACGGTCAGGTGCGGGAAGAGGTTGAAGTTCTGGAAGACGAACCCGATGTGGGTGCGCTGCTTCAGAACGTCCTTCTCCCTCAGTTCGTGCAGCTTGCCGCCGGAGCGGCGGTAGCCGATGAGCTCGCCGTCGATGGCGATCCAGCCGCGGTTGACCTTCTCCAGGTGGTTGATGGTGCGCAGCAGCGTGGATTTTCCGGAGCCGGACGGGCCGAGGATCACGGTGACCTCGCCGGTACGGACCTGGAGGTCGACGCCGCGCAGCACTTCCAGCGGGCCGAAGCTCTTGTGGACGCCGTGGACGTCCACCATCACGTCGTCGACGTCCGCCATCACGTCGCTCATCGGCTGTCTCCCAAGGGCTTCAGGCGTATGACGGGCTGGTTGCGCTGGGCGGCCGCCGCGCGCACGTTGCGTACGAAGCGGCGGGCGCGCTGGAGCGGGGTGGGCGGAGGGGTGCGGTTGGCGCCGCGGGCGTAGTGCCGCTCCACGTAGTACTGCGCGATGGACAGCAGGGAGGTCAGCACCACGTACCAGGCGGTGGCGACCAGCAGCAGCGGGATCACCCGGCCGTTGCGGCCGTAGATCACCTGTACCTGGTAGAACAGCTCACCGATCGACATGACGTAGACCACCGAGGTGCCCTTGAGCAGGCCGATGATCTCGTTGCCGGCCGTGGGCAGGATGGCGCGCATGGCCTGCGGCAGCACGATCCGGCGGATCTGCCGCAGCCGGGGGATGCCCAGCGCCGCGGCGGCCTCCAGCTGACCGTGGTCGACGGAGATGACGCCGCCGCGGACGATCTCGGCGGCGTAGGCGGCCTGGTGCAGCGTCAGCCCGATGATGGCGGCGCCGATGGTGCCGATGAGGCTGTTGCTGTCGACGGACCAGAACACCGGGCCGAAGGGGATGCCGACGCCCAACTCCTCGTACAACGCGCTGAGGTTGAACCAGAACACCAGCTGGACGATCATCGGGATGGACCGGAAGATCCAGATGTAGGTCCAGGCGACGGTCTGCAGCACCGGGCTGCGCGACAGCCGCATGAAGGCCAGGACGGTTCCCAGGAGGAAGCCCAGCACCGTGGCGTAGCCGGTGAGCTGGAGGGTCACCCACACCGCCTGCACGATCGTCTCGGACAGGACGTAGTCGCTGAAGACGCCCCACTCCCAGACCGGATTGGTGGCCAGCCCGTGCACGAACTGGGCGACCAGCAAGGTCACGGCGACAGCAGCCACCCAGCGCGCGTAGTGGCGGGCGGGGACGACCTTGAGCTGGGCCGGGTCGTCCGGCGTGGGCGGGGCTTCGCGGCCGCCGCCCGGGATGGCCGCGCCGTGGGGCGCGGTGTCGGTGGTCGGTCTCATCGTGGTGTTCCTGCTCAACTCTTATGTGTTCTCTGGCGGGTTGATCCGGGACGTCTCGATCGCGGAGGGGGATGTCCCCCACTTTTGAGAGGTCTTGTGATGTCACGGACGCTCACAGGTTGGCTGCCTTCCCCTGGTGTGGTGCGGCCGGCAGGTGCTTTTCGAAAGGCAGGGGGCCGATGGTTTCCGGATCGGCCTCGGTGTCGAACAGCGGGGTGTAGCCGGTCGTCAGGTACAGGCATCGGGCCTCGGGCTGGCGCGGACCGGTGGTCAGGTAGATCCGTCGGTAGCCGCGGGCGCTCGCCTCGCGCTCCAGTTCGGCGACGACGCGTCGGGCCAGACCGCGCCGCCGGTGGGCGGAGTGCGTCCAGATCCGCTTCAGCTCGGCCGTGGTCACGTCGTACCGACGGAAGGCGCCGCCCGCGACCGGCTCGCCGCGCTCCAGGAGCAGAAGCAGGACGCCGCCGTGCGGCGCGGTGAACGCCTCATCGGGGTAGCGGGCGAGTTCGGCGTGGGCGTCCTTGCCGTAGCGCATCGAGTACTCGTCGCCGAGTTCGCGCAGCAGGGGTCTCACCCGCGGGTCGGACACGGTTGCTTGAATGACCGTCAGCAGAGCCGACTGCGGGGGTGGTTGGGCGACGGACGTCATCCGGTCACCGCCGCGAGGGACTGCGGACCGCGGACCGTCCGCTCGGCGTCGCGCCTGGCGACCTCCTCGCGGACGATCGGGATCACGTACCGGCCGAAGTCGATCGCGTCGTCCAGCAGGTCGTAGCCGCGGGCGGAGAGGATGTCGACGCCGAGGTCGTAGTAGTCGAGGAGCGCCTGGGCGACCGTCTCCGGGGTGCCGACCAGGGCATTGGAGTTCCCCGCACCAGCGGTCGCGGCGGCGGTCGCGGTCCACAGGGCGCGGTCGTAGCGCTCCCCCGCCTCGGCGATGGCGATCAGCCGCTGCGAGCCGACGTTCTGAGGGGTTACAGCCTGGGGCTGTGCCTGCCCGTTGTGGCGCTTCGTGATCGCCTCGCCCTTCTCCCTGCGGGCCTTGATCGCGCCGACCGTGCGGTGGGCCTTCTCCCAGGCCAGTTCCTCGGTCGGGGCGAGGATCGGGCGGAACGCCACCTGGATGCGCGGCACGTCGGTGCGGCCCGCGGCCTTCGCGGCGGCCCTCACGTTCTCGATCTGCTCGGCGGTCTTCGCGAGGGGCTCGCCCCAGAGGCAGTAGATGTCGGCCTCGGCGCCGCCGGCGGCGTACGCGGCGGGCGACGAGCCGCCGAACGACACGTTCGGGCGAGGCTGCTGGACCGGGAAGACGTCGCTGACGAAGTCATGGAAGCGGTAGTGCTCGCCCTCGTGGCCGAAGGGCACGTGGGTGGTCCAGATCTTCTTGACGATCCGGATGTACTCGCGGGTGCGTGCGTAGCGCTCGTCCTTGGTGAGGGTGTCGCCCTCGCGGCCCTGCTCGCGGTCGTTGCCGCCGGTGATGAAGTGCACGGTCAGCCGACCCTCGCTGATCTGGTCGAGGGTGGCGAAGGTCTTCGCGGCGAAGGTCGGATACGAGACGTTGGGCCGGTGGGCGAGGAGGATCTGGAGGCGGTCCAGCCTGCTCGCGATGTAGGCGGCGGCCGGTGCGGGGTCCGGCGATCCGGAGCCGTAGGCGAACAGCACCCGGTCCCAGCCGTGGTCCTCGTGGGCCCGGGCGAGCCGGAGCGTGTACTCCTTGTCGAAGGCGGCGCCGGAGCGCGGGGTGGTTTCGGAGCCGTCGTTGGTGGCGGCGATGCCAAGAAACTCCACTGGCATGGGAGATGGCCTTTCCTCAAGTCCTCTGGGGCCGTGCCGTGGGCAGCACGCGGGCACGGCGGAGCAGCCCTCGGTGCGGCGGGGTGTGACGGCGTTTCAGGGTGCTGTGGACCAGGTGGTGAGCAGGTGTGATGACGCCGGGGCACGGGCCTCGGGCGAGGTAGGGCGGCAGCGCGTGTCAGGTCTCGTAGGACCGTCCATACGCGGATTCAGCGTGTGTTCAGCACATGCGTACGGCGGTGCCGCGAAGGGAGGAACTCGGCCCGCGACGGGTCACCGAGGGAGGGGAGGGCCGGTCAGAGGGGCCCGCTGCCGCGTCAGGCGCAACACGCCGCGGACCACACCCGACCGAAGTCGATGTGGTCACGGGTGACCAGGCGCTGCTCGGCATTCATGCGATCAATTGAGCAGTACATCTCGCTTCTCGTCAACTACGGCCCGGATGCCGGACCGGCGTTGAGCAGATCCTGTGCGTGGTTGACACGTGCGCGCGTTGGACACATACGATCGAAGGCGGACCGGCTCCGCCGCCGCGCGGCAGCCGGACCAGCCGCGTTGAGGGACGCGGCGAGCGTGATGACGCCGATACCCGGCCATTCGCCCCGTATCCGCGCTGTGTCTGCGCGGAATCCGGGAACTGTGCCCACCCTGCACGAAGCCGCGTACGCCGCACGAGGTGGTGCGGCGCGGCGGCATCCTCACCGTCGACTCCGGCCAGACGGAGGCGGCCCACGCTCTCGGCATCGGCAGACGGCGCACCCTGCGCCGGATCGTCATCCCGCAGGCGATGCGCTCCATCGTCCCGACCGCGGGGAACATGCTGATCGGCACTCTGCAGGGCACCAGCATCGTCAGTGTGCTGGCCGTGCACGGCCTGCTGCACTCGGTGCAGCTGGTCTACAACCAGACCGTCTGGCCGCGCGTCGCCCTCGGCTGGAGAGAGCGACCGCGCCCGAGGCCCGCCGGGCGGTCGACGGTGGCCGGTGAGCCCACCCGCGGTGTTGCGTTCCATACATTTCCCATCGATTTACTAGGAAAGCATTGACGGCCCGCCCAGCGGGTGCGCAGGATGATGCACATGTCCCGCACGCAGCAACGACTCACTCGTCGTCGGCATGTCGACTTTGGTCACGTCGTCAGCGCCGCCTGCTGTCGCGTGTAGGGCACGCGGCTCACACCTTGCGCGTGCCACTCCGCTCCTTCTCCCTCATCCCAGGTGATCAGGCGAACACTGCGCCTGATGGCCCGACGTACTTCTGAAGGACGACCGCCATGACCACGGCACTTCCGGCCCAGGCCACTCCATGGGATTCGCCGCTCACCGACATGCGCCATCTCCGCCTCGTGGGCGACACCGCGCAGAGCGGCACCGGGGAACGCGGTTCCGCACCCCTCGTCGGCTACCTCGTGCTCGTCCCCGAGGGCACCGATCCCACCCGGCTCTTCGCGAAGGACGTGACACGGCCGGAGATCCGACCGGTCACCTTCACGGACTCACCTCCCGTGCGGCAGCCGGGAGGCGGTGTCGTCCGCATCGATCCCGCGCGACATGTCGCAGAACTGGACGGACGCGAACTCGACCTCACCTACCTGGAGTTCGGGCTGCTGGCCCATCTCGTTCTGCATCCCCACCATGTGCATTCGCGCGAGCAGTTGATGACCGGCATCCGGGGTTACGACCACATCGGCGACGGCCGCACCGTGGACGTCCACATCGCGCGGCTGCGCCGCAAGCTGGGCAGAGCTCACCGGCACCGGATCGTCACCGTACGGCGCGTGGGCTACAAGTACGTGCCCGACCCGCAAGAGGGCCCCGACACCGCACCTTGCCGCCGAGCTTGAGGAGACCACCGCCATGGGCGTTGCCACTGCGCCGTCCGGACCCGCCTCGGAATCCGACCGGATCGGGCCCGGCCGTGCGCACTGGCTGCGCGTGGCCCGCGAGACGGCGGACGACCTGGCCACGGACGCGGTGGCCAGGGAGCAGGCAGGCAAGGCCCCGTTCGACGAGGTGTCCCGACTGCGTGAGGCGGGACTGCTGACGCTCCTCGTACCGGCCGAACTCGGGGGAGGCGGCGCGGACTGGCCCACTGCCTACGCCGTCGTCCGGGACATCGCCGCCGCCGACGGCGCGATCGGTCAACTGCTGGCCTGTCACTACTTCCTGTCGTGGAGCGCCCGGTTGTTCGCCGAGCCCGCCCTCACCGCTCGCTTCGAGCGGCAGTCCGCGGCGGAGCAGTGGTGCTGGGGTGGTGGTTTCGCCCGTCAGGAACTGCCTCTGACGCTGGCCAGGAAAGCCGGTGGCTATGTGCTCGACGGTCGGCAGACGTACGCCACGGGGGTCCTGGTCGCCGACCGCCTCGCCGTGCGGGCCGAGCGGGCCGACACCGGCGAACCACTCGCCGTCGTCGTCGATCCCGCCCGTCACGGCGTGGGGATCGACGGCGACGCCGACACCTTCGGCCAGCGGCTCGCCGCCGGCGGCAGCGTGGAGTTCGACGCCGTACCGGTCGCCGCCGACGACGTACTCGGCTCCCTGTCCGCGGACGACGACGTTCTGTCACCCCTGGCCGCTCTGGCATCGCCGGTCGGGCATCTTCTGTCGGTCCAGCTCCTTCTCGGCATGGCTGAGGGAGTGCTCGCCGAAGCCCGTGAATACGGCAGGGCGGGCCACTCACCCTGGCACCCGGACTGGCCGGTCGGCTCTCCCCAGGACCCGCAGGTGCTGACCACCTACGGAGAACTCACCGTCCTCACCCGCTCCGCGTCCGCACTCACCCACCAAGCACTGGAAGCCGTGCACGGCGGGCTGACACGCGGCGAAGACCTCACCTACGACGAGTACGCGGAGATCTCCGTCCTCGTGGCCATGGCCGAAGCCGCTGCTTCCAGGGCCGCGCAGGAGTCCACCGCCCGCGCCCTCGACATCATCGGCGCCCGCTCCGCGTCCTCGCGCCTGGGCTTCGACCGGTTCTGGCGCAATGCGCGGACCCACACCTTGTACGAGCCCGTCGCCCACCGACTCCGCGATGTCGGGGACTACTTCCTCAACGGTGCGCACCCTCCGTTCGTCCTGCCCGTCTGACCGAGAGGCCCTGGAGCGCCGGATCAGGGCTCGGCATGAGGGAATTTCGCCACGCGAACATGGGCCGGCGCCCGGGTAGGCGCGGTCGGCGAGCATCGTCCCCGCCGGTCGACGGCCTTTTCAGCCACGTGGTCCAGGGCGGCGACGCCCCTACCCCACGCCCGCCGCGGCCTCAGCACCTCGGCCGCCGAGCGGGGGGGCACCCGGCCGGAACAGTGCGGGATAATGTACACATGCGGATCTCAGCCAGGGCGGACTACGCGGTACGTGCAGCGCTGCAGCTCGCCGTGCCACGGGATGACGGGCCGCTGAAGGCCGAGGCCATCGCCGACGCCCAGGACATCCCGCACAAATTCCTCGAAAGCATCCTGAACGACATGCGCCGGGGCGGTCTCGTGCTCAGCCAGCGCGGCGGCAACGGCGGCTACCGGCTGGCCAGGCCCGCCGACTCCATCAGCATCGCCGACGTCATACGCACCGTGGACGGACCCCTGGTCTCGGTGCGCGGGGTCCGCCCCCCGGAGCTGTCCTACACCGGCCCCGCCGAGTCGCTGCTCCCCCTGTGGATCGCGCTGCGGTCCAACGTGCGCGAGATCCTCGAGGGCGTGTCGCTCGCCGACGTCGCCTCGGCCCGACTGCCGGCCGATGTGTCCGCGTTGACCAACGCCCCAGGAGCCTGGGTAAACCCCTGACACGCTGGGCCGTTCACCGCTGATCCCAAAACGTGAGATTGCAGCGTCCAACATGCGAACAACCCCTTGGGGTGAGCGCCGGCTTCTGCCACGATCCCTAGCAACCAGGTAGGGAAACTAGGGATCTGTGGGGGTGGCCATGAGAACGCTCGACCGCACAGGCCGGATGCTGCCCCTTCTGACCTCGCGTCGTCATATCGACCTCGGCCGTACGTCCAGTGCCATCTGTCGGCCCCTCTGACGCCACAGCACCTGACTTTCTCCGAACCAGCGCGCTGCGTCCCGCCCGCTCCGCCTCCGACGGCGGATCGGACCCCCTCGGCCCACCACGCCCCCACGTTCCACTTCTCGGCCCGCGACGGCATGTCTGCCGCCGACGGCCGAAAAGCGGTGTGCCGGTGCGGGCCGAAAAGCAGTACGCCTCGCATTTTCGTACCTCCTGATCGCCCATCCCCTGAAAGGACACCTCCGTGTCTGCCGCAAGACCGCTCACCACCCTGCGCACCCTCGCCGTCATAGCCGCGCTTCCCCTCCTGCTCACCGCCTGCGGCTACGGTTCCGAGTCCACTGACGACGACAAGCAGACCGGGGTCGCGGCGGACGCCAAGAAGCTCTCCGCCGACGAAGTGAAGATCGGCTACTTCCCCAACCTCACGCACGCCACCGCTCTCGTGGGCGTCCAGGAGGGCCTGCTCCAGAAGGAGCTCGGCGGCACCACGATCAAGCCCTCGACCTTCAACGCCGGCCCCTCCGAGATCGAGGCGCTGAACGCCGGCTCCATCGACATCGGCTGGATCGGCCCCTCCCCCGCCATCAACGGCTACACCAAGTCGACAGGCAAGAACCTGCGCATCATCAGCGGTTCCGCCTCCGGCGGCGTGAAGCTCGTCGTCAATCCGGACAAGATCAAGACCCTGGACGACCTCAAGGGCAAGAAGATCGCGACCCCGCAGCTCGGCAACACCCAGGACGTCGCGTTCCTCAACTGGATCGCGGAGAAGGGCTGGAAGGTCGACGCGGAGAGCGGCAAGGGCGACGTCTCCGTCGTCCGTACGGACAACAAGATCACGCCGGACGCCTACAAGTCCGGTTCCGTCGACGGCGCCTGGGTGCCGGAGCCGACCGCGTCCAAGCTGGTCGCGGAGGGCGGCAAGGTGCTGCTCGACGAGGCCGATCTGTGGCCGGACAAGAAGTTCGTGATCACGAACATCATCGTGTCGCAGAAGTTCCTGAAGGAGCACCCGGACGTCGTCGAGGCCGTGCTGCGCGGCTCGGTGAAGACCAATGAGTGGATCAACGCCAACCCGGAAGAGGCGAAGGCCTCCGCCAACACGGCGCTGAAGGAACTGTCGGGCAAGGAGTTGCCCGCCGAGGTCATCGACCCGGCCTGGAAGTCCATCACCTTCCTCGACGACCCGCTGGCCGCCACCCTCAACACCGAGGCGGAGCACGCGGTCAAGGCCGGTCTGCTGGAGGAGCCCAAGCTGAAGGGCATCTACGACCTCGCACCGCTCAACAAGGTCCTCAAGGCCGAGGGCAAGGACGAGGTCGACGACGCCGGTCTCGGCACCGAGTAACGACAACCGGGTGAGCTCCCAGGAGGTGACTCCCGCTCGATGTCGCACCGGGCGAGTTCGTCACCCTCCTGGGGGCCTCCGGCTGCGGCAGGTCCACCCTGCTCAACCTGGTCGCGGGACTGGACCGGCCGCCCGCCGGATCGATCGGCACGGACGGCCGGCCGCTGCACGCACGGGGCCGAGCGCCGGCATCCCGCCGCCTGGCCGCGAAACCCCAACCGTCATACGTATGTCGATCGGCGTTTCGGTCTCCCCACCCCGAAGGGGGCGAACCCGGGCGCCTCAAGGGTGAAGTACATCCGCACGTCGGGAATTCCGTGTGCGTGCAGCTCCCCGCCGTGCTGCGCCGCATCGCCGCGATGTCGTGGGCCGTCGATCGCCGAGCCGTGCTCCTCCTCGGCTGCCAGTTGATCACCGGTGTGGCCGCCGCCGTACTGCTGACCGCGACGGCCATGGCCATGCGCCACTTCCTGGGCGGCGATCCCGTCGCTGACCGCCTGTACGCAGCGCTGCCGGTCCTCCCGGCGGTGGCGGTCGCGAGCCCGCTCACCCGCGGCGCAGGGGCCGTGGCCGCGTATGCCGAGCGCCGCGTCACACCCAGGATGACGACCGCGACCCACACCGCGCTGGTCGAGGAGGTCTGCCGGGTCGAGGCGGCAGCGTACGCGGTCGACGGCTTCGCGGATCGACAGGAAGCTGCCGAGAGGGGGAGTCCTGCGCAGGTGCCTTGGTCCAGAGCCCCGAACACGCGCCCGATACGTTCCTTCGGGGTCTGCCCACCTGGGTGATCAGCGGTGGCGAGCCGGAACAGCCGCTCATAACTTCGCCATATGACCAAACGACAGATGATCTACCTCGCGTGCACCGGGGCCGTCCTGGCGACAGGGCTGGCCGCCGCCCCGTCGACAGGCCTCCCCACGGTGCACCGGGTGGACCCAGGCGAATCGATCCAGGCGGCCGTCAACGCCGCGAAACCGGGGGACACCATTCTCCTCTCCCCCGGCACCTACCGTGAGAGCGTCCGCATCACCACGTCGGACGTGACGCTTCGAGGCTCCGGCATGGGAGCCAGCGTCATCGAGCCCGGCACGGCCTCCGCCGGCACGTGCGCCACGGCCGGCCACGGGATCTGCGTGACGGGGGCCGCAGGCAGTCCCGTCTCACGCGTCACCGTACGCTCACTGACCCTCAGGGGCTTCGCCAAGAACGGCCTGTGGGCGTCGCGGACCGATCAGCTGACGGTCCGGGGGGTGACCTCCGAGAAGAACGGTCAGTGGGGCGTCGCCCTGGAGCGGTCCGTGCGCAGCTCGTTGAGCCACAACATCGCCCGGAACAACGGAGACGCCGGGCTGTTCGTGTCCAACACCGTCGACCGTGAGGAAGGGGCCCTGGACACCAAGGGCACGGAGGTCCACCACAACCTTCTGGTCGGCAACCGGGTCGGCGTCACGGTACGGCGCCTGCGGAACGTGTCCGTCGACCGCAACGAGGCGACCGGCAACTGCGCCGCGGTGTTCCTTGTGGGCGACGAGACCACGCCGCGCGCCGGGGCCCTGAGCGTGCGCCGGAACTTCATCCACGCCAACAACAAGTACTGTCCGAAGACCCCCCGGCTGCCCTTCCTGCAGGGCTCGGGAATCGTCCTCACCGGCGTCGAGAAGACCCTGGTGACGAAGAACCTGGTCCAGGACAACGTGGGCGCATCCCCGCTGTCGGGCGGCATCGTGCTGTTCAAGAGCTTCGTGGGCGCCCTCAACGAGAGCAACGACATCCGCGGCAACGTAGTGCTGCGCAACAGCACGGCCGATCTGGCCAACCGGGACGACAGCGGCAAGAGCAACACCTTCCAGGGCAACACGTGCGCGGTCTCCGAACCCGCCGGAATGTGCTGACCGGTCCTCCCCTCTCCCCCACGAACAGCACGGCAGCAAAGCGAGGCAATCGATGACGACCATTGATCCGGCCCCTCCGCCGCCCATGCGGCTCAGGGAGCTCGTTTTCGGGGCGGCGTGCGCCGCCGCCGTACGCGCGGCCGCCCGCCTGGGTGTCGCCGACGCCCTGGAAGACACGCCCATGACGGTGGAGGACCTGGCGGCGGCGGTGAAGTCCCAGCCGAAGACCCTGCGGCGGCTGCTGCGCGCGCTGTCCTGCCAGGGGATCTTCCTGGAGCATCCCGACGGCACCTTCGCGCACACGGAGATGTCCCGGCTGCTGCGCGAGGACGATCCGCACAGCCTGCGGTACATCGCCCTGTGGTGCACCGAGCCGTGGACGTGGGACGTGTGGCCGAAGCTCGACGAGGCGGTGCGCTCCGGCCGGAACGTCTTCGAGGACGTGTACGGCAGGGAGTTCTTCGAGTACCTCAACGAGGAGGCTCCCGAGTCCGCGCACGTGTTCAACCGGGCCATGACGACGTCCAGCGAGCAGTCGGCGCGGGACGTCGCGAACCTGCTCGATCTGAGCGGGGTGTCCTCGGTCGCGGACATCGGGGGCGGCCAGGGGCGGGTGGTGGCGAGCCTGCTGGAGAAGTACCCCGGGATGCACGGCACCCTGCTCGACCTGCCCGGAGTGGTGGAGAACGCCGATCCGCGTCTGCGCAAGGGCGGTCCGCTGGCCGAGCGGGTGCGCATCGTGGCGCAGGACTGCCGCGAGGACATCCCCGTCCAGGCGGACGTGTACATCATCAAGAACATCCTGGAGTGGGACGACGACAGTACCCGCAGGGCGCTGGCGAACGTCCGGAAGGCGGCGCGGCCCGGGGCCCGCGTCGTGGTCATCGAGAACCTCGTGGACGACACCCCGTCGATGAGGTTCACGACCGCCATGGACCTGCTGCTGCTCCTCAATGTCGGCGGCGCGAAGCACACCCGCCAGAGCATGGTCGAGCGGCTCACGGACGCGGGACTGGTCATCGGCGAGATCCGCCCGGTCAACCCGTATCTTCACGCCTTCGAGTGCACCGTTCCCGGCTGACCGGGTCAGAGCCCGAGGCCGCCGGCTGCGCGTCTGTCGCGGAGCCGGCGGCCTCGGGTTTGCTGCGGGATTCGCTCAGGAGGCGGCGTCCCGCTCCCAGCGGTAGAAGCAGTGCGCCATGGCGTCCTTGGGGCTGCGCCACGTCTGCGGGTCGTAGGCGCTGACGTACGCCGACAGTTTCTCGCTGACGCTGCGGAACTCGGGGTGCCCGGCCACCTTCGCGATGGCCGGCGCCGGATCCCGGTCGGCTTCGATGAGGTGCAGGTACACGTCACCGAACTGGAAGAGGCTGCGCCGCCGCACGCCGACGAGGTGCGGGAGTTCACCCCGGTCGGAGGCGGCGAACACATCGGCGATCGACGGCGCCGAATCGGGCGCCATGCGGGCGACGAGCAGGGCGTGGTGCATCGGGTGTCCTTCCTGATCCGCCATCAGCGAGGCATCACGGGCGCGTCTTGGCGGTCGCGGGCGACCTGCTCGATCTTGTCCCGGATGAGAGCCATCTGCGTACGGGAGTTGCGGTTGATGTTGTCCGTCATCCACTCGTCGTCGACCGGGGCGTCGGGCTTCATCGCGAAGTCCTGCACCCAGCGCATGTGGATGCCGCCCGGCATCTCCATGTACTCCCACAGAATGTTCATGTGAGCGAACGGGCCGGTCTCCACGCGGCGGGCGGTGACGGTGCGCCTGTCGCGGTCCGTGGTCCGTTCCGAGACCCAGCTCCAGACCTTCCCGTTCTCGTCGGGGTGCATGGTCAGGCGGAAGGTCGTCGAGTTGCCCTCGCGGGAGAGCACTTCGACGGACGCGTACTCGCTGAAGAGCTGCGGCCAGTTCTCGATGTCGTTGGTCATGTCCCAGACGAGGTCGAGGGGGGCGTCGATGGTGATGCTGTTCTCGGTGTGTCCTGCCACTTCAGGCTCCAGCCTTGAGGGTGTTGTTGACGAGGTCGAGGAACTCCCGGGGCGTCTTGCAGCGCTCCGCGTCGGGGGGAAGCGGCAGGCTGTACCGGTTCTCCAGCTCGCCGACGATGCCGAGCAGGCCCAGCGAGTCGAGGCCGAAGGAGGCGAAGGGGCTGTCCGACGCCTGCTTGAGTTCCTGAGGGTCGACGGTGATCCCGGCTGCCTTCTTCATCAGCGTGGCCAGTTCGTCGAGGGTCACTTCGGTGGTGATCATGCGGGTGTTCTCCTTCCTGCCCGGTGCTACCGGGCACCGTCCCCGCCGCGGCGCACTACGAGCGCCGCGTTGGAGCCCATGAGTCCCCTGCTGAGGACAAGGGCCGTGCGCAGCTCGGCGGGGCGAGCGCTGGACATCACCAGGTCGAGGTCGTGGCAGATGTCGAACACATTGGGGGTGGGGGGCACTTGGCCGTGTTCCATGGCGAGCACCGCGGCCGCGATGTCCAGCACGGGCGCTCCGCAGTAGGCCCGCCCGGTACCGGTCTTGGGCGCCGTGACGGGCACCCGGGTGCCGTGCGTCCCCAGGGCGTCGGCGATGGCCAGCGCCTCGGCGCGGTCGGCCTCCGGGACGCCGAGTGCGTCGGCGAACACGACGTCGATCTCCTCGGGGGCGCACTCGGCGTCGTCCAGGGCTCCGCGGATCGCGCGGGCGAGGCCCTCCCTGGACTGCTCCCAACGGGAGGCGCCGGTGAAGGTGGCGGCATGGCCGTCCACGGTGGCCCTGACGGCCGTGCCGCGGTCGCGGGCCTGGGCCTCGTCCTCCACGACGAGCATCGCGCCGCCCTCCGCGGGCACGAAACCGCAGGCTCCCGCGGTGAAGGGGCGGTAGGCGCGTTCGGGCTCCTCGACGGTGCTGAGGTCGGGGTATCCGAGCTGGCAGACCATCGAGTACGGGGCGAGGGGGGCCTCGGCGGCACCGACGACGACCGCGCCGGTGCCGCGCCGTACGGCTCGGGCGGCGTGCGCGACGGCGTCGAGACCGCCCGCCTCGTCGCTCGCGACCACTCCGCACGGCCCTTTGAAGCCGCCACGGATGGAGATCTGGCCGGTGCTGGCGGCGTAGAACCAGGCGATGGACTGGTACGGGCCGACGAACTTGGATCCCTGTCCCCACAGCTTCTGCAGTTCCCGCTGTCCGAACTCGCCGCCTCCGGAGCCGGCGGCGGTGACGACGCCGATGGAGTACGGCTCCGCGGGGTCACCGCTGCCGAGTCCGGCGTCGTCGAGGGCGAGGGCGGCCGCGGCCATGGCGAAGTGGCTGAACCGGTCCGTCTGGACCAGGAAGCGCTCCTCGATGAGGGCCGCGGCGTCGAAGTCCCGGACCTCGCCCGCCACTCGGAGCGGCAGGTGGTCGCATCCCTCGCGGGTGATCCCGTCCAGAACGCAGAGGCCCTCCCGCAAGGACTTCCAGTACGCGTCGACGCGTGTCGCGTTGGGCGCGACCACACCGATCCCGGTGACGGCCGCGCGCCGGGGGCGCTGAGTTGTCATCGTGTCCTCCCGCCCGGCCCGGTCAGGAGCACGGCGGACTGGAAACCGCCGAATCCGCTGCCGACGGAAAGCACGTTCCTCAGCTTCCGCGAGCGTGCGGTGCGCGGCACGTAGTCCAGGTCGCACTCGGGGTCCGGGGTCTCGTAGTTCGCCGTCGGAGGTACGACCTGGTGGGTGATGGCCAGGACGCAGGCGACGACTTCGATCGCGCCGATCGCGCCGAGTGAGTGCCCCACCATGGATTTGATGGAGCTCATGGGCGTGTCGTAGGCGTGGGGGCCCAGGGACCGCTTCACCGCGGCGGTCTCGTGCCGGTCGTTCTGCCGGGTACCCGAGCCGTGCGCGTTGACGTAGTCGATCAGCGTGGGGTCGAGGTGGGCCTGGTCGAGCGTGGTGTCGATCGCCCGGGCCATCTCCAGTCCCTCGCCGGTCAGACCGGTCATGTGGTAGGCGTTGCCGTAGGTGGCGTAGCCGCTGAGCTCGCAGTACACGTGCGCGCCACGGGCCCGGGCGTGCTCGTAGTCCTCCAGGACGAGCACCGCCGCGCCTTCGCCCATGACGAAGCCGTTGCGGTGGGCGTCGAAGGGCCGGGAGGCGTGCTCGGGGTCGTCGTTGTTGGGCGACGTCGCCTTGATGGCGTCGAAGCAGGCCATGGTGATCGGGGATATCGGCGAGTCCGACGCCCCGGCGATGCAGACGTCGGCCCGGCCCTCGGCGACGGTGTGGAAGGCGTAGCCCACCGCGTCGAGTCCGGAGGTGCAACCGGTGGAGACGGTCTGTACCGGGCCCTGGGCGCCGAACTGCTCGGCGACGACCGAGGCGAGCGTGCTCGGCGAGAACGCCAGGTGCAGTTTCGGTTCAGCCGCGCGGTGGTCCACGTCCCACCGCTGCCCGCCCTCGCTGACCAGGACGTAGTCGTGTTCCAGGCGGGTGGTGCCGCCGACGGCGCTGCCCAGGGAGACACCGATGCGCCAGGGGTCCTCCTGGCCGGTGTCGAGTCCGGAGTCACGTACGGCCTCTTCGGCGGCCACCGCGGCGAACTGGATGTACCGGTCCGCGTGGTCGCGAAGTTCCGGGTCGAGGCCGTGCTCGAGCGCGTCGAAGTCGCATTCGGCCGCTATGCGTGAGCGCAGGCCCGCCGGATCGAAGAGGGTGATGCCGCGGGTCGCGGTACGGCCGTTGGCCAGGAGGTCCCAGAACGCCGTCGCTCCGATACCGCCCGGAGCGACCACACCTATACCGGTGACAGCCACCCGCCGGGTCACTTTATGGCCCCACTTCGCTCGGACGGCTGTCCGTGGTCCGGCGCGGACAGATCCGGCCCGCCGACGGCGAACTCGGGGCCGTGCGCGATGCCGTCGGTTCCCTCCGTGTCGACGTGGCCGAGACTCGGACGCGGGGCGAGCGGGCCCAGGTGGAAGACCATCCGGGCTTCCTCGCTGCCGACGTTGCGGAAGCGGTGCCGCATGTTGATCGGGATCAAGAGACCCTGATCGGGCTTGAGCGCATGCGTGTCCCCGTCCAGGTCCACCTCGAGCGCGCCTGCCACCACGTAGACGAACTCCTCGGAGTACGGGTGGTAGTGCTCGCCGATGCGCTCGCCGGGCTGGACGATGGCCAGGCCCATGAAGCCGCTGGTGGAACCCACCGTGGCGGGCGTGAGCATGGCCCGCAGGTCGCCTCCGCGCCTGCGGTTGGGTTCCGTCTCGCTCAGGTCCACGATGCGTGGATGCTGCTTGATCATGGTTGATACCTCCGGGTGTGGCAGTGACGTCCGGGTGGAACGGCCGCGGACGCCGCCTCGGTCGTCCGTCAGGAATCCGCCGAGCTGCGGTCGGTGATCGGCATCATGTCGACGTGCGACAGGAGCCGGTTGATGTTGCGCTCCGTCTCCAGGGAGCCTTCGACGCCGATCGCGGCACCGTCGAGAAGGCGTTCCAGCTCGGCGGCCCTCTTGAGGCCCTTGAGGCCGAGGGAGGCGGCGGGGTCGCTGTCGAGCTCGCCCTCGATGTCGATGAGGCGCACCACGATGTTGTCGCGCTGGAAGACGGTGCTGCCGTACACCGGGCTGTCCGGGTCGTCCGCCGCGGCCTCGTCCTGATGCGCGAGCAACCGGGCCAGGTCCATCCCGCAGCCTTCCTTGGCCGGGTAGTACAGCGCGTGACGCCTGAGGTCGGCGGGTTTCGGCCGGTCCGACACCACATGGTGTACGGCCGGAAGCGCGGCCCGGGTGAAGAAGACCCGCGCCGAATCGGGGTCGCTCAGATCCCGGTCCTGCTCCAGATACGGGTTGATGGCCTCCTCCACCGCCCGCACCTCGGGCTGGCGTGCCACGTGGCGCAGTGCCACGAGGAGGTCGCCCTGCACTTCCACGGCCCGCACGACGCGGTTGCCGTGCATGAAGAGCGAGGTGCGGCGCAGCCGCGTGTGTTCGTCGACCTGGGCCTCGGGCGACTCGTACCCGGCCAGGATCTCCGCGACCTTCGATTCGGAGCCCGGCTTGACGGTGAAGGTGAGGGCGTGCCGTACCACACCGTCGCCCACACGGGCCGCCACCTGCATGTCCGAGGTGGTCGGCTGCGACGTGAGCGGCTGGCTGGGGCTCGTCTCGCGCAGGATGCTGTAGCGCATGGACCGGGTGTCCCGGACGCAGCTGTGCATCGGCCGGACGGTCTCGACGTGCTCCTCGCTGTTGACCCACGCCAGGAAGGGCGGGGCGCTCTCCCACTCGCTGGTGATGAGCCACTGCGAGGGGTTCTCGATCGACTGGCAGAGCTGGTCACTGATGTGACCGGGAACCGACGCAACCTGGTTGCGCATGTGCTCGTACGCGTCGAGGAACTGCTGCTGGGCACCTTCGTACAGATCGAGCAACAGGATCACTCGAAGCCTGGCGCCGTCGAACGCCGACTGGGATATGCGTCCCGAGATGGTCATGCGACACCTCTCCCCTTCTCCATGCGAGGTCAGGAACGACCGCCGTGTCCGAAATGCCGTGGTCGTCTTGAGCTGATCGTCGACGGGAGCCCCGACGAGCGCGAGCCCCGCAGGGCGGACGAGTGAACCGCGCGCCATTCGGGTGCCTCAGGCGCGCCCGCCCGGCCACGAAGGGGCATGGAGTGTGCATCCCATCCCCGACTCACCTCGCAGGTGACGCTGGAGGCAATGAATGAACCGCTTGAAAGAGGCCGACGAGGTCTGTCATCACACGCCGGTCCTCATCGTCGGCGGCTCTCTGGTGGGCCTGTCCACCTCCCTGTTCCTGGGGCGCCTCGGCGTGCCGCACATCCTCGTCGAGCGGCACTCCGGCACCTCGATCCATCCGCGCGGGCGCGGGAACAACGTGCGCACGATGGAGCTGTTCCGGGTGGCCGAGGCCCAGCGGCGCATCGAGGAGGCCGCATCGGTCCTGGCGGACAACCACGGCATCCTGCAGACGCCGACACTGGTGGGCGACGCCGGCGAGTGGTTGTTCAAGGACATCGACCCGGGCGGTGGGCTCGCCCGCTTCAGCCCCAGCACGTGGTGCCTGTGCAGCCAGAACGACCTCGAGCCGGTGCTGCTGGAGTGCGCGCGCGAGCTGGGCGGCGATCTGAGGTTCTCCACCGAGTTGATGTCGTTCGAGCAGGACGCCGGCGGAGTGACCGCCCGGATCAAGAGCCGTGACACCGGCGAGCACACCACCGTCCGAGCGGACTACCTCGTCGCCGCGGACGGTCCGCGCAGCCCCGTCCGCGAACAGCTCGGCATCGGGCAGAGCGGCCCGGGTGACCTGTTCCACAACGTGAGCATCACCTTCACCTCCCGCGGCCTCGCGGACGTCGTCGGCGACCGGCGCTTCATCGTCTGCTACCTGACCAGCCCGGACGCCGACGGGGCACTGCTGCCGGTCGACAACCGAGAGCACTGGGTGTTCCACGCACCCTGGCATCCCGAACACGGCGAAACTCTCGAGGAGTTCACCGACGAACGGTGCGCGGAACACATCCGGCGGGCCACGGGGGTCCCGGACCTCGATGTGGAGGTCACGGGCAGAGCCGCCTGGCACGCCGCCGAGAGAGTCGCCGAACGGTACTCGGACGGCCGGGTGTTCCTCGCCGGCGACTCGGCCCATGAGATGTCCCCCACGGGGGCGTTCGGCTCCAACACCGGTATCCAGGACGCGCACAACCTCGCCTGGAAGCTGGCCGCCGCACTGGGCGGCTGGGCCGGCCCCGGCCTGCTGGAGTCCTACGACGCGGAGCGCCGGCCGGTCGCGGAGGCGACGAGCGCGCGCGCCTCGTCGCGATCGGTCGAGCACAGCCACCCCGGATACACCCCCGCCCCCGGAGCCGGCGGCCCCGGCGGCAAGAAGGGCGGGATCCTCAACGTGGTGCTCGGCTACCGCTATCCGCGGGGCGCCGTCCTCGGTGCCGATACGGCGACGCCGGTCGTGCCCGAAGGAATGCGGCTGACGGGCGAGCCGGGGAGCCGGGCCCCCCACATGTGGCTGAACCGCGAAGGCGCCCGGATCTCCACCCTCGACCTGTACGAGCGGTCCCTGGTACTCCTGAGCTCCGGGGACGGCGTCGGCGGGTGGCATGCCGCGGCGAAGGGCATCGCTGAAAGGCTGTCCGTACCGCTGGACTCGTACCGGATCGGCGGGGCCGGCTGCGAGCTGTCCCCCGCGAGCGACCTGGACTGGGCGGAGGTCCACGGCGTCACCGGGGACGGTGCGGTGCTGGTCCGTCCCGACGGATTCGTCGCGTGGCGGTCCGAAGGGGCGTCTGCGGATCCTGAAACCACGTTGCGGGTGACCCTGGCCGCGCTCCTGGACCGGAGCTGAAACGGTCTCGTCGAACAGCCCCAGCCGCCGCCCCGATGTGTACGGGCGGCGGCTGGGGCTGTCAGGTCGTCAGGCAACCGTCAGGACGCGCGGCCGGCCGCGTTCCTGCGGCGCAGCGCGTACGCGCCCGTGGCGGCGGCCGCGAGGACGGCCAGCCCGCCGGCGGCGGCACCAGGTGTGGCGAGCGTGCCCTCGTCGTCCGAGGCGGCGAGCGCGCCGCCGCCCGTGTGCACCCCACCGTGCGGCTTGTGGTGCTCCCACTCCTTGCCGTGGGAGGAGTCCTTGCCGGCCGCGGGGTCCTCCTTCTTCTCGTCGCCCTTGGTCCAGTCGTCGCCGCCTGCCACGGTCAGCGCGCCGCCGCCCGTGTGCACCCCACCGTGCGGCTTGTGGTGCTCCCACTCCTTGCCGTGGGAGGAGTCCTCCTTGTCCCAGTCACCCCCCGTGGCGGCATGGGCGCCGGGAGCGGCGATCGCGAGGGCGGCCGTGGCCGCCGCGGTGGCGAGAAGAATGCGGGCAGAGCGCATCGTCTGAGTCCTTCCGCCTCAGCCGGGCCGCTGACACTTCGTCAGCTGATGAGCACTCGGCTGCGACATGATCCACCGTCAGCCCGTCCCACGCGGCGCACCACTCGAAGCGCTCACTTGCCACCCGTCCGCGACCGACACCACCCGGCGCCCGTTCATCTCACCGGCCCCCACATACCGCTCTGACCTGGCATTTCGCCGCGGATCAGCAGGCACATCCCGTTCCCTGCCCCGCCTCAGGGACTACCCGATCGGCGGCAACACGATCGGCGCGAGACAACTCCCAGGGGAAGGGCTTCTGTTACGGAAGGGTTTCGCGCCGTCTGACGGGGCGTGAGGTCCCGGCACGCGGCAGTCCGTCCGAACCGCCGTGGAGCGAGGCGGAACACGCCCCGTCGCCGATTCGCCGTCTTCCCTCCCATGCCGCACGATGGTGACAGAGGCAACTCGGCGCCGCGGGCCGGACACCTGCCCGCACGGTCAGCGCGAGGAGGTCGGTCATGGCCCACGCCGTTTCCCCCACGCTCCAGCCGGGCGGGGTCCACTCCGGGAACCATCCCTGGAAGATACGTCTGATCGAGCATCCGAAGCGCTTCGAGTCGAAGTTCTTCCGCGCGGCGAAGAAGACGGCGCGGAAGATCCTCGAAGAGATCAGTGACGCGGATCTGCCGTACGGGCCCCGGCCGACCGGCACACAGGGCTGGGAGATGCACCACGGCGGCAGCCTCTGGGTGAAGGGCTCGGACGGCTGGCGGATGTACCGCGCCAGGGTGGGCATCGAGTGGAGCATGCAGTTCTGCGCCGATCCGTCGAAGGTCGACCGACTGCGGCGGGAGGCCGCCGAGCTCGTCGACGCCTTCCCGCTGACCGTGCCCGCCCTGGAGGCGCTGGGGTACGAGGGAGCCGACGAGCTGCTGCGTACCCCGATCACGGACGCCGACGGCGTCGAGGCGTGGACCGACTCCCTGTTCAACGCGTGCGTGCCCATGAGCCGTGGGCACCACCAAGGGGTTCTGCCCAAGGTGCCGCCCGGTGAGCACCACTATCCGTGGCCGGTGAAGAGCGCCGACTTCATCAGGTACGACGACTTCCAGCTGTGGGTGACCCTGCCGGACGGGATGCACGGCGCCGTCGCGCCGGTGGGCCGGCGGGGTTCCGGCGACGGACATGTGCGCCTGGTGCACGTCCCGGAGGGCAGCGAGGGGGAGGAGTCGTTCATCGAGGCACAGGACCTCAGGATGATGGCGGTCCTCCCGCCGAACAGCTCCGCCGCGCTTCAGGCGTTCAAGGAGCAGATCGAACCCGGCCGGCGCACCGCGGCCGGCCCGCCGGCCTCCAGCGACGGCCACCGTGCGGGCCGGCGGCGCGGTGAGCGGCGGCGGAGCGACAGGCGACGCGCCGGTTAGACGAGCAGGGGCGCGCCCGACCGCCCGGTGCGCGCCGGCCCCGGAGAGCCGGGACGGCGGGTGGACACCGACTGGACGAAGCCGGGGCAGTAGCCGGCTCGGCGCCACGCAACCCTCCCGCAACCTTCTGTGTGCTCCCCTGGGGCGCCATGGACGAGGAATCCTCACGCGCCGAGCAAAACGCCGCCCCGGGCACGGATCACGACGAAATCCCCCGTGTCGAGCTCACCACCGAGGCCGCCCGCCTCGTGCGCCGGCTGAGCGAGACCCATGGCCCCTTGATGTTCCACCAGTCCGGCGGCTGCTGTGACGGCAGCGCGCCCATGTGCTACCTGGAGGGCGAGTTCCGCACCGGCGGCTCGGACGTGCTGCTCGCGGAGCTCGACGTGGAAGGGGTCGAGGAGCCGGTGCGGTTCTGGATGTCGAGGAGTCAGTACGAGGTGTGGAGCCACACCCGGCTGATCGTCGACGTCGTCGAGGGGCGGGGCAGCGGATTCTCGCTGGAGGCACCGGAGGGGGTGCGTTTTCTCACCCGTTCGCGTGTAGTCGACGGATAGCGTCCTCGCAGGTTCGTCGTCGTCTGGTGCACTTCCCCTGAGTCCTGGGACAGTTGACGGGACACCAGGGGGGCCTGTGACGCTTCGTCAAAAGCGGTTGGGTGGCGGCAGATCGGTACTGGGGTTACTCGCGGCATCGGGCATACTGGCCGGAGCGGCCCTGGTGGGGGCGGCACCGGCAGGCGCCGTGCCGGACACGACCCGGATCGCGCCCGGTGTCCGGTACCGGCACTTCGACTTACAGGCCGCCAAGGGCCTGACGCACGCCCATGTGCTGAGCGTCGACCTGCGCAGCAAGCGCGTACGCGTCGACCTGCTGTATCCGGGTGCGGTCGCCGCCCGGGGCACCGTCTCCCGGCTGGCGAACGTCCAGGGCGCCGTCGCGGGCGTCAACGGCGACTTCTTCAACATCACCGAAACCCAGCATCCTGGCGTCGAGGCCACGGGAGCCTCCGTGGGACCGGCGATCGCGAGCGGACGCGCGCTCAAGGCGGCCGTCCCGAACGGCCAGCGCTTCGGCCCTGAGCTGCCGCCCGGCACGAGTAGCAGGAACGTGATCGGCGTGGGGGTGGACCGCAGGGCTCGGCTGGACACCCTGAGCCTCTTCGGATACGTCCGCACGTCCGAGGAGCGGCTGCCGCTCGGCGGGCTCAACCAGTACGCGCTGCCGGTGGGGTCGATCGGCGCGTTCACCTCCGCGTGGGGCAGCGCCTCCCGGGTGCGCGCCACCTGCGGCACGGACACGAACCGGGGCGACCCGTGCAGCACGGACACCCACGAGGTGACGGTCCGTCACGGCCGGGTCGTGTCCACGGCGAACACGCCGGGCAGCGGACCCATCGCCCGGGGAACCACCGTGCTCGTCGGCCGGGAGAAGGGCGCGCAGTGGCTGCGGAAACTCTCCGCGGGCGCGGTCGTGAAGGTGTGGCACCGGCTGGTGGCGTCCGCGTCACGGATCCCGTACCGCTTCGCGCTCGGCGGTTACCCGGTCCTCAGGGGCGGACAACCGCTGTCCGGCCTCGACGACACGACGTCGGCCGTGCGCACCGCCGTGGGCATCGCGGAGGGCGGACGGCGGCTGCTGCTGTTCGCGGTGGACGGAGCCGCCGAGTACCGCAGCGGCCTCACGATCGCGGAGGTGGCGGGAGCCATGCGGGACCTGGGCTCGGTCGACGCCTTCAGCCTGGACGGCGGCGGATCGACGACGCTCGTCGCCCGCCCGCCCGGGGCGGACACGGTCACCGTGCGCAACCACCCGAGCGGCGGCGCGGAACGCCCCGTCCCGAACGGGATCGGGGTGTTCCCGGCATGGTGACGGCGGACGAGCCGCGGACTGTCACGGTCTCAGGCTGCCGACGATGTCCGCCGTTGCGGTGAAGCCGCTGTGGATGGTCGGGGCGATGCTCGAGCCGGCCAGGTAGAAGCCGAGCAGCGCGCACACCAGCGCGTGCGAGACCTTCAGCCCGCCGTTGCGCAGAAAGATCGCCGTCAGGATCAGAAGCAGCAGCACCACAGAGATGGAAATGGCCATCGTCAACCTCCTCCGCCACGTCCGCTTCGCGGCGTTCCGCCGTAAGTGTGGCGTAGCGGAGGGTTCGTCCGGGCGGCTGACCTGTCCTCCGAACGTGTGGTGTTTACGCCCGCCGGTGGGCGTCCAGGAAGGCTTCCAGTCCGGCGAGGTCGCCGGTGTTGAGGTAGTCGACGCCCGCGGCGAGCAGTTCGGACCACAGCGCGTCCCGGGCGGGGCCGGCGAGGTCCGGGGTGGCCCAGAACCGGACCTTCTGCCCGCGTGCGTGCGCCCTGCGTACGATGGCACCGAGCTTGAGCCGCTCGGCCTCCCCGAACGCCCCCACACCCTGCCAGGTGAAGCTGAGCGTCCAGTTGTCGCTGATCAGCGGGATGAAGGAGGCGGGCGCCGAGCCGCCGAGGTCGGCGAGCCGGCCGTCGTAGAAGGCCCGGCGCACGGTCTGCGCCTCCATCGGCGTACGGGCGGCTCGGTCGCCGGAGATCACGGCGGTGACCGGGCCGGGGTGGACGCGTCCGTGGGCGTACGTCGTGAACAGGTGCTTGTGGCGCCACAGATGGCGGTCGAGTTCGAGGTATGTCGACGAACCCTCGGTCTTGATGTCGACGAGCAGTTGCAGCGGCTTGCGCCAACCCCGGTACACGGCACCGCGGTTGGCTCTGACACGGGCGGCGAGTGGGTCGAGGTAGAGGGATTCGAGGGTGCGGGCGGGGTCGAGGTCGACCGGGTCGTGGGCGACGAGGAGTTGATCGCCGACAAGGTGGATGTCGGCCTCGACGCTGCCGAAGCGGTGGTCGAGGGCATCGAACAGGGGGCGTGGGTGCTCGTAGTCGTTGTGGGCGTGGGCGCGCCACAACGGGCGCGGGCCGTGCTTCCGTTCGCCGGCCAGTGCGCGCGCGGCGGGCAGGGCGACCGTGCCCGTGAGGGCGGCGCCAAGGGCGGTGAGGGCTCTGCGACGGGTGGTGAGGGCCATGCTCTGCCTCCCTGGTAGGCCTTACCGGACCTCAGCGAGTATGAGGTCTGCAGGGCACCAAGGAGCAGTGGTGTGCGGGGAGTTGGCCGGACTGCCGTCGTGGGTTCACTTCGTCGCGGCAGGGCACACGAAGAAGCCCGCCCCAGGTAGGGCGGGCTTCTCCAGGTGTGCGTCAGGGGGTTTGCAGGTCGACCAGTTCGGCCAGTGCCGCACGGTGGGCGCCCGCCGTGCCGTAGGCGATCGAGTCTGCCTTCGCCCGCTTCAGGTACAGGTGGGCAGGGTGCTCCCAGGTCATCCCGATGCCGGCGTGCAACTGGACTGCCTCCTCGGCGGCGTGGACGGCGACGGAAGCCGCGTACGCCTGGGCGACGGCAACCGCCACGTCGACGTCCTCGCCGGTCGCGAGCGCGTCCGCCGCGTTGCGGGCGGCCGCGCGCAGGTTGACCACCTCCAGCCACAGCTGCGCGAGCCGGTGCTTGAGTGCCTGGAAGCCGCCGACGGGCCTGTTGAACTGCTTGCGCTCCTTGAGGTAGCGGACCGTCTCGGTCAACGTCCAGTCGGCTACACCGAGTTGCTCGGAGGCGAGGAGTCCAGCTCCGGCGCGCAGGGCCCGTCGTACGGCCGGTTCGGCGTCCCCGAGACGGCGGCCCGCGGCTCCGTCCAGGGTGACGGTCGCGAGGGGCCGGGTCAGGTCCAGGGAGACCTGCGGGGTGACGGCCACGGCGTCGGCGTCGACCGCGTACAGCCCGCCGTCGTCGGCGGGGACGAGCAGTACATCGGCGACCGCGGCGTCGGCGATCCCGGTCAGCTCCCCGTGCAGGGCGCCGTCTTCGTGCCGTACGGCCTTGTAGGAGCCGCCCGGCGCGATGTTGAGCGCCACGGCGAGCGCGCCGATCCTCCGTCCGGACGCCAGTTCGCCGAGGAGGTCGTCGGCGGCGCACGCCACCAGCGCCTCGGTGGCGACCACTGCGCTCGTCAGGTACGGCACCGGGGCGACGGCGCGCCCCACCTCCTCCAGGACGACGGCCGCCTCGCGGTGCGTGGCTCCCTGGCCGCCCTGTGCCTCGGGCACCAGGAGGCCAGCGAGCCCCATGCCGTCGGCGAGGGCCTTCCACGCCGACAGGTCGTGCGGGGTGTCCGACTCGGTCCGGGTGATCACGCCCGCCGCGTCGCAGTGGTCGGCCAGCAGGTCACGGACGGCGGCGCGGAGGGCCTCTTCCTCCTCCGAGTACAGCAGGTCGGGCTGAGTGCTCTGGGTTGTCATCGGGCGAGGTCCTTCCACGCGACGTCCTTGTCGGTGCGCGGTTCGGCGGGCAGGCCAAGGACGCGCTCGGCGACGATGTTCAGCAGGACCTCGCTGGTCCCGCCCTCGATACTGTTGCCCTTGGACCGGAGGTAGCGGTACCCCGCGTCCCGGCCGGTGAAGTCCACGAGCTCCGGCCGGCGCATGGTCCAGTCGTCGTACAACAGGCCCTCCTCGCCGAGGAGTTCGACCTCCAGGCCGCTGATCTCCTGGTTGAGGCGGGCGAAGGAGAGCTTCATGCCGGAGCCCTCGTAGCCGGGCTGGCCCGCGACGAGCTGCTGCCGCAGCCGTTCGCCGGTGAGCCGGGCGACCTCTGCCTCGACCCAGAGCTTCAGCAGCCGCTGGTGCAGGTCGTGGGTGCGCAGTTCGGGGCGTTCACGCCAGGTCTTCGAGACCGGGCCGATCATGCCGCCCTCGCGGGGCAGGCGCATGCCGCCGATCGAGACGCGCTCGTTCATCAGGGTCGTCTGCGCGACCCGCCAGCCGTCGCCGATCTCGCCGAGGCGGCGCGAGTCCGGGATGCGGACGTCGGTGAGGAAGACCTCGTTGAACTCGGCCTCGCCGGTGATCTGGCGCAGCGGCCGCACCTCGACGCCGGGGTCGGTCATGTCGCAGATGAAGTACGTGATGCCCTGGTGCTTGGGCACGTCCGGGTCGGTGCGGGCGATGAGGATGGCCCAGCGGGCGACATGGGCGCTGGACGTCCACACCTTCTGCCCGTTGACGACCCAGTCGTCTCCCTCCCTGACGGCTCGCGTGCCGAGCGCGGCGAGGTCGGAGCCGGCACCCGGCTCACTGAACAGCTGGCACCATACCTCCTCCCCCACCCACAGCGGCCTGAGGTACCGCTGCTTCTGCTCCTCCGTACCGAAGCGGAGGATCGTCGGCGCGGCCATCCCGAGGCCGATGCCGAGGCGCCGCGGGTCGTTCTCGGGCGCGCCGGCGGCCGCGAGCTCGGCGTCCACGACGGCCTGCAGGGACCGCGGGGCACCGAGTCCGCCGAGCCCTTCGGGGTAGTGCACCCAGGCCAGCCCCGCGTCGAAGCGGGCCTTGAGGAAGTCGAGCCGGTCGGTGCTGGCGGGCGGGTGCGCGGCCAGCAACTCCGCTGTACGGCGCTGAAGTTCGGCTGCGTCGGTCATGCGGCGGCTCCGTTCTGTGAAGCGGACTCCAGCGAGGGCACCACGGCGACGCGGCCGGTGGTGGCTCCGTCGCCGACCCGCTGGACGGCGGCCGCGGCCCCGCTCAGCGGCACGCGCTCGCTCACCAGCGGCTTGATCGCACCGCGGGCGGCCAGCTCGGTGAGCTGTTCGTGGCAGTGCTGGACCAGCTTCGGGTTCTTGGTGTTGTACAGGCCCCAGTGCAGGCCGAGGATCGCGTAGTTCTTCACGAGGGCGTGGTTGAGTCCCGGGCTGGGAATCGTGCCGCTCGCGAAGCCGACCACGACGATCCGGCCCTCGAAGGCCACGATCTTGGCGGACTGGGCGTAGGCCTCGCCTCCGACGGGGTCGTAGATCACGTCGGCGCCCCGGCCGCCGGTGGCCTGCTTCACGGCGGCGACGACGTCCTCGGAGTGCCGGTCGATCACCACGTCGCAGCCCAGCTCCCGGGCGACGGCGGCCTTGTCGGCCCCGCCCACCACGCCGATGACGGTCGCGCCGGCCGCCTTCCCCAGTTGCACGGCCGCGCTGCCGACCCCTCCTGCGGCAGCGTGGACGAGCAGCGTCTCGCCGGCTTCGAGTCCGGCCCGCCGGTGCAGGCCGAACCAGCCCGTCTGGTAGCCGATGTGCAGGGCGGCGGCCTCGGCGTCGTCCAGCGAGTCCGGCGCGGGCAGCACGGCGGCGGCGTCCGCGACGGCGTACTCGGCGAAACCGCCGTAGGGCAGCACGGGGTTGGCGATCACGCGCCGCCCGTCCTCCGTCTCGCCGCACATCTCCACGCCCGGGGTGAACGGCAGCGGCGGCCTGACCTGGTACTGGCCGCGGCACATCAGGACGTCCGGGAAGTTGATGTTCGCGGCCCGAACCTTCAGCAGGATCTGACCGGCGCCTGGCGCGGGCCGCTCCACCTCCTCGAGCCGCATCACCTCACTCGGCTCGCCGTTCTCGTGCACTTGCCATGCCTGCATGCGGGGCCTCCACGGGACTGCTGTTCGTTCTTGCACGCCTGACCGGGTTCGATCGCATACTAAGCGGTCGCTTGCCCGGAGGGAACAGTCCTACTCCTAAGAGTCGCGCGCGTCACGACCGCCTGGGCCGAGCCCGTACGTGCATCCGCTCCCCCTGCGGCCCGAACAGGCTCAGAAACTCCACCGGACCCTCCCCCGTCGACCCGAACCAGTGCGGAACCCGCGTGTCGAACTCGGCGGCCTCCCCTGCGGTGAGCACCACGTCGTGCTCGCCCAGTACGAGGCGGAGCCGCCCGGACAACACGTACAGCCACTCGTAGCCCTCGTGCATCCGCGGGTCGGGGTCGAGCCTGCGCTGCGGTTCGAGCACCTTGAACGCCTGGAGCCCACCGGGCTGCCGGGTGAGCGGCCAGTGGGTGCGCCCGTGCCGCACGATCGGCTTCTCGGCCCGCACCCGCGGGTCGCGCACCGAAGGGGCGCCCACCAGTTCGTCAAGCGCCACCTCGTGGGCCCGCGCGATCGGCAGCAGCAGCTCCAGGCCGGGCTTGCGCAGGCCCGACTCCAGCCGCGACAGGGTGCTCACCGAGATCCCCGTCGCCGCGGACAGCCCGGCCAGGGTCGCCCCGCGTTCCTTCCGGATGCGCCTCAGCCGCGGACCCACCTCCGCGAGAACCTCGTCCATGTCGTCATCGCCCATGAGTGCATTGCAGTTTCGGCAAACAGTGTTTGTCAATCCGGTACCGGTCGCGCGACTGCCCCGGTGGAGGTCGTCACATCGGCGGCGGGCGCGTTGCGGGGGTCGCCCCCATCGACGACCAGGCACCGGTCACGTCCTTGGGCCGCTGGGAGACCGTGAGCCCCTGCGCGCTCAGCGCGGCCGTGGCGAGCACCGCGAAGGCCTGGCTGCGGACCTCCCAGCCGGGGCAGTACGGGCAGGCCGGAGTCACCGTCGTGCCCGGCGAGGTCGCGGAACCGGTGGTCGAGGCGACCCTCAGCGGGGGTGGTCTCGGACGGCACCGCATACGACCGCGAGGTGCTGTTCGTCGCACCCGCGCGATCCCGCGGACCGGTCTGCTCGGCCGACCGGCTGGCTGGCTGGCTGGCTGGCTGCACGAGACGCCGTTGCCGGCGGGTACCAGACGGCGGCTGCGTCCTGAACGGTGAGCTCCTCATGGCCGGCCTCGACGCCGTCCGGGTGTAGAGCGCCCGCCTCCGGTGCACCATGGCTGCATGCTGCTGACCCGGCTGGCCCGTGTGTCCCAGGAGGTCGCCGCCACCGCGGCGCGCTCCCGGAAGATCGCGCTCCTCGCCGAGCTGTTCCGGGACGCCGAGGCGGAGGACGCGCCGATCGTCATCCCGTATCTGGCGGGACGGCTGCCGCAGGGCCGGCTCGGTATCGGCTGGAAGGTGCTGAGCCGTCCCGTCGCCCCGGCGGCCGAGCCCACCCTGACCGTGCGCGAGGTCGACGCCCGGCTCACCGAACTGGGCGGCATCTCGGGCACCGGCTCGCAGGAACGGCGGGCCCGGCTGGTCGGGGAGCTGATGGGCTCGGCCACGGCCGACGAGCAGCGGTTCCTGCTCGGGCTGCTCACCGGCGAGGTCCGGCAGGGCGCGCTGGACGCCGTCGCCGTCGAGGGGCTGGCCGGTGCGACCGGGGCGCCGCCCGGAGACGTACGGCGTGCGGTGATGCTGGCGGGGTCTCTGCAGACCGTGGCGGAAGCCCTCCTCGTCGACGGCCCCGCCGCCCTGGAACGCTTCCGGCTCACCATCGGCCGCCCGGTCCTGCCGATGCTGGCGCACAGCGCCTCCTCGGTGGCCGAGGCGGTCGGCAAACTGGGCGCGTGCGCGGTCGAGGAGAAGCTGGACGGTATCCGCGTGCAGGTGCACCGCGACGGCGGCACCGTACGGATCTACACCCGCACGCTCGACGACATCACCGACCGGCTGCCCGAACTCACCTCGGCAGCAATGGAGTTGAAGGGTGAGCGGTTCATCCTCGACGGTGAGGTCATCGCCTTCGGCGCCGACGGACGGCCGCGGTCGTTCCAGGAGACCGCCGGGCGCGTGGGCTCCCGCGTGGATGTGGCCACGGCCGCCGAGGCGGTGCCCGTCTCCCCCGTCTTCTTCGACGCGCTGTCCGTCGACGACCACGACCTCCTCGACCTTCCCTTCGCCGAGCGGCACGCGGAACTGGCCCGCCTCGTGCCCGAGCCGATGCGGGTGCGCCGCACGCTGGTGTCCGGGCCCGCGGACGTGGCCGAGGCCGAGGAGTTCCTCGCCGGGACGCTGCAGCGCGGCCACGAGGGGGTCGTCGTGAAGTCCCTCGACGCCCCTTACAGCGCGGGCCGGCGCGGCGCGTCCTGGCTCAAGGTCAAGCCGGTGCACACGCTCGACCTGGTGGTCCTGGCCGCCGAGTGGGGCCATGGCCGGCGCACCGGCAAGCTCTCCAACCTCCACCTGGGCGCCCGCACCGCGGACGGCTCCTTTGCCATGCTCGGCAAGACCTTCAAGGGCATGACCGACAAGATGCTGGCCTGGCAGACCGAGCGGCTCCGGGAACTGGCCGTGGAGGACAACGGGTACGTGGTGACCGTGCGGCCCGAACTCGTCGTCGAGATCGCCTACGACGGTCTGCAGAAGTCCACGCGCTACCCGGCCGGCGTCACCCTCCGCTTCGCCCGGGTGGTCCGCTACCGCGAGGACAAGCGCCCGGAGGAGGCAGACAAGGTCGAGACGCTGCTGGCCGCGCACCCGGATGTGATGCCGTGACCGCCAAGCGGAGCGCGGGCCTGCTGTTGTTCCGGCATACCGACCACGGTCTGGAGGTGTTGCTCGGCCATATGGGCGGTCCGTTCTTCACCCGGCGCGACGCGGGCGCGTGGACCGTGCCCAAGGGCGAGTACGAGCCCGACGAACCGGCCTGGGACGCGGCGCGCCGCGAGTTCGAGGAGGAGCTGGGCCTGCCGCCGCCCGACGGCGAGGCCGTGCCGCTCGGCGAGGTCCGGCAGACCAACGGGAAGATCGTCACGGCCTGGGCGGTCGAGGCCGACCTCGACCCGGCGACGATCGACCCGGGCACCTTCCGGATGGAGTGGCCACCGAAGTCAGGGCAGACCCAGGAGTTTCCCGAACTGGACCGCGTCGAGTGGTTCGGCCTGGACCGGGCCCGTGACGTGATCGTCAAGGCGCAGGCGGCGTTTCTCGACCGGCTGGCGGAGCACTCGGCCTGAGGGGGCTCCCACGCGTTGCGGTCCGCAGCGTCGCGCGGGATGGTCGAAGCAAGTCCGCCCCGAGGAGGTCAGTCATGCCCATCGCGACGGTGAACCCGGCGAACGGCGAGACGCTCAAGACGTACGAGGCCATGGGCGCCGAGGAGATCGAGCGCAGGCTCCAGCTCGCGGAGGCCACCTTCCGCACGTACCGGACGACGGGCTTCGGTGAACGTGCCCGCCTCATGAGGAGGGCCGCCGACCTCCTCGCAGAGGACCAGCAGGACATCGGCCGTGTCATGACCACGGAGATGGGCAAGCCCGTCAAGCAGGCCCGCGGGGAGGCCGCCAAGTGCGCGAAGGCCATGCGCTGGTACGCCGAGCACGCCGAGGAGCTGCTCGCCGACGAGGAGCCCCCCGACTCCGACGTGAAGGACTCCGGCGCCGCCCGTGTGCGCGTGCGCTACCGGCCGCTGGGCCCGGTGCTCGCGGTGATGCCGTGGAACTTCCCGCTGTGGCAGGTGATCCGGTTCGCGGCGCCCGCGCTGATGGCGGGCAACGTCGGCCTGCTCAAGCACGCCTCGAACGTGCCGCAGACCGCCCTCTATCTGGAGGACCTCTTCCACCGGGCGGGCTTCACCGAAGGGTGCTTCCAGACTCTTCTGATCGGCTCCGGAGCGGTCGAGGAGATCCTGCGCGACGAGCGCGTCAAGGCGGCCACCCTCACCGGCAGCGAGCCTGCGGGCCGCGCGGTCGCCTCCGTCGCCGGGGACATGGTGAAGAAGACGGTGCTGGAGCTCGGCGGCAGCGACCCGTACGTGGTCATGCCGTCGGCGGACATCGAGCGTGCCGCCCGGGTCGCGGTGACCGCTCGCGTGCAGAACAACGGGCAGTCGTGCATCGCCGCGAAGCGGTTCATCGTGCACACGGACGTGTACGACGCCTTCGCCGAGCGGTTCGTCGAGGGCATGAAGGCACTGAAGGTCGGCGACCCGATGGAGGAGGAGACGGAGGTCGGGCCGCTGTCGAGCGAGCAGGGGCGCGCCGACCTGGAGGAGCTGGTCGACGACGCGAGGCGCAGCGGGGCGGCCGTCCTGTGCGGTGGCGCGCGCCAGGGCGGGCCCGGCTGGTACTACCCGCCGACCGTCCTGGCCGGCATCACGCGGGAGATGCGCATCCACCGCGAGGAGGCCTTCGGCCCGGTGGCCACGCTGTACCGCGCGGGCGATCTGGACGAGGCCGTGCTGATCGCCAACGACACGCCGTTCGGGCTGAGTTCCAACGTGTGGACGCGGGACGAGGCCGAGGTGGACCGCTTCGCGCGGGACCTGGAGGCCGGCGGGGTGTACGTCAACGGGATGACGGCGTCCCACCCGGCGTTCCCGTTCGGCGGGGTCAAGCGGTCCGGTTACGGCCGAGAGCTGTCCGGGCACGGAATCCGCGAGTTCTGCAACATCACCACCGTATGGCACGGAGCGTGAGGCTTCCGCGGCTACGATCCCCTTTGTGAACCGCGAAGTGACTCTGCCTCTGATCGTCGACGACCGCGGGAACTTGCAGGTGGCGGCGGCCGACGTCAGCAAGCTGTTGCGGACGATGGGTGGGCGGTGGCTGCATCTCGTGGAGGCCGGGCAGGAGGGGCTCGACGAGGACACGGTCGCCGCGCTGACGATCGAGCTCGCGAAGCTTGCCGATCGGATTGATGTGGCGTGCATCGCGCACAGCAGCGGAGGTACGCCGTAGGGGGTGGGGTGCGTTGACCGGAACGACCAGAACACAGCCCCCGTAGCTCACGAAGAGACGGCATGAGCGAAGAGACTCTCACCGAGATCCTGCCCCCGATCCGCCACTGGCCGGCGCTCGATCTGACCGGCGTCGACTTCGATCCGGTCCTGACCGAGCTGATGCGCGAGGGTCCCGTCGTCCGCATCCGGCTGCCCGACGACGAGGGCTGGGCCTGGCTGGTCACCCGGTACGACGACGTACGTATGGTGACCGGCGATCCCCGGTTCAGCCGCGAGGCCGTCAGGGACCGCCAGCCCGCCCGGCTCGCCCAGCGCTTCGTCCCGGCCGGCGGCGCGGTCGGTTTCCTGGACCCGCCCGACCACACCCGGCTGCGCCGCTGCGTGGAAGACGCCTTCACCGCTCAGGGCGTGGAGCGGATCCGGGAGGAGTCCCGGCGGCTGCTCGGCGAACTGGTCGACGAACTCCTGCAGGACGGTCCGCCCGCCGACCTCAAATCGGCCGTCCTCAGCCCCTTCCCCGTCGCGGTGACCAGCGAGCTGCTGGGGGTCCCGGCCGCCGACCGGCACGTCATCCACACGTGGACCCGGGTGATCCTTTCCTCCTCGCACGGCGCGAAGGCCGGCGAGCGGGCGAAGGGCGAGATGGGCGCGTACTTCGCCGAGCTCATCGGCCGGCGCGAGGGCAGCACCGGCGAGGACGTCACCTCGCTGCTCGGCGCGGCAGTGGGCCGCGGCGAGGTGACGCCGGAGGAGGCCGTCGGAACGGCACTGCTCCTCCAGCTGGGCGGGGAGGCGGTCACCGACAACTGCGGGCAGCTGTTCTACCTGCTGCTGACCCGCCCCGACCTGGCCGAACGGCTGTGCGCCGAGCCGGAGATCCGCCCGCAGGCCATCGACGAACTCCTTCGCTACATCCCGCACCGCAACGCTGTCGGGCTGTCCCGGATCGCCACTGAGGACGTGGGTATCCGGGGTGTACGGATCCGGGCGGGCGACGCGGTCTACGTGTCGTACCTGGCCGCGAACCGCGATCCGGACGTCTTCCCGTTCCCGGAGACGATCGACTTCTCGCGCAGCCCGAACCCGCACATGGCGTTCGGCTCCGGCCCGCACCACTGCCCGGGCGGGGCGCTCGCCCGGCTGGAGGCCGAGCTGCTGGTGGACGCGCTGCTGGACCGGGTGCCGGGTCTGCGGCTCGCCGTGCCGCCCAAGGACGTGCCCTTCAAGAGAGGGGCGCTGATCCGCGGGCCGGAGGCCCTGCCCGTGACCTGGTGAGGGCGGTGACCCGCGAAGAGGAGCGTTATCGGATGGGCATGCCCGAGAGGGTGCGGGCGATCACCAGGCGCTGGATCTCACTCGTGCCTTCGAAGATGGTGTAGATCGCCGCGTCCCGGTGCATCCGCTCGACCGGGTACTCCCTGGTGTAGCCGTTGCCGCCGAGGATCTGGATCGCCTGGGCGGTGACCTTCTTCGCGCTCTCGCTCGCGAACAGCTTGGACATCGACCCCTCGGCCGCGGTGAACGGCCTGCCGTTGACCGCCATCCAGGAGGCGCGCCAGACGAGGAGGCGGGCGGCGTCGACGGACGTACGCATGTCCGCCAGCTGGAAGGCCACGCCCTGGTTGTCGATGATCGGCCGGCCGAACTGCTCACGCGTCATGGCGTAGTCGAGGGCGACCTCGTACGCGGCCCGTGCGGTGCCCACGGCCATCGCACCCACGGCGGGGCGCGAGGCCTCGAACGTGGCCATCGCCGCGTTCTTCACGCGCTCGCCCCCCGCCCTCGCCCTCTCGCGGGCGCGGGCCAGCCGCTCGTCCAGCTTCTCCTTGCCGCCGAGCAGACAGGAGCCGGGGACCCGGACGTTCTCCAGGACGACCTCGGCGGTGTGCGAGGCGCGGATGCCGTGCTTCTTGAACTTCTGCCCCTGGGACAGTCCGGGCGTGTTCGGCGGGACGATGAAGGAGGCGTGCCCCTTCGAGCCGAGCTCCGGATCGACGACCGCGGCGACGACATGGACGGCGGCGATGCCACCGTTGGTCACCCAGGTCTTGGTGCCGTTGATCACCCACTCGTCCCTGGCCTCGTCGTACACGGCACGCGTGCGCATGGAGGCGACGTCCGAGCCGGCGTCGGGCTCGGAGGAGCAGAAGGCGGCGACCTTGACGTCGGTCGCGTCGCCGTACATCTGGGGGACCCAGGTGCCGATCTGCTCCTCGGTGCCGTTGGCGAGGACGCCGACGGCGGCGAGGCCCGTGCCCACGATCGACAGGGCGATGCCCGCGTCGCCCCAGAAGAGCTCCTCCATGGCCATCGGGATGCCGAGGCCGGTGGGGTCGAAGTACTGCTGGGCGTAGAAGTCGAGGGAGTAGATGCCGACCTTCGCGGCCTCCTGGATGACCGGCCAGGGAGTCTCCTCACGCTCGTCCCATTCGGCGGCCGCGGGGCGGATGACGTCCGCGGCGAAGCCGTGCAACCAGTCCCTGACCTCCTTCTGTTCGTCGTTGAGCTCCATGGTGAACTCGGCCATGTTCCCTCCAGCGGCGGCACACTTGCCTGTTACTTACGGTAACACGAGTCTGTTACCGGCGAGTAGGGAAAGTCAACTCCTGATGACCGCTCGGCAGCCCGTTCGATGTCAGGAAGGTGTTGAGTGTTAGTTTGCGCAGGCGTCACCGAATCAGCACGGGTGGGGAGAGCACATGGACACCACGCAGCGGACCGAGCAGCAGCGGTCCGCCGACCGCCGACGGCGCGAACTGCTGGAGGCCGCCGACCGAGTGGTGCTGCGCGACGGCCCGCAGGCCTCGATGAACGCCATCGCCGCGGAGGCCGGCATCACCAAGCCGATCCTCTACCGGCACTTCGGCGACAAGAGCGGACTTTACGCGGCGCTGGCCAAGCGGCACACGGACGCCCTGCTCGACTCGCTGCGCGCCGCCCTGGACGCCCCGGCGGACCGGCGGGAGCGGGTCGAGGCCACGCTCGACACCTACCTCTCGGCGATCGAGGCACGGCCCCAGGTGTACCGGTTCCTGATGCATCCTGCCGAGGGCACCCAGACCAGCGACCAGGGCTTCGACGTCGGCAAGCACTCCGCTCCGCTGCTGCGGCGGATGGGCGAGGAGCTGGCCCAGGTCATCGAGGAGCGGCTGGATCTCGGGCCGGGGAGTCACCGGCTGGCCCGGGTGTGGGGGCATGGGATCGTCGGCATGATGCATGCGGCGGGTGACTGGTGGCTGGGCGAACGGCCGTGCTCGCGAGCGGAGTTGGTGCGGAGCCTGGCCGACCTGTTGTGGGGGCGCCTCGCCGCGGCGGGGGACAAGGTCGGCGGTCCCGGCTTCTGAAGCCGGCCCAGGGGCGCAGGGCCGTGTTCCATGTGCGGCTCCGCCGCGTGAGCGCGACAAGCCACACACCACCCGCGGTCGCCGAACTCCTCAGCTCCCCCACGGCGCCCGCGCGGCCTGCCGCAGCACCCGCCGCTTGCGCCACCCCGTGAGGTGATCGACGTACACCCGCCCCTCCAGATGGTCGCACTCGTGCTGGAGGCACCTCGCGAAGAACCCCGTCCCGTGCACGGTGACCGGCTCCCCGGTCACCGTGCACCCCTCGACCACCGCATGGTCATACCGTTCCGTCCCCGCCTCCAGGCCCGGCAGGGACAGGCAGCCCTCCGGTCCGCGGAGTACGAAGCCGTCGGCGTCCACCAGGCGCGGGTTCACCACGTGTCCGAGGTGACGCACGTCCTCGTCGTCCGGGCAGTCGTACACGAACACCCGCAACGACTCCCCCACCTGGTTCGCGGCCAGCCCGACCCCCCGCGCCGCGTACATGGTCGCGAACAAGTCCTCCACGAGGGCGGCCAGTTCGGGCCCGAAGTCCGTGACCTCCCGGCACGGCTCGCGCAATACCGCGTCGCCGAGCAGGGTGAGGGGCCGGACGCGCCCGCGGGCGCCCGGGATGGGGCTGTTTCGCATGACGGCAAGAGTACGGGCACGGTCGGCCCGCCCCGCCGCGCAGGCTTTCGGCACGGGCGGGATTCGGGAGTGCGAATGGATCTCGATAGGCTGACCACCACCACGTTGCCGTCAGGCAGAGGCGCGGCGCGTACGCAAGGAGGATCGAGAACTGATGGCAGGCAACTCGGACCCGCTCACGCCGCGGGCCAAGCTCGCCGTGACCGCGGGCAAGGCGGTCGCGGCGGCATCGCGCGCCGCGGGGCGCGGCAGCGGTTCGGTGATCGGTGGCCGGGTGGCACTCAAGCTCGACCCCGACCTCCTCGCCCGGCTCGCCCAGAACCTGGACGTCGTTCTCGTCTCGGCGACCAACGGCAAGACCACGACCACCCGGCTGATCGCCGAGGCGCTGCGCGCCGCGGGCCCGGTCGTGTCCAACGCCCTCGGCGCCAACATGCCGGCCGGCATCACCTCGGCACTCGCGGGCGGCTCGGAGGCGCGGTACGGCGTCATCGAGGTCGACGAGAAGTACCTCGCCGGGGTCGCCCGGGACACCGACCCGAAGTGCATCGCCCTGCTCAACCTCTCGCGCGACCAGCTCGACCGCGCCGCCGAGACCCGCATGCTCGCGGAGAACTGGCGCGAGGGTCTCGCCGGCTCCAAGGCCGTCGTCGTCGCCAACGCGGACGACCCGCTCGTCGTGTGGGCCGCCTCCTCCTCCCCCAACGTGATCTGGGTCGCGGCCGGGCAGATGTGGAAGGACGACGCCTGGTCGTGCCCGTCCTGCGGTGGCGTGATGCAGCGCCCGGGTGAGGACTGGTTCTGCGGCGAGTGCGGTTTCCGCCGGCCGACGCCGAGCTGGGCGCTGTCCGGCGACCACGTCCTCGACCCGCACGGCTCCGCCTGGCCGATCCACCTCCAGCTGCCGGGCCGCGCCAACAAGGCCAACGCCGCCTCCTCGGCCGCCGTCGCCGCCGTGTTCGGAGTGCCTCCGCAGGTCGCCCTGGAGCGCATGTACCAGGTGCAGGCGGTGGCCGGCCGCTACGACGTGGTGCAGTTCATGCAGCGCGACCTGCGGCTGCTGCTCGCGAAGAACCCGGCCGGCTGGCTCGAAACGTTCAGCCTGATCGATCCGCCGCCGACGCCGGTCATCCTCTCCGTGAACGCGCGCAGCGCCGACGGCACCGACACCTCATGGCTGTGGGACGTCGACTACACGCGGCTCACCGGCCACCCGATCTTCGTCATCGGGGACCGGAAGCTCGACCTCGCGGTGCGCCTGGAGATCGCGGGCCAGCACTTCCAGGTGTGCGAGAACCTCGACCAGGCCGTGCAGACGGCCCCGCCGGGCCGCATCGAGGTCATCGCGAACTACACCGCGTTCCAGGACCTGCGCCGCCGCGTCGGCAACTGAGCGTCTGAGCGACCGAGCAACTGACCGACAAGGACGATGACTTCATGAGCGACAACAGCCTGCGGGTCGTCTGGGTCTACCCGGACCTGCTCAGCACCTACGGGGACCAGGGCAACGTCCTCGTCGTGGAGCGCCGGGCCCGGCAGCGCGGCCTCGACGTGGCCCGTCTCGACGTGCGCAGCGACCAGCCCATCCCGACCTCCGGCGACATCTATCTGATCGGCGGCGGCGAGGACCGGCCGCAGCGGCTCGCGGCGGAGCGGCTGCGCCGGGACGGCGGTCTGACCCGTGCGGTGGAGAACGGCGCGATCGTGTTCTCGGTGTGCGCCGGCTACCAGATCCTCGGCCACGAGTTCATCAACGACCTCGGCCAGCGCGAGCCCGGTCTCGGCCTGCTCGACGTGGTCTCGGTGCGCGGCGAGGGCGAGCGGTGCGTCGGTGACGTACTGGCCGACATCGACCCGCGCCTCGGCCTGCCCCAGCTGACCGGCTTCGAGAACCACCAGGGCGTCACCCACATCGGCCCCACCGCCCGCCCGCTCGCCCAAGTGCGCGTCGGCAGGGGCAACGGCACGGGCGACGGCACGGAGGGCGCGTACAACGACACGGTCTTCGGTACGTACATGCACGGGCCGGTGTTCGCGCGGAACCCGCTGCTCGCCGACCTGCTGCTGAAGCTGGCGCTCGACGTGAACGCGCTGCCGCCGACCGACGACCGCTGGTTCGAGGCGCTGCGCAACGAGCGCATCGCGGCCGCCGAGCAGCCTGCGTGAACACAGCCGTGGAGCAGCATCCCGCGTGAGTCTCGCGCACCTCATGTTTCACCAGGCGTAACCAGCCCGTCTGACGGGGCATCCGCACAGGTGAGCGGGGCCGTCCAGCAGGCGGACGCACGGTGCGGCCCCGCCCCCTCCTGCCGCTAGGGTGGCGGGGATCGAGCCGGACAACGTGGTCCGGTCCCAGGCCCACGTTGAGAAGGTTGTTTCGGGCTATGCGCATTGGTGTCCTCACGTCCGGCGGCGACTGCCCCGGCCTGAACGCCGTCATCCGGTCCGTCGTGCACCGTGCCGTCGTCGACCACGGCGACGAGGTCATCGGCTTCCGGGACGGCTGGAAGGGCCTCCTGGAGTGTGACTACCTCAAGCTCGACCTCGACGCAGTGAGCGGCATCCTGGCTCGCGGCGGCACCATCCTCGGCTCCTCCCGGGTCCGTCCCGAGCACCTGCGGGACGGCGTCGAGCGGGCCAAGGGTCATGTCGCGGAGCTCGGGCTCGACGCGATCATCCCGATCGGCGGCGAGGGCACGCTCAAGGCGGCCCGGCTGCTGTCGGACAACGGTCTGCCGATCGTCGGCGTGCCGAAGACGATCGACAACGACATCGCGGTCACGGACGTGACCTTCGGCTTCGACACGGCCGTCGGGGTCGCCACCGAGGCCCTGGACCGGCTCAAGACCACCGCCGAGTCCCACCAGCGCGTGCTGATCGTGGAGGTCATGGGCCGCCACACCGGCTGGATCGCGCTGCACTCCGGCATGGCGGCGGGCGCCCACGCCATCGTCGTACCGGAACGCCCATTCGACATCGAGGAGTTGGCCGCGCGGGTCGGCGAGCGGTTCGAGGCCGGCAAGCGGTTCGCGATCGTCGTCGCCGCGGAGGGGGCCAAGCCGCTGGCCGGCACCATGGACTTCGACGAAGGCGGCAAGGACGTCTACGGCCATGAGCGGTTCGCCGGGATCGCGCGGCAGCTCTCGCTGGAGCTGGAGCACCGCCTCGGCAAGGAGGCGCGGCCGGTCATCCTCGGGCACGTCCAGCGGGGCGGGACGCCCACGGCGTACGACCGGGTGCTGGCCACGCGGTTCGGGTGGCATGCGGTGGAGGCGGTGCACCGAGGTGAGTTCGGCCGGATGACCGCGCTGCGGGGGACGGACATCGTGATGGTGTCGCTGGCGGAGGCGGTGGAGACGCTGAAGACGGTTCCCGATGAGCGGTATGCCGAGGCGGAGTGCGTTCTGTGATGTGCCGCCGGTAGCCGGCAAGGGCTCGGTCCGTGCGGTTTTTCGCGGACCGCGGACTGTGTGCGGTTGATCGCGCGGTTCCCGCGCCTCTTGGGGCGCTGTAGCGCCCCCGGTGACATTCGTTGCCGGGGGCGGTTCTACTCTGGGTTCGGACAGACAGCGCACAACCCGTACGAACCAGGAGCCGTTGGATGGATCACAGCGGGCACGGCACGACCATGGATCTGCCGCCGTTCACGCTGGGGCGGGGGCTCGAGTGGTCTGCGGACCCGTTCTTCCTCGTCGCCTGTCTCCTGGGGCTGGGACTCTACGGCTGGGGTGTGGTGCGGCTGCGGCGGCGCGGGGACGCGTGGCCGGTGGGGCGCACGGTCGCGTACACCGTAGGCGTGCTGACCATCGCATTCGTGATGTGCACCAGGCTGAACGACTACGGGATGGTCATGTTCAGCGTGCACATGGTGCAGCACATGGTCATCAGCATGCTGTCGCCGATCCTGATCCTGCTCGGCGCCCCGGTCACGCTGGCCTTGCGCGCGCTGCCCACGGCGGGGCGGGGCCGCAAGGGGCCGCGCGAGCTGCTGCTGATGTTCCTGCACAGCCGTTACATGCGTATCGTCACGCATCCCGCGTTCACCATCCCGATGTTCATCGCGAGCCTGTACGCGCTGTACTTCACGCCGCTGTTCGACTTCCTGATGGGCTCCAAGACGGGGCACATCACGATGATGGTGCACTTCCTCGCCGTCGGCCTGGTCTTCTTCTGGCCGATCATGGGTGTGGACCCCGGGCCCAACCGGCCGGGCTACCTGATGCGGATGCTGGAGCTGTTCGCGGGCATGCCGTTCCACGCGTTCTTCGGCATCGCGCTCATGATGGCGACCACACCCATGATCGAGACGTTCAAGAACCCGCCCGCCTCGCTCGGCATCGACGCGCTGTCGGACCAGAACGCCGCCGGCGGCATCGCGTGGGCGTTCAGCGAGATCCCGTCCGTGCTGGTGCTGATCGCGCTGCTGTTCCAGTGGTACGGCTCGGAACAGCGGCAGGCCAAGCGCAAGGACCGGGCCGCCGACCGCGACGGCGACAAGGAACTCGAGGCATACAACGCCTACCTGGCCTCACTGAACGCACGCGGGAACTGACAGCAATCACCGGAAGGCACGGGCGTGGGCGAGCATCGCCGCAGTCGGCCCGTGCGAGACTCCGGAGTATCTCGACCGGCTCACTCCGTTCCGGGCCCGCCGTGAGGCGTTCGTGCGGCGATCCGCTGGGTCCTTCGAGGTGGCGACCGCTTCCGCGGAGGAGGCGCGTCGGCCCGGCCTGGCCCGGAGCGGAGGCGGGAGCCGCGGGAGAAACTCGCTGATGTGCGCAGCCTGGCCGTCGTGCCCACCGGCGCCGGTTTCGAGGCCGCCGGGCGGCGCACCGCCTGTCTGCCGCTGGGTGCGCACGGGCCCGGTGTACGGGCCTCTCGGCGGCCGGCGCGGCCCGGCTCGGGCTTCGCCGACGCGGCGACCATGCCGCGGCGGGACCGCCTGGACGTGCGTTCCAGCCGCGACGCCCGCCTGCTCTTCTGTGGCCGCCCGCACCACGAGGAGGTACTCGGATTCACCCGGCTGGGTGCCCGAGGTCACACTCGCCGAAGCCCGTCCCGGCTCGGCCGCGGCGTCTGCGCGAGAGGTCGCGCCGGACGAGTACGGCTTCGGCCCGGCCGTGTACAAGGACGGGCCCTGGACGAGCGCGGGCCCCTGGAAGTGCGGCACACGTTTCGTCGTGTGCACCGTCCGGAAGCAGAACGGGGGCACCATGGAGGGGACCGAACCATGAGGAGGGTGTCGCGATGCCCGGTTCTACGAACGGTTCCACGAAGACGATGGGGGTGCTCACCGTCGGCGGACTCGTCGTGGTGACGGCCTACACGGTGGCGCTCGGCAGCAACGGCTGGCTGTGGTTCGGCTGGGTCGTGCTGGGCCTGATCACACTCGGGATGGTCGCCACGCGCAGCACCTGACCCTTCACCCTGCGGCGAGCCGCCCCGCCGAGTGCACCCCCGGCTGGTACTTCGGCAGCCGGGCGGTGATCTTCATACCCGCTCCCACGGCGGTCTCGATCACCAGGCCGTAGTCGTCTCCGTAGACCTGACGGAGCCGGTCGTCGACGTTGGACAGCCCGATGCCTCCGGACGGACCGACCTCGCCGGCGAGGATGCTGCGCAGCACGTCGGGGTCCATTCCGGCGCCGTCGTCCTCGATGATCACCAAGGCCTCGGCGCCGGCGTCCTGGGCGGTGATGCTGATGCGGCTCCTGCCGGCAGACACTGCCTTGCCCTCCAGTCCGTGTTTGACGGCGTTCTCGACGAGCGGCTGCAGGCACAGGAAGGGCAACGCGACCGGCAGCACCTCGGGGGCGATCTGCAGGGTGACGGAGAGACGGTCGCCGAAGCGGGCCCGGACGAGCGCCAAGTAGTGCTCGATGGCGTGGAGTTCGTCGGCGAGGGTGGTGAAGTCGCCGTGCCTGCGGAACGAGTAGCGGGTGAAGTCCGCGAACTCCAGGAGGAGTTCGCGGGCACGTTCGGGGTCGGTGCGGACGAACGAGGCGATCACCGCCAGCGAGTTGAAGATGAAGTGCGGGGATATCTGGGCGCGCAGGGCCTTGATCTCCGCTTCGATGAGGCGGGTGCGGGACCGGTCCAGGTCGGCGAGTTCGAGTTGCACGGACACCCAGCGGGCGACTTCTCCGGCGGCCCGTACCAGGACCGCGGACTCTCGGGGTGCGCAGGCGACGAGGGCACCGTACACGCGGTCGTCGACGGTGAGCGGGGCGATGACGGCCCAGCGGACGGGACAGTCGGGGGCGTCGCAGGTCAACCGGAAGGCCTCGCCTCGACCGGTCTCCAGGGGGCCGGCGAGGCGCTCCGTGATCTCGGGGCGGTGGTGGCCGCCCACGCCGTCCCAGGCCAGGACCGCCTTCTCGTCGGTCAGGCACAGCGCGTCCGTGCCGAGCAGGGAGCGCAGTCTGCGGGCGGACTTGCGGGCGGTCTCCTCCGTCAGCCCGGCCCGCAGCGGGGGCGCGGCGAGGGAGGCGGTGTGCAGGGTCTGGAAGGTCGCGTGCTCGACGGGGGTTCCGAGCCCGCCGAGGCTCTCGGGGCGCGCGGTGCGCCGCCCCAGCCAGAACCCCGCGGCCAGCAGCGGGAGGACGGCCACGCACAGGCCCGCCAGGAAACCGCTCATGCCTTCACCTCCCTTCGAGCCGGGACCAGGGCATCCCGGGCTCTGCCCCGAACGTCATGCCGTCGACTCCCGGCCCGCACGAGACCCCCGACGCCACCCCGGCCCGCCGTGTCCTTCCTCCGGCCCGCACCACAGACGGACAACACCCCCGGCCCGCCCGGCCGCCGTGCCCTCGCCCCCGGCCACGAGCGCACAGCGACCGCTCCCCGTGCTCTTCGGCGACTGGTCGTGCCGTCGACTCCCGGCCCGCACGAGACCCCCGACGCCACCCCGGCCCGCCGTGCCCTCTCCTCCGGCCCGCACCACAGACGGACAACACCCCGGGCCCGCCCGCAACCCGCCACACTCTCGCCTCCGGCCCGCACCCAACCGACGGCAACACCCCCCCGGCCCGCCCTGCCGCCGTGCCCTCGCCCCCGGCCACGAGCGCACAGCGACCGCTCCCCGTGCTCTTCGGCGACTCGTCATGCCTTGACCTCCGCCCGCAGTTCCTCCGGCAGATGGAACCGGGCCAGGATCGCCCCCGTGCCCGGAGGCACCCGGCCGGAGGTGGCCAGGGACACCAGCACCATGGTGAGGAAGCCCAGCGGCACGGACCACAGTGCGGGCCACGCGAGCAGGGCGTGCAGCGGGCCCGTGCCGGGGAGGCCCGCCATGGTGGCGGCCACGGCCACGAACGCGGAACCGCCGCCCGCCAGCATCCCGGCGGCCGCGCCGGGCGGGGTCAGCCGCCGCCACCAGATGCCGAGGACGAGCAGCGGGCAGAACGACGACGCGGAGACGGCGAAGGCGAGCCCGACGGCGTCGGCGACCGGCAGCCCGCCGGCCAGCACGCTCGCCGCGAGGGGTACGGCCATCGCGAGCACCGTGCCGAGTCTGAAGTGCCGTACGCCGCGGGTGGGGAGGACGTCCTGCGTCAGCACACCGGCCACGGCCATGGTCAGCCCCGACGCCGTGGACAGGAACGCGGCGAAGGCCCCGCCCGCCACCAGCGCGCCGAGCAGGTCGCCGCCCACGCCGCCGATCATGCGGTCCGGCAGCAGCAGGACGGCGGCGTCGGCGTCGCCGGTGATGGCGAGTTCGGGGGCGTAGAGCCTGCCGAGCGCGCCGTACACGGGCGGCAGGAGGTAGAAGGCGCCGATCAGGCCGAGCACGGCGACCGTGGTGCGCCGGGCGGCGACGCCGTGCGGGCTGGTGTAGAAGCGGACGACGACGTGCGGCAGGCCCATGGTGCCGAGGAAGGTGGCGAGGATCAGCCCGTACGTGGCGTAGAGCGGCCGTTCCTCGCGGCCCGCGGCCAGGGAGGTCGACATGCCGCCGTTGCTGCCGCGGTCGGCGGCCGGGACGGCGGCGCCCTGGTCGAACGTCAGCCGGGTGCCTTGCTGGATGTGGTGCGTACCGGCGGGTAGCCGGAGCCGTTCGTCGTCGTGCGGGCTGCCGTCGACCGTGCCGTTCACCGTGACGGTCAGGGGCCGCTCCAGCTTCAGGTCGAGGCTGTCGTCGACACGGACGACCCGCTGCTCGCGGAAGGTCACCGGTTCCTCGAAGGCGCGGCGGGGTGCTCCGTCGCCCTGCCAGGCGAGGACCAGGAAGAGGGCGGGAACGAGCAGAGCGGTGAGTTTGAGCCAGTACTGGAAGGCCTGCACGAAGGTGATGCTGCGCATGCCGCCGGCGGCGACGGTGGCGACCACGACGCCCGCCACGATCATCCCGCCGAGCGAGTCGGGCGCGCCGGTGAGGACCGCCAGCGTCAGTCCGGCGCCCTGGAGCTGGGGCAGCAGGTAGAGCCAGCCGACGCCGATGACGAAGGCCCCGGCCAGCCGTCGTACCGCCTGGGAGGCGAGACGGGCCTCGGCGAAGTCGGGCAGCGTGTAGGCGCCGGAGCGGCGCAGCGGGGCGGCGACGAACAGGAGGAGGACCAGGTAGCCGGCCGTGTAGCCGACCGGGTACCAGAGCATGTCGGGGCCCTGGACCAGGACCAGGCCCGCGATGCCGAGGAAGGAGGCGCCGGAGAGGTACTCGCCGCTGATGGCGGCCGCGTTGAGGCGGGGGCCGACGGTGCGGGAGGCGACGTAGAAGTCGGAGGTGGTCCGGGAGATGCGCAGGCCGAACGCGCCGACCAGGACGGTCGCCACGACGACGAGGGCGACGGCGGGGACGGCGTAGCTGGAGTTCACTGCGGTCAGCGGTCCTCGACCAGGCGCACGAAGTCCCGTTCGTTGCGCTCCGCCCGCCGCACGTACCAGCGGGCGAGCAGCACCAGCGGGGCGTAGAGGCAGAAGCCGAGCACCGCCCACTCCAGGCGGCGGGCGTCCGGCATCGTCGCGAAGACCAGCGGCAGCGGGCCGACGAGCATGCCCAGGACCGCGAACACGGCGAGGGCGGAGCGCAGTTGGGTGCGCATCAGGGAGCGGACGTAGGTGTGGCCGAGGGTGGTCTGCTCGTCGATCTCGGTGCGCGGCCGGTAGTAGCCGAAGGCGCGGCGGGCGCGGCGAGGCGGGCCGGTGACGGCGACACGGCGTTCGCCGGGCTCCTGGGGCACCTCACGACCTCCTCATCAGCAGGTCCCGCAGTTCGCGCGCGTGTCTTCGGCTGACCTGGAGTTCCTCGGCGCCGACCAGGACGGTCACGGTGCCGGCGTCCAGTCGGAGTTCGCCTATGTGGCGCAGTGCGACGAGGTGGCGGCGGTGGATGCGCACGAAGCCGCGGGAGCGCCAGCGCTCCTCCAGGGTGGACAGGGGTATGCGTACGAGGTGGCTGCCCTTGTCGGTGTGCAGGCGGGCGTAGTCGCCGCGGGCCTCGACGTGCGTGATGTCGCCGACGGAGACGAAGCGGGTCACTCCGCCCAGTTCGACGGCTATGTGGTCGGGGTCGGGCTCGTGCACGGGGATCCGGGGGGCGGCTTCGCCGCGTTCGGCGGCCCGGCGGACGGCCTCCGCGAGCCGTTCCTTGCGCACCGGTTTGAGCACGTAGTCGACGGCCTTCAGGTCGAAGGCCTGCACGGCGAAGTCCTCGTGGGCGGTGACGAAGACGACGAGCGGCGGCTTGGCGAAGCCGGACAGCAGCCGGGCCAGGTCCAGCCCGTCGAGGCCGGGCATGTGGATGTCGAGGAAGACGACGTCGATCGCCTCCGGCCCGCCCGGGCCCGACTCCAGCGCGCGGTTGATCCGGCGCAGCGCCCCGGTCGCGTCACCGGCGCCCTCCGCGCTCCCGATGCGGGGGTCCGCGTTCAGCAGGTAGAGCAGTTCCTCGAGCGAGGGGCGTTCGTCGTCGACGGCGAGGGCGCGCAGCATGAACGTGGAGTGTAGGAGCAATCCGCACGTCTGGACACGTGCCGGTGCGGACGTCTCCGGTGGCTGGGGTGTGCACGTCGTCGCTGGATACAGTGCCGACATGAACAGCAGGACCACGCCGTTCGACGAGCTCGACCGCAAGATCATCACCGCTCTGATGGCGAACGCCCGGACCAGCTTCGCCGAGATCGGGGCGGCGATCGGCCTGTCCTCGACGGCGGTCAAGCGGCGCGTGGACCGGCTCCGCGAGACGGGGGTGATCACGGGGTTCACGGCCACGGTCCAGCCGTCGGCGCTGGGCTGGCGGACGGAGGCGTACGTCGAGGTCTACTGCGAGGGCGCGGCCCCGCCGCGGCGGCTCGCGGAGGTGGTGCGCAACCATCCGGAGATCACGGCGGCGATGACGGTGACGGGGGGCGCGGACGCGCTGCTGCATGTGCGGGCGCGGGACGTGGAGCACTTCGAGGAGGTGCTGGAGCGGATCCGGGCGGAGCCGTTCGTCCGCAAGACGATCAGCGTGATGGTGCTGTCCCACCTCATCCCGGAGAGCCCCGAGGCGGGTGCCCTCCACGCCGCGCCGGAGGACGCTCCGATCGACGCACCAGACGTGCGCTGAGCGGCCTGAGAACGCAGCATTCCTGCGCGAACACGCAGCTCCTGTTCCTTGTCGGGCGTCCGGGTCGCTTTCTACCTTGGTGTCAACCCCAGTCGACACCCCAGGAAGCGGAGGAACCCCTCTGTGCCAGACAGCCGTGTGCCGCGCCGGCGGCGCTTCCTCGTCTGCGAACCCAGACACTTCGCCGTGCAGTACGCGATCAACCCCTGGATGCATCCCGACGCCCATGTCGACGTCGATCTGGCCCAGGAGCAGTGGCAGGCGCTGATCCGCGCCTACCGCGCCCACGGTCACACCGTTGACACCGTGGAGCCGGTCGCCGGTCTCCCGGACATGGTCTTCGCCGCGAACTCGGCGGTCGTCGTCGGCGGCCGCGTCTTCGGCTCCCTCTTCCACGCGCCCGAGCGCCGCCCCGAGTCCACGCACTACGAGACGTGGTTCAAGGGTGCCGGTTTCGACGTGTACCGGCCCGAGACCGTGTGCGAGGGCGAGGGCGACCTGGTCTGGACGGGCCGGTACGTCCTGGCCGGCACCGGATTCCGGACCACGCGCGAGGCACACCGTGAGGTGCAGGAGTTCTTCGGCCATCCGGTGATCAGCCTGACCTTGGTGGACCCGTACTTCTACCACCTGGACACCGCCCTGTTCGTCCTGGACGACGACAACATCGCGTACTACCCGGAGGCGTTCTCGCCCGGCAGCCGTGAGGTGCTGGAGCGCCTCTATCCGGACGCGGTGCTCGCCACCCGTGAGGACGCGACGGCGTTCGGTCTCAACTCCGTGTCCGACGGCCGCCACGTCTTCATCGCGCCGCAGGCGGAGGCGCTCGCCGCCCGTCTCGACGACCACGGCTACGTCCCCGTCCCCGTCGACCTGTCCGAGTTCCGGAAGGCCGGCGGCGGCATCAAGTGCTGCACTCAGGAGATCCGTTCATGACCGCTCCCGTCACCACGCGTTCGTCCGCCGACCTGATCCGCGCCGAGGAACCGGTCCTGGCGCACAACTACCACCCGCTGCCGGTGGTCGTCGCCCGCGCCGAGGGCACCTGGGTGGAGGACGTCGAGGGCCGCCGCTACCTCGACATGCTGGCCGGCTACTCGGCCCTGAACTTCGGCCACCGCCACCCCGCGCTGATCGAGGCGGCCCACCAGCAGCTCGACCGGCTGACGCTCACCTCGCGCGCCTTCCACAACGACCGGCTCGCCGAGTTCGCCGAGCGGCTGGCCGGGTTGACGGGCCTGGACATGGTGCTGCCGATGAACACCGGCGCCGAAGCGGTCGAGAGCGGCATCAAGGTGGCCCGCAAATGGGCGTACGAGGTCAAGGGCGTCCCGGCCGACCAGGCGACCATCGTGGTCGCGGCGGAGAACTTCCACGGCCGTACGACCACGATCGTCAGCTTCTCCACGGACGAGACGGCCCGGACGGGCTTCGGCCCCTTCACTCCGGGCTTCCGGATCGTCCCGTACAACGACCTGGCCGCGCTGGAGGCGGCGGTAGACGAGACGACGGCGGCCGTGCTGATCGAGCCCATCCAGGGCGAGGCGGGCGTCATCATTCCGGACGAGGGCTACCTGACCGGCGTACGGGAGCTGACGCGCCGCAAGGGATGCCTGTTCATCGCGGACGAGATCCAGTCGGGGCTCGGCCGCACCGGCCGTACACTCGCCGTCGAGCACGAGTCGGTCGTCCCCGACCTGCTGCTGCTCGGCAAGGCGCTGGGCGGCGGCATCGTCCCCGTGTCCGCGGTGGTCGGCCGCCGGGACGTGCTCGGGGTGCTGCGGCCGGGTGAGCACGGGTCGACGTTCGGCGGCAACCCTCTCGCCGCCGCGGTCGGCACGGCCGTGGTCGATCTGCTGGAGGCCGGTGAATTCCAGCGCCACGCGGCCGAGTTGGGCGTGCTACTGCGCGGCGGGCTCGCGGACCTGGTGGGCAAGGGCGTCGTCGGCTTCCGGGCGCGCGGGCTGTGGGCGGGCGTCGACATCGACCCCGCCATGGGAACCGGCCGCGAGGTGAGCGCTCGCCTCATGCGGGAGGGCGTCCTCGTCAAGGACACCCACGGCTCGACGATCCGGCTGGCACCGCCGCTCACGATCACCGGCGAGGAGCTGGTGGGGGCGCTGGGGGCGCTGGAGGGGGTTCTGGCGCAGGGGGCCTGACAGCGGACGGATCATCGATGGAGCCCGCCGGACACCGGCGGGCTCCCTTCAGCGTCGGGGCCTCGTCGGGGCTGTCACACTCGCCGTGCACGGCTGGGACCTGGCACGTGCCGCGGGCCGGCCCTTCAGGATCGGCGAGGAGACCGCGCAGGCGGCCATGGGCGTGGTCGAGCAGATGGCGAGCAGGCACGGGCCAACGGCAGCTTCGGCCCACCCGTGACCGTGGCCGCCGACGTCTCGGTCTTCGAGCGGGCGCTGGGGGTGAGCGGGCGGAATCCAGGATGATGCGGCTGACCGCCCTCGGCCGGGGTGCCCGCTGGGCAGTAGGTCGATCGGCGTAGCGCGGTCGGCTTTCCCCACCGGAGCCACGGGCCGTCACTACAGTGAGTGCCCTGACGACTCCGGGCCGTGTGGCGGCCGGTGCCGGGGTGTGTACGAGCAGAGCTCCGGGGGACGTGCATGCGCAGGGGGACGGCCTCGCGACGATGGAACGGCATCGGCGGTGCCCGGGTCCTTCTCCTCGGCACGGGGCGGCATCGCCCGGGTTCCACGCTCCCGGACATCGACGCGGTGCCGTACACCCTGCTCGACCTGCGCCGGGTCCTGACCGAACAGTGCGGAATGGTCCCGGAGTCCGTCCGGACGCTGCTCGATCCGCCGTCACCCATGGAGATGGGCGAGGCGATCGGCGCGGCGGTCGACGAGGCGCAGGGGCTGCTCGTCGTCTACTACGTGGGACACGGCCTGCTCAGCGGCGAGCCGTCGGCGCTCGTGACGATCGGCCTGCGTGCCGACTTCTACGGCGCGTGCGTCGCCAGGCCGGAGCTGACGCGGACCTTGGAGGCGCGGCCTGTGGTGGTCGGGCCGATGACCGAGTCCGAGGTCCGTGAGACGATCACGCGGCCCGCCGCCAGGACCGGTCTCGAACTGGAGCCGGGTCTCGTCGAGCTGCTGCTCGCCGACCTCGGCATCCCCCCGGGCGACGGCGGCCACTCGCAGTCGTACGAGGCGGGGCGGCTGCCTCTGCTGTCACACGCCTTGTTCACCTCCTGGCAGGAGAGCAAGGGCGATGCCCTCACCGCAGCCGGCTACCGGCGCACGGACGGTATCCACGGAGCCCTCGCCGCCACCGCGGAGCGGGCCCTGCACCGGCTGGACGAGCCCGGCCGGGAGACCGCCCAGGCCCTGCTGCTGCGTCTGGTGCAACTCGGGGACGGTGCGCACGACACCCGGCGCAGGGTGGAACGCGAGCGTTTGCTGGCGACGCTGCCCGACCCCGGCCGCGGTGCGGCCGTGCTCGAGGCGTTCACCGCCGAGGACACGCGGCTGATCGCCGCCGAACAGGACACCCTGGAGATCGTCCACGAGGCGCTGCTGCGGGCCTGGCCGCGGATGCGGTCGTGGCTCGACACCGATCGTGCCCGGCTGCTGGCCGAGCAGCAGCTGATCGACACGGCCCACGAGTGGGAGTCGGGCCGGACCGCCGGTCCCTCGCGGCCACCGAGTGGGGCGCCGAGGTCACGGCGGGCCGTGGGGTCGTCTGGGACGTGGGCCGCATCGCCGCGATCGTCACCCACCCCGTCGAGCGTGGCTGCGTCCTCGCGGGGCGGGGCCTCGACCGCAAGGAGTGGCCGCGCTACACGGACGGCCTGCCCTTCCGCACCACCTGCCCGACCGGCTGAGGAGAGTCGTCTTGCGCATCTCGGTCACGTTCGACTCCCACGACGGCAGCCCTGACGACGGGCCTGCGCTGGCCGAGCTGTACCGCTGGGTACGCGAGGACGACGCGGTCCGCGAGACGGACGCCCGGCTCGCCCTGGCCGCCGCGCCCGTCCGTCCCGGTGAGATGGGCGGTGCGTTCGAGGCCGTCAACGCCGTTCTGGGTTCGGGGCTGGACCTGGGCGCCTTCGTCCTGGCCGTCCTCACCTGGCGCGGCACCAGGACACGACCACCGCGTCTCCGCTTCGAACACGACGGGATCACCGTCACCGTGTACGACGACTCCCACGAGAACGTGGCCCGGATCATCGAAGCCCTCGGCACTCAGACAGAACCCCCGCCGCCCCGCTCCGACGACCCGTCCGGTGCTCCATGAGCCCTCCCCCGCTCCGGCCGATCCCGCCCCAAACCGGCACAACGTGGGAAACTGGTGCTCCCGGTGGTGAGAGCGGGAGCCATGAATGACTCGACGATCGACTACGCCGCGGTGTTCCAGGCCCTGCCCGGCATGGTGGCACTGCTGACGCCGGACCTCGTGTACGCGGACGCCAACGAGGAGTTCCTCCGGGTGGCGGGCCGCAGGCGCGAGCAGGTGGTCGGCCGTTATCTGTTCGACGTATTCCCGGACAATCCGAACGACCCCGCCGCGACGGGCATGCGCGACCTGGAGGCCTCGCTGCGCCGGGTGCTGGCCACCGGCGAACGCGACACGATGGCTCTGCAGCGGTACGACCTGGAGGACAACGACCGGCCCGGGGAGTGGGAGGAACGCTACTGGAGCCCGGTCAACGCCCCCTTGCACGGACCGGACGGAAAGGTGGTCCTGCTGGTGCACCGGGTGGAGGAGGTCACGGAACTGATCAGGGCCCGCGGCGGCCCCGGCGGGAGCCGGGCGCGGGTGCTCGAAGCCGAGTTGTACACACGCGCCCGCGAACTCCAGGAACTCAACGACCGGCTGCGCCAGGCGCACGCCCGCGAGCGCGAGGTCGCCCTCGCCCTGCAGGAGGCGATGCTGCCCGCGCCCCGGCAGCTGGGCCCTCACCGGGCCGCCGTGCGCTACCGTCCGGCCGCCGGCTCGCTGAACGTCTGCGGGGACTGGTACGACCTGGTCGACCTGGTGGGCGGCGACCGCCTCGGTGTGTCCGTGGGCGACGTGGTCGGCCACGGACTGGAGGCCGCGGGGGTCATGGGCCAGCTGCGCAGCGCGCTGACGGCCGCCTCCCGCGTCGCCGAGGGCCCCGCCGAGGCGCTGGACGTCCTGGGGCGGTACGCACACGTGGTCGACGGCGCCGAGTCGGCGACCGCGGTCACCACGTTCGTCGACTTCGACCACCACACGATCGCCTACAGCAGTGCCGGCCACCCCCCGCCCGCACTGGTCCACCCGGACGGCCGCGTGGAGTTTCTCGACCGGGCCACCGACCCGCCGCTGGACGCCCCTCCCGACCCCGTCCCGAGATTGGAGGCCGCCACCTCGTTCACCGACGGCGCGACTCTCGTGCTGTACACCGACGGTCTGATCGAGCGCCGCCACGAGGACATCGACACCGGTCTGGCGCGCCTCGCCGACTCCCTCCGCCGCCATCGTGCGACGGACCCCGAGCGGCTCGCGGACGCCGTCCTGCTCGAACTGCTGCCGCCCGGCGGCGCCACCGACGACACCGCTCTGATCGTGGTGCAGCTATGACGGAACATCAGAATCCTTGCGTGGTACAGCACATGGGCCCCGGGATTCAAGAAGCGGGCGCCCGCCATAGGTACCCGGTGATTACGCCACGCCGCCCGGCCCGGTTCCAAGTGACCACGCCCGCACCTACACTGACAGCCCCACGGCACGCGGTTGACCTGCTGAAACACGGCGGTTGAGGCGATCCGCCGGAGTGAGGAGCGAACCCCTTGTTCTACTACGTACTCAAATACGTGTTGCTGGGACCTCTGCTGAGACTGGTCTTCCGGCCCCGAATAGAGGGTCTCGAACACGTGCCGCAGTCGGGCCCCGCCATCGTGGCCGGCAACCACCTCTCGTTCTCGGACCACTTCCTGATGCCCGCGGTCCTCAAGCGGCGCATCACCTTCCTCGCGAAGGCCGAGTACTTCACGGGCCCCGGCATCAAGGGGCGGCTCACCGCGGCCTTCTTCCGCAGCGCCGGGCAGATCCCGGTCGACCGCTCCGGCAAGGAGGCGGGCCAGGCCGCGATCCGCGAGGGTCTCGGCGTGCTGCGCAAGGACGAACTGCTGGGCATCTACCCGGAGGGCACGCGCTCCCACGACGGCCGCCTCTACAAGGGCAAGGTCGGCGTCGCGGTGATGGCGCTCAAGGCCCGGGTACCGGTCATCCCCTGCGCCATGATCGGCACCTTCGAGGCGCAGCCGCCCGGCAAGGTGATTCCCAACATCCACCCCGTGGTGATCCGCTTCGGCAAGCCCCTCGACTTCTCCCGGTACGCCGGCATGGAGAACGAGAAGGCGGTCCTGCGCGCCGTCACCGACGAGATCATGTACGCGATCCTGTCGCTGTCCGAGCAGGAGTACGTCGACCAGTACGCGGCCGTCGTGAAGGCGGAGGAAGCCGCTGCGCAGTCCGGCAGGGAGCGCCGCTTCCCGCGGATACCGCTCGGTTAGCAGCCACGGCTGCCCCCGGCCGCGTCTGCCGTCGGCAGGGCACCGTGGCGCAGGGGAGCGGGACACCCGTACCGTCCCGGCATGAGACGTGCTGTGGTGATCGGAGCGACGGGACAGATCGGGCGGTGGCCGTGGGTGCGCTGGCCCGGGACGGCCGGCAGGTGACGGCCGTCCCGCGGGGAGGCGGGCGCAACGAGGGCCGGCCCGGGAGCGTGCGGGCCGCGAGCGCCGACGCCGTCGCCCGGATCGAGGGGCGGCTCGCCGGGCGGGACCGGCGGGAGGCGTACCCGTAGATGTTCGAGGCGTACGGCGACCTCTTCGGCTACGCGGCGGGGGACGCCTGGCCGGCGGGATGGGGAAGGGGCGGCCGGTGACTCCGGCCGCCCCTCACCTCGTACGGCTGCCGGTGTTACGGCTTCGGCGTGGCGTGCGGCGTGCACGTCACGTCGGCGCCGTCCAGCTTGCCGGTGAGCAGGTAGGCGTCCACCCGATCGTTGACGCACGGGTTGGCCAGGCCGGTCACTCCGTGGGAGCCCGCGTTCTCCTCGGTGATGAGACGGGAGCCCTTGAAACGCTTGTGCAGTTCGACGGCGCCCTCGTACGGGGTGGCCGCGTCACGCTCGGACTGCACGATCAGCACCCCGGGAAGGCCCTTGCGGGTCTTCACGTTCACCGGGGTCTGCTGCTTGACCGGCCAGGTGGCGCACGGCAGGTTCATCCATGCGTTGGCCCAGGTCATGAACGGGTGGTCCTTGTGCAGCCGCGTGTTGTCCCGGTCCCACCTCCGCCAGCCGGTGGGCCACTTGGCGTCGGTGCACTCGACCGCCGTGTAGACGGCGTTGCCGTTCTCCGAGGCGGCGTTGCCCGCGGTGTCGGACAGGTCCGGGGCGGCGGCGTCGACGAGCGCCTGGGTGTCGCCGGCGACGTACTCGCTGAACACGGTGGCGACGGGCACCCACGAGGAGTCGTAGTACGGGGCGCTCTGGAAGAACCCGATCAGCTCGGCCGGGCCGACGACCCCGCCGATGGGGTTCTTCTTCGCGGTGGCGCGCAGCTTGAGCCACTGGTCCTGGACGGCGGCGCGGGTGGTGCCGAGGTGGAAGGTGGCGTCGTTGGCGGCGACCCAGTCCTGCCAGTCCTTCCAGCGGCCCTCGAAGGCGACGTCCTGGTCGAGGTTGGCCTCGTACCAGATCTTCTCCCGCGACGGGTTGACCACGCTGTCGACGATCATCCTGCGGACATGGCCCGGGAACAGCGTGCCGTAGACGGCGCCGATGTAGGTGCCGTAGGAGACGCCCAGGAAGTTGAGCTTCTTCTCACCGAGCGCCGCCCGGATCACGTCCAGGTCGCGCGCGGTGTTCGGCGTGGTCATGTACGGCAGCATCTCGCCGCTGCGCTCGTAGCAGCCGTCCGCGTACTCACGGGCGAGCTTGCGCTGGGCGCGCTTGTCGGCCTCGGAGTCCGGCACCGGGTCCGCCTTGGGCGCCTTCACGAACTCCTGCGGGTCAATGCAGGAGATCGGCGCGGAGTGGCCGACACCGCGCGGGTCGAAGCCCACGAAGTCGTACGCCTTCGAGGTGTTCACCCACAGGGGGTTCTTGGTGGTGACACGGCGCGGGAAGCGCAGGCCGGAGCCGCCCGGCCCGCCGGGGTTGTAGATGAGCGCGCCCTGGCGCTCCGCCTTGGTCCCCGTGCTGCCGATGCGGTCGACGGCCAGCTTGATCTGCTTGCCGTTCGGCTTGGCGTAGTTGAGCGGCACGGTGACCCAGCCGCACTGGATCGGCTTCTCCAGTCCCCAGTCGGCGGGACAGTCCTGCCAGTCGATCCCGGCCTTCGCGGCCCGCTCGGCGGCGATCGCGGCCCCGCGGGCCTCACGGTCCTGTCCCGGCCGGCTCCCCGCGCTCGCACTGGCGGAGGGCGCCGCCACGGCGCCCGCGATCAGTGTCGCCGTGACGAACGCTCCGGCCGAACCGAGTGTCAGGACCCGGCTCTTCGGTCTGTTGTCCCTCAAGTAGGGCCTCCCCGTACATCGTTGCGATTGGTACAGGGATCCTCTCGGCTGTGAGCTCCCTGAGAACAGGGGTGGTTGACCTTCTTTGCCAATCCGATAAACGGAGAGGTCCGTTCGCTCGGCGGAACCTAGGCCAAGGAGTCCAGCACCTCGTCCAACAGCCCTCGCAGCCTGAGCGCGTTCGGCGCCACGGCGGTCACCAGCGCGGCCGGCCCCGCCAGCGGGACCACCGCGGCCCCCTCCCCCAGCGTCCGCGCCGTCACCGGCTCGCACGCGAACTCGGGCCGCACGACAAGAAGTTGTCCCACGGCACGATATCCCGCCAGCACGGCGGGGCCGTCCCAGCCACCCGGTGCTCCGGGCCCGCAGGCCAGCTCCTGGTCGAGGACGGTCCGCCCCGCGATCCGCAGACGAAGACGGCTGCCGAGCCGTCCGGGTTCCTCACCGGCCCGCCCGAGCACCTGCTCCTCGCGCAGCACCAGCCGAGCCGTGGCGCCGAGGTCGGCGTACGTGGTGACGTACAGGTCGCTTGCCCGCGCGGAGATCAACTGCTCGGGCAGCCAGTGCAGTTCACCTCCGTCGGCGACGGTGAGCCGCACATCGTAGCGGGCTCCCTCCTTGGCCTGGCCCGGCAGGGCGATGGTCGCGGCGGCCGATCCGACCCGCAGCTTCGCCCCGTCCGCCACATCGGCCTCCACCGTGAAGTGGTCTCCGCCGAGCGGCCCGCTCATCGCCCCGACGAGCACGACGCGCGCCTCGGCGCCGCTCCCCCGGGTCCGGCGCAGCGCCAGCGGCCCATCGCCCTCGAGAACGGGCAGGGACGTACCGCCTCTGCCGTCGCCCCGCGCGCCGATCCGCGCCGTGGCCCGTACTCCCGCGCCCGTCATGCCGTCCACGCCGCGAGCCGCGCCCGCACCCAGGCGGCGACGTCCGTCACCCCGGCCTCGCTCCTGAGCGACTGGAAGACGACCGGAAGTTCGGCCCGCTGGACCTTGGCGTCGTCGGCCATTCGCCCGAGATCGGAGCCGACGTACGGCGCGAGGTCGGTCTTGTTCACCACGAGCAGGTCGGCCGTCGTGACACCGGGCCCGCCCTTGCGGGGAATGTCGTCTCCGCCGGCCACGTCGATCACGAAGATCTGCGCGTCGACGAGCCCCTTGGAGAAGGTCGCGGTCAGATTGTCCCCGCCGGACTCGACGAGGACGAGATCCAACGGCCCGACCTCGTCCTCCAGGTCCTCGACCGCTTCGAGGTTGGCGGAGATGTCGTCCCGGATCGCGGTGTGCGGGCAGGCCCCCGTCTCCACGGCGGTGATCCGCTCGGGCGGCAGCACGGCCTCGCGGAGCAGGAACTCCGCGTCCTCACGCGTGTAGATGTCATTGGTGACGACGGCGAGGGACAGCTCGTCCCGCAGCGCACGGCACAGCGCGGCGACGGTGGCCGTCTTACCGGACCCGACGGGCCCACCGAGCCCGATCCGAAGCGCCCGCCGCGAGCCGTCGGACCGACGCGCGTCGGCGCTGACGGCGGCGGGACCGTCGTGAGCGCGGGAGTGTGAGTGGTCGAGATGCATGGGGTGGCTCCTGTTGGCTTTCTCCGGTGCCTTCGCCTGTCGGACCTCTCGGCCCTGGGGTGGCACTCCGGGTGGCAATCTCAGCCCGTCCGGCGTTCGAGGACGAGGCCGTCAGGCCGATGGGGGTCCAGGGGGTAAAAGCCCCCGGGCGGGGTCGGAGGGGCGGAGCCCCTGGGGACGGGACGGGTAGGGGCGGCGGGTGCGACCAGCTCCTACGAGGCGAACAGCCGCACAGGCCACCCGGCATGCGCCTCCGCGGAGATCTCCAGCAGTGGCGCGGACGCCGCCGGCAGCGCATCGACCCCTTCGTCGACCACCCTCCCCGCCGCCTCCACCGCCTGATCGACCACCCGGTCCAGCTCCGGCGCCAGCCGAGCCAGCACCGCGGTCGCGTCAAAGGGGTCAAGGCTCAACAACCGCACCGTCGCCGTTGCCGGCCCGCTCACACTCTCGTATGCCGCGCAGTACGCGGCATCGGCGGCCCCCAGCCCCGCCGACCGCGCCGCGAACCCCAGCACCACCGGCTGATGCGCCCCCCTGGGGAACTCGGTTGCCACGGCGTCGAGTTCGTCCGAGGGCCAGATCGCCCGGGCGGCCCGCATCAGCTGCCGTCCCAGCCTGCGCGCGGCGAACCGCAACGCGGGCGACGGCGTCCGGGCGTCGGCTGCCGCGTCCAGCAAAGCGGGGTCCACACCGAGTGCGGCGGCCGCGGCCAGCGCCGCCGCGACCCGCCCCGCCGTGTGCAGCCGCCCCCGGCAGAAGTCCTCCAGGCTCGCGGCCCCCGTGACCCTCCCGGCCTTGACGGCTGCCTCGGCCCCGCCGGAGTGCGCGTGCCCTCCGGCGGGAAAGCGTCCGTCGGCCAGGACCAGCAGCGCCCCCCTCGACATCGGACCGGACATCAGAAGAGGAAGTAGCGCTGGGCCATGGGCAGTTCGGCGGCAGGTGTCGCCTCGACGAGTTCCCCGTCGATGTGCACGGCGAAGCTGTCGGGGTCGACGCGCACGTCGGGCCGCGCGTCGTTCTCCCGCAGGTCGGCCTTGGTGACCCCGCGCGTCGAGTCGATCGGCACGAACCGCTTTCCGAGCTGGAGCCGCTCCGGCAGCCCGTCCTCGATCGCGAGCGGCGCCACGAAGTTGAACGAGTTGGACGCGGGCGCCCGCCCGATCGCCCCGTACATCGGGCGCGGCAGGATCGGCTGCGGGGTCGGGATGGAGGCGTTGGCGTCGCCCATCTGCGCGTACGCGATCTGCCCGCCCTTGATGACGAGGTGCGGCTTGACCCCGAAGAACGCGGGCTCCCACAGCACCAGGTCGGCGAGTTTGCCGCTCTCGACGGAGCCGACCTCGCGGGCGAGTCCCTGTGCGAGCGCGGGGTTGATCGTGTATTTGGCGACATAGCGACGTACCCGGCGGTTGTCGGCGCGCCCGTCACCGGGCAGCGCGCCCCGTCGCCGCTTCATGACATGGGCGGTCTGCCAGGTCCGCATGACGACCTCGCCCACGCGTCCCATGGCCTGGGAGTCGGAGGAGATGATCGAGATGGCGCCGAGGTCGTGGAGGATGTCCTCAGCCCCGATGGTGGACGGCCGGATCCGGGACTCGGCGAAGGCGAGGTCCTCGGGGACGGCCGGGTTGAGGTGGTGGCACACCATCAGCATGTCGAGGTGTTCCTCGGCGGTGTTGACGGTGAAGGGCCGGGTCGGGTTGGTCGAGCTGGGCAGCACGTGGGGCTCGGAGACCACGGTCATGATGTCCGGCGCGTGTCCGCCGCCCGCTCCCTCGGTGTGGTAGGCGTGGATGCCGCGTCCGGCGATCGCGGCGAGCGTGTCGCCCACGAAACCGGCTTCGTTGAGGGTGTCGGTGTGGATGGCGATCTGGATGCCGGTCCGGTCGGCGACGGTCAGCGAGGCGTCGATGACGGCGGGCGTCGACCCCCAGTCCTCGTGCAGCTTGAGGCCGAGCGCGCCGCCGCGGATCTGGGACAGCATCGCGTCGTGCGAGACGGTGTTGCCCTTGCCGAGCAGACCGAAGTTGAGCGGGTACTCCTCCATCGCCTCGAACATCCTGGCCAGGTGCCAGGGTCCGGGTGTCACTGTGGTCGCCTTCGAGCCCTCGGCCGGTCCGGTGCCGCCGCCCACCAGGGTCGTGATGCCGGCGGAGAGCGCCTCGTCGGCGATCTGCGGGCAGATGAAGTGGACGTGCGCGTCGATGGCGCCCGCGGTGAGGATCCGTCCGTTGCCCGCGATGACCTCGGTCTCGGGACCGATGACGAGGTCCGGGTGCACCCCGTCCATGGTGTCGGGGTTGCCGGCCTTGCCGATCCCGGTGATCCGGCCGTCTCGGATGCCGACGTCGGCCTTGACGATCCCCCAGTGGTCGACGATCACCACACCCGTGATCACGGTGTCCGGGGTGCCGTCTGCGCGCGTAGCGCGCGCCTGGCCCATGGATTCGCGGATGACCTTGCCGCCGCCGAAGACGGCCTCGTCACCGGCGAGTCCGGGTCCGCCGGAGCGGTCTTCCTCGATCTCGATCAGAAGGTCGGTGTCGGCGAGCCGGATGCGGTCGCCGGTCGTCGGGCCGAACAGGTCGGCGTACGCGGCACGGGAGATCTCAGGCATCGAGGGCACCTCCGGTCTCCCCGCGCAGCCCGGGCACGACGCGGGCGCCGGCGAGCGGGACGAGTTCGACGTCGACGGGGATTCCGGGCTCGAAGCGCACTGCGGTCCCGGCGGCGATGTTGAGCCGCTTGCCGCGCGCGGCGGCGCGGTCGAAGTCCAGACCGGGGTTGGCCTCGGCGAAGTGGTAGTGGGAGCCGACCTGGACCGGCCGGTCGGCGGCGTTGAGCACGGTCAGCCGGGTGACCTGACGGCCTTCGTTGTAGACGACCGGGTCCTCTGCGAACAGGATCTCGCCGGGAATCATCCGGCCCTCCTCAGACGATCGGGTCGTGGACGGTGACGAGCTTGGTGCCGTCCGGGAAGGTCGCCTCGACCTGGACGTCGTGGATCATCTCGGGGATGCCCTCCATGACGTCGTCCCGGGTGAGCAGCTTGCGCCCGGAGGACATCAGCTCGGCGACCGTCCGGCCGTCACGCGCGCCTTCGAGGATGTGCGACGTGATGAGCGCGACCGCTTCGGGGTGGTTCAGCTTGAGGCCGCGGGCCCGGCGCTTCTCTGCCACGTCGGCCGCCACGTGGATGAGCAGCCTCTCTTGCTCGTGCGGGGTCAGTTGCACGTCCCACCTCACAGTCCTCGCTCCGGACCCGCTGCCCCGGGGGCAAAGTCCCTGGTGGCGTGGATCGGCAGGCTAGTTGGGCCGAGTTTCGGGAAAGTTAACCGAGCTGTGACCATCAGGCCAGGGTTTGCGGGTCCGGATGCTCATCAGCCGACAGGACCGGGGGGGGGCGGCGTTGTGGGGGGGGGGGGGGGGGGGGGGGGGGGGGGGGGGGGGGGGGGGGGGGGGGGGGGGTTGGGGGGGGTGGGGGGGGGA